>JBKBKN010000001.1:0-225537 GCA_046294625.1 Flavobacteriales bacterium
GTTTCAATTCCAATCCTTTGGAATTGATTACTAACACTTTGTCGATTACACATTTTTTTATGCGTAATTTGGGTTTAATCTTTTTATCTTTTTAGGTCATGATGTTATCTCAAAATTTCTGACTTTTGCGAATTGCTGATTGAAACAATTCATCAGCTGTAAAAGCAAACGAATAAGTTTAGCTATGGGATGTACAACATGCTCATCTAATAGAGGCAACAGCAATGTGCCTTTGGGATGTAACAATAATGGCTCGTGCGGGACAGGTGGATGTAATAAACTGAATGTTTTTGACTGGCTCGCTGATGTTAAACTGCCGGGAAGTGAAAAACCTTTTGATGTGGTGGAGATTCGGTTTAAAAACAGCCGAAAGGAATATTACCGCAATGCATCAGGATTGCAGCTCAAAGTAGGCGATATGGTAGCGGTAGAAGCTTCCCCAGGTCATGATATCGGCGTTGTTTCTATCACAGGCGAATTGGTGAGACTCCAACTCAAAAAGAGCAATATCAGCGAAAAGGAGCAATTTAAAGCAGTGTATCGCATCGCGCGCCAAAACGATATTGACAAATGGCAAAAAGCCATCGAAAGAGAACAATCGGTGATGATGCGTTCACGCGCCATGGCGCTGGAACTTAAACTGGTGATGAAGATCAGCGATGTAGAGTTTCAGGGCGATGGCTCCAAAGCCACTTTTTACTACACTGCCGACGATCGTGTTGACTTTCGCGAGTTGATTAAAATCATGGCCGAAGAGTTTAGGGTGAGAATAGAAATGCGACAAATCGGTGCGCGCCAGGAAGCGGCCCGATTGGGAGGCATTGGCTCCTGTGGTCGGGAGCTTTGCTGCTCCACTTGGCTAAAAGATTTTCGTTCGGTCAACACCAGCGCGGCACGCTATCAGCAGCTCTCGCTCAATCCGCAGAAGCTCGCCGGACAGTGCGGTAAATTGAAGTGTTGTCTCAACTATGAACTGGACAGCTACCTCGATGCACTTAAAGACTTTCCCGACACCAATATTCCTCTGGAAACAGAAAAGGGGAAAGCCTATCATCAGAAAACAGACATCTTCAAGCGTCAGATTTGGTACACTTATGCACACGAACCATCCAACCTTATTGCTTTGGATGTAACACGCGTAAAGTTCATTCAGGAGCTAAATAAGAAGGGTGAAAAGCCTGCCGATCTCAAAGCGTTTGAAGAGAAAGTGGCTGTGGAAAAAACGCCCGATTACGAGAATGTAGTGGGTCAAGATAGCCTGACCCGTTTCGATCAAAAAAAGAAGAAGAAGAAAAAGAAAAAACACAAGCCAAAACCCTCAGCGTAAAGCAATGCATAAGACCTTCCTCATTCTTTTGATGTTCTCATTCTTCTTAGTGTCGTGCGACAAAGACAGAATATTTGACCAAACCACCAATATTCCTGATGAGGTATGGCTTACTGAAAACAGGATTGCGTTCGACGTCAATATTGAGGACACGCTCATGCCGTGTAATTTTTACATCAACCTCAGGCATCGCAACGAATATGCCTTCCGAAATATCTTCTTCTTTATTGATACCGATTTCCCTGATGGACAGCGTCGTAGAGATACATTAGAATGCATGTTGCAAAACAAAGAAGGGAAGTGGTTTGGAAGTGGTACCGGCAATATTCGTGATCATCAGATTTTGTTTAAAAAAGGTCAACGCTTTCCGCAAGTGGGTAAGTATGTTTTTGTACTTGAGCAAGCTATGCGGGAGCGAGAACTCAAACACATTGTGGGTGTTGGACTCAGAATAGAAAAGACAAATCCTTAAAAATCATCATACATGGAATACAGAATAGAACATGACACTATGGGCGAAGTGAAAGTTCCGGCTCACCGCTATTGGGGTGCTCAAACCGAGCGTTCGAGAAACAATTTTCGTATTGGTCCGGAAGCCAGCATGCCCAAAGAAATTATCTATGCTTTTGCTCACCTGAAAAAAGCCGCTGCACAAGCTAATCATGAGCTTGGGGTATTGAATGCCGACAAAATGAACCTGATCGAAAAAGCTTGTGATGAAATCCTTGCCGGAAAACTCGATGAGGAGTTTCCGCTTGTGATTTGGCAAACCGGTTCGGGAACGCAGAGCAACATGAACTGCAATGAAGTGATTGCCAACCGCGGCCATGTGATCGGGGGCGGCTTGCTGCTGGATGAGAAAAAGTCTTTACATCCTAACGATGATGTAAACAAGTCGCAATCATCGAACGACACCTTTCCGACAGCGATGCATATTGCTGCATATACTCAGGCGGTAGAAATTACGCTGCCCGGCATGAAAAAACTCCGTGATACCCTTGCGGCAAAAGCTGTTGATTTTAAAGATATTGTGAAAACGGGTCGTACGCATTTCATGGATGCCACTCCACTCACTTTAGGACAGGAATTTTCAGGTTATGTTCAGCAATTAGACAATAGCATGCGTGCGATTAACAATGCATTGGAAATGGTGCTTGAATTAGCGCTTGGCGGCACAGCAGTTGGCACCGGCTTGAATACACCTAAAGGATATGATGTGCTCGTGGCAAAGAAAATTGCGGCTTCTACAGGTTATCCATTCGTAACAGCGCCTAATAAATTTGAAGCTTTGGCTGCCCACGATGCCATGGTGGAACTTTCCGGCGCATTGAAGCGTGCAGCGGTGTCTTTGATGAAAATTGCCAACGATATACGCATGCTTTCTTCAGGCCCACGTTGCGGCATTGGCGAAATTATTATCCCGGATAATGAGCCCGGTTCATCGATCATGCCCGGAAAAGTGAATCCAACACAACCAGAAGCGCTCACCATGGTTTGTGCTCAGGTGATTGGCAATGATGTGGCAGTGTCCATAGGCGGAAGCAATGGACATTTCGAACTTAATGTGTTCAAACCTGTGATTGCAGCCAATGTATTGCAATCGGCTCGTTTGATTGGCGATGCTTGTGTTTCGTTTAACGACAAGTGTGCCATAGGCATAGAACCCAACCGCGCAGTGATTCAGCAGCATCTCGAAAACTCGCTGATGCTGGTAACCGCGCTCAATCCACATATCGGCTATGAAAATGCCGCTAAAATTGCCAAGAAGGCGCATAAGGAAGGCAAAACACTCCGTCAGGCTGCAATTGAACTCAACCTGCTCAGCGATGAACAATTTACCCAATGGGTAGATCCTTCGAAGATGATTGGATAGCATAAAAAAGCCTGTCCCGAAAGACAGGCTTTTTTTATTGCTGAAAGCAGAACGGACAATTGCTTTCGAGCTGTTTATTAATGAAGGGAATGCTAAGCTATCAATCGAATCATCCGCAGCAGCAGCGTCTCATTATTTCGCCAATCTTTTGCAATGATGCTTATAGTATAATCACCAGCCACAAAAAACGTAGGAATATTATAGCTAAAGCTAAAATCAAAGTTCGCCCCTGAGCCCGAAGGAATGTCAATCCGTTGCACGGAAAAGCTGATTCCCGTGGGAGAAATAATACTGATTTCAATCTCTCCTAAATCCATTGAAGTGTCATCGCTAACATTGCCTTCGAACAGCATGGGGCTTCCTAAATTGATTTGCTGATTCGCTTCAGGCCTATTTAAACTTATCACAGGAGCTTGTGTATCAATGGGGTCAAAGATTTTCAAGTCGAAATAAAGGGGATGGGACAGTCGCCCTTCGGCATCCACTGCCATTATGCCAAAATGATAATTGCCGGGAACCACATTCTCTGGTGGAGTGAAGCTGATTTCCAATTCTTTTGATTTACCTGTCAAGGGAAAAATCTCTATCTGATTCCAAACAGTTCCACTTTTCTGACTTTTATGCCCATGACAATCAAAATTGTGATGAATGTCGAACTTGGCCTGAGAAAGCGCGACATCATCTGTGAAAAGAATTCTCAAAGTCATGATTTCATTGTAAGCAAGCGGAATCACATCTTGACTAATTGTCCCACAGACAGAGTCGGATGTGATTGCCGGAGCAATACTTAGCAAACTGATTTCAGGGGGCAACTGATCCTCAGGTTGCTGCTTCTTGCATGCTTGCATACTCAGCAAAATCAAAACAATGAAAAAAGTGCCCTTACGCATTTCTGTTTAATTTTTTTGAAGCAATCGAGCAACCTGAAATGAGCCGCTTCTGATGATGGCGATGAAATTGCCTGAGGCTATTTGGTTTACATCAAACTGCAAGTTTTGCTCTCCTTTGGCAAGCGATACTCTCTCATGATGATATCTTTTTCCATCCAAGCCAATCAATTCAAGGGTATATTCTCCATTGGCAGGCGCATCAAAACTCAGGTTTAACAGATCCCGACATGGCTGAGGAAAATAATTCAAGTTAATTGGCTTGTCCACGTTGTTGGCACTTGCCGGGACATCGGAAACTATGGGATATATGGCAAAATAAATACTGTAAGGCGAGAAGTTCTGCGTTAAAAAATCTTTCCAGGCCGCTGTTGGTCCATGACTATGCCAACGTACTACATTTCGGCCAAAGTTAGCATGATCGCTCTCAGGTCGGCTTCCTTCTTCGCCGGCCAACAATCTAAGTGTGTCTCCTGCTTGTGTGCCATGGCTGTAGTCCATCAAATCCCACATCACGAAAAAGTCGCCATTCACCGTTACAGGGTTATCGAACATCACCACAAATGCATCGCCCGAACGATTTATATCTGATAAGCGAATGCGCTTACCTCCTACAACGCTGCCCGGCAGACCATTGGCCGCTACGTTGTGTACACGATACCATGCTTCATTGTTGGAGCCGGAAGCATGACCACGGTGGTGTGCCACTATGCCCACTACTGTGGCCTGTCCGGTGTTGTTGTATTTTTCGCCGAAGGCCTCATCGCCATAAATATTATGCCCAAGGTATGATCCCCATTCCGGTGTGCCTTGTACCGTTCCGGTCATCATCCAGTCTCTTACCGGAGCGCCTTCCGGCAGGTTGCGAAGCGTTGTGTTTTGGGCTAACAATACATTGATTATCAGCGAAACGAAAAGGGTGATAGTAAAGTTTTTCATATTCATTTAGTTTTAAAATTAGTAAGCCAGTGTGTCTTGAAAAGGATCTGAAAGCGGCAACCTTTTCTCAAAAATGAAATCTTCTTCTTCCTTCAGCAGGCAATCATTGAGCATTTCTGTGATGAGTTCTTTGTCCATATCCTGTCCGATAAAAACGATTTCATTCATCCGATCGCCCCATTGCTTGTGCCAGCGCGATTCAATTTGTTCCTGATTGGCTATGAAAGAAGCATAACGATATCTTTCAGCAAGAGGCATGCTTGCCCACCAAACTCCAGCTTTATCAATTCGCGAAGAACCGCCAGCTTGAGAAAAGCTAATCGCCATATCCGGTTTCGATACCAGCCAGAATAGCCCTTTGGCCCGAATCACATTGTTGGGGTAATCGTCGTTGAGAAACTTCCAGAAACGCTCCGGGTGAAACGGTCTTTGTGCCCTGAACACAAAGGATGAGATACCATACTCTTCTGTTTCAGGAGTGTGTTCGCCGCCCTCAAGCTCTTTTTGCCACCCGGCACTGCTTTGAGCCTCTTCAAAATCAAAAAGTCCGGTGTTGAGAATGGCAGACGGGGCCACCTGCGCATGCGCTGTTTTCAGAATTTTTGCCCCGGGATTCAGTTTTCGAATGGCCGCTTCCAGCACACCTACGGTATCTTTGTCCACCAGATCAGTTTTGTTGAGTATAATCACATTGGCAAACTCAATCTGATCGGTGAGCAGATTCACAATCGTGCGATAGTCGCCGTCCATATCCGTGAGCTTGCGGTCCATCAGCAATTCATTGGTGCCAAAATCATTAAAGAAATTAAAGCAGTCCACCACGGTGACCATGGTGTCGATGTAGCTGAATTTCGAAAGGTCAATGCCTTTTTCTTCATCCACAAAGCTGAAAGTTTGCGCCACCGGTACCGGCTCGCTGATGCCCGTGCTTTCGATGAGCAGATAATCGAAGCGTCCTTCAAGGGCCAGTTTCTCGACTTCCTGCATCAGGTCTTCGCGCAGCGTGCAGCAAATGCAGCCATTGCTCATTTCCACCAGTTTCTCTTCAGTTCGCGAAAGCACATTTTCGTTTTCCACCAAACGTGCATCGATGTTCACCTCGCTCATATCGTTCACAATCACAGCCACTTTCAGATTCTCTTTGTTGTGCAACACATGATTGAGCAGCGTGGTCTTGCCAGCACCTAAAAAGCCTGACAATACGGTAACTGGAAGTTTCTTTTGCATCATATCGTTCTTAATGGCATCAAATTTATGCAAACATTTTGTATTTGCAACAAAGTTGCATTAAAAAAATCGAAATAAAAAAAACCGCAACGACAATCGTCAAGCGGCTTTTCTATTTGGTTGTTGCTTAAAATTTATATTTTGGCAAATCTTAAAGTGAAATTCTGACCGGTAGAAGTTAAACGGATAAAATAAACACCTCTTCTCAGGTTTCTCATATTCAGCGTGAGCACACCATTTTCTGACATGGCTTCTTCTTCTGAAATACGCTCACCACTCATGGCAAAAATTTCAACCTTGTAATTGGCTCGCGGCGCAAGATTGCTTACTCTGGCAAAATCCTCTACCGGATTTGGCGCAAGCTTAGGGATAGCCGCTACCAATTCGCGTAATGAGGTAGGGTCTTCGGCATTGCCTAAATACACATCTAGATTGAATGTTTCAGGAATCACAAAGCAAGGATCGTTGCTCGATGTCAAATGACCGCGTGTGTTAGAATAAATCACACTTCCTGATTTGGTCAAACAGTTCAGTACCGGCAAATCATTTACCGCAGTTCCCCAATCCGGCATTCTGTTGATTAAGCCAGAATTGGCACCAATGCCTTCAATCCATACATCTGCAAAGGGATCTAAGCGAAAGTGTTCTGACTCGGGCAGTGCGTTCACTAACGCAGGCGAGCTAATGAATAGCTTTTTGCGATTCATTCCTGCCAACATCACTTGTTCGGTTTTATACACAATGCCTTCGCGCTGGCTTACCGTAAAACTTTCTCCATCGGTGGTTTCAAAAATGTTCAATTGCACCTGATCGCCTTTTTGCAGACTGAAATCAAAGAGCATAAATGGCTCAGATGCACCATTGGGCAAAAACCAAATTTTCTGCCCATCTTCTCTAAGACCACCTATCAGTGTGCTTTGATCTACATTAAATTCAAACGGCTGATTACCCGCTGCCATGTGTAGCTTCTGATAATTTCTGCCATTGATATTTATGTTGCCCGACGATTGGTACTTGAAGTTTTGTTTGCTCACCTGATCATAGCAAGTCCAGATATTGGTTTCAGAAAACATTTGATTTTGCGCCTGGGCAAGAATGCCAACTGCGCATGCTGCGCTTACAGCAATGGTTTGAAGTCTATTCATAATACAATAAGTTTTTAAGTGTTAAGGTTGCTTATTATACTGTTAACTTAGCGTGTTAGATACAGGTCATGTAAGGTTAACTTAGAAATAATGATTGTAAAACCAGCGCTTCATCCGGCTGCGTAGATTTAATAAATCAAATTTTTGCCATTTTTCTTGATACACAAGCAATAAAAACCTTCTACCCTTTTAATATTATTCCTATGTATGATTTGCCTGAAAGTTGAAGGTAAATTGATCAGAATGGCACACAAACATTTTTATTTGCGTGTTGTTAAGCCTATTTAAAAAAAATCATATATGCATGTTTTTTGGTTTCGGCGCGATTTGCGATTGCATGACAATGCAGGACTCTATCATGCGCTCAAGAGCGGGCAAACGGTGCAGGCGTTATTCATATTTGATCGTCATATACTCGACAAACTCGGCGATCGTTACGATGCCCGTGTCACCTTTATTTATCGGCAAATAGAGCGGCTCAAGAAAGAGCTTTCGGCTTTAGGAGCCGACTTAATGGTGCGCTATGGTATGCCTGAAGAAATTCTTCCGGAATTGGTTAAACAGCTCAAAGCTAAAACCGTGTTTACCAACCATGACTATGAGCCTTACGCTCGCGAACGGGATGCAAAAATGGCTGAAATCTTAAAATCGCTTGGGGTGGCCTTTCACACGTTTAAAGACCAATGTATCTTCGAAAAAGATGAAGTGCTAAAAGATGACGGCAAACCCTACACGGTGTTCACACCCTATTCACGCAAATGGAAGTCAAAGGTTAATGCCTTTTATCTAAAGCCTTACCCCAATGAAGAATACTTCCATCATTTTCGTAAAACCCAAGCAGAGCCATTAATTGCACTTGAACAAATGAATTTCAAGCCTAGCAAAATCGACTTTCCATCGCATATTCCCGACCGCGAAACCATACGCCGCTACAAAACTCAGCGCGATTACCCGGCCATTAAAGGCACTTCTCGGTTAAGCGTGCATTTGCGCTTCGGTACGATTAGCATTCGTCAATTAGCAGCTATTGGTTTGGAACTGAGCGAAGGCTATTTGAATGAATTAATCTGGCGCGATTTTTATTTCATGATCATTTGGCATTTTCCTCATTCTGTCGATAAGGCTTTTAAACCAGCTTACGATCAGGTGCCTTGGCGCAACAGCAAAGAAGATTTTGAGCGTTGGTGCGAAGGCCAAACCGGCTATCCGATCGTAGATGCCGGCATGCGCGAGCTCAATACCACCGGCTTCATGCACAACCGCGTGCGCATGATAGTGGCGAGTTTTCTCACTAAACATCTGCTCATCGACTGGCGCTGGGGTGAAGCCTATTTTGCCGCCAAGTTGCTCGACTTCGAATTATCAAGCAATGTGGGGGGCTGGCAGTGGGCTGCGAGTAGTGGTTGCGATGCTGCTCCCTATTTTCGTGTGTTTAACCCCGATTTGCAAACCCAAAAATTTGACCCAAAACTGGAATATGTTCGCAAATGGGTACCTGAGTTCGAAGATTTCACGCGTTATCCCCGCCCGATGGTAGATCATAAATTTGCCCGCGAACGGGTGCTCAAGGCTTACAAAGAAGCTTTAGGCAGCTAAATTTATTACGAATCTATATATGAAAGGTGTAAAAAAACAGCACTTGCCCGAGAAAACTTGCATTGTCTGTGGTCGTCCATTCACTTGGCGCAAAAAATGGGAAAAAGCATGGGACGAAGTAAAATATTGCAGCGATCGATGCAGAAGGCTGAAATGATTTTTCATTATAACCGCTCAAAACCTTAAACAGTTGCAAGCGAAAAGCTTCACAGATACACTTCGCCGTGCTGTGTATGATCCAGACCTTGCTGCTCATCATCGGCGCTCACCCTAAGCGGAACAATAAGTGCTGTGATTTTAAACAGAATATATGAACCGCCAAAGGTAAACACCGACACTATCAGCAGCGCAAGCAGGTGATAGAGAAAGGTTTCCGTTTGCCCGTAAAATAAACCCACATCCTTGGCAAATACGCCTGTAAGAATCATTCCGCAAATGCCACCAATTCCGTGACAGGGAAAAACATCTAATGTATCATCAAGATTAGATTTGTTTTTGGCGCTCACTGCCAGATTGCTGATGATGGATGAGACAAAACCAATGAATAAACTTTGTGGGATGCTCACAAAACCCGCTGCCGGTGTAATGGCCACCAAGCCAACCACTGCCCCTATGCTGGCTCCCATTGCACTTACCTTTTTGTCGCGGATGGCATCGAAAAACACCCAAGCCATCATGGCAGCTGCCGAAGCGGCCACCGTGGTAGAGAAAGCTTGAATAGCTGTTGCATTTGCCCCTAAGGCCGAACCGGCATTGAAGCCAAACCAGCCAAACCAAAGCATGCCTGTGCCCAGAATCACAAAAGCAATATTGGTGGGGTGATGTCCATTTTTCTCCTTACGTGGCCCTAACAAGAGCGCGCCGGCCAATGCGGCATAGCCTGCACTCATATGCACTACGGTGCCTCCGGCAAAATCGAGTACCCCCCAACGGTTGAGAAAACCTTCAGGATGCCAGGTCCAGTGCGCCAAGGGCGCATAAATAAACAGCGAAAACAAAACTATAAACAACATATAGGCGCTGAATTTTACCCGCTCCGCAAAGCTTCCGGTGATCAAGGCCGGGGTGATGATGGCAAATTTCATCTGAAACATGGCAAACAGCAACAATGGCAATTCGGGCGAAACGGTGGCATGGCTCGATAGACCTACATGCTGAAACATAAAAAAAGTGGCCGGATTGCCCACTAAACCATAAATGCTATCGCCAAAACAAAGACTAAAGCCTACCACCACATACAACACAGTGATAACGCCTAAGGCGATAAAACTTTGCAGCATGGTAGAGATAATGTTTTTACGACTCACCATACCGCCATAGAAGAAGGACAAACCGGGCGTCATGAGCAAAACCAATCCTGCCGCTGTGAGCATCCAGGCAATATCAGCTGCTGATGCACTATAATTGGCTTCGCTGGAAAAGTTTTGGTCGGGCAGCAATAAACCTAAGCAACAGGCCAAAGACAAAATTACGAAAGAGATAACGAAACGAATTTTCATATGCAGAACATTTAATTAATCTGTTGCAATAATATTAAATTAGCAACAAAAATAAAAATATGTTAATGGGGAAGCAATTTGAATTAGACTGTTATCTACTACAGTAGAAATTTAAAAGGCTTTATTGCCGAAGATTCTCTGCATTGCAACTATTACTATCTACTACAGTAGAAATTTAAAAGGCTTTATTGGCAGAACGCTTCTAAATATATCGGAAATAAATCTACTACAGTAGAAATTTAAAAGGCTTTATTGGCATAAGAATCAAATACAAGGAGGAATTGGAAATCTACTACAGTAGAAATTTAAAAGGCTTTATTGGCAAATTGAATTAGGGAATGTTCTAACTGATATCTACTACAGTAGAAATTTAAAAGGCTTTATTGGCTAATCCCGTACAGAATAACAAGAGCAAATCTACTACAGTAGAAATTTAAAAGGCTTTATTGGCCTTCACGCAGTTTTGCTGCAACAGAAGAATCTACTACAGTAGAAATTTAAAAGGCTTTATTGGCTTCCAACTTCATCTTCGCACCTAAAAACATCTACTACAGTAGAAATTTAAAAGGCTTTATTGGCCATTATGTAAAACTCGCGACTGAGTTGCTGATCTACTACAGTAGAAATTTAAAAGGCTTTATTGGCAATTTCGTTATCAGAGTTTAGAGACTGATCTACTACAGTAGAAATTTAAAAGGCTTTATTGGCCCATAAAAAAAATAAATGACAATGCTGCATCTACTACAGTAGAAATTTAAAAGGCTTTATTGGCAGATTTTTATTTTTTTTGTCCCCAAAACCTTGATCTACTACAGTAGAAATTTAAAAGGCTTTATTGGCAGGGAATCTATTATGACTACAAGATCTTCTATCTACTACAGTAGAAATTTAAAAGGCTTTATTGGCCGTTCTAACTGATTAACGCGCGACAGTGGCTATCTACTACAGTAGAAATTTAAAAGGCTTTATTGGCCAATACCTTACACCATGCCTGAGTTTAATCTACTACAGTAGAAATTTAAAAGGCTTTATTGGCCTTTTGATTCATTAGAACTTCCATCTGAATCTACTACAGTAGAAATTTAAAAGGCTTTATTGGCGTTGTGCTTAGTGCGCTGTTTATGAAGATCTACTACAGTAGAAATTTAAAAGGCTTTATTGGCTAATGTCTAGTGTATTATGCACACCACGCGATCTACTACAGTAGAAATTTAAAAGGCTTTATTGGCACATGGAGCGTGTCAATGCTTGGGTGGAATCTACTACAGTAGAAATTTAAAAGGCTTTATTGGCTTTACTAGACCTTTAAGATGGCCGTCATATCTACTACAGTAGAAATTTAAAAGGCTTTATTGGCAAAAATGAAAACGCAATCCACTTATTAAATCTACTACAGTAGAAATTTAAAAGGCTTTATTGGCTCTTGCAATTTGCGAGGGAAACGGATTGATCTACTACAGTAGAAATTTAAAAGGCTTTATTGGCGTTTTCTGTTATTCCTTCCTGTTTTTGAATCTACTACAGTAGAAATTTAAAAGGCTTTATTGGCCATGCTGCTCATCGCTTTCGCCGATTTATCTACTACAGTAGAAATTTAAAAGGCTTTATTGGCAATTTTTAGACAATCAATTTTAAACAACATCTACTACAGTAGAAATTTAAAAGGCTTTATTGGCAATAAAACATCTTAGAAAACATGAAAACTATCTACTACAGTAGAAATTTAAAAGGCTTTATTGGCCACATAATCAAAGTTTTTTTTTACCCAATATCTACTACAGTAGAAATTTAAAAGGCTTTATTGGCGCAAAAAGCAGCAAAGAAAGCGAGTGCAATATCTACTACAGTAGAAATTTAAAAGGCTTTATTGGCACGCATACCATGAGATGG
Organism: Flavobacteriales bacterium; assembly: GCA_046294625.1. GTDB lineage: Bacteria > Bacteroidota > Bacteroidia > M30B66 > M30B66 > JBKBKN01. The sequence goes on from JBKBKN010000001.1 coordinate 12,384, forward strand.
CGCGATAGAGCATCTACTACAGTAGAAATTTAAAAGGCTTTATTGGCTCTAATTGGGTACAAAGATAACTATTCTTCGCTAATATGTGGGAAAAGAAAAATTACATAGAAAGACTCGTTACCCCCCCCTTTAAAATCGAAACATCTAAAAGTCTTTATTTAATGCACCTTGGCATAAAAACAGCTTCTTAACCTAACATAAGGTTTGCAGAAAATCTAAATTAATATCAAATCCTGATCGACCAATTGGGCACTTCCATAGCGGATGGTTTCTTTGTGGTCGGCGCGGAAAATGTAAATGCTGTCGCCGGACTCAAATAGTTTTTGAAACTTGTTTTCGATTTGGTACAGCACAATATCCAAAACGCGCTTAGAGTTCTTGACTTCAAAAACCGAAAACTGCACTCTTACTCCATACTTCTCCAGAAACTTGGAAAATTTCGTTCGCACTTTGTTCGACGAAATATCGTAGGCAATGATGATCACGTTATTCATAGCTGAAAACAGGATATTGGGTTACACTTTTGCGGCCCATAAAGCAGCGGTAGTATTGCTGAACATATTTATATAAGTCAGACTTATGGGCAATAATGGCTTCAAAAAACACTTTCACATACACCTTCTTAAACTCAGGCTTTAAATAGTAGGCATTGCGTCGCAGCTCAAAGTCGCTGGGCTTAAATGTGCCGTACTTTATTGATTTACGAATCTGATGCTCGACGATGCAGCGAAATGGCTCCATCAAATCACAAATCAGGCTCTTACGCCTGAACCACAATTGATGATATACACCCATGTATGGGTCGAATCCAAACAGACGGGTCATACACTCCACAAAATTGAATAACATAGTGTAGCCAATATCGAGTGTGGCATTGAGCGTATCTTGTTTTACACGTGGCAGGCGTTGCTTCCAATCTGCAAATTCGAAGTATGCCTGAAAATAAACTTTGGCCATCTTCCCTTCCATACCCATGAGCATGCGAAAATCTTCGGCCTTATCAATCCATTTCAAACCTTCGGTAATGGTAGCTTTAGCAGTATCTAAGGCTTGTGACTTTTCCCGTATTTTTTGCAGGAGCGCCAATTGATTCTGCGCTTTGTTTCGAATCAGCACTTTGGCAATATCCAAATCGCCTTTAGCTTGCTCAAATTGCTTTTTGCGAAGCAAGAAATTGGCTTCGGCCATGTTGCCATAATAAAACACCGGCCTGAAATTGGGTTTCATCACCACCAAGGGAATGCCGTTTTTATTGCAGGACTCTATCATGGCCGTTGTAACCGTGGTATGACCAATGACCATTAATCCTAAAATTTTAGGAAAGGGCAGCTTGGTGATGGCCTTTTTGGTTTCTGTGTTTTCGAGCAACAGACGGCCTGCACTCACTTTCAGGCGTTGGTGCTCGGTGCCGTTGATGACAAATAAGCTGCGGTGTTCGATGTCTTTATGCGTAAACATGGTCGGTATGGGTTTTGTCACAAAGTGAAGCGTAAATACAGTTAGCACACTTTGTGGGATTTACAGTAAAAGAGCTTTCAAAATCAAATCGGGCAATTTTTCTAATGTGCGCCCGGAGTTCAGCTTTCTCATTATCGCCGGGTAGTGGCACAGGATAATGTTTTCGCTCAGCAATGGAATAAAATGAAATGTGTTCCACTTCATATCCCATCTCGAGCAAAGCAAAGTATTGCGACCACAATTGATAGAAATAGCCCCGATAAATCGTCTTGATCTGATATTTTCTCTCCACAAGCCGTTTTTCGTTTACATATAGTGTATCAATCTTGCCGTAAACTCCCAATTGATTGGAGATTACATAAGTGCCTTGCAGCATTTTGCTGCTCGATTTAGCCTTGGGGGCATCAACCGAAGCATGCGCGCTTTTGCCACGTTGCTGAGGCGCAGCGCTATACATTTCTTCTGCGCTATTGTCAAATACCTGATGAAGATAAATGGAATAGGGACAAAATACAAAGTCGTTCAAATAGGTAATTTGAAGGTAGGCTTCCATAAAACAATATGTCAAAGAACGAAGTTATTAACAATAGCCGTGCCAAGCTGCTGTAATGCAACTGTTTAGGTTGTTAACAACTCAAATTTAACCTTCCGTTTGCGCAAACCGAAGCCAGGAAGCATTTTCAAGCTTTAAGTCAAGCTTTTTCAAATCGCTTGCTTCATTGATTTTGTGAATCAACATCAATCCTTTTCGCGCAATGTTGTATGCGCCATTGGCATCGGAATTGGCAGGCAGCTGATCGCCTGCATTTCGGCTGTCGAAAAAATTGCCCTTGCTATTGCTCACCGGCGAAAGAATATAATCTACTTCCGTGCCGCTAATGGTGTGGCGCAGTGCAAGGGTTAAGCCCAACAAATGCAATAAGGTGGAATGAAACTTTTTCTCCGAATTACCTACAATGGCTTTCTGCAATTCTTCACCTTGGCTGTAGCTTATTTTATTTTCATCAAAAAGCTTTTTTAGTACGGCGGTTACATTCACCTTTTCGCTGCCTTTGGTTTGTGGATTGTAGCGGTAGCGTTCCTCGCCCAGTGTGCAAACAGTCCAGCGGCTTTTACTTTCAGCAGCCTTTGCATGAAAATTGTTGTAATCAAACGAAAATTCAAAGTAGCCCTTTGCGCTATTAAAGCGGATGGAATCAAATCGACTGAAAAAGTCCTGTGCCTTGCTGATGCTTTCGTATTTAGTATTGAGCATGTTCACGAAGCCGGTAGCAGGGTCAATCTTGCTTGTAAAAGCAGCGGGCACATAAAAAATGAAACCACTTTGTTTGCCCAGCTTCTGAAAACTTTCAAATTTATTGGCCAATTGCAGGGCTTTTAACACGCCCGCTGGCTGCATGGGATCATTATCTTTAAAAACCAGGTAATTCAATTTGTCAATCAGCATCTTTTCAAATTTCTGATAGACTTGTTTTTCCACCTTTTGACGGCCACGCTTGAAGCCAGAATTCAAATCTTCCATCACCACTATGGCATTGTACTGCACCATGAGTTGCGCCACTTTGTGAACCACTTGCGAAATGTAGCCTTCTTTCAATTCTTTGATATTTGCGATGGTGCTCCAGTTTTTGCGTGCTTCGTCGCGGTCGCCTTCCTTACGGTGCAATAGCTCCTGGTAATTTACCTTTTGCTTGTCGCTCACAATGGTATTAAGCGACTGCTGCAAAATAATCTCCCCTTTTTGATTGATTAAGGTAAGGTAAATCAAATGCCTTTCGCCCCGGTCAAGGCCAATGATATGCACATCGGGGTTTTGTTGCAGAAACTTCCGCACCTCTTCATTAAGATTGGCATTGCCTGCGGCTTTAAAATTCAGAGTAATGGGTACATGAAACTGAAATTTATCTTCGGTAAATCTCTTGTTTTTGATGAGATCAAAATCAAAAGTGCTGGTCTTTTTGTTATTATCAGGATTTTTATTGGTAAGCTCTTCTCCGGCTTTATGTATAGCGGTTTCGGTTAAGTTGAGCGAAGCTTTTCGGTAAAATATTTCAGCCTGCCCATTGAGTTTATATACCACATCGCTTAGGTTGCGTTCGTCAAACAACATTTTCCAATAGAGCGTATGCAAATTGGGCTTGCCTTTGCTGTGGGGTGAGAAATCTTTGTTATGGATACGGAAGAGGTAGAGCTTGCCTTCATCTACCAGTTGATTGATAAAATCTTCGTCAATCGAAGTATAAGAAATAGTATATCCCTGTCTTTCTACTTCTTTGTAAAACTCGTCCACAGATTGATAGGATGATGTTGGAGAAAAGTTAAACCCAAAGTTTTTCCAATCTTCATGCTTGTTGATTGATATCTTAAAGAAATCTATCATGGCATGGCAATCATTCAGATTAAAATCTTTTTTTTCAAACCCATCTTGCGGATTACCATTTTTGGTGTGCGAGCCGTGGTTTCTTATTTCAATAATCTTTTCAGATGGATTATAAAATTTAATATTCTTATCGCTAAAAAACACCTTCGGCAGCATTTTGCTTGCGCCTGGCAGTAGTTTATAATTTACTTTATTGAAGGCATTATTATCAGAGCTTTTTTTAGGAATACTTCGAAAAACTTTATTGTGTTTCTTATCCATTATTCCCAAGTAGTATTGGCCCTGTTTCACAAATAATAATCCGGTATTGTCTTCTTCCTTGTTTACATCCCAACCATCGAGCAAAGTCGAATTTTCAAAATTCAATTTAATCTTCTCGGTGTTGTATGGCTTCTGCGTAAGATAATTGCGCACTTTATTGTACACCGGAATCAGCTTATTAAGCTGTTCATGCAATGGGATGAATTGTCCATAAAAAAGTTCATCTTTTTCAATGGAAGTATCTTTGAGCATCAAAGGCTTGATAAAATGAAGCAAATCCATCAGGCTATCCAGAAAAGCTTTGATTTTGGCAACGTTTTCCTTATCGGCAGCCAATTTTCTTTTACCTTGATAATCGGTATTGAGCAAGTCACGGATGGCTTGGTATCGCACATCAATTTGTTTTCGAAGGTCAATCCATTCATCCTTGTCTTTTTTTGCAAGTGCAGCAAAGTAAGATTCAATGATAGAAGGTTTGTAGGCAGATTTTACGCTTTCATGATCAAAAGAAGCAAGCGCAATGTCAATATCCTGAATCGAAAAATCTTTTTTGAGCCATTTTTCTTTTCGTTCTTCATACTTCTCCAGCTTTTCTTTTGCGCCTTGCGGAAAATGTGCATCATGCCAATCGGCCAATGCGGCTTTGATCAAGTTCCAGTCGCCAAATAAATGTTGGGAGAGATTCGTGAGGGATGTATCATTTTTCAGATAAATCAAATGGGGGGAATACTCCTGAAAGTGCTTCAGCAAATCGTTCACTTCCTCAATGATGTTTCTCGTATGGCCGGCTTCTTCCAAATTGATGATTTCTGACTGATAAAATTTTTCAATACTCACCAACATTTCGTTATCGTCCTTGAAGGGTTCGAGCACAAAAGAAGAGGTTTCTCGGTCGCTTAAAATCTGCTTAAAGAGCGGCTTCATTCGCGGCACAAGGTTTTTCTTCTCCGTGTTTTGGTTAAACAAATTAATCTTTTCATTTACTCCTTGGCGTTTTTTGTTGCCTTTTTCAGCAATACCGCCTAAAACTATATTGTAGAATTCTATACCCTTTTGCGTGAGCGTTTGGTTAAAAAAATCGAGTGTAAACACTTCATCCAAAGTCAAGCCCTGCATTACACTTTCCAGGTCATTGACCACATTAGCTAAGTCAACACCATATTCCTTTGCTTTTTCAAATACTTTGATATTGTCAAGAAATTTTGGCAAATTGTCATGTATCAGCCTAAAAGGAATAGCCGTAGAAATCGCTTCATCTTTGTACATGTTTTTCCGGTTTTCATGAAAACCTGTAAAATACGTGGTGAAATCCTTGAACTCTGCCACAAAACCGCGGTCTTCATCATTACTCACCCATCGTATTAAATCGTCTTTGATTAACTCCTTCAAAAACAGATTTTTAAATATTGCAGCAGCCTCAGCATTACCACTTTTATTGAAGGCCGTGGCTATTTGTTTTCGCATGTCATCCTGAAGCTTTTTGTAAGCTTCATTTTCTTTGTCTGTTTTCTCTGTTTTGTAATAGAGTGCTGCAAATTCATCGAGTTTTTGCAGCTTTACTTCTTTCAATGCCAGCTCAATAAATGCTTTGTGGTATTCATCGATGATGCGCTTCACCTTTTTGTAGCTTTCAGAACGACTAAAATCTTTGGCGATGTAGCCATTCTTCTCGATGTTTTCTTTAGTTTTTCTTTCAGGGACCAATTCAAACCGAAGGGTTTTGCTGAGTTGATATTGGTGGGTGAATTGTTTGAGTGATTTCATTAAGTAGAAGAATTATCTGCCGCTAAGATAAGTTAATTAAAAACCATCTTATGCATACTTATCTTGCCAAACTTATTTGTAAGTGATATTCCCATAAATTTATAATCATCACAGAGACGAACAAGCTTTAAACTAGCACTTCTGTTATTGCGTGAAACCGAAGTAGTTTTGTTTTAAAGGGTGTGTGGTAAATCTTATTGATTGAAATGAGACCATGAACATCGCTAAGGTAAATAGTGTAATTTCAAAACCAACTAAACAAGCTTAATTGTAAAACCTTACAAGATATAAGCAATAGGTTAAAAAGCATATATCGGATATCTGATATTATGGCTCACTGGGGTACAAAAATAGCGCCTGTAGGTTATTGAGATGAGGCTGTCTTATGCCTTTATATTTGCCATTGCGATCGTGCGCAAAATTGTGGACTTAGGCTCATTACAGTAGATAACAATTATAAAATGTTCGATTTTGCGGTAGCTGTTCGTGCTCTAGCTACTTCTTCTGCATCAAAAGTCCTGACAATGAGTCGGAGTGCACGTTCATAGCTGAAGTAATTCCAGGTCCAGTCAATGAAGGTGACCACTCGATTGCGGAAGCCTACCAAAAGCATCAGGTGAAGAAACATCCACACCAACCAGGCAAAGAAGCCACCAAAACTTGTCCAGGGCAAATCAACCACTGCTTTGTTGCGTCCTACCGTAGCCATAGAGCCATTGTCTTTATAGAGAAATGGTAGTATATTTTTGGATTTGCTCAGGCGTTTTAAGTTTTTGGCTAAATGTTTGGCTTGCTGCACAGCCACCGGTGCTACCATAGGGTGTCCGCGAGGGGTGTCTTCGCTAATCATCGCGGCCACATCACCTAATGCGAAAATATCATCAAACCCTTCAACGTGGTTAAATGCATCAACTTTAATGCGATTCCCCACCAATGATTCCTTTGGAATACCATAAATGATTTGGCCTTTCACACCTGCTGCCCAAATTACGGTGCTGGTGGGAATGGTTTTACTGTTGTTAAGTGTGGCTTCTTGTCCGTCGTAGTTTGTTACGGCTGTGTTGAGCAGTACTTTCACACCGAATTGTTCGAGATATTGTTTGGCCTTTGCCGATGATTTTTCACTCATTCCCGCTAATAGTCTTGGTCCAGCCTCTACCAAATATACCTTCATCAAATCTTTATCCAACTCAGGATAATCATGCGGGAGAACAAATTTTTGGAATTCGGCCAAGGCTCCTGCGGTTTCCACGCCTGTTGGCCCGCCGCCTACCACCAGAAAGGTCATGTGCCGGGCACGTTCTACTGGGTCGTTGGTGTAGTGCGCATATTCAAATTCCTGTAAAATATCACTGCGCAAGTCTAATGCTTCGGGAATGGTTTTCATAGGCATACTCCATTTTTCCACTTCCTTCATACCAAAGAAATTGGTGGTGGAACCGGACGCAATTACCAGATAATCATATTTAAAATCCCCTACCGATGTTTCCACACATTTCGCTTCAGGCACGATCCTTAACACTTCTGCCATGCGAAAATTAAAATTCTTCTGATTTCTGAAAATCAATCGAAAAGGATAGCCTATGGCATCGGCACCTAAACCTCCTGACGCGACCTGATACAGTAAAGGTTGAAAGGTGTGATAGTTATGTTTATCTATCAAGGTGATATTATACGGGGCATTGCGAAGGGCTTTAATCAGGGCTATTCCTGCAAATCCGCCACCTATGACGAGCAGTTCGGGATATGATTGTGATTTATTCATGGAGGTATCGTTAGCTTTGGCTAAGTAACAATACAATCCCCCTGTTCGATTTGGTTTTATTGCTTTTTAACAGTAGCACTTTATCGCTTTTTCACCACAAGTTGCTCGTCAATTTCATAGCTAACCCTAAAGTTTTTCTGTCGGGATTCGGGTCTGAAAATGATATCTACCGTGAAACTTTTTCCGGGAACATCCCAATTCACGTCAAAGTCTTTCACATTGCGATAAGTATCGCGCTCCAAAAACAACTCACCGCTACGTCTTAGCTTGGCGCCTATGGTGAAAACCTGAACCGGATTTCCCGGATCGCGCAAGCTGAAGATGCTCACCACTTCATCAGAGCAGGTGCCGCAATCGCTCCACCCATTGTGTTCTTCTGGTTCGTAATCATAAAGCACTAAACCGGGGTAATTGTTGGGTAGCACCGCCGGCATATTAACCATGTTCGAAGTTTTTGCACGATCGTAGGCAAATATTTTGGAGCTTTGAACCGTTCCTTGGTAAATGAACATCCGCTCGTTTTCTACGAATGGCCTTTGATGATGCGCTTTGAAGGTGATAATATCAAAGGAAAACTCACCTGTCTGAGCAGTTTCAGATGTATAACTTTCTGCGTGGAAAAAATATTCAATCAAATCGGCTTCAGAAATTACATTGCGATCGTAAATAATGCTTTGCACCAATTCACCAAAGGCGCTCACACCTTGTTGTCCATAAAATCCATTGATGCTAATATTCGTACTTTTCAGCGCTTTTGGATTTACGCCTTGCAGCTGATACACAAATGGCTGCTCAAGTTTAATCTTTTGAAAGTAAAATGGCCTGAGCGCTTCTCTCGACTTATTCAACGAAGCTACACTAACCTGCTTCACATGTGAAGCATCCGCGTCATATACCTCCACCATCATCCGGAAATTTTTGGTTTCCGGAATGGAAAAAAATCCCAGAGCTTCTTTCTCTACTTTAGCTTTGATGACATAACCGTCGCTTAGCTTTTCGAAAGTGTAATTGACCATTTGCGCGATGTTTCCCATCGCTTGTTTCACTTTTTTCTCAAAGGGATGATAAAGATCCGTAAGCAGCATTTTGGCTTTGCCGTTTTCTTCAGCAGGCAGCTCAATACCCACCAAACCAATCGGAATGATTTTTCTGCTTAATTTGTCCGGAGTCGGAAGGGGATATTCTTTCGAAGGTGCTTTTTTAGGATAGTCGGCATTCTCGATAAAGCTTTTCAAATCCACCAAGCTCGATGGCTCGGTAGTTTGTCGAAATAGTCGTGGCATGCCATTCGTCTCACCATAGATATAATCCACATAGTCGGTGTATTCACGGGCAAAATAGATTTCTACTCTATCGTAATTGGTTTTATGGTCAATATTGCGCACCCATTCATCGTCTTTTACAATGATTTCGATCATGAGCGACTGGCCATCTTGTTTGATGCTTGTAGAAGCGCTAAAGTCAGCAGGTGATTTCACTAGTCTTTGCTCCACCGTTACAGGCATTTGTTCAACATGGAGCAACTGCGCTTGCGATGCTAGACAAAAGCTTAGAGCGAAGGTCAGGCACCAAAATGATGTTAGTTTAATCATGGATAAGGATTAGTTTATGAGAATGAGTTTACCTTCGGTGTTTAGGGAATACCAAAGCGAACGTATTTTCCCGGTTTCTACGGCTGCTCCGGCTCCGATTTCATACACAGGAAAACTACGAATCAAATGATCTTGTTTTATGTAAAAGGTGTCTCGGCCATTATATCCTTCGGCATACTTTGCCGGAAGCTCAGGTAGCTGTATATCTGTTTTCTTTGAAGCAAACTCAAAGCCGATTAAATGACCATTTTTGTATTTAGGAGTGCGTGTCCAAATATATAATTCCGGTTTAAAATTTTCATTCACATCGGCACATAAGGCACCGCTTAATTTACCTGGCAGTTTAAGCCCAAAATCAGAACCGTTGTAATCGGTTCCTTTGTGTTGAACGAAAATTTCCGAACTGTCGCCTAGCAGCGTACCTTTCACCGTAAAGTCATAATCGCCGTATCCTGCCCTAAAACTCACCGTTGCCGCAACAGCCGGTATGCTTGAGAGTACAGTGTCCTTTATGTTTGTATCTGTTAGTTGATTCTCTGTCGAAGTCTGACACGCTGCAAAAAATACCGAAGCTAAAATCAACAATGTAATGAGGAGTTTCATTATAAAAAGGCGAATATTTAAGAATTCATTTCTTTGCGTTGTGCTCTTCTTCTCATCACCGGTTCAAACCATAGCCAAAGTCCGCTAATGCCTAAAGTAAGTAGGGAAAGACTACCTAAAGACACTAAAAAGTGTTTGAAAAACGAGCCGCTTCCAAAAGCCATATCAAAAATCTCACCTTCGTGAATTTTTTCTATCAAGTCGCCATTACGGTGGTTCACAGCAAGTACTTTTCCGGTAGCGCCATCTACTTGCACTTCCTTGAAATCCTTGGAGTAGATGAATTTTACAATCGTAAATTTAGAACGAATATCAATTTTAAATGAAGCTGTTTTGGCTTCTGGCTTATGACTCAGCACCGTGCTGTCGGCAATTAGCTTTAGTTCGCCAAGTGGAAGCCATTCAGTAAGATTGTCGGTGAGCCCTTTTTCGTTGGGAGCTTGCAGCGGATTTCCAACTGTTTTTTTCCAACCCAGCATCAAACCTGTGGATGCTACCACCAAAAGCCAAAACCCGGCAATAATGGCAATAACTCGATGCACTTTTCTGAATTTCAACATAAGCAGTAATTTATGCAAATGTATAGCTAAACCCTTAGTTTTAATCAGACTTAAGGAGCTTTTAATCTTCAATCCAATCAGGCAATTTTTAAACCATCGCTTACTGCTCGCTCGGGCTGAAGCAACACCACTTTACCATTGTCATCAGGTATGCCCAACACGAGACATTCTGAAAAGAAATTAGCAATTTGCTTCACCGGAAAATTGATGACGGCTACCACCTGTTTGCCAATTAAAGCATCGCAGGTATAGTAATCGGTGATTTGCGCACTCGATTGTTTGATGCCGGCTTTACCAAAGTCAATTCGGAGTTGATAGGCTGGTTTTCGCGCTTTTTCAAATACCCTTGCATCAATGATTGTTCCAATGCGAATGTCTAAGGCTTCAAAGTTGTGGAAAGGTGCTGTCATGGGTTAAAATTTTTAATACCGACGTTTTGGAGTAGGTTGATGGCACATACCAATCGTTCATACCCTTGTCCATTGACAATTCCAAATGGCCGTTTATGTTGCATCAAATGCCTTTCATACAGTATAAAGAGCTCTTCACGTTCATTTGGATGTTCGCGTAACGGATCAGGCTCCCAGGGCAAGTCAATGTTGCAAAGTAGTGTGTAGGTGTAGGTGGTTTTCTCAAACCAGTCCTGAACTAGAGGAGCGGTTCTGCCAAAAACATATTCTTGCCAGATTTTGCAAACCAATGCATCAGTGTCGCAAAAAATCAGATCAGATTGTTTTGAAGCGCTTTGCTCGCGATCCTGTTGCATCATTGCGATATGGGTGATATCGTCAAATGAGTAGGCAGGACCATTTTTTTGCAAATATTCACGGGCATATTCGGGTATCCATTTTGCGTGGTAATGTTGTGCAAGTGACTCCGCTAAAGCAGATTTTCCCGTTGATTCCGGACCGGTAATCGCTATGCGGATGATGCCGCTATCAATGTTTTTTTCCAATGTTGATATCCGTAAATGGCCATCAAGCCAAAGCAAAAATAGAGGAATGCGGTAATGTAAAGCTGTTTGTATAGAAAGATGCCAATATTCGAAAAATCAATCACTATCCAGCAAATCCAGTGTGCGATGTATTTCTTTGCCATCATCCAGGTGATGAGTATGCCGCCGGTGGCCATAGCCGTGTCGAGATAGGGTAATGCTGAACTTTGAATTTGCGAAAGGAAATATCCAAACACTGAAGAGCTGAGCAACCATATAAGCAACAGCGATCCTAAAAGTGAAGGTGGAATATGGAAATAATGTTTGGCTTGTTCTCCGTTATCGAGACTTTTCCATTTCCACCAGCCATAAAGTGAAATGAAGAAATAAATGACTTGCAGCACTGCTTCGGCATACAAACCGGTTTCCGAAAATATATAACCTAGCAAAGCCACACCAATCATGCCGATTGGCCAGGTGCTCACATTGTTTCGTGCTGCCAGGTACACGCCCATCAAGGAGAACAAAGTGGCAAGAATTTCGATGTAGAACAGAATCTTCAATACATGGAATTAGCGATGGCTAATATAGCTTCTCACCCCAATTATTCGATGTAGCAAAGAAAATATTCACGCCCCATCATTTTCAGTAGCCGATTGTTTCAAGAGCTTTTCAATCAATTTCAATTTTAGTTTGAGAAAGTTTGAAGCCAGAGTCCAAAAATTCAACTGATCTCCTATATCACCCCCAATTCTTTACCTACTTTGGTAAATGCTGCAATGGCTTTGTCAAGGTGACGGCGCTCATGCGCAGCGGAAATCTGCACCCGAATGCGCGCCTGTTCCTTAGGAACCACAGGGTAGAAGAAGCCAATCACATAAATGCCTTCTGTAAGGAGTTTTTCTGCGAAGGTTTGTGCCAGCTTGGCATCATACAGCATAACAGGGGTGATGGGGTGTACTCCGGGTTTGATGTCGAAGCCCGCTTCGGTCATAGCTTTGCGGAAATATGCTGTATTGTCCATTAACTTGTCGCGAAGTGCTGTAGTAGTGCTTATCAATTCCAACACCTTGATGCTTGCTCCTACAATCGATGGCGCCAAAGAATTGGAAAACAGATAAGGACGGGAGCGCTGACGAAGCATATCTATTACTTCTTTTTTTCCGGATGTAAAGCCGCCCATCGCACCGCCTAAAGCCTTCCCTAGGGTACCGGTGATGATGTCGATCTTGCCGAATACGCCGCAATGTTCGGCTGTGCCGCGTCCGGTTTTGCCCAGGAAGCCTGAACTGTGGCAGTCGTCCACCATAATCAATGCATCATATTTTTCAGCTAATTCCACAATCTTGTCCAATTGCGCAATATAGCCGTCCATGGAAAACACGCCATCCGTCACAATGATTCTGAAGCGCTGTGCTTGAGCTTCCTTCAGCTTGGCTTCCAGGTCTTCCATATTGTTGTTTTTATAGCGATAGCGCACCGCTTTGCACAAGCGAATACCATCAATAATCGAAGCATGATTCAGCTCATCGCTGATGATAGCATCCTCCGGACCAAACAAGGGTTCAAAAACACCGCCATTGGCATCAAAAGCGGCTGCATAAAGGATAGTGTCTTCCGTGCCCAGGAATTCAGAGAGCTTTTGCTCCAAGGTTTTATGAATATCTTGTGTGCCGCAAATGAAGCGAACACTCGACATGCCAAATCCATGTGTGTCTAATGCTTCATGTGCTGCTTTGATCACTTCAGGATGCGAAGAAAGCCCCAAATAGTTGTTTGCACAGAAATTAATCACTTCCTCGCCTTTACCCACTTTGATATCAGCACCTTGCGGGTTTAGAATGATGCGCTCTCTTTTATACAGTCCTGCTTCATCGATTTGTTTCAGCTCCTTGCTAAGAAAATCATAAATGGCTTTGCTCATGAATAATGGTTTTTTTTTGACGGGCCAAATATAATTCTAAAAGCGCATTTGCACTCATGCTCAATTTTGCTCCATGAATTTAACATCCTTTAATTTTATAAGAACGTATGCCGTTTTGATAACATTGATTGAAAATCCATACAAATTTGGAATTCAACTTCAAATTTGTATGGAATCGGCGGGTTGAAAAATGTTTATCGGGCAGAAATTCCTTGGATATTAATGGCGTGAGAAGGCCTGTTTTTGGTAAAAATGTAAAAGGGCTTACCTTTTCGCTTACCTTTGACACCGAAATTATCAATCATCTCCAAGGCAAGTTGCAAGCCGATTGAAGATTTAATTGTGTCGCTGATTCAGAAAATGCAACGTCTTTGCCAGCAAAATTTTATTTAAAAATTATGTCATTCAAAGATTTAGCATTGATTGAGCCCATATTAAATGCGCTCACTGAGGAAGGCTATGCCAACCCAACCCCCATTCAGAAACAATCCATACCCGTGGCGCTGCAAGGCAGAGACCTGCTGGGATGTGCACAAACAGGAACAGGAAAAACAGCCGCATTCGCCATCCCGGTGTTGCAGCTGCTCAGCGAAAAGAAGTTTCAATCAGGAGGAATCAAAGCGCTCATACTCACACCAACGCGTGAGTTGGCAATTCAGATTGATGAGAGTTTTGCAGCCTATGGCAGACACCTTAAGGTTAGTCATGCTGTAATTTTCGGAGGCGTCTCTCAGCACGCGCAGGTGCAACAAATCCGCAAAGGCTTGGATGTGCTCATCGCAACACCGGGCAGGTTACTCGATTTGATGAATCAAAAGATTGTTTTGCTAAAGTCGCTCGAAATTTTCATTCTCGACGAAGCCGACCGTATGCTCGACATGGGCTTTATTCATGATGTGAAAAGGGTTATTAGCTATCTGCCTGAAAAACGACAAACGCTTTTTTTCTCGGCTACCTTGCCCCCTGAGATTCAAAAATTGTCTCAGTCCTTGCTAAAAAATCCGGCAAGGGTGGAAGTTACCCCTCCTTCGAGCACAGTCGACAAGATTGAACAAAGTCTTTATCACACCAATAAAGCAGATAAGCCTAAATTATTAAAACATCTCTTGGAATCAAAGCAGATGGACACAGCCTTGGTTTTTACCAGAACCAAACACGGTGCTAATAAAGTGGTGAAATTTCTGCTTGTAAATGATATTCAAGCCGCCGCCATTCATGGCAACAAAAGTCAGCAAGCCAGACAGAAGGCGCTCGGCGATTTCAAGGCCGGTGTATTGCGCGTGCTTGTGGCCACCGACATAGCCGCCAGGGGTATCGATATCGATGAGCTACAATATGTTTTCAATTTTGACCTACCGGAAGTGCCTGAAACGTATGTGCATAGAATCGGAAGAACAGGAAGAGCCGGAAACTCTGGTATAGCTATTGCATTCTGCGATGCAGAAGAAAGACCGGATCTGAAGGCCATTGAAAAGTTGATTGGGAAAATGATTCCTGTTGTTCAGGATCATCCATTTTCTGCTGGCTTGGTTCAAGCTGCACCCGTGCAGCAAAGCAATGCGCAGCATGTCAATAATGTCAATAAGCCACAGAACAGAAATTGGAAAAACAGAAACCGAAATTTCAGAAGACCGCAAAAGGCAACCTCTTAGGCAATTACTTTCGCACTCACCACACCAAACCCAATCCTTAAGCCATCTTTTTCAGCATAGGCTTTCATGATAACCGTGTCGCCGTTTTCAATAAACCTTCTCTCCGAACCGTCGGGCATAGTCAATGGTTCCGTTCCCCGCCAGCTAAGCTCAAGCATCGACCCGAAAGAGTCTTTGATGGGGCCGCTGATGGTTCCGGAAGCATACATATCTCCGATTTGTAGATTGCAGCCATTCACAGTGTGATGAGCTAATTGCTGGAAGATGTTCCAGTATAAATATTTATGGTTGGAGTGTGAAATTTTTACGGGTTCAAATTGCTCATTTCCGATGTAAACTTCTAGCTCAATGTGATAATTATTAAAACCATGAATTTGCAAATAGGGCAAGGGGGCTGGTTCTTGTTTAGGCCCTTCCACCCTGAATTGTTCCAGAGCATCGAGTGCAATTACCCATGGCGAAATACTAGAACCAAAATTCTTTCCTAAAAAAGGACCCAAGGGTTGATATTCCCATGCCTGAATGTCACGCGCCGACCAGTCGTTGAAGATCACCATGCCCCAAATGTAGTCTTCTGCCTCTTCGATGGGCACCGGTGTGCCAAGTTCATTTTCCTTGCAAGTAATAAAAGCCATTTCCAATTCAAAATCCAATTGACGGCTCGGCCCAAACACCGGATTTTCCTGATCGGGAAGTTTATACTGTCCCGAAGGCCGCTTGATTGGAGTGCCTGACACCACGATGGATGAGGCTCGGCCATGGTAACCTATCGGAATATGTTTCCAATTAGGCATCAATGCATTTTCCTTGCCACGAAACATAATACCTACATTCGTAGCATGCTCGATGCTGGAATAAAAATCGGTATAGTTGGGTACACGAACGGGCATCAATACTTCCACTTTTTCAATTTCGATCAGGCAACGATCTACCAAATCCTCATCATCGCTCAGGTCTTTATGGCGTTCATCCAGCAACCAGGAAAGCCGGTCGCGTAAACGGCGAAGGTTATCCTTTCCAATCGACAACAAAGTATTAATGGAATCTTTCTCAAAAATCTCCTGCACATAGTCCACGCCCAACAATCCGCTTTTGTTCAATACGGCCAGATCTATCACAAAATCTCCGATTCGGCTTGCCACATGTGTTTCGTCTTGGAAGCGAATGACACCAAACGGCAAATTCTGTATCGGAAAATCTGTTTTATCCGGGACATTTACCCAGGTTTTGATAGTTGGATCGTTGGCTCGTAGCATAAGTTCTTGATTTTTTATTTGGCAAATAATGGATATTGCGACATGAGTTTATTCACTTTCTTGCGAATAGCTGAAAGCTTTTTGTCATCCTGATGATTGGTAATAGCCTGATCGATCCAGTCTACAATTTGTGGAATCTCTTTCTGGCTGATGCCGCGGGTCGTTATGGCTGCAGTGCCGATTCGAATGCCTGAGGTCACAAAAGGAGATTTATCATCAAATGGAACCATATTTTTATTCACAGTGATATCGGCCTTCCCAAGAGCTATTTCTGCTTCTTTTCCGCTTACCCCTTTGCTACGCAAATCAATGAGCATCAAATGATTGTCTGTCCCTCCCGAAATTACCTTGTAGCCTTCTTCCACAAACAAAGATGCCATCAGTGTAGCATTTTGCTTCACTTTTACAGTGTAGTGCATGTAGTTGTCGGAAAGGGCTTCTTCAAAAGCAACCGCTTTAGCAGCGATGATATGTTCCAATGGACCACCTTGTGTTCCCGGGAAAACACCTGAGTCTAACAATGCAGACATCATACGGAGTTCACCTTTTGGGGTTTTGATTCCAAAGGGGTTTTCAAAATCTTTGCCCATCAGGATGATTCCACCACGCGGTCCACGCAGCGTTTTATGCGTAGTGGAGGTAATGATGTGGCAATGTGGCACGGGATCATTTAATAATCCTTTGGCAATCAATCCGCTAGGGTGAGAAATGTCAGCAAGCAGGATAGCTCCCACTTCATCGGCAATGGCTCTCAGGGTCACATAATCCCAGTCGCGGGAGTAGGCACTTGCCCCGCAAATAATCATTTTTGGCTTTTCTTTTTTAGCCGTTTTGGCTACTTTTTTATAGTCAATCATTCCGGTGTCAGGCTCTACGCCATAAAAGCTGGGCTGATAAAGTTTACCGGAAAAGTTTACCGGAGAACCATGTGTTAGGTGTCCGCCATGCGAAAGGTCAAAGCCAAGGATTTTATCGCCCGGATTTAAGCATGCAAGCATTACTGCTGCATTAGCTTGTGCTCCCGAATGGGGTTGCACATTGGCCCATTCAGCGTTAAATAAGGACTTCAGGCGCTCTATAGCAAGAGTTTCCACCTTGTCAACCACCTGACAGCCGCCGTAATAGCGCTTACCGGGAAGGCCTTCTGCATATTTATTGGTTAAAACGGAGCCTGATGCTTTCATCACCTGATTGCTCACATAGTTTTCTGAAGCAATCAATTCAATCCCTTCGATTTGTCTTGTTTCTTCCTCTTTGATAAGGTCGAAAATGGCTTTGTCTTTTTTCATTTTTTATTCAAGTGTTGTGGGCAAAAATAAAGGAATTCAGATGATGATTTCTTGTTCTATGCCATATTTTGTTAAAACATTTGCTGGTCAAACCAGTTTCTACGACGATTGAGTTTAAGGTCCTGCAGCATCGATGATTTCACCCTTATGCTGAAGTTATAGCTTCTTCTAAACCCAAAAGGTATCCAATTGAAGTGCATCTCCCAGCAGTGCAAATCCCTGAAAATGTCAACAGTCGTAAACGAAAAATCCTTTAACCGGAAATCGTAGCCGGAATTGAATCCGAGTTTCCATTTCTTGGTCAAACTCACATCGCCAAAGAAGTTGACAATAGATGATGCCTGAAGCTCTTCATTTACATTGGTCACATTATACTGAAAGGTCACATTAAGCGACCAAGGGATATTAAAGTCCACAAAGTCATTTATCTGTGCGGCCATCAATTCTTTGTCGCGTGTGGCGTCAAGTCCGGTTCCCGGAGTTTTGCCCTGCCTTGCTCCGGAAGCAAGCTGGGTAGTGAGTGCCAAAGTTGCATTCGAAAGTCTGGTGAGCCGTCCGTTTTCATTCCATTCAAATCTGTTCACTCTTTGCAGCGTGTTGGGGTCTATAGCATAGAAATCGTGAATAGAACTATACACAAAATCCACCTTTCTAAACAGTTTAGTACGGGCGCTGATATTTAAAGGCGCTAATTGCAAAGAGTCGGCGGCTATGTTATAACTGCTGGCTAAATTGAGCACCTCCATCAATACGATCTTTCGAACCCCTGTACCGGTGGTGTCACGTTTCGATTTGATTTTGGCTTCAAAATTATTGTTCACATTGAGTCCGATAATACCTCGCTCACCAATAGAAGGTTCGCCGTAGATACTTTGCTGAAAAGGGGAGTAAGACCCCAAAGTGCCCCCCGGGCCATAAAATCCAAAAACCCTACTACTGAAGTCCGGTTGGTATCTAAAGTTCAATGTCGGTGTGGCTACATGGCGTAGCACATTTTTACCCAAAGTGAGAAAAGAATACACTTGCGTACTGAAGGCCGTGTTGAAATTATATTCCTGATTATATCTGAAACCGGGTACTGTATCGGTTATGATGCTTCCTGTTTGTTCATCAAAACGCCTGGATATAGTTCTGAATTCACCTCGCCCTAAATAGTTGATGCTAGGGCTAACATTGAAATGTTTGGCCATTTTAAAGGACGTGGCTATGGGGATTTGATGCTGAATACCGTTTTGAAATTTATTTAGCCAACCCGGTCGGCCAAATAGGGAGTCGGCTAAGGAAATATTGTTTCGGCTGTTGAGCGTGTAAGTGACACCGATTCGTTCATACCATTTTTGTTCCCCAATTCTGTTCGGATTTTTAAAAGGGAAAATCCTGTTCATGTTCAATTGCACTTCCGGCGCAGTAACAGAAATCACTCTTGTGGTAGTGTTTTGACTGTGACCTAAATTGGCAACAAGGCTAAAAGGACTGTTGGCAAAGGTCTTGTTGAGTGAGACAGACGACTGAAATGTATTGGTTACAATATTCTGCGGATTGAAAGAGTTCAAAGCATTGTAATTGTTAGTACCGGCTTGAACAGATGCAGCAAAACGGGTATATGGGTTTGACTTCGGGTCTTGCGAATGCCTCCAATTGATGAAAAAATCTTTATTCACTTGCGAACCGATCAACTCAGGGTCGCCTTGTAAAATGTTGCTGTAGCGAACATCAAAATTACCATTGTAGCGATAACGTACATTGTAACTCATGCCAGACTTGAGACCCCAGCTTCCCCGCGAATAGATATCGCCGCGAATCGAAGCGTCGATATTGTCGTTGATGCCAAAGTAATATCCTCCGTCAATCAAGAAAAATCCCAGTCCGGGTGATTCTCCGTAGGTAGGAAACATGATCCCCGATTTTCTCGAAGTACTGTTAGGGAACAAACCAAATGGCACTGCAAGCGGCGTAGGAATATCTTCGACTTCTAAATAAGCAGGTCCTGAAATGATTTGCTTTTGCGGGATCATCTTGATTTTTCGGGCATTAATGGCAAAATGCGGATGCTCGGGCAAGTTGCAGGTGGTGTATTTGGCATTTCGCACAAAAAACTCATCTCGTTCATTTTTTTTCACCGCCTCGCCGTGAATGTAGCCTTCTCCTTCTTGCGTAAATACATCAATGATTTTACCTTTTTTGGAACGAAAATTATAGTCCATCTTCTTCGCCTGAAAAGTTTTTCCGCCTTCGGTGAATTCTGGTGTGCCGATTACCACCCCATTGGTATCAGGCAGGCCTTCGGCATGCAGCGTATTTTTATCCCAATCAATGACAATATATGCCGCTCTAAGTTCAATATCTTCATATTTTACTTCAGCATTTCCGTACAAGTGGATTTTCTTTTTTTTGATATCAAACCGCATACTATCATCAGCCGAATAAATCACTTTAGACTTCAGCGCGTCTTTTGATTCTCTGATACCCACGTTCATCTTAACCGAATCAGCATTTATGGCGCTGCTATCAGTCGCCTGTGCTAGTGTATCGACCGCAAATAATAATGTGAATAAAACTGTTGTTAAAACTAAAAACAGCTTTTTGATTGCCAAAAGTAAATCGGTTAGTTTTGGATGCGGCACTAAATTTGATAAATGCTGACAAAGCTACTATATTTTTAAGGATAAGTAGTGAACGATAATGATACGATTAAGTCATATAATCAGAGTTCCCCTTCTGCTTGGAATACTTGCGGTTTCTGCACTTTTTTTTGCTTTGCGAGCAGCTGATTATCAGCAGTATAACATTAAAAAATGGCTTTATAAGGCGGGTGTAAGAACGGTAGTGATTGATCCAGGACACGGCGGCCACGACTCCGGATGTCTTGGTTCTTCATCAAACGAAAAGAATGTAGCTCTCGCAGTTTCGCTTTTGCTTGGAAAAATGATTGAAGAGAATTTTCCGGATGTGAAAGTGATTTATACCCGAAAAACCGATGTGTTTGTCGAATTGCATCGCCGTGCTCAGATTGCAAACCAAGCCAAGGCCGATCTTTTTATATGCATTCACTGCAATGCAGGACCGAAAACAGCCTTTGGCGCCGAAACATTTGTGATGGGTTTGCACAAAACCAACGACAACCTTGAAGTTGCTAAACGTGAGAACAGTGTAATTCTAAAGGAAGAAAACTACGAAATGCAGTATGATGGCTTCGACCCCAACAGTCCGGAAGCCAACATTATTTTCTCCATGTTTCAAAATGCTTATCTCGAGCAGAGCCTTTACTTTGCAGGTAGAGTTCAGCATGAGTTCAGAACCAATGCTCATCGCCACGACCGTGGCGTAAAACAAGCCGGATTTCTTGTTTTGTATAAGACAGCCATGCCAAGTGTGCTGATCGAGACCGGATTTTTGACCAATCTAGATGAAGAAAAATTTTTGAACTCAAAAGACGGACAGGAAAAAATTGCTGAGTCAATCTTAAAAGCATTCGGAAGTTATAAGAATTGGATGGAAGGCAAGAAGGGAAGTGCCCCTATTGTTAATAACAAGGCTGCTGATTTACCCAAAGACGAAGCGCCAAAGCAAGAAAAATCAACCATTTCTTCTCAGAATTTAGGAGAAGTCAAACCCGCGGTGGAGTCACCTATTAGCGAAAGTGTTTGTTTTAGGATTCAGGTTTTATCTTCAAATGAAAAAATCCCTCTAAATTCACCCCGTTTTAAAGGAAACACAGAAGTGTGGTTCTACAAGACAGATGCGCTTTTTAAATACACCATTGGAAAAACAGTTTCATTTGAAGAAGCATTAGCAATTCAATCAAGATTAAGAGAACAGGGATTTAAAGATGCATTTATTGTAGCCTTTGAACAAGATCAACGTATAAGTGTGGATCTTGCAAAGCAAAAGTTAAAGACAAACTAAGCGTGAGCGAAAAAAAATCTTTCAGCAGAGAATTAAAAATCGGGGTATTGGTTACTTCAGGCCTCTTAATTCTCATTATTGGCATAAATTATCTGAAGGGTAAAAACATATTTAGCACATCTAAATATTATTATGCTGTCTATGATCGGATCGATGGGCTTCTGCCGTCCAGTGCTGTATTGGTGAGAGGCTTTCAGGTTGGCCTTGTGGACGACATCTATTTTCACCCAAAAAACCCACGAAAGATCATCGTAAAATTCACCGTATTCTCAAAAGGATTAAACATTCCGCAAGATTCTGAAGCCAAAATTTTCAGCTCCGACTTATTTGGAACAAAGGCAGTTCAGCTGATTTTCAGCGAAAGCAATGATTTTCACAAGAAAGGAGACACTCTGCTTTCTGCGGTTCAAAGCAGCCTAGGCGATGAAATCAATGAAACAGTTAAACCCTTGAAAAACAAGGTGGAAGCATTGGTAACATCTATGGACTCCGTTTTGGTTGTGGTGCAGCACATTTTTAATGACAAAACACAAAAAGGCTTAGTCAGCAGTTTTGAGAGCATAAATCGTTCTATCAGAAATTTTGAAAGTACGAGCCATGAATTAATTGTATTAGTATCCGGAGAGCGTTCAAGGCTGAGCCGAATTTTTGAGAATCTTGAATCGATCACCAAGAACTTCCGCGCCAACAATGATAAGCTCAGCAATGTATTTGCCAACGTGGATAAAATTAGCAATGATGTCGCATCGTCAAACATCAAACAAACCATGCAAAGTCTGGAGAAGTCTTTGAGTGATTTGTCATTGGTTATTGAAAAAATTAATCAAGGACAGGGAACTATTGGACAGCTCACGCAGAATGATTCTTTGTATAGAAACCTCGAAAATGCATCCAAAAATATGGACTTGTTGCTTGAAGATATGCGCCTAAGGCCAAAGCGTTATGTGCACTTCTCTGTTTTCGGACGTAAGGACAAAAAATAGGCACTTTAAAGCTGTTTGATTTGCAGCTGAACTCTCCTTGTTTATATTTGTTGCATTCACAGGATAGCTTATGGGAATTTCAAATATCATTTTCATTGTATTACTCGCGGCCGCATCGATTTGGTTTGCGCGCAATGTTCGTAAAATAATTAGAAACATACGTCTTGGTCGCCCGCTTGACCGGAGTGACAACCCTTCGCAGCGATGGAAAACTATGGCATTGGTTGCACTTGGGCAGTCAAAAATGGTAGTTCGGCCAATCGCAGGCATCATGCACATCATTATTTATGCCGGCTTTGTAATAATTAATATTGAAGTATTAGAAATTATCATCGATGGAATTTTTGGTACGCACCGGGTTTTTGCACCGGCCCTAGGTGACTTGTATAATTGGCTGATTGGTTCCTTCGAAATTCTCGCAGCCTTAGTTTTGTTGGCTTGTGTAATATTCTTGGCAAGAAGAAACATTCTGTATATCAAGCGTTTTCGCATGAAAGAACTTGACGGATGGCCGCGCAGCGATGCCAATTACATTCTTATTGTTGAGATCTTGCTGATGTCGGCTTTTTTAACGATGAATGCTGCAGACAATATTCTTCAGGATAGAAATGTCGATGGTTATGTTCATGCGGGTGGATTTCCGGTGAGCAAGTATCTTTCTCCTTATTTACAAAATCTCACATCCGATGGACTTATCGCCATTGAACGCACCATGTGGTGGTTTCACATCATTGGTATTCTTTTGTTTCTGAATTATTTGCCTTATTCAAAACATTTTCACATCATATTGTCGTTCCCCAATGTTTATTATTCCAATCTAAATAACAAAGGCAAGTTTGGCAATATGGAAACTGTGACCAACGAAGTAAAGCTGATGCTGGATCCTTCGCTGCCACCCCCTTCCCCTAGTGACGAACCTGTTAAGTTCGGCGCTAGAGATGTAATGGATTTATCTTGGAAAAGCTTGCTCGATGCATACACCTGCACAGAATGTGGCCGGTGCACATCAGAGTGTCCGGCCAATCAGACCGGGAAACTTCTTTCTCCACGAAAAATCATGATGGATACCCGCGACAGGCTAGATGCTGTTGGTAAAAATATTGACAAAAACGCAGGCAAATTTGTGGACGATGGGATTTCACTCTTGCACCACTATATCACACCCGAAGAGCTTTGGGCTTGCACCACGTGCAATGCCTGCACCGAAGCTTGTCCGGTTAATATTGACCCTCTTGCTATTATTGTAGATCTACGTAGACAATTGGTCATGGAAGAGTCAGCGCCACCAGCTTCATTGGGCACTATGTTTGGTAATATGGAAAACAACGGTGCACCTTGGCAATTTTCTCCTTCCGATCGATTGAACTGGGCTACTGAAGAATAATAAAACCGGCAAAAGGAGCACACCTAATTACCGGTTTATGTTTGGTTTAGATAGGTTTTCTTAAATGAGATTTTCCTTTATTGCTTTTATCACAGCTTCAGTATTGCT
This sequence comes from Flavobacteriales bacterium, assembly GCA_046294625.1. GTDB lineage: Bacteria > Bacteroidota > Bacteroidia > M30B66 > M30B66 > JBKBKN01. Next base: position 36,203 of record JBKBKN010000001.1, read on the forward strand.
GCGCACATGGAGTTTGCTGTAAATATTTTTCATGTGTGTGCGAACGGTTTCATAGCTGATGCCTAAAGCACTTGCAATCATTTTGAAGCTTTTTCCTTCTACTAGTGCACCTAACACTTCTTTTTCTTTATTGGTGAGTTGGTAATCATTGTCTTTTGTGGTAGCAGTAATTTTTTGAAACCTTTCCAATACCTTTCGTGCAATCGTCCCACTCATCGGCGAACCTCCTTTGTACACGTCTTTAATGGCTTGCAAATATGCATCCGATGATGCACTCTTCAATAAATATCCTGATGCTCCTGCACAAATCGCATCAAATATATATTGGTCATCCTGAAATACGGTTTGCATTAATACCTGCACATCTGGATATTGCTCCTTTATTTTTTTTACAGCATCAATTCCATTCAAGCCGGGCATTTCAATATCCATCAATACCACATCAGGTTGATATTTTTCAAATTTTGAAGTCAGGTTAGAGCAGTCGTTATGTGCTCCTACACAGTGAAGCTCAGGATCATTGTCAATTAGATAGCTTAAGCTATCTCTTAAATGGTGGTTGTCTTCGAATACCTGTACCCTAATTTTGTATTGCATGCACAAATATAGCGGCTAAATTACTGATTAGCAACAAATTTAAGATACCACAAAAAGGGGATGACCTGTTTTAATTTATTTCCAGCGGAAACTGTCTATCAGATGCATCACATCATCTTTGATGAATGCCTGTACCGGTGCCAGCGAATCGGCATTGGGTGTTGAGTTGAAATAAAGCGAGCCTCTAACAAAGTTACTTGAGCTGTCTGTTAAGAAAAACTGTAGCGATGATGCTGTATTGCCACCGATTTCATAGATCATACCCGAAACTTTATCTTCAGCTCGGTTCAAGATGAACTCGTCAATTTCACTCGCCTTGATGGTATGTTTGTAAGCCAAATTCCGTGTATCTTCAATAAATTTAGCCAGCTCGCTATAGTCGTTGACTTTTTTATAACTCAAATGAATGGTGCCTTTGTATTTAGAGAAATCAATATCATACCAGCATATTTCATTCAGACGATCTTTTCTAGGCTTGATTTGACTGTAGTTTGGAATTTCAAACGTAAAGCCGCAATCTGTTTCCACTGCGATATAGCTCTTTTTGGGAAAATCAATTCTAAAATAGGCTTTCGGCATAGGCATAGGGCTGTCCCCGCAAGCTGCAAATAACAAGATGAATAAGGTAAAAATGAATATCCTGATAAACATTAGGCGGCTAATGTAAGTCTTATTTTCCAGTCTTTGTTGAATAATAGACTGACTACCCTTAATAAAGACGGCCTTTTTTATCAAAATGGCAAGATGTTGCCATCATCATCATCCACATTGTTTGCCTGAATTCCAATCACATCTTCCATAGATGCTGTATGATTATGGCTGTCATCCTTCTTTTGACCTAACATGGTCAAAACTTCAGCGACCACTTCTGTAGAATATCTCTTCACCTTATCCTTGTCTTCCCAAGAGCGTGTGCGCAGTTTACCTTCAATGTAGACTTGAGAACCTTTTCTGACAATTTTTTCAGCTACTTCTGCCAAGCCTCGCCACAAAACGATGCTATGCCATTCGGTCTGTTCCATTCGATTACCATCTTTTTTATAAATTTCGGTGGTAGCCAAAGGAAAGTTGGCCACTTTTACTCCGTTATCAAGGTTTCTGATTTCAGGGTCTTTACCCACATTTCCTATCAGTATCACTTTGTTTACGCCTGCCATAAAGAATTAGTGTAAGGGTTTATTCACACAAATATATTTACATTTTCGAACTGTGCAAAAAAAATTACATTAGGTCAATTAATTCTTGTTATTCAGAATATTTGTCTATTAATGCAGATATTTCAGGAGATTTTAAGAACTTTTTAATATGAATTGGATATGCTTTGTCGTGAATGTCACCGATGTAAATTTTTTCATAACCATCTATGCTGAACTCAGGATCAGGATGAAGGATGATTTTAATTTGGTAATTTATTCTCTGATGTGTTAGCAGGTGTTTTTGTGGCTTTCCGGCATAAATCACCATTAGCTCATGCTCACCGTTAAGTTTATCGCTTAACGAATCTAAATTTTGATCTCCTGTTTGTTCATTCAAAATAGGCTCCCAAAGACCAGTCCAGATATCGCCTTCCGGTCTGCGCCTAAGTAGTATATTTTTGCCTGTCAATACAAAGTAATAGGAAAAGAATCTGTTTTTTACTTCGTTTTTCTTCAACTTCACTGGATAGGCTTCCGGTTTTTGCTTTTCAAATGCAACACAATGTTCATTTACCGGACAATGCTCGCATTCAGGCTTCCTTGGTTTACATATCAGCGCGCCAAGTTCCATGATTGCCTGATTGTGGGAACTGCTGTTGTTTTTAATGAGAAGTTTCTCAGCAATTTCAGAAATAATATTTTTCCCGTCTAAGCTATTTACGGCTTGTTCAATACCAAACAGACGTGAAATAACCCTTTGCACATTGCCATCAACCACAGCATGAGGAAGATTGTAAGCAATTGATGCAATTGCGGCCGCTGTGTATGGACCGATGCCCGATATTTTGAGCAGCGCTTCATAATTGTCAGGGATATTACCGCTATGATGCTCAACGATTTGTTTCGCAGCTTTATGCAGATTCCTTGCTCTGCTGTAATAGCCTAAACCTTCCCACAATTTCATTAACTCATCTTGTTGGCAATTGGCAAGAAATTCTACAGAAGGAAAGGTCTCAATAAACTTGTAATAATAAGGTGTACCTTGTTCCACTCTTGTTTGTTGGAGAATCACTTCGCTTATCCAGATTTTATAGGGATCTTTTGTCCTTCGCCAAGGTAGGTCTCTTTTAGTCTTTTCATACCAGGTAATCAGTTTTTCTCCTATCTCCATGCAGCAAATTTACACCAGCTTGAGTCGCAAGATTTTTTTGCAAAAAATATTTTTCAGTTAATCGGATTGTAAGTATCTTTGCCACCCGTTTTTTAAAAGCATAACTAGCAGATAGACAAATTAATAAATATAAGTAAAATGACAAAAGCAGAAATTGTTGCTGAAATAGCAGAAAAAACTGGAATTGAAAAAGTAACGGTTCAAGCATCCATTGAGGCCTTTATGAAGTCTGTAAAAAACAACCTTTCCAAAGGTGAAAATATATATCTGCGTGGTTTTGGCAGTTTTGTGATTAAAAAAAGAGCTGAGAAAAAGGGAAGAAACATATCAAGAAATACGACGATAGTTATTCCTGCGCATTATGTTCCTTCATTTAAGCCTGCCAAGGTTTTTGCTGATAAAATTAAGAAAGCGGTAAAATAAGGATTTACGATGTTAACAAAACAGTTGGGTATAATAATAGCATGCGGATTGATAGGAACGGCATTGTTTCTAGCTCCTCGAACTGCTATGTATTCAACTGATGGCCAAAAGGTGTCGAACGAAATACTCCATTTCGATGATGTTTTTTTGGAACAGCTTTCATCCGTAAAAAGCAAGTTGGAACCAACTGAATTATTTGCTGTAGAATCATTTCAAGAAAAATTTGAAAATGCAGAGAGCGTTTCAGAAAAACTTCAATGGCTCGACTCACTTATTGTAAGTTGGGACAGGTTGATGCGTCCCGGCATATCAGCGGAATTTGCTGTGAAGAAAGCGGAATTAAGTGCGAATGCACTTTACTGGGAGATTGCAGGTCGCAGATATACCAATATGTTGCCATTTTTTAATGGAGAAGATAAAATGATGATCGGAGGGCGCGCTATATTTTGCTTGGAGCAGGCAATTAATCTCGGTGGAAGCGCCGAGCCAATTGAGACTCAGCTCGCCATTGCTCGTGTTGAAGGGTCTGACGATCCCATGACCGGAATTTTGAAACTCAGAGAAATTGCAGAAAGAAATCCATTAAATAAAGATGCACAATTGAATTTGGGTTATTTCTCCATGCAAACAGGTCAGCATGAAAAAGCGATTGAGCGGTTTGGCAAAGTGCTTGCTCATCACCCCGATGAATTGGTCGTGTTGTTTTATATCAGCGAAGCTTACTTAGCTTCGGGAGATAAGCAAAATGCAATAAAAGCACTAAACGACTTCATTAGCCGAGTGAATAAAGAAGAAGTAGAAGCAATTGAAGAAGCAAGAAAACGAATTAAAAATATTACTAACTAAAAGAATTCAAAATTATGCCAAGCGGTAAGAAAAGAAAAAGACATAAAATGGCGACTCACAAACGCAAAAAGCGTCTTAGAAAGAATCGTCATAAAAAGAAATAATCGAGCTGACTTTTATTGTAAAGTAAATGCTTCATAGTATTTGACTTTGAGGATTCATGCAGTTAGCGGATGCTTATGTGTCCGCTTTTTACTAATTTAATAGCATTGATAGTGAATAAAGAATTAATCATCAATGCCAATGAATCCGAAATAATAATTGCTTTATTAGAAGATAAGCGACTTGTTGAAATCACAAAGGAAAAAACGAATAATAACTTTTCCGTTGGTGATATTTATTTGGGTCGGGTAAAGAAAGTAATGCCCGGCTTGAATGCTGCATTTGTTGATGTGGGCTATGAGAAAGATGCTTTTTTGCATTATCTCGATCTAGGACCGCAAGTTAACAGCTTAAATAAATTTTTAAAGCAAGGTTTATCGGGTAAACTTGGCAAAAAGGCTTTAGCTGATTTTCAGTGCGAAGCCGATATAAAGAAGGATGGTAAGATAGGAAATATTTTGAGTGTCAATCAGAGTGTCTTGGTGCAAATAGCTAAAGAACCTATTTCTACAAAGGGGCCAAGAATAAGTTCTGAAATATCCATTGCCGGCCGCTATCTAGTGCTGGTTCCTTTCTCCGAAAAGGTTTCTGTTTCGCAAAAAATAAAAGATAGCGAAGAACGGAATCGTTTAAAAAAAATTATTCTAGGTATAAAACCCAAAAATTTTGGGGTCATTATCAGAACAGTGGCAGAACACAAAAAAGTTGCCGATATTGAAAATGACCTTTTGGAATTGGAGCAGCGTTGGGAGCAAATGGTATCTAATTTGAAATCATCGCAACCACGTCAGAAAGTTTTAGGAGAGATCAATAGAACTTCGGCCTTATTGCGTGATGTTTTGAATGATTCCTTCAACAGCATTGTTGTCAACGATTCTGCATTGTATCAGGAAATCAAACAGTATATTCACAATATTTCACCCGATAAAGAAAAGATTGTAAAGCATTATAAAGGTAAGGAAGAGGTATTTGAGCATTTTGGTATTGACCGCCAAATAAAAGCAGTGTTTGGCAAGAATGTGAGCATGAAGAGTGGTGCTTATTTGATTATTGAGCACACCGAAGCGATGCATGTTATCGATGTTAATAGTGGCCACCGTAATCGCTCAGAATCTGATCAGGAAACCAATGCTCTTGATACAAACTTGGAAGCCGCTTCTGAAATAGCGCGACAGCTTAGGTTACGTGATATGGGCGGCATAATTGTAATTGACTTTATTGATATGCACTCGGCCACCAATCGCAAATTGCTCTTCGACAGGCTAAAAGAAGAAATGCGTAATGACAGAGCCAAGCATACCGTACTCCCACCAAGCAAGTTTGGATTGATTCAAATAACTCGCCAGCGTGTGCGTCCGGAGTTGATTATCGAAACATTAGAAAAATGCCCTGCATGTGGAGGTACAGGTGAAGTACAAGCGTCTATTCTTATTGCAGATGAGATTGAAAACAACCTCAGATACATAGTTAAAGAGCAAAATGAAAAAAGGGTAAAATTATTTGTTAATCCTGTTCTAAAGGCATTTTTATCATCTGGTTGGCCTTCGATTAGAATGAAATGGTATTTGAAATATAAAACATGGGTTCCATTAAAATCGATAAGTTCTTATCATTTTCTGGAATATCATTTTGTAAACAGTCGCGATGAAGAAATTAAGCTATAAAAAAAAGCCCCGATTAGCGGGGCTTTTTTTATACATTTTAACTTTTTATTAAAATTCCCAAAGGTCATGCTCGAAGTTGACGATATCTAGTTTAATTCTCTCTGCTTCAAGCAAAGCGTCCATTCCCGTTTTGTATTCAACGATTGTTCGGTTAAACACGTTTTCTTCTTTCACAATGTAACTACTGAACTGACGCTTCCAAAACAGGTCGTCGAATGTTCTTCTTTCAGCAGTATTGAACCGGTTAAACACATCGTATTTGGCCAATACCTCTCTTGCATGTGGGAAGTAAATCCAAAATAATGGTTGTGGTGGACGTGCCGGATCTTCGTTATCATACAGCGGACAGATAGCGATAATTCTCACGTCTAGCACTGAGCGTTGTTTGTCGAAGAACCAATCTTCTTTAATCAAATAAGATCGAATTCGATTGGTAGCGAAGATTTCTTTGATAGTAATTTCTTCTTCTTCATTCGGGTCATCTAACTTAGGTCGTGTAATGGTTTTCTCTTTATTCACCATTTTTTCGATCTCAGTAGCGGTCATTTGCACTTTGAAATCTTCGTCTTCGAAGCCAAATGTGTAAGCCCTTAAAACACCTTCTGTAACAACAGCAGAATATAGAATCTCTGCAAGATTTTTGATTCCATTTACTTCGTTTCCTTGTGGATAGAATAATGGTAAATTCATTTTTTCTCTAAGATCAATTTTCCGCCAGACCCTTTTACTCCACATCACATCTGCTTCACGCAAATGAGTGTATTCAATTGGTTTCTTAGAAGAATTGTGCTCTTTTTTGTAAACCCCGTTAAGAGGCGCGTCGCCCAGGATGCTCTGACCGAATGATGCTGTTTGCCATCCTAAGTAGATCAAGCAGGACAGCATTGCAATTTTAATGGACTTGCGCATATAGAGATGTTTTAGATAATTTTAAATGATGCAGTAAGCGTTCTTTTCGATCCGTCCGGTCCCTGCACAATGATATCATCGAAGTACAGCTTTGCACCAGGCTTAAGTTTGCTTATAATTCTACTTTCGGCTTCAGGACTAAAACGTGCACCTTGATTCACTACTCGATTGTCGAGCCCTCCACTTGGCGTGCTCACTTCGTATGACAAAACGTTAAACTTGGCTTCAAAGTCGAAATTGTCGAGCACCGCTGTCAAACCGCCTGCATTTCTGATTTCAGCAACAGAAAGGGCAGAACCTGGTTCTTTTCCTAACACTTTTGCAACGGGATTAGGAATACGTTTGATTCTAAATTCCAATGAACCCATGGGTGATGTTTTACCATCAGCCGTTTTTGCTGAAACGTTGATTTTACATTTTCCAGGTTGAGTGACGTTTACAACAGATTCACCATTTGGATTATAGGTAACAGTGCCAGGTCCTTCCATTGATACTGAAACATTGCTTGGTGCAACACCCGGCACAGATATGGAAACCGGATTTGGAACACCAATGTAAAAAACGTTCATTTTGGTAGGTGATACTACTGCAGTTGGTCTTGAAGCGATAAACTTAGTTTCAAATGGGAGTTCTTTATCTTCCCCATCCGGACCTTTCATAAATACAGAGCCTTTCACAGTTTGTTCACCTTCTGTTGATGGGCGGGTTTTGTAAACAGCCATTCCATCTTCTGTATCCGTAATTTCTCTTCCACCAACAACAACACGTGGCTGAAGGGTAGTGCTGTATGCCGCAACAAAAATTCTTGCCGTAAACTCGTCTCCAATGAGGACAAAGCCACTTGACGGGATTACCTGAGCAACAACATTATCTACTTTAAAGGATTCTGCATCAATTGCTCCTAAAAGCTTATTTACGATTTCACCCTCAGCATTTCTAACTTCTGTTTGCAATTGCGAAAGAAGTGTTACTACCGCTGCAAGGGGAAGGTGATAAAACTTATTAGACTCCCATGTTTCTGTTTGTGTTCCTCTTGCTGGAGGGTCATCGGTAAATAGGCCAATACTAAAATTCTCAGCACCACGAATACCTTTTACCTTAGAAAGCAAATTATCTCTAAATGTTGCTAGTTTGTCCTTCAACTCGCTTGCTCTTGCTCCTTGACAGTGTATGTCTGTTCCACACATGAAATTAGTGGTATTGTCATACTTGTCTTTGTTCATGATATTTCTAACCTGTGTTGTATCTGCTACTTCAGGCGGAACACCATCTTCCATGGAAATCAAATCTCTTTTAATTTCATGGATGTAGGCAAACATTTCATCGCTTAGCTTTTTGACTTCGCGGGCTTTATCGTTGAATGGTTTCACTTTTGCCGGGTTGTTAGCTTCCTGATCGTCAAACACCTTATAAAGAATCGCATTTCGGCTAGCAAAGTTTACTGATGTTCTTTCCAGTCCTTCGTTAACAACAACAAAAGCTTCTAAGATTTCTTTAGATACGTTCAATGCAAGCAGAGCTGTCAGTACAAGGTACATCATACCGATCATCTTCTGCCTTGGGGTTTCCTTTCCTCCTGCCATTTTTTCTACGCTTTATTTTTTTTTGATTTGTATATGTTTGTTTAGCGAAGACAATTAGTTCTTGAATGACATTGCATTCAACATATTACCATAAATGGTGTTAAGAGAAGATAAGTTATTGCTGAGTTGTGCAATTTCTTCTTTGTACTTCTGAGTGTCAGCAATTGATGCATTGAGATTGCTCATCATCAGCTCAAGTCCTTCATACAATTGTGATGTAGCTTTTGTATGCTGTGCTGCACCACTCAACTGAAGTTCATAAATGGAATTAAGTTCTGCAAGATTCTTAGACACTTTCTGAAGTTGTTCTCCATATGTAGCACCATCCTGATTGGACATTGTTAGACCAGTTAAAGATTCTGAAGCTTTTATATAAGAATGAGATAGGCTTTCAACAGATTTTGATGCTGTTTTTATATTAGAAACGTATTCATCAGTTGCAACAGATGCATCTGTAATATCAGCAAGTTTAGATGTATTCTCACTTAATACTTTCAGACTGTTTCCAAGACTTTCGATTAGTTCCGGACCAACTTTAGCATCTTCCAGCATTTTGTCAAGTTCTTGAGTTATGCTATCTTTTTTACCAGCTACAGCTTTTTTACTTTTCTTGTCTCCATCATCGTGCATGCCAGCTAATTCAGGATAAACTAAGGACCAATCTGGTTCTTCATGTGGCTTTTCGAAGGCTGAAATAAAGAAAATTCCAGCTTCTGTTAAAAGTCCAACCATGAGCATTTCATTTGCACCTTTCCAGTGAAGGATTTTAAATAAGGCTCCGATGATCACGATAGCTGCACCGATACCATAAATCATACCCATGATTCTTTTACCCTTTTTTGTTGCCAGAAAATTTGCCATTTTTCTTAATTGTTTTAGTTTTTGTGAATGTTAATTAATTATTGATAGTTTCGATTATTAACGCTTTTTAGCAAATAATATTGTGTTAGTTGTTTTCGTCGTTTTTATCGCGGCCAATATAGCTAATCACGCATCTAAAGCCGATGTAGCATTTTGCCGTGTCTTGATATTCAAAAGACCTTGTTCCATTCTGCAAATAGTAGGAAATATCTTTCCAAGAGCCGCCACGAAGCACTTTTCTCTTTTTGGCTATCGGATCATCAGACTTAGCTTCGTAAGTGTAATCCATATTCATGTCATGCGCAAAATTGTAGGCCGATTCATCGAATGCATTACTTGTCCACTCGGCAACGTTACCGGCCATGCAATACAAACCATAATTATTGGGGTTATAAGAATCGGCTCTTAAGGTTTGCAAACCACCGTCGTCTACATAATTTCCTCGCATCGGTTTGAAATTAGCAAGGAAACATCCTACTGCATTTCTAATATAAGGGCCTCCCCATGGATAAGGGCTCAAATCAAGTCCGCCTCTTGCGGCATATTCCCATTCTGATTCAGTTGGTAATCTGTAGTTTTGCTCATAAACACCACCATTTGTAAACAGATAACCATTTCTAAGATTTGTTCTCCAAATACAAAATGCACGAGCTTGTTTCCAGCTTACACCTACCACTGGATAGTCATCATAACCCGGATGCCAAAAGTACATGTTAGTCAATGGCTCATTGTACGAGTATGTAAAATCATGAATCCATGCTAAAGTGTCGGGATATACATTGATTGTTTCTTTACGAATAAATACCGAACGGTCATTTAAGCCTTGTGGTCTGTTGCTTCTTTTGGCAGCTGCCTGATAGTCAATCCACCAAAAATCGTACATAAACTTACGTGTATCAAATTCTTTTCTTCCATAGAATCGTTCGTTTTCCGGCAAATACATTTCTTCAAGCGCTTCCATGTAATCGCGATTGTTGTATTTGAGTCTTTGACTCCAGTCAAGAATAGGCTCAGGATATTCATTGCCATAGCGGTCTGCTTCTATAATAAAATCTTCATTTTCTTCAGCAATGATTCTTCTGGCGATGGAGTCTCTAACCCAATACACAAACTGACGATATTCATTGTTTGTAATTTCGGTTTGATCCATGTAGAAGGCCTGAATAGAAACCGTTTTAGATTGAGCGGTTAATGCGTAGGGCACATCCTGATCGCTGGGTCCCATGGTAAAGCTACCCATTGGAATGTAAACCATCCCATAAGGGTCTTCCTGATACCAGTTTTTTCGACCTTCTACACCTGTAAGGTATCCGTTCCCAGAGTTACCACAACTGCTGAGAATCCCCAACAGCAATAGGAAAAACAATATATTTTTCATTTTCGCCATTTTTAATTTCCTTAACATAACGCTTGATTTATTGAATATTGTATTTTGTATAATCAAAAGCGTGGTATTTTTTTGGGTTTTGTTAATATGTAAACGGGATATTGCCCCTTCTGTTACAGACAAATATTAGAGATTTCTTACGTTTCTGTAACGCTGTACGGGCTTGTCAACGGTAATATTAAAGCAGTAGCCAAGAAATAGTTCCAAACTGCCATTGCTGTAGTTGCTAAGTCTGGATGTCGTGATATCGTATGACACGCCCAATCTTAGGTCTTTCATGATGTAGGCGCCAAACATTAGTGCAAATGCATCCTGCAATCTGTAGGTCAAGCCACCCCAATATTTGTTTTCAAAAACAATTTGTGCATTTAAGTCGATTTGTGTAGAACCGGGTGAGTTCTTCACAAAAAGAAATGGACGAAGTTGTAACTGTGGGTTGATGTCGTAATTATAACCTGCCATCATATATAGATGCCGAACAGACTGTACTTTGGCTGAAAGGGCATTTGATTCTAAATTAAATGTAGATTGTGGAAGATGTGTTGCCGAGATTCCACCGTAAATGGTAGGTGAAGTATAATACACCCCAAATCCGGCGTCAAATACGGTAGAACTGGTTCCTCCGGTAGGTACACTTGGATCTCCTGCTTGAAGCGGGTTTAGCCCTTCTCCTAAGGTTTTGTTCATCATTCCCAAATCTAAACCTATACCAAGCTTGCCGGCTCCGATTGGCAAATGATAAGAGTATGCTAGTTTGGCATGAACATTGTCTTCGAAACCGATCTGGTCAGACATTATGGTTAAACCTACACCTGAATTGATAGAACGAATAGGTGCATCAACACCAAGCACAAAGGTTCTGGGCGCTCCTTCGAAACCCATCCATTGCGATCTGCCCAACAAATTGGCACAAATTGCATCACTTGTACCTGCAAAACCAGGGTTTACAGGCAGACGATTAAACATGTTTTGAGTAAACTGGGGATCTTGTTGCGCAAAAATGATTCCTGTTGTGCAGGCAAATGCTGCTAGTGTTAGTTTTATGTTCATTCCCTGGTACTTGGTTTCTTAAATAACTTTAAATTTTATTTTGAGGGGCTAATTTAAGCAAATATCTTTTGAAACAACAAAATAAAAATGTTTTTCATGGTTAATAAAAACCACCCATATTCATCTATGATGCTGATAAACAGGGAGTAAAGTTTTTAAACAAGTTTTCGTACTGTGTTCCACCAGGCATTAGGAAGCTCTCCTTGCATGGCTTTTTGATAATCGGAATAGCTGCAAGCGATTACATGTCCTCTTTTTTGCCCATCAGAGGCGGGAAGTGCCATCCACCATTTTTCATTGAAATTATGTTTGAAGAAGGTGATGTGTAGTTCTTGATCAGCAATATCTACTACATATTTGGTATATAGATATGTGTTGCTTAGATTTCCATCCGAAGTACGATTAAATACACCATCGCAGAAATGCCAAATAAGCTGAGCAATGAGCATAATTAGGTCCTTACTTTCCTTGCCATGCTCAATTCCATAGATGCCCGCCGAGGACAGCCGATTGCTAATGCCTGCATATCTGATTAGTCTGCAAGCTTCTTCTGCATAAAGTCCATTGGGCATCGGTATCGAAATATGTTGCGCGTCCGATGTGCGCACACTAGACAAATCAAAATTTAAGAGATCAGTATTTCGCATCACAGGCTCGGCCGATGTCATGTCGGATCGAATAATTCCTAATCGAATTGCATCGAAATTTAACTTTTCGTAGCTCGCAATCTCGTCTGGATTGTTAAAATAGGTTTGATAGGCAATATTGGTAAGATTGAACAGATGGTTAGGTGTATGCTCAATGATTTTAGCCAGATAATTGTTGTTGTTCAGTGGGTCGCTTATCAGACCAAAATTTAGATAAGCGTCAACTGCTGTGATATTGACATTTTGCGAAAGTTCGCAATATGCTACATAATTATAATAAGCAAGGAATTTATAAGGAGAAACAATGACGGGAATGGTGCCAATTGAGATCAATGACTTTAGAACATGGGAAAGATTTTGTTCTTGTGAAACGTCGAAGTCGCCAATATCGGCCATAGAAAATGACTGATTGTGAATGAAAAGACCATAGAAATAATTGCGAAGCAGTTCAAATGCATTGACGTGCTTTGGCTTGCCAATGAGCAGCAAAGTACAAGTTGGCACATTGTTGCCGAAAAGCATTTGTTCATCAAATGACACAATTCGACTTCCAACGCTGTTAATCGGCCAGTCCCTTTCTTTAAACTCGTTAACAATATCCTGGTCAAAGTATTGTAAAATGCTCATTATCTCTCCTTATGACTTTTTTCTTTTGAATCGGATAGATTTCTCAGACTTAGGTGTATTGACAATTTCCATGCACTCGTTGAATGACAGCCTGGATGGTTCCTTATCCTTGGGTATTTTGAAGTTTTCTTTCCCAAGTGAAATGTAGGGGCCGAAACGACCATTTAATATTTGCAGCTCAGGATTTTCATCAAATGTCTTGATCACTTTTTCGCTTTCGGCTTTACGTTTTGCTTCGATTAACGCTATCGCTTCGTTTGTGCTAAAATCGAGTGGGTCATGTCCTTTTGGAATAGAGTAAAACTTATTGTTGTGCCGCACATAAGGCCCAAATCGACCAACACCCACAACCATTTCTTTGTCTTCAAAGTTTCCTAGTGATTTAGGCAGCTTAAATAGCTCGAGTGCATCACTAAGTTCAATTGTTTCAATTGTAAAACCTTTTCTCAGGTTGGCAAATTTTTTGTCTTCATCGTCATTCTCGCCAATTTGTACGAGCGGACCATATCTCCCTATTCTGGCATATACATTTTTGCCACTTGCCGGATCGGTTCCCAATAGTCGCATCCCGGTTGCTCTTTCAGATTCTTCAAGCGTCCGTTCCACGTTTTTGTGAAATGGGCCATAGAACTCGTCAATCATGGCTGTCCAATCCTTCATACCTTCTGCTATTTCGTCAAACTCTTTTTCCACTTTTGCCGTGAAGTTGAAGTCCATGATCTTTCCAAAGTGCTCAATTAGAAAGTCATTTACCACGATCCCTATATCCGTTGGAAATAGTTTTGATTTTTCTGCTCCACTAATTTCCGTCTTCACTTCCTTCCGAATATTGTTTTCTTTGAGTGTGAGGTGTGCATATTTTCTTTCATTGCCTTCACGATCCTCTTTCAGCACATAATTTCTTTTCTGAATTGTCGAAATGGTGGGTGCGTATGTAGATGGCCTACCAATTCCAAGTTCTTCCAGTTTTTTCACGAGTGAGGCTTCTGTGTAGCGGGGGGGGTGATTGCTAAAGCGCTGAATAGCATTCATTTCCTGAAGCTTTAATTTTTCTCCTACTTGCACTGGAGGAAGCATGCCTTCTGCAATTTCATCATCAGCAACTTCGTCAGTCGATTCACTGTATATTTTCAGAAAGCCATCGAATACCACAACTTGTCCTTCTGCCTCAAAAACATTTGAATTGCTCGAAATGGCTATTTTTACTGAAGTTTTTTCTAGCTCTGCTTCACTCATTTGTGACGCAATGGTTCGCTTCCAGATCAAGTCGTATAATCTTTTTTCCTGATTATCGGCGCCTGCTTCTGTGTTTTCGAGATAGGTAGGTCTAATGGCTTCGTGGGCTTCTTGTGCGCCTTTTGATTTAGTGGCGTATTTTCTGATTTTAAGATACTTCTCGCCGTAGGTTTTAGTAATCTGTTCTTTTGCCTGATTCAGTGCTGTATCCGAAAGATTTACTGAATCGGTTCTCATGTAGGTAATCAAGCCAGACTCATAAAGTCGCTGCGCTACCACCATCGTTTGCGCTACAGAATAGCCTAGTTTTCTTGAAGCTTCCTGTTGCAAGGTTGAGGTGGTAAATGGGGCAGAAGGGCTTCGTTTGGCTGGTTTTTTTTCAATCGATGCAATGGAAAATTCTGCTCCTTTGCAGGATTCAAGAAACTCTTCTGCTTCCTTTTCTGTTGCAAAACGTTGCGGCAATTGTGCCTTCATCGTGTATCGCTTACCCGAAGAGATGATTTCAAAATTTGCTGAAACTCGAAACGATGATTCGGTTTTGAAATGCTGAATTTCACGTTCACGTTCCACGAGCAGTCTCACAGCTACTGATTGCACCCTGCCTGCTGAAAGAGAAGGCTTAACTTTTTTCCACAAAACAGGAGACAGCTCATATCCAACCAAACGATCAAGCACTCTTCTTGCTTGTTGGGCATTTACCAGATTCAGATCTATTGCTCTTGGGTTTTCTATTGCTTTGAGTATGGCAGGTTTGGTGATTTCGTGAAAAACAATTCGTTTGGTTTGTTTCTCATTAAGGTTCAGTGTTTCAACTAAATGCCATGAAATGGCTTCCCCTTCGCGGTCTTCATCGGAAGCTAACCAAACCGTTTCTGCTTCTTTTGACAATTTTTTCAACTCGCTAATAATCTGCTTTTTATCAGGCGAAACCTGATATATTGGATTGTATTTGTTATCAATCTCAATACTTAAATCCGATTTTGATAAATCACGAACGTGACCGTAACAAGACTTGACGATGAAATTGTTTCCTAAGAAACTTTCAATTGTTTTTGCCTTGGCAGGCGACTCCACGATAACGAGATTTTTAGCCATTTTTACTATGTTTATTTCTCTGAGATTAAAACTTTCTCAGCATTTTAGAACGAACAAAGAAAAAGAAAGATTTACTCTCTGAACAAATTAATTTTGTGTACAATCTTTCATAGCAGGACTACTCTGTAAATAAATTTCTGGAAATCAGTCATATATGCCCTTTGGTGACAATTTGGCAGTTAGGCTTTGATTAATTACTTTTGCATCCCATTTTAAATGAAATGCAGTCAGATAATAACAATAAGGTGATTGAAGAAGCTCGCCAAGGTGAAGCTGTAATGCTTCAATCAAATGAAAAAATTAAAAACGGCAAGAAATTATTTCTGGAGAGCTACGGCTGTCAGATGAATTTCTCCGACTCCGAAATCGTTGCATCGATACTCACCGACAATGGTTATGAAACTACCAGAAATTTTGAAGAAGCGGATGTGATCTTTGTTAATACCTGCGCAATAAGAGACAATGCAGAGCAACGGGTAAGAAACAGATTGAACGATTTTAATAGAGTGAAAAAAGCCAATCCCGATTTGGTGATTGGTGTGCTCGGGTGCATGGCGGAGCGATTGAAGTCCAAGCTTCTTGAAGAAGAAAAATTGGTCGATATTGTGGTTGGTCCGGACGCTTATCGAGACTTGCCCAATTTGGTTAAAGTGGCTGAAACCGGCCAAAAAGCGGTGAATGTTATTCTTAGCAAGGAGGAAACTTATGCCGATATCAGTCCTGTTAGATTAGGTGGTAATGGAGTAACGGCCTTTATTTCTATCACCAGGGGGTGCGATAACATGTGCTCCTTTTGTGTAGTGCCTTTTACTAGAGGAAGAGAGAGAAGTCGTGATCCGGAGTCGATTGTGAATGAAGCTCGAATGCTCTTTGATAATGGTTATCGGGAAGTTACCTTACTCGGACAAAACGTAGATTCTTATCTATGGGCAGGGGGCGGACTTAAAAAAGAAATCTACTCACGTGAAGAGTTGGACAAAGCAGTAAGTTTTGCACAATTGTTAGAAAAGGTTGCTGTAGCTGTTCCTGGAATGAGAATAAGGTTTTCTACATCCCATCCCAAAGACATGCAAGATGATGTTTTGCATGTAATTGCGAAATATTCTAACATCTGTAACTACATCCACTTACCGGTTCAGTCAGGAAATAGTCGCATATTAGAAATGATGAATAGGGGCTACACCAGAGAGTGGTATCTGGACAGGATTGCGGCCATTCGAAATATCATCCCTGACTGCGCAATTTCAACAGACATCATCACCGGATTCTGCTCAGAGACAGAAGAAGAACATCAGGAAACTTTGTCGTTGATGGCAGAAGTAAAGTATGATTTTGCATACATGTTTAAATATTCAGAGAGACCCAAAACACTGGCCGAAAGAAAGTATGCCGACGATGTTGCCGAAGAAACTAAGTCCAGAAGGCTGCAGGAAATCATTGATTTTCAAGGTAAGCTTTCGCTAGAGAGTCATCAGAAAGACATTGGCCAGATTTATGAAGTCTTGGTGGAGAATTTTTCAAAGCGCTCTAAAGAACATTTATCAGGGAGAAGTCCACAGAACAAAACGGTAGTGTTCCCCAAAGAGAACTACAAGGCAGGCGATTTTGTAATGGTTAAGATTACGGAGTGTACGCAGGCCACCTTGTTAGGTGTGGCGATTGGCTATGCATGAGCACCATTTAATACCAAGCCAAAATGAATATTCAGGATATAAAAAATAGATTTGGGATTATTGGAAGTACTCCTGCCCTTGAACGAGCAATTGAAACAGCCTTAAGGGTAGCTTCTACGGATCTTTCCGTTTTAATTACCGGAGAAAGTGGAACGGGTAAGGAAGTGTTTTCAAAGCTCATTCATACCTTTTCTTCTCGTAAGCATGGTTCGTTCATTGCGGTTAATTGTGGCGCAATTCCTGAAGGCACCATCGATTCGGAGTTGTTTGGTCACGAAAAAGGTTCATTTACTGGTGCGCATGAAGCACGTAAAGGATACTTTGAAGTTGCTGACGGTGGAACTATTTTTCTCGATGAAGTTGCCGAACTCCCGCTTCAAACACAAGTCAGACTGTTGAGGGTTTTGGAAACAGGCGAGTTTATTAAAGTGGGCTCATCAAAAGTTCAAAAAACAGATGTGCGTATAGTAGCTGCCACCAATGTTAACATACCCGAAGCAATTGACAAGAACAAATTCAGGGAAGATCTTTATTACAGACTAAATACGGTTCCCATCATTATACCTTCATTGAGGGAGAGAGGCAATGATATTATCCTGTTGTTCAGAAAGTTTTCTGCCGATTTTGCAGACAAATATAAAATGCCTCCTATACGTCTTGATGAATCTGCTCAACAGCTTCTAGTATCTTATCGTTGGCCGGGCAATGTGAGACAACTCAAAAATGTGACTGAGCAGATTTCCATTATAGAGAATGATCGGAATATAAGCGCAGAGACATTAATGAAATATCTACCGGTGCAGCAAAGCAGCACCTTGCCTGTTCATATGGCAGGCACTGGATCTGCAGAGTTCTCAGAGCGCGAAATATTGTATAAGGTCCTATTTGATATGAAAAAGGATATGGTGGAGTTGAAGAAATTGGTTTTGAATGTATTGCAAAATACCCATGGGAATGTTCAATTCAATGAAAGCGACCATCAATTCATCAACAAATTATATCATGAAGTAGGAATTACTCCTACTGAAAGCATTTACGAGCCACAGCCCCAAATTGTGCATGCAGCGGTTCCTATCAATAGAAATCTTCAGCCCAATATCATAGAACATCATGAAGAAGCAGAAGAGTCGCTATCTATTGAAGAAAGAGAGAAAGAACTAATTCATAAGGCCTTGGAAAAATACCGTGGCAAACGCAAATTAGCTGCAAAAGAGCTAGGGATTTCAGAACGAACACTTTATCGGAAGATTAAAGAATACGATATTGCCTTATGAGATGGAAGAATATTGCATTGCTTGTTTTTATTGCAACAGCTTCGCTTGTTGGATGTAAAATTTCCTTTACAGGAGCATCCATTCCGCCAGATGCAAAGACCATCTCTGTGAGCTTCTTCCCCAACAATGCAGCCGTAGTGCAACCTACCTTAAGCCAATCATTTACCGAAGCACTGAGAGATATTTTTATTTCGCAAACTACCTTATCTCTAATTGGGAGCAATGGGGATTTGAGTTTCGAAGGGGCGATTACTGATTACAGGGTTAGCCCTGTAGCCATTCAGGCAGATGTAGCATCTTCGAACCGATTGAGTGTAACAGTGAATGTTATCTTTACAAACAAAAAAGATCCAACAAAAGACTTTGAGCAAAACTTCACAAGATTTGTAGATTTCCCAAGCAGTCAGAATTTAGCAAGCATTGAAGCAGAGCTCATTCGTCAGGTTAATGAGCAATTGGTTCAGGATATTTTTAATAAAGCAGTTATCAATTGGTAGTTAGTTATGGTAAGGGAGGCGTTTTACAATTACATTCTTAACCAAAGTGAACAACTTCCTTCCGATTTTCAGGCAGATTTGAACCAACTGGTGAAAGAGTATCCTTATTTCGCAATAGGAGCAATGGCGCTTAGTAGACTCTATCATTCACGCAATCATTCTGGATTTAACCAAGCCCTCAGTTACAGCTCCGCTAGGGTTTACGACCGCAAAGCACTCTACAACTTTATTCATCGAAAACAATCCGCAGAATCAGAGAATCGATTAAGTGTTTCAACTGAATTAGCTATTTCGGAGCCAACAGTCAAAGATGGTATCGACTACACGGAATCCCCTGACAACTGTCTGGAGAAAGATTCATTAACAGATCAAAACATCATTGCACCAGATCCTTTACATATAAAGGAAAGCGATGGCTCTATAATGCATATGCCGGAGTCTGGGATATCTTCTGAACCTAAGAATGAACAATCGGATTTCAATGAGAAGGATTTGATTCAACAGATACTTTCATATCCGGAAATTAAAGAAGATAGCATTGAAAAAGAAAATATTTTAATGATTGAAAATGGCGATGTTGCGTTATCTATAAATGAAAAAGCAACAGCTGAAAGTGGTATTAATGTTAAAATGGCCTTCTCTTCGTGGTTGAAAAAAGTGAATACCACAAAGGGTCAAGTTGTTTCGGTTAAGCCGGAATCAACCAATGTAAACCATGCTATGGATAAAGCTGCATTGATAGATCGGTTTATCAAAACGGAACCCAAAATTTCAAGTCCAGTAAAGAAAGAATTCTTCTCGCCTATAATCATGGCCAAAAGAAGTATCGAAGACCATGATGAAATCGTAAGTGAAACATTGGCAAGCGTCCATGTTCAACAGGGAAATATTTCAAAAGCAATTAAAATTTATGAGAAATTGATATTGATAAATCCCGAAAAAAGTACTTACTTTGCCGCCCTTATTGAAAATTTGAAAAAATCATGATTGCAATCCTTTCTATACTTATTATTCTAGCCGCTATTCTGTTGATTTTAGTTGTTCTCGTTCAGAACTCTAAAGGCGGAGGCTTGGCCGCTAATTTTGCTTCAAGCAATCAGGTTCTTGGTGTTCGCAAAACAACCGATTTCTTAGAAAAAGCAACTTGGTCATTAGCCGTTGCTATGGTCGTGTTGGCGTTATTCTACAATGTAGCTATTCACAGCACGCGCGCAGAAGAATCAAGATCAATCATTCAAGAAAAGATTGACAAAGCCGATTTTGCTCCACAGGGGCTTCCGGTGTTGCCAGCTCCAGACGAAGAATAATTGCTTCTTAAAGACCTTAGATAATGTCAGTATGTCAGCCACATGCTGACATTATTTTTTATACCCATTGCTTTTTCGTCGGCAATGTGAAATTTTGTCACCAATTTGATATTCTTCACCACTTGGCATGGATTGTGACAAGTGCACAAAAGAAAATATTGTTTAACCTTAAAAATTTGATGTATATGTCAGAAGTAAAAATTAGACCATTGCAAGACAGAGTGCTTGTACAGGCTGCTCCCGCTGAAGAAAAAACAGCAGGAGGAATTATCATCCCTGATACAGCAAAAGAAAAACCACAAAGAGGCACTATCGTTGCTGTTGGTAATGGCAAAAAAGATGAGCCATTAACTGTGAAAGTTGGCGATCAGGTTCTGTATGGCAAATATGCCGGAACTGAAATCTCAGTTGAAGGTAAGGACTATCTGATCATGAGAGAGTCCGACATTTTTGCAATTCTCTAACAATTACTAACCACTTAAAAAACAAACAATCATGGCAAAAGAAATTTTTTTCAATCTCGAAGCACGTGATCAACTCAAAAAAGGTGTTGATGCTTTAGCAAATGCAGTGAAAGTAACTTTAGGTCCTAAAGGCCGCAATGTTGCAATCGATAAAAAATATGGCGCACCCGGTATCACAAAAGATGGTGTTTCTGTGGCCAAAGAAGTAGAGTTGGAAAACCCAATTGAAAACATGGGCGCACAACTTCTTAAGAATGTAGCATCGAAAACCGCTGACATCGCTGGCGATGGAACAACCACCGCAACAGTGTTAGCTCAGGCAATTATCAACTCAGGTTTTAAGCATGTTGCTGCTGGTGCTAATCCTATGGATCTGAAAAGAGGGGTTGATAAAGCAGTGAATGTTGTTGTTGAAAATCTAAAAAAATTATCTGTTGAAGTTGGCGACGATAATAAGAAAATTCAGCAAGTCGCATCTATCTCTGCAAACAATGACCAAAACATTGGAAACTTAATTGCAGAAGCGATGGGTAAGGTGAAAAAGGAAGGCGTAATCACTGTAGAAGAAGCAAAAGGAACTGAAACTACTGTGGAAGTGGTGGAAGGGATGCAATTTGACAGAGGTTATATCTCACCGTATTTTGTAACGGATACAGACAAAATGGAAGCGGTATTAGAAAACCCTTACATTTTAATCTATGATAAGAAAATCAGTACAATGAAAGATCTTCTGCCAATTTTGGAGAAGAGCGTTCAAAGCGGCCGTCCTCTGTTAATTATCGCTGAAGATGTTGACGGCGAAGCTTTAGCTACTTTGGTTGTGAACAAGATTCGTGGCTCATTAAGAATTGCCGCTGTAAAAGCCCCTGGATTTGGCGATCGTCGTAAAGCAATGCTGGAAGATATTGCAATCCTCACCGGCGGACAACTCATCTCAGAAGAGCGTGGTTATAAGCTTGAAAATGCAGACTTAACATATTTAGGTTCTGCTGAGAAAATTACTATCGACAAAGACAATACAACCATTGTGGGTGGTGCAGGTAGCAAATCTGATATTGCGGCCAGAGTTAACCAAATTAAGGCGCAAATTGAAAACACCACATCAGACTACGATCGGGAGAAGCTTCAAGAGCGTCTGGCTAAATTAGCGGGCGGTGTAGCAGTACTTTATGTTGGTGCAGCTACCGAAGTGGAAATGAAAGAGAAAAAAGACCGTGTGGATGATGCGCTTCATGCAACCCGCGCAGCCGTTGAAGAAGGTATCGTGCCAGGCGGTGGTGTTGCTTATGTACGTTGCGTCTCTGCTTTGGAAAACTTAAAAGGCGAGAACGAAGACGAAACCTTTGGTATTAACATCGTGAAGAGAGCTCTTGAAGAGCCTCTCCGTCAGATTGTTGCAAATGCCGGTGGCGAGGGCTCAATCGTGGTGCAAAAAGTAAAAGAAGGCAAAGATGACTTCGGTTACAATGCCCGCACCGAAACGTATGAGAACTTATATGCAGCAGGTGTAATTGACCCAACCAAAGTTGCTCGTGTTGCTTTAGAAAACGCAGCATCTATCGCGGGTATGTTACTCACCACGGAGTGTGTGCTTGCCGACAAGAAAGAAGATGCTCCTGCAATGCCTAATCCTGGCATGGGCGGAATGGGCGGCATGATGTAATTGATCGCAATTGAATAAAAAATTAAGGCCGAAGATGAGAATCTTCGGCCTTAATTTTTTACAGAAGCAGCAAACTAATGGATGATGAGTTTTTTGTGATAGGTGTGATTTCGCAAAGCATCAAGGAATTGAATTATATAAACGCCAGGGTGATGGACTTGAAGCTGTATTTTATTCTGGAAATCTAATACCTTTTGACGTGAAATAAGTTGCCCGTTTAAGGCGTAAATATCAATATCTCCCATAAAGCCTTTGGGCCAATGAATATTGAAATTACCATCATTAGGATTTGGAAATATATTTGCTTGTGATGCATCTATTTCATTGACAGTGGTGATGGCACAATCCGGCCCATCATAATAAAGATAGTGTGGCATCACATTCGTAAACTCAAGACCACAACTCATACCGTTAAGCGAGGTCGGAAGCATGCTGAAGTTACAACTTGCGCCTATTGAATTTGCACATCTGATTACGCCGGGTAGATTGCTTGTGTTGCTTGCAAATAAATAAATCATCGCATTTGGGCTCAGATACAATTGATAGTTGTTATTAAGGTTCGCAATTAGCGTCCTGCTTCCAAATATGTTGGGATTTTCCAGATTGTATTGATAAAGTACTTTGTTTTCTATAGCATAAATTAGTTTACCGTTAGACGAAAACGCAGGCACATTATCATCAGAAAAATCTCCGATAAAATTTAAAGCAGCATTCTCCGGATTGAAAGCAAATAATGACTTTCCGGTACACAAGAAATTTTTCGCAGGTGAAATCACGATTCTTCCTCTAGGCTCAAACGGAATGTCTTCATAAAGATGAAAATCGCTGATCCCATTTTCAGTGACAAGAAGTCTGTGCAATTTGTTAAGCGTATATGAGAAAAGCCAATAATCCTTCCCGTTTGCATGTTGTATTGCGGCAAGAGGCTCATGAACAGTCATTTGGCCTCCATTAACCTGATAGGGTACCAATGAATTAAACTTACTGATTACCTTTCCTGCGCCATTGTTGGCATTCATGTCAATTACACTGTAGGTAAGCCCATCATTTGTAGCTGCCGAGTTAAATGAACTTTCGAGACAGTCGCGGGTAAAAAGATAATATAGGTTTTGTTGAAGATCACGATTCGATTTTGGAAATGGAACGGCAATGATGCCTTGATAACTGCTGAAACAACCTGCTGAATCCATAAGTTCGCCATTTTCCATCACTTCATGATATTTATTGTAAACAGCACCAAATGAACCTGGAGCAAGTGCACTATTTCCTCCGTTTGAATAGAAGAGTAGTTCTCCATTCTCATCGCAAATGGATGCTGTCCCTTCGCTATAATGAACAATGGCACTGTTTGTTAATGGAGTAGGTGGCAAAGTGCGAAAATCAAGAGCTGCTCTGCCAAAGTAGCAGATCGATGCAGGACCTTGTGCATAGAACCGCCCTCCGATACTTATAAATGAGAGTACAAGAATCAGGCACGTATTTTTCGATAAAAATGCCTGAAAAAAGCTCGATAAGTTGTGATGAACATATCTCATAGTAGCGATTGTTTGAGCACATGTCAAATTTAGGAAAAATATTACACCAATGCGATAAAAAGAGTGTTTATTTGTTTCTTGTAAAAAAGTTTAACTTCTTGGAGAATTCAATACCGGCATATCAATTTAATAGTTACAATGAGAGAATAAGGTGCTAGCTAATAAACATTCCCGGTTGATTGTAGTAAGAAATCACCAGCAATTCAATGCATTAGCCAGTCATGATTCCCCCTTCTCATTTAAGTTGCAAATTAAGCATGCTCATGACCCGTTCATGAGTTAGTTGCAGGTCAAGTGTTCAAACAGAAGTCTTAATGCTGCTCACGAAAAAGAGAAAAGCATTATCGCAATGCTCTACCTATCTTAGTAACATCACCCAGCCGCTAAACTCATGCATTTTGCCAAATTCGTCAGCCACATAAGAGCGGTAAAAATACATGTCTGATGGCAAGGTTTTATTGCTCAATCGTGTCGTGCCATCCCAACCATTCTCCATATCGAAAGAAGTGTAGAGCAATTCTCCCCATCGATTATACACCTGAATTTCGTACCCTGTAATTCCTTCACCAAAGGGCTTGAAGAGGTCATTCACTCCATCTGCATTAGGGGTGAATACACTTGGGAAATAAACTCTGAAACCGGTTCTTACAATCACATTTTTGATAATCGTATCGTTGCAACCAAATTCGTTAATCGCAACATGGGCAATTGGATAAACGCCTTCTTCAGTAAATGTGTGTTTACCATCAAGACCTTCAATAACTTCTCCACCTTCACCAATGATGTAGAACCCATTGGCAGCATTCTGTGAGAAGCTGGTGAGCTCTATTTCAGGGTTAATAATTTCTAGTTCCCATGGTGATGATCTGAAATCTGCAGTAGCTCTGGGGAACGACTCAATATAGTCATTTACAATGTAAGTGTCTGCACAACCATTGGTGTTCGTTGCAGTGAGTCTAACGGTAAATCTGCCCGGATTAGAATAGATATGAATTGGATTCAATGCTTGCGAGCTGTTGCCATTGCCAAATTGCCAAACATAACTTAATGGACCGGAGGTTGACTCGGAAAGATTGGTGAAGTTAACCTTGAATGGAGCACAACCTGACTGAATGTCTGAAACAAAGTTTGAAACAGGCATAGCATGAACGGTCACATTGGCGGTAAAAGGCTGCCCTGTGCAACCATTATCAGTTACTTGAACACTCACAGGATGCGTTCCGGTATTCGAAAAGCTGATACCTGAAGGATTTCTAAGGGTAGATTCTGTAAGATTCGCAGATGGACCAAAATTCCAGTTGTATTGCGCAGCATTGGAAAAAGTTCCATTGGCAACAAAGTTGAAGTTGTTCACATTAAAACACTGCGCATCAGGAATGGTAAAGGATACAACCGGTTCCGGAAACACTGTTACATTTACCTGATCAGTTAAGGAGCAACCACTAATAGACGATGTAACGGTGTAAGTCAAATTCTGCGTTTGCGTTCCTGTATTGGATATTGTTATGGTTGGATTGGCTACATTAGCATTATCAAGTCCGTCAGCAGGCGACCAAGTATAGGTGATGTTTGGAAAACCTTCTTCACCAAGCTGCACTGATTCGCCTGAACAAAAAGAAACATCGACCCCTGCATTCAAAGGCGGCATATCAATTACATCAACCTGCTGTGTGCTCGTAGGAGAAAAGCAACCATTTACTGTAATCGACAATGAATAGTTGCCTTCATTGTTTTCGCTAATTCCTGAAATTGATGGGTTCTGCTGCGTGGATGAAAATCCTGCCGGTCCTGACCAGTTGTAAGTCACCGAGCCTGCCGGCTGTGGCGTAGAAAGATTTAAGGTGCTACCAAGACAAACAGGAGCATTGCTGTTGATGACAGGTGCATCTGGGGTCGGATTAACCACTACATTAATTGTCGAAGCTTGGCTGCTACAACCATTTACCGTAACGGTGGCGCTGTAATCTCCTGAATTTGTTGTTTGCGCATCAGGGATGGAAGGCGATTGAAGGGTTGATGAAAAACCATTAGGTCCTGTCCAGCTATAACTTGCACCCGAAATATTTTGAGCGGTCAGATCAAGTGCACTGCCTGCACAAATTGGAGCATTGCTTAGCAGGTTTGGAGCAGCAGGGGTTGGGTTAATCACTACATTGGTATTTCCAGGCTGGCTGCTACATCCATTTACCGTCACAGTAAGCGAATATCCACCAGCCGCACCTAATGGTGCATTGGTAATTTGTGGATTTTGAAGATTAGAGCTGAATCCGTTCGGCCCGGTCCAATTGAAAGTAGCTCCAGCAACCGCATCGGTGATGAGTGAAATAGTTTGCCCTTGACACACAGGTCCAATATTAGTAGGTGACGGAGTTGCTGGTGTTGGTGTAATAAGCACATCTACGAAACCTTGATCAGTTATGCAACCGCCAATATTCATCACTAAGCCATACTGACCAATAGAAGCAAGTGAAACATTGTTAATCGATGGACTCTGCGCTGTAGACGTAAAGCCATTAGGCCCCGTCCAGGCATAAGTCGCATTTGCGGTTACGGGAGCCGAAAGCGTAAGTGTTTGTCCTTGGCAAACCGGTGCGTTGTAAGTAATAATCGGAGCCGCAGTTGACGCAAGTGATGCTGTAGTAACCGAAGGCTGACTGGTGCATCCGTTAACTGTTACTGTTACACTATAGTCTCCTTCGAGATCAGTTGACATGTTACCAACAGTTGGATTTTGAACATTCGACGTAAATCCATTTGGCCCTGTCCAGTTGAATGATCCCCCCGGCACATTAGATGCACCAAGGTTTAATGTGTTTGCAACGCAAACCGGACTATTGCTGGATGCGACCGGAGCTTCGGGAATAGGGTTCACCACTGGGCTGATATTAGCAACTTGACTCGTGCAGCCATTTACTGTAACTGTGGCTGAATACTGACCAATCTGTTCCGGGGCAAGATTGTTTATAGTTGGATTTTGTGTGGTTGAAGTAAAGCCATTCGGTCCTGTCCAGTTAAATGTGCCTCCGGCAGGCCCGGTGGCGGTAAGATTTAATGATGAACCTAGACAAATTGGCGCGTTAGAACCCAAGATTGGTGGTGCAGGAGCTGCATTAATTATAACATTGGTAGTAGCTGGAGGGCTTGTGCAGCCGTTCACAGTAACTGTTGCCGAATAGGTTCCTGCATTTCCTGAGTTCGCGTTTGGAATAAGTGGATTTTGATCGGTGCTGCTAAATCCGTTTGGTCCAGTCCAGTTAAAACTGCCATTGGTTACATTTGAAGCATTAAGGGTTAATGCTCCACCGTCACAAAAGGGGCCACTGTTCGTAAGCGTTGGAGGATCGGGAATAGGAGCCACATTTACTGTAACCGATTGTGTTGCTGTTGTTCCACAGAAATCTGTTACAGTTACGGTGTATGTGGTGGTAGTGGTAGGGTTAACATTTACGTTTGCCGAATTGCCGGCACCGTTACTCCAAGCGTAATTTAAAGGAGGAAGCCCTCCAGTGCCTACAGCATTCAAAGCTACAGGACCGCTACCGTTGCAAATGGCCGGTGCGTCTGAGACGGTAACTTCAACCAGGGGTTTGTCCATCAGAAATATCGTAATTGTCTCCGTCTGGTTACACCCTAAGTTGTAAGTGAGTGTAATCGTTTCGGTCATTTCCGGAAAGCTATCTTCTATACCCTGAATGCTTATGCTTGCTGATGTTTGACCAGCTGGGATAGTCACTGAGGTGGGAATATTCACATAATCTACACCCATTGTTGCACTACCACCAACTGTAAAATTAATTGTAAGTGGTTGATTGGTTGCAACAGGTCTGGAAAATAAAACAGTTGCTGGAGCACAACCTTCATAGGTTACATTGTCGCCGGCAAGTGAAGATACTGTTGATGTAAATGGTGCGCTACCGAAACTGTTTTCTTCCAAAAATACGGCAGAATCATAACTAGAATCGCCTACATCGGCAATGATTAATTTGATGGTATATGTTGAGCAAGGAATCACATTGGCTGTGGCAGTGTAAACCGGTGTAAATGCATTGTATGCACAGGTGTTGCCGTTGTTTTGAATTACCGGCATGGTGGAGACGGTAATCGGAGTGCTTGTTCCCGGCAATACCGCGATATTTTGTTCACCAGTTATTCCCGGTCCGCTAATGAAGAAACCAAAAACATCGTTAAAGGCTGTATTTACCCATTGTGGCCACTCTTCAGATGCGAATACATATCGAAAAGTTACCGGTGTGGACTGCGGCACAAATTGAAAGGTAAGCATAGCGCGATCGTAAAACTGCTGATTTTGTGGAAATAGGGATTGAAGCTCGGGCACATTGGTTTGGAAAAAATCATGATTGGTGCTGGCAAATGCGCCTGATGTCATTGGATTGGAGATGCCTGCAACGAGTGGACAGCCCTGAGTGCCAATGAAAAGGTTGCCTGTGGTAGGCGCCTGTCCGGTAGTAAGAATTACACCACTATTTAATCCGATATTAGAATTAACGGCACTAAAGGTGCCCACCGCACTAGGAAATGCAGTGATTGTTGCATTGCTTGTAGTCACACCTTGTCCAACGAGATTGTCTACCAAGCTTTGTGCATTGGCTGCCGTGTTTATCGTAATTTGGCTTTTTAATGCAGCACCCCAAAAGATTAAGACAGCTATAGAGAAGAATTGTATTAGTTTATTCATAGGCGCTACGGTTGTTATTAATTCCTTACATTAAACTATAATCGTCAAAGTTATAAATTTGTTGACAATTATCAAAAGATGTGTGTTAATAAATTAACATACAAATGTTCATGTAGTTCAGAATCAATATGCATCAAATCAAAGTTTTACATAAGACAAAGCGATATACTATTTTTTCCTTGCACTATGCACAAACCAACAGCAATCTAAGGGATGTAAGATTTTTGTTGGAAAAGGAAGCTCAAGACTATTTCCTTGAAAAAGTTCTTGGTTCGCATGTCAGAATCAGAAAATTACCGAGTGGGAGGCCGGTTTTAGATGGCTCTGATAAGCATATTTCTATTTCTCATTCATCCGATAGATTTGTGGTACAGCTTTCCTCTTGCGCTAATCCGGGAATAGATACAGAACATTTTAGACCACAGCTTGTGCGTGTAGCGCCTAAATTTCTTTCAGAAAGGGAAAGAATTGTTTGCGAACAAAACGATAAGCTCAGGTTGCTGTGCCTGCACTGGAGTGCCAAGGAGGCGATTTACAAATCTGCTGATATCGCAGGGCTTTCGTTTGCACATCATATTCATATTGAAAGCATCGCATTTATTTCGGAAAACGAAGGATACATTTCCGCATTATTGAACACCCCAAGAATACATTGCTCTTATCGATTGAGATTTTTTCTGCCTTCTAATGACGAAGCCATAGTGTTTGTAGATCAGATTACCGAACAAGCGTAACACGTCCATCAATTCTTCGCGGAGGGAGATTAAACTGATCTTTTACATAAATAACCCAAGCATACACATCCATTTGTGAGATATTCAAATTTGGATTGTTAAATAAGCGGCCATTCCATCCATACTCAATATCGTTTGATTCAAAAACCAATTCGCCCCACCGGTTATAAATTTCCATTCGAAACTGTTGAATGTTGATACCAAAAGCCCTGAAAATATCATTATACCCATCGCCGTTGGGGGTGAAAGCATTGGGGACATAAAAGCTGATTTCCGGATCAGATTTTAATCTCAGCTGTGCAGTATCGGTGCATCCGAATTCATTGGTCACAGTTTGAATAATCAGATATTCTCCTTCATTTGGATAGAGATGTGAAGGGTTTCGAACTGTTTTGCTCGTGCCATCACCCATGCTGTAATGCCAGCTTGTTGCGCCAATCGATTCGTCAAACACGTTTACCAACGGTTGCACTGTGGTAACTCTGTCCGGGTCGATCGAGAATCCGGCAATAGGTGCAGGGTAAACATATACAGTATTATGGCGGGTAAATGATGCCGAACAGCCTTCTGCAGTGGTAACGGTAAGTGTGACACTAAAATTGCCGGATTGATTGTAGATGAATTGCGGATTCATTGTGCTTGAATTTCCACCGTTACCAAAATTCCAGCTGTAGGTCATGTTTGGCATATCTGATGATTGATTTTGAAAGCTCACATTCAAAGGAGGACAGCCCTCTCTGTGTAAGGCATCGAAATTGGCCACAGGCATTGGAAAAATACGGATAGAATCCTGATAAAGTGGCCCGTAACAGCCATTATCATAAACCTGAAAAGTAATAATGTGTGTGCCGACCGAGTTGAAAGAAACGTTTGATGGGTTTTGCAAATTGCTCATGGGCAGGCTTGACTGATTTCCAAAATTCCATTCAAAATGTGCTCCTGAAGAAAAGTTTCCATTGGCGGTAAAGTCGAAACTATTGCCTTGCAAACATTGCCCTTCCGGCACTTGGATATTTGCCTGCGGAAGCGGCAGCACGCCGATGGTCATGGTATCATAAGCGGCACATCCGGCAAGTGATGTGGATAATACATAATTGAAGTATTGGGTTTCGTTACCGAGATTATTCAACGTCAGTAATGGATTGGGGGATTGCGAATTGCTCACGCCCGTGAAATTAAGCCACTGATAAACATGTCCGGGTAAACCTTCCGATCCTATCTGCACAGTATCTCCGGAGCAAATTAGAAAGTCAGGCCCGGCATAGGATTCCGGTGTTGGTAGAATTGTCACAATGGCCGAACTTTCAATTGAAGGACAACCTTGTTGTGTAACCGTTAGCGATATAGTTTTTGGACCAGGATTATTCCATTCAATATTATAAGGACCTGCACCTGTGCCGGAAACAACGCTTCCACCACCAAAATTCCAATTGAAAATTGCGCCGTTTTGCGCATTCCCGGCAAATGTTATTGTGGTACCATAGCCTTCGCAGGCAATTGGAGCCACATTGAAATCTGATGTGGGGATAGGCATCACTGTTACCTGAAATTGGGTAGGACTGGAAATACACCCATTTTCCTGAAGACTTAAAGTGACTGTGCGCACACCCGGAGTATTCCAAACTACCTCATAAGGCCCCATTCCTGAACCGGATTGAATTACACCTCCGTTAAAGTTCCATGAGTAATTTGCTGTGGCGCTTCCTGTGCCTGTATATTGAATGGTCGCGGGTTGACCGGCACATACTGTACTGTTGAGTAAAAAATTTGATGTAGGTATTGGGAAAACGGTCACCGGCACAGTTTCTACAGGTGTAGTACAACCTGCCTGAGTAATCTGCAATGTGATATTTTTAATCCCCGGTGTATTCCAAGTGAGTTGAAAAGGACCTTGACCTGCACCCGTAAGGATCTGAGCACCATCAAAATTCCAAGTATAGGATGCATTCGGCAGCCCATCGCCAAGATAAGTTACTACCCCATTTTCGCCTATGCAAAGAGGAGATGTAGCGCTGAAATTGGTGCTAGGAATCGGGTTCACCTGCACATTTGTGATTTCTTGCACAGAAGAGCATCCATTTTCTTGTACTACCAACTGCACTGTTTTTATTCCTGGTGTTTCCCAATACACCTGGAGTGGTCCAGGTCCACTGCCTGAAGCGATGGTACCATTGTCAAAGTCCCAAATGTATGTTGAACCCGGACCAGCATTGCCGGAGTAGGATATAGTGCTTGGAGCAAATGCACAAACAGGAGAGAATGCGGTGAAACTTCCAGAAGGAATTGGCCTAACGTTTACTTGTTGTGTGCTAACAGGCGAAACACAACCGAACTGTGATACGGACAGGGAGATGTTTTTTACACCCGGAGTGTTCCATTGAATTTCATACGGACCTGCTCCTTCGCCCGAAATGATGGTCCCATTATTGAAATTCCATGAAAAAACAGCATTTGGATCGGCATTTCCGGTAAAGGTTACAATTGAAGTTTCATTCAAGCAGATGGGTGTTTGTGCTGTAAGTGTTGAGCTTGGTGTTGGGTTAACAATCACTGTATGCATCACAGGTTCTGAAGGACAGCCTGCAGCAGAATTTCCAATTAGCGTTATCACCTTGTTGCCCGGAGTTTCCCAGTAAACGCTGTAAGGGCCACCACCCGCTCCTGAAATAGGAATACCGCCGCTAAAATTCCAGTTAAATGTCATTCCGGGATTGTTTGGGCCGCTATAGTTAATGGTGGCTGCTTCGCCAACACAAACAGGCGATTGGTAATCGAAATTGATCACCGGACGCGGCAAGACTTGCACCGGTTGCACATTGTCAGTGGAGGTACATCCATTCCGTGAAACTGTTAAGGATATTTGGTAAGAACCGGTATTATCAAATAATATTTCATAAGGACCTTGACCGCTCCCGTTTACAATTTGCCCTCCGCCAAAATCCCATGTGTATTGAGAGTTAGCCGGAGAGTTGCCTGTATAAGTCACCATAGCAGGTGTTCCCTGACATACAGGCGTAGAAACCGAGAAATTGTTTTGCGGAATACCTCTCACATTTACGACCCTTGACACCGTTTCGCCGGTACATCCATTTTCAGTTACGGTGAGAAAAATGGTTTTGTTGCCTTGTGTATTCCAGTTTACCAGATAGGGACTCGGGCCTGAGCCTGAAACCACATTTCCTCCGCCAAAATTCCAGTTATAAGTTGCTGTTGGTGAAGCGTTACCCTGATAAACAATTTCAGAGTTTTCGCCTACGCAAACCGGTGATGTGGCCGTGAAGTCGCCGGTAGGGGTAGGTTGAACAGTTACAAATACCTCATTTGGAGGAGATGTACAGCCATTCTCAGTTACAGTAAGTGTAACCCCATAAACGCCTACGCTATCCCACCTTATTTCAAAAGGTCCTCGTCTGCCGCCGGTTACAATCACGCCGCCGGGGAAGCTCCAACCATAAGCGCCGCCATCTGTTCCTGTTCCGGTATAAGTCACCACAGCAATTTGCCCGGCGCACACCACTGGATCAACTTCAAACTCTGCGGTAGGTGTAGGGTTTACATTTACTTGAGTTGAAGCTACAATCGATGAGCAACCGTTCATCACCACTTGCACAGTGATGGTTTTGATGCCCGGTGTATCCCAGCTTACGGTGTATGGACCTTGTTGAGAGCTGCTATTTACATTTGCCGCCCCATCGAAATTCCAAATATAAGTTGCACTAGGGGGCGCAGTTCCGGTGTAGTTCACCGTAACAGGAATGCCTGAGCAAACAAAGGGTGGTGCATTTAAAGAAGCTGTTGGAACCATCTCAATATTTACCATTGGATTGGCCGTGCTCTGTGTTCCACAAAAGTCGGTTACCGTAACCGTGTAAGGAGTGGGCGCTCCTGGGTTTACCGAAATACTTGCTGAAGTAGCTCCTGTATTCCACAGATAGGAGTATGGCTGAACGCCTTCGCTGGCTGTAGCTGTCAGAGTGACCGGTCCATTCCCTTCACAAATGCTTACATCCGGAGCGACCACCTGCACGGGCGGCCTGTCTTGGATGCTCAAGTTAATTTCTATCACGGTGCATCCTGCGAGAAAAGTAAGTAAAAGAGATTCCGCTCCTTCCGGAATTCCATCCTGAAAAGCTTCGACCGTGAGTGTGGTTGATGATTGATTGGCTGGTATCACCACTGTTCCTGAGAGTGCGGTATAGTCAATGCCATTGGTTGCAGTTCCGCCGATGGTGTAATTGATGGTGAGCGGATCGGGTTCTGCATCAGGTCTCGAAATGGTCAGCACGGCATTAGTGCACCCTTCGTACAAGATACCTGAATTGTCGTAAGTGTCTGAAGTAACCGTGAAAGTGGTTGATGAGAAGCTGTTTTCTTCGAGAAATACTGCCGAATCGAAAATGTCATCAAATCCATCGGCAATCATTAGTCGGATATGGTATGTCTGACAAGGAATCACCTGACGGTATGCCGTTAATACAGTTGTGAAACCATCGTATTGAACTGAATTGAGTGTATTGTTGACATAGAAAGCAGCGTTTCCAAGAATACAAGGGTCGTTGGTCGGGAATCCAAGAGCCCCCACGGTGCCATTATTAATGGTGTTTATAGTGACAGGAATGTTGGTGGAAGGAACTACAGCAAGGTTTTCTGCTCCAACAATTCCCGGTCCGCTGATAAAGAAAGCGAAAGCATCGTTAAATTCAGAGCAGACATATTCATTGTATTCTTCAGAAGCAAATACATATCGGAAACTGATGTAGTCTGATTGTGGGATAAAGTCAAATTCAAGAATGGCTCCATCTCTAGTAGGAGAGTTGGCAATAGCGTTTAGCGCAGGAATGCTTGGGCCATTGTTGCTGAAACCTGCACCTGCATTGTTGTTTGGACCCGGGGCAACGTTGATGCTCCCTGATGTGAGTATTACACCACTATTCAACCCAATATTTGAGTTAACGCCATTGAAATAGCCAACAGCAATGCCTTGTCCTGTGTAATTTGCGTTGGAAAAGGTGATACCCTGACCTACCAGATTGCTCACAAGCGCATTTGCCGAAACCGGTCCACCGCCCGTCACAGTTAGTTGAGCATGCGCCTCGCTCAACACGAAAAGCGCATACATCAACAGGATTAACTTCTTTATTCGGTTCATAA
Organism: Flavobacteriales bacterium; assembly: GCA_046294625.1. Lineage (GTDB taxonomy): Bacteria > Bacteroidota > Bacteroidia > M30B66 > M30B66 > JBKBKN01. Next base: position 70,534 of record JBKBKN010000001.1, read on the forward strand.
CAAATTATTTTGAATGCAACTGCGTGCATTTATTAACTCGCTTTCCCTTTTCCTTGAACCTTGAATTTTGAAGAATTCCCTAATTATCCTCGCAAAAAATAATGCCTGTAGGCAGCTGATTTTTTACCTTACAAAGTAAATTCAAACCAAGCTGAAGCTTTTTCGAGCATCATGGTCTTCCTTTCAGTCGTAAGTTTTTGTGTTTTTTTACGCAATTCATTTACTTTATTGCCTTAATATCAAGCCATTAAGTGTTAAACAAGGGTTTAAGCGAACTGCTTTCAGCTGTAAGATTTGTCATGGAATGACAGAGCGTGTTTAAAGTTGCACAAGATTGTTGCAATCATCCATCCGCATCACTCATCTGCACAAGGCGTTTTTTGCTATTGCCAAAGAAATACCTAATTTTATCCTAACAAAGTGAAATTATGCTTAACCACGGCAGATTCCATTCGTGAATTGTTGCTTTTTTGCAAATGGTAATGAAAATTCGGTTTTGTATTGAATTGATGCTTAAAACCATTGTTCAACCAAAGCTAAGCATTCGCTGTGATCTGTTTAAATAGTTAAAGAATCATGAAAAGTATTTACCGCATTTTACAAGAAAACAAGCAAGTCGGACGTAAGGCACTGGCTGTGCTCATTGATCCGGATAAACATACGCCCGGCAGCATTGAAGAAACGGTATGCTTAGCGGCAGAAGCAAAAGTGGATTTTATCTTCTTTGGGGGAAGTTTTGTGCAATCTGAGATGGCCAGTGAGTTTGTAAGCAGCATTAAACAAACGGTGAATTGTCCGGTAGTTATTTTTCCTGGAAATCAAATGAGTATTTGTCGTCAGGCCGATGGTATATTGTATCTATCCCTTATTTCGGGACGAAATGCCGAATTTCTTATAGGTAGGCATGTAATTACTGCTGCTGCCATAAAAAGAAGCGGCCTCGAGGTGGTGCCCACCGGCTACATGCTGGTGGACAGTGGTTCTCCTACAGCGGTGGAGTATATGAGTAATACATCTCCTATACCCAGACATCAGTCTGATGTGGCTGCTGCAACAGCAATGGCGGGCGAAATGCTTGGATTAAAAACGATTTATTTAGAAGGCGGAAGCGGAGCTAAAAAGACAGTACCACTGGAGATGATTAGCAAGGTGAGTCAAAGCATCAGCATCCCTTTAATAGTGGGTGGAGGTATCACCAATGCCAATGATGCGAATGATATTCTCCATGCCGGTGCTGATTTGATAGTTGTAGGGAATGCAATTGAGAAGAACCCCAATCTGATTATAGATCTCATGCTAGCAGTCAATGCCAGAAATTATGCAGTTTAAAAGGGGCTACAATGCCATGATTTCGGCCATTTCAATGATTCTCTGATTCACATCTTGATTATGTTTTGTCGCATTGGACAGCGGTGTAAAGGTGATTTTGCCAGACATTTGTCCGCACATAACCCTGTTTTGCCCATCAAGCAAACCTATTACAGATTCGTAACCTAATCTTGTAGCCAGAACACGATCCATACAGGTTGGGTTTCCTCCTCGCTGAATGTGTCCCAACACACAAACCTTGGTCTCGAGTTTGTCAAATTTTTTCTGAACGGTATCCGCTATTTTAAATGCCCCTCCGGCATCATCGCCCTCTGCAACAATGATTACGTGCCCTGATTTCTGTCGTTTCCAGCCTCTTTCGAGTTGTGCGATAAGTCTGTCCACATGGGTTTTGGTTTCCGGAATAAGTATGGCTTCGGCTCCGCAGGCTATGCCACTTCGGAGCGCAATGAGTCCTGCATCGCGACCCATCACCTCCACGAAAAACAAGCGATTGTGAGATGATGCTGTATCACGAATGTTATCAACCGCTTCCACTACGGTATTGATTGCGGTATCGTAACCAATCGTAAAATCAGTCCCATATAAATCATTATCAATCGTTCCGGGTATGCCAATCACTTTTACTCCAAATTCTTTGGCCAGGGTGTCTGCTCCTCGAAATGAGCCATCTCCTCCAATTATAATCACTGCATCGATTCCGGCTTTCTGAAGGTTTTCATAGGCTTGTTGTCTTCCTTCTTTTTCCATGAAGCGTTTGCTTCGGGCTGTTTTGAGAATGGTGCCTCCTTTTTGAATGATATTGCCCACTGAAGCAGAATCCATTTCGCGAAAATCGCCATTGATCATACCTTCGTAACCACCAACAATGCCGGTTACTTTTAGTTCTTTGTAAATCGCTGTCCTTACAACAGCTCTGATGCAGGCATTCATTCCCGGAGCATCGCCCCCGGAAGTCATAACCCCTATTTTTTTTATAGCCATCATTCTAATTATAAATTTAACATTAAAACACCAAAGTTATTGCAGGTGTTTGGCTACTCGGCCTGTTACATTGCAAAGTTAACAAACAATTATCACCTTAGTCAAAATATGACAAAATTACCAATGCGTATTTTAGAAGTGCTCAAATGTTCCACCGGTGTGTAAGTAAAGAATCTTTTCAGAAGGGGTAATAAATCCGGAGGCAATCAGGTCTCTTAAACCGAACAGGGCCTTGGCGCCATAAATAAGATCAATTTTGATGTCGTTCAGATTTTCCAACTCGCTCCTGAAGTCGATAAGCTCTTGAGCTTTTTTTGCATATCCGCCGAAGTGGTACGAAGGATTTATATGTATTTTTTTTACTGAAGAGAGGTCAATATTACATGACTTGAGCACTTCATTGATGATGATTTTTTCTCCTTTGAGAACCTGAAAGCATAACAGTTTTGTTTCAGGAAAATGTTTAATCGCTTGCCAGATACCGTAACAGGTTGTTCCTGTTGCACCGGGAATAACCGCCCAATCAAACTCCTTGTCAGTTTCTCTGATCATTTTTGAAGCGCCTGCAGCCCCGGGCAGTCCTGCACCACCTTCCGGAATGATGAGCGCATTTTTGTATTCTTTCTTCAAATTCTGCAAATAATCTATTTCATTCTTTTCTCTGTATTGCGATCTGCTCACGTGTACACATTGCAATCCTTTTGAAGAAATATAATCAAGGTAGGGATTGCCTCCTTCGGGGTATTCGCCTCTGATGACGCCAAGAGCAGGTATCCCTGCTTCATGGGCAAGTGCAGCTAAGGCAAGCAGGTGATTAGAATATGCCCCGCCAAAACTGATCAAGCGGTCATGTTGGTTGAAGTGCTGAAGCCAACCGCTGAGTTTGAAAATTTTATTCCCACTTATATAAGAATCAATCTGATCATAACGCCTAATCCATATATTGGTGTGTTGCGTCAATCCGGGCAATATCAACGGCATGTCCCTGCAGTTTTCAGCAGTCAACATGTATTTCTCAACCACGCTTCCGATTCGGGAGTTCATTGCTACAAAGTAAGTCGACTATCTAACTGCAATTGCATAATCAACATTAACGATATGTCGATTGGACTAATCAACAAATTTAGTTCATTTGCAGCTATGAGCAGAACCATAAGTCACACCTTCTTTATTTTCTCATTCGTATTTGTGCTATTTTCTTGTAAAACAAAGCAAAAGAATAGTGAATACATGGCGATGGATAAATCTGAAAGTCTTGAAACAGTCAAAGTTATTTTCTTTGAAGTAGCAGGCTGCGGTTATATGCTGCAAAGGCAAGATCAATCGCGACTTCAGCCGGTGAACCTTCCCGAGCAATATCAAGTGGAAGGTCTTGAACTTAGCATTTCCTACAGAATTATAGAAGACGTTGTCACCATTTGTATGGCTGGAGAAGTAGTAGAGTTAATCAACATAAAGAAAGTACACTAATGCGTATTGCATATTTTGGCACTCCTGAATTCGCCCTTGCAGGGCTGAAAGCTTTACTTGCGCATGGCATGAATGTAGTGGTCGTGATCACTGCTCCTGATAAACCGGCAGGAAGAGGTTTGGAGCTTAAGGCTTCTCCTGTCAAACAATTTGCTGTAGATAAACAAATACCAGTTTTGCAGCCTACCAATCTTAAAGATGCCGAGTTTATTCAACAGCTGCAATCATTCAATGCCGACCTAGGAATTATTATTGCTTTTAGAATGTTGCCTGAAGCCGTATGGAATATGTTCCCGAAAGGAACCTTTAACATTCACGCATCACTTCTTCCGCAATACAGGGGTGCAGCACCGATCAATCATGCGATTATTAATGGAGAGAAAGAAACCGGTGTAACCAGTTTTTTTCTAAAACATGAAATAGACACCGGTTCTATTATTGCTAGTAGAAAAACCTTGATAGAAGAGAATGAAACAGCCGGAGAGCTTCATGACAGACTTATGGTGATGGGCGCTCAGCTTGCAGTAGATACCGTTAAGCTTATCGAAGATGGTAAGGTGAATCCTCTGGCACAAGAAGAAGTGCAGGGTCTGCGGCATGCTCCTAAAATTTTTAAGGACTTCTGTAAAATTGATTTCAACAAGGAAGCTCTTTTGGTTCATAACCATATTCGTGGCTTGAGTCCTTATCCGGGTGCCTATACATATATTAATATTGACGGAAAGATTTCAGTTCTAAAAATTTATCGAAGCATTGTTTCTAATAGAAATGAAGAAGGTGTAGCAGGGGAGCTTTTCACCGACAATAAGACTTTTATTGACGTTAGGTGTGCCGAAGGTAGCATTTCACTGCTTGAACTTCAGCTCGAAGGCAAGAAAAAAGTGGGTATAAAGGACTTTTTGAACGGAATAAAGAATTGCAAAAGCATTGAAATAAGTTAAGCAATGCCATTTTTGGGCTTATTTCCCTTATTTTCAGGCCTTAACAAGTTTGGTTATTAACAAAATCTGCTATTTATCAACATTTTCTTGGGTTTCAGGGGGTAAATGCTTGGAACATATTGATTTTACTATACATTTGTTAATGTTATAAACCTAATGTTTCATTTTTAAAAAACAAAAAACCATGAACAAAGCAGAACTTATCGATGCAATCGCATCAAAAGCAGAAATTTCAAAAGTTGACGCTAAGAAAGCATTAGATGCTTTTGTTGACGCAACAGCTGCGGCTCTTAAAAAAGGTGATCGTGTAGCTTTAGTAGGTTTTGGTTCTTTCTCAGTGTCTTCACGCGCTGCAAGAAAAGGAAGAAACCCACAAACTGGAAAAGAAATTAAAATCGCTGCTAAGAAAGTTGTTAAATTCAAAGCAGGTAGCGAACTTTCAAGTAAAGTGAAGTAATCCTTTCCTTCAAGGAAATTTAAAAACCTTGCTAATTAGCAGGGTTTTTTATTTTTATCCGATTAATTTTGGCACATGACTAAAGAAGAAAAGATTGCTCAATTTGATCCCAACGGTTTGGGCCTTTCGGATTCCGGAATATTTGGCTTGCCGTTTAATGAAGAAGATGCTCAATTAGTGATTTTGCCTGTTACATGGGAAGTCACTGTATCATATGGCGGTGGAACTGTGGATGGACCTCAAGCTGTTTTTGATGCCAGCAAACAGATTGACCTTTATGATCCGGATGTAAAGGATGCCTGGAAGGCCGGCATTTTTATGCGCCATGTGAATAATGATTGGCGTAATCTGAGTGAACACCTTCGTAAAAAAGCAGAAAACTATATTACATTTCTAGAGAATGGGGGCAATCCGGAAGAGCAAAAACATGTAGTTGCTAATATAGATGCGGATTGTGAAGCATTAAATAAGTATGTTTACGATCGAACGATCGAACTTATGAAGTCAGGTAAAATCGTTGGTTTATTGGGGGGAGATCACTCAACACCATTAGGATATATGCAAGCCCTGGCCGATTTTCATGGAGAGTTTGGAGTGTTACAAATTGATGCACATGCCGATCTGCGTGTGGCTTACGAAGGTTTTACCTATTCACATGCATCGATTTTTTACAATGCACTCAAGATTAACCAATTGATAAAACTGGTTCAGGTGGGTATCAGGGATTTATGCGAGGCTGAAGCACAAATTATCAAGGAAAGTAAGGGGAGAATTGTAACATTTTACGATCGTGATATTAAGCATAATATGATGGAAGGAACATCATGGAAAGTTATTTGCAATGAGATAGTAAGCGCACTTCCTGATAAGATTTATATTAGTTTCGATATTGATGGTCTAGACCCTAAACTTTGCCCGAATACAGGTACACCTGTGCCTGGAGGTTTTGAATTTCACGAAGTGGTTTATTTGCTAAAGGTCTTAGTAAAATCAGGCAAGACCATAATAGGCTTCGACCTTAATGAAGTGAGCCCAGGCGACGACGAATGGGATGCCAATGTTGGTGCTAGGATTCTTTATAAGCTGAGCAATTTTACTTTGGTTTCGAATAAAAGATTAGAGCTGGCTTAGCAACGTGGGATTTATAGTCTTCCGTTTTGTTTTCTTGTCTCTTCAAGCTTTTGAATTTAGGTAGGTAAGAGTTTACCATAAGTTACCTTATAGAAGGAAATTCGGTATTGAGTTAATGTTGCATTTTCTCTGATACCAATCGAATAATCAATATCTTCAGGCGATGAACCATACTTGTTTGTAAACACCTGAAAGGAATAATATTTTGTGCCGGAATCATCATGTTTTTTCTCTGAATCGTCTTTGTGACTTAAAATTTCGTAAGAACCGGTATAGTACTTTTCAAAGGCTTTCCTAGCAGCTTTTTTTAATGGTGGATTTCCCGCAATTGTTCGATAGACAATACGGGTTTTCTGTTCGTAAAAGTCCGTAGGAATATGTCCGGTTTTGTTCTCAATTTTTTGGGCAGTAGCAAAATGACTCACTAGAATGATTAAGCAGATAATGAATGATTTAAGCATTATGGTAGTGAAAATAATAAAAATTTATTATCGATTATATTAATAAAAATTTCTCATAGAAAGCATGATGTTTGTTTGCCTTCACACTGCTGACGAAAGCGATATGCCCAATCATAAAATAACCTTAGGTTTGATATCATTGGTTCAATTTCATGCATGGATCATCAGCGAATAAGATATTTTTTCTTAACTTTACATTTTACGACGTGTTTAACCAAAAATCATAGACATGGGAAAAGGAGATAAAAAATCAAAGCGCGGTAAGATTACGATAGGATCATACGGCGTAAGAAGAAAGCGAAAAACTAGTAAGCCTCGGGTTCGTAAAGTCGAATTGGTAGTTGCTGAAGTTGCAGAAAAGCCTTCTGCCAAGAAAGTATCACCGAAAACAAAAAAGTCGGTTAAAGCCGAAGCATAAACTTGTTTTTTGGACATAAAAAAGGGGCAGCTGCTTATTAGTTCGCCCCTTTTTCTTTTTCTCTAAGCCAGAGCAATATCATTTCAGCCTCTTCTTTAGTTGTATCTGGAAAGTCAGGTAACATTTCTTTTAGACAATCTATAACTGATGCAGAGCCTTCTGCTTGTGTGATTAATAGATTCAGACATTTCATGATTAGAAATGCATCAAACCATTGAAAAAAACGCTTTTTTCGAGCTGAAACGTCTTTAGCCTGCGTTTTGAGCTGTTCAATTATGGTTTCTGCACCACGTTTGATTAGATAGTTTCTAAGAATGGGGACTAATGGAGCTTTGGGGAATTGTTTTGGTAGATAAGCATTTTCAGCAAAACAATCAATTACATGCTTTATTTGTTGAAAGCACCATACGGAGTAGGTCTGCCCGGGATCCTTATTTTGTTCCAACCACATTTTCATGCTTCGTCCTGTGCCAAAAGGCACTCTTTCTGATATGCGAGGAGAAGGAAAAACCTGGGTATCGGAAATAAAAATATGTCGCCCGTGTGGGAGCAATTTATTCATGAAATAAAAATCCTCGCCGGCTTTTCGCTGATTCATTCCACCTGATTTGACATAAAGCTGAGCACTTACTCCCATTGCAGAACCGATAGTATATGCGCAATAAGGGAAGCCCGTAAATTTCAATGCCAGAAGATAATATCGGAGAAAAAGCTCATAATGCACAATCCCCGATCGGTGTTTTTCACTTAGCGTTTCAAAAGGGTGAGCTAAAGCCATTGAAACACTATTTGGCGATTGCAGAGCGACATCAGCTAAACTTATAAGATAATTATCGCTTACCTGACAATCAGCATCGAGACATACAATTAGCCCTTTTGGTTGATTTTGCTTAATCAACTGATAAGCCGCATAATCCATTCCCAGCTTCCGTGCATATCCAACACCAGCCTTCACATCTGGAATATCATATGCATTTAATACAATTAATTCATAGGGTAGACTAGATTTGAGCTTTTCAAGTTTTAATTGTTGATTTGTATGATGGTTTTTAACTGTTTCAGTGGTATTTAAAGCATGATTCAATACCACAATTACTGCAAAATCACACTCCGGCTGATGGATTTGAGCTAACGAACGGAGCAAATCTTCCAGTGTGGGTTCGTTAAAAGAAGGAATCACGATGCAGAAACTTAAGCTTTGCGGAATATCGATCCCCGATATGTCTAAGTGAACCTGATAGCGCGCTTGATAGTGATCCCAAAGTTGCATATTTATGGGGCTAAGCGTCCTTTATCCCAAATATTCTTACCCTGGTCTTTGATTTGAAAAAATATTCGATCATGCAATCGACTTTCTCTTCCCTGCCAGAATTCAAAATAATCAGCTTTTAAAATATATCCACCCCAATGTGGTGGCAGACTCACATCCCGGTTTTCAAATTGTTGTTCATATTGTTTCACTAATTTTTCCAAATCTTCGCGCTTTTCTATAATCTGACTTTGTGGCGAAGCCCATGCTCCAATCTGACTGCCTCTGGGCCTAAGCGCAAAATAGTCTTTGGATTCAGATTCGGGGAGTTTTTCCACCTTCCCTTCAATGCGCACTTGGCGCTCCAATTCAGGCCAGAAAAAATTGAGTGCTGCAAAAGGATTGTGCTGCAGTTCAATTCCTTTTTTGCTTAAGTAGTTTGTGTAAAATGTAAAACCATCTGTTCTAACATCTCTAAGCAACACTACACGTGAGCTGGGTCTGTTTTGATGCACTGTGGCAAGCACCATTGCATTAGGCTCCATTATTTCAGCCTGAATGGCTTCTTCCATCCAATACTTGAATTGGTCAAAAGGATTGGATTTAATCTGGTTTTCGTCCAGTGCTTCGCGCGTATATTCCTTGCGAAGTTTTAATATTTTGTCTTGCATGATGCTTCAATTTATTGGCAAAGCTGAATAAGGATTCATCACATTACAAACAATCTGCATGTAATTTTGCTTTCAAATATCTTGAAAAACTCATCAACTAAATCGACTCAGATGGTATTGTGCTAAATTTGTCTAAAGGATTGATGAAATGAAGGTTTCGATTGATGTTAAAATAGCTTCTTCCGATGAATGGATTGAAGCAGTAATGAATGATTTTGATAGTTTTCTGCAAGATCATGCCGACTGCGAACGAAAGGCATCGGCAATGGCCATGAGCTTGGTAGCAAAATTACACGATAAGCAAGAAATTATCCCTTTGCTTATAGAAACAGCTATAGAAGAATTGGAGCATTTTCGAGATGTATATGCGATTATGAAGGAGCGCGGTCTTGACCTTTCTCGCAATATTCCTGAAGATTTATATGTGAAACAGCTCTTGCAGCGTTGCGACGGACACCTTGACAAAATTGCATTAGACCGGCTTTTGCTAGGCTCAGTGGTAGAATGCAGAGGAGCAGAGCGCTTTCGTAAAGTTTGGGAAAACCTTGAGCCGGGAGAATTAAAGAAGTTTTATCACCGCCTTTGGGCCTCAGAGGCAAAGCATGGAAATATCTTCGTAGAAATGGCATTAAAGTATTATCCCGAAGATATGGTTTATAAGCGATTGGAACAATTGATGAGTGTAGAAGCAGATATCATTTCAAAGCTTCCGGTAAAGGCGGCCTTACACTAAATCTATATCAATGATTAAGTGGTTTAAAAGCAGTACTAATCTCCTTTATGTGCAAATATTCGTTGTGTCAGTTTGCAAAAAATAATGTAAGGATTGAACATACAGGTTTTAAAATAATGGAATGGTTTTTGGCGTTTGATAGTCATAAATAGCGGTCGATACGTAATTGTCTGGTAACCCCAAAAACATTCCGTACGTTAAAAGAGTAAAAACCTTCACGAAAATGAAAATTGGTAACAGAAATCCGGAGAAAGGTCAGCTGCTGTTGTCAGAACCATTTATGAATGACACCTATTTTAAGCAAACTGTAGTGTTGCTTGCTGACAAAAATGATAAAGGCACTTTAGGGTTTATTTTAAACAAACCTGTAGGTTATTATGTGCATGAACTCATTCAGGATTTTCCTGAGTTTGATGCTCCTGTTTATTTTGGCGGGCCAGTTGAAAGTAACTCGCTCTTTTTCATTCATCGGCAACCAGACAAAATAATAGGAGGCAGTGAAATTGGACAGGGGTGGTATTTTGGCGGAAATTTTGAAGAGATCAAACAATTCATTAAACTTGGCTTGTTAAAAGCCGAAGATATACGATTCTTTGCCGGTTATGCCGGTTGGGATGCCGGACAGCTCGATTTTGAACTTGAAGAGGATGCGTGGCTTGTGGCGAGCGATTGTAGCGAATTTATGGTGATGAATCCTCGTACCATGTGGAATGACCTACTGCGTCAGTCCAAATCAAATTTTGCTATTTGGTCAAACATACCAGAAAATCCACAATCGAACTGAAGCAACAATTACTTTACCCGCTCGATATATTCACCCGTTCTCGGGTCAATTTTGATGATTTCGCCAGTATTTACAAAGAGTGGGATCATTACCTGAGCGCCTGTTTCAACAGTGGCTGGTTTTAATGTTTTGGTGGCAGTATCGCCCCTTACGCCGGGTTCGGTGTAGGTAACTTCAAGCGCAACGCTTTTTGGACCTTCAGCGTAAACGACATTATCCCCGTCGAATGATGCAGTGATTTCCATGCCTTCTTTCATGAACTTTGCACTATTGCCAAACAGTTCTTCCTGTACCGGAATTTGTTCAAAAGTTTCATTATCCATACAAATAAAGCTATCTGCTTCTTTATAGAGAAATTGAAGCGGTTTAGTCTCTACTCTAACGATTTCTACTTCTTCGCCTGAGCGGAATCTGTTTTCGGCGAGTTTACCGTTTTTAATATTTCTCATTTTGGCTTGGTAGAACGCTCTCAGGTTGCCAGGAGTGCGGTGTTGCCATTCCATAATCACACAAAGTTCTCCATTATATCTGATAAATGTGCCTACGGATACATCTTGAGTTGTTGCCATGATCGATTATTTTGGGGCGCAAAGTTAAGGATTGGATCGACTGTTACAAATAAAAAGCGGAGACAAGCTCCGCTCTCCGATATTTTGAGTTGGGGATTATTGTTTGATGAACTTTCTTTTGACTACTGCTCCGTTTTCAAAAGTAATCTGAATTAGAAAAATACCGGGATGCAGCGCAGAAACATCTAAGCTGTTTTGTTGATTCATTACGTGAGCTGCGTTATGGATAGTTTTTCCATCCAAGCTCATGATTTGTAGGTGAGCGATATTTTTTTCATCAGAGTGGATAAAAAGTTTGTCTTTAGCAGGATTGGGGAAAATGTTAAGATTGGTTTCAACTTCATTTACACCAACACTAGTTGGTCTTGGGCAAAACTGAAAAACCGTATTCGTTGCTGGTACTCCTGCTAGGAGCGGATCATTGCTGAGTTGCTGAAACTCATCAAGTGTGATTTCTGAATAACTCGTGCTTGCAATATTTCCCTGTACGAAAGCTACCGAGTCCAGATCTGATAAGAAAAAGAGACCAGCCGTGAGTTCCTGAGAATTCGTAATATCAAAGGTGCCAATATGAGCTGAAAAGCAACCGTTTTCGTGCACCCAGATTTGTCCGTTAAAAAAATCGTTAGAATCTTCAAACGAATAGAATCCTACATTTACAAATTCGATTTTGAAAATGCGATTGGGTGCAGTGCCTTCTGTTTTATGTCTTACGATGCAACCGGGCTTATAAATAAAGTCATAGCCTCCAAAAGCTAAAAATCCAACAGCTTCTTGTGGGTTTACAAGCGAAAAGTCAAAATAGCCATCGAACACACCAAATTGATAAGGTCCTGTGCCAAATATGGATGTTTGAAAGGGCATTACGATGACAACATCTTCCGGATCGTCCCAAAATTCAGGTAGGTCGAGCACTGTTGCATCGGTAAGAGGCGTATAGGTGGCCGTTGAAATGTTGAATTGGTAGCGTTGTGCCTGTAATGCAAGAGCTGTAATGAGCGCAATAATGGAGTAAAGGTATTTCATATACAAAATATATTTTGTACAAAGATATTGTCTTGCGTCTGTACATCAACAAAAAAAGCCTGCATTTATGCAGGCTTTTTCAACAATCTATAAGAGGAACATTTATTTTACTTCTTCGAAATCTACGTCGGTTACTTGTTCACCGCTGGCATTCGAGCCAGAATTGTTTTCTGGTGCAGCTTGACTATCTGCTCCTGCCTTGTACATATCTTCAGAAGCAGCACTCCATGCAGTATTCAAGCGCTCAAGTGCAGTGTCAATGGCATTCAAATCCTTGTTTTGATGTGCGGTTTTAAGATTGGCAAGTGCGTTTTCGATATCAGTTTTTTTATTTGCCGGAATCTTCTCACCAAACTCCTTCAATTGCTTTTCTGTTTGGAAAATCATGGAGTCGGCTGCATTGATTTTTTCAGCTTCTTCTTTGGCTCGTTTATCAGCTTCGGCATTAGCTTCGGCCTCACTTTTCATCTTCTGAATCTCTTCATCGGTCAAACCGGAAGATGCTTCGATTCTGATGTTTTGTGATTTTCCGGTCGCCTTATCTTTTGCAGAAACATTCAAAATACCATTGGCATCAATATCAAAGGTTACTTCTATTTGTGGTACACCTCTTGGCGCAGGTGGAATTCCGTCGAGGTGGAATCTTCCAATCGTACGGTTATCTTTCGCCATAGGCCTCTCACCTTGCAAAATATGAATTTCTACAGATGGTTGATTGTCGCTGGCTGTAGAGAATACTTCTGATTTTTTGGTAGGAATGGTAGTGTTTGCTTCAATTAATCTGGTGAAAACACCTCCCATTGTTTCAATTCCGAGCGATAGCGGTGTAACATCAAGCAAAAGTACATCTTTAACCTCGCCTGTGAGAACACCCCCTTGGATAGCTGCACCTATAGCAACAACTTCGTCTGGATTTACTCCTTTTGAAGGCGATTTTCCAAAAAATTTCTCCACTGCAGCCTGAATAGCAGGTATTCTGGTTGAACCGCCCACCAAGATGATTTCGTCAATATCTGAGGCAGTATATCCTGCATTTTTCAAGGCAGAGCGACATGGATCAATTGTTCTCTTGATGAGGTCATCGGCCAGTTGTTCAAATTTTGCTCTGGTTAAGGTTCTCACCAAATGTTTGGGGCCTGTTTGTGTAGCAGTGATATAGGGCAAATTGATTTCCGTTTGCGTAGAGCTAGACAGCTCGATTTTAGCCTTTTCTGCAGCTTCTTTCAAACGTTGCAAAGCCATTGGGTCTTTGGTCAAATCCATGCCTTCTCCTTCGTTTGATTTGAATTCTTCTACCAACCAATCTATGATTTTTTGATCGAAGTCATCACCACCGAGATGTGTATCTCCATCAGTTGCTTTTACTTCAAATACACCATCGCCCAATTCGAGAACAGAAACGTCGTGTGTACCACCGCCGCAGTCAAACACTACGATTTTCATATCCTTATTGGTTTTGTCAAGACCATAAGCAAGTGCAGCCGCAGTTGGCTCATTGATGATGCGCATCACTTTTAATCCGGCAATTTCACCTGCTTCTTTGGTGGCTTGACGTTGAGCGTCATTAAAATAAGCGGGAACAGTGATTACTGCTTCGTTTACTTCATGACCAAGGAAGTCTTGAGCTGTTTGCTTCATTTTCTGCAAAATCATTGCAGATATTTCTTGAGGGGTATAGTTGCGGCCATCAATATTCACTCTTGGGGTATTATTGTCGCCTTTAACCACTTCGTAAGGAACGCGACCTGTTTCCATCTTCACCTCATCAAATGAGTTACCCATAAAGCGTTTGATGGAAAATATCGTTTTCTTTGGGTTAGTGATAGCTTGACGTTTAGCAGGGTCGCCAATTTTTCTTTCACCGTTATCAAGAAAAGCTACTACCGAAGGCGTAGTTCTTTTGCCTTCACTATTCGGTATCACAACCGGTTCGTTGCCTTCCATCACCGCAACACAGCTGTTTGTTGTACCTAAGTCGATTCCAATTATTTTTCCCATTTTGATTTAAATTAAGTTTTCAAAAGTTTTTGATATTTGGACAAACCATGTGCCAGCACCAACAGGATGCAATAAAATGACAAAAAGCCGGACACGATGTGCCGACTTTGGTTATTTTAATGTCAAATTGTCAGGCTATCTCACAAAATTAAGCTTTGTTGTCAGCTCATTATTCTTGATTTCATCAATAGTGAATACACTAAGGGCAATGTTGGACCTGCGAAAATTAAATCGGGATGCAAATAAGCCAATACCATTGACCACATTGGTATATTTGGGTCTATCTTGCACAATGGTATTGGATGGTTGATTTACATCTAAAAAGGTGGTAAATTCATCAGAAGCGATATTCATAATCAACTCCATCCTGCCTACGGTTCGCTCCACATTTTGCTCGGGCACATTTCCATTGAATTCAGGAATAGTCACGCTTAAAAATTGATAGAATCGAATATTTTCCACATTCAGACCCATATCAGCATTTTGGAAAAGGAACTCAGAGCGTTGACGTCCAAGATTCCAGTCTACAAACTTGCCCACACTATCAAATGGAGCCTCAAGGCTCTTTTCACCATAGTTAAAACGAATGATAAATTCATATAAACGGCCATTGGCAGCTGTTTTCCAGCCAAAGGGATAGGCCTGTGTCAATGGAAGCCATCCGAATACATTTTCAGTAGGGAGTGGCTTAGTGAACTGAAATCCATTGACTAGAGATGTTGATGCGTAGGTTAAGTTTCCTGTTTGCTCGTTTTTAACTAAAAGCTTGTATTCTGCTTGCGCATTAAGTGAAGCAGTCGTGTAATAGAGTTTTTGATCTGGGTAATGAAAGATTCCCGGCTCTTTGGGGATGCCAAAAGTATCGCGGAGCGGAATGGTACGGTTTAGATTGCCGTTGATATACTCCTCCATACTCACTTTCACATTTTCATAATAAAGCGAGTCAAACACTTGAGCATAAGTTAATGCATTTCCTTCGCCCAAAAAGGCTCTTGACACTCTAACAAAATGTATATTATCGTTTTGATTCAAAAGGCCAAAGACCACGGTTACATCTTTCCAGTCGGCATTGATATCAATTTCGTTTTTACAGCTTTGAAAAAGAAAGATGGCGGGGATGAAGGCTAGAAATGCAATTCTTTTTAACATAAATACGTATAATTCTGTGCTATTTGGCGAAGCGAAAATAGCGATAATTCGTTATGAGCGCTAAATTATTAGTTTTGTCAGTTCATCACAAAAACAAAATTGAAGGCATGTCGGTTCAAAAAGATATTAAACGCGTCACCACAAAGGTGCTGCAAAAAATGAAGGAGTCTGGCGACAAAATTGCCATGCTCACGGCTTATGACTATTCTATGGCTAAAATGATAGATGCAGCAGGAATAGATGTAATTCTTGTTGGTGACTCCGCATCGAATGTCATGGCAGGTCATGAAACCACGCTTCCCATCACGCTTGATCAAATGATTTATCATGCTGCTTCGGTGATCAGGGGGACCAAACGCGCATTGGTAGTGGTGGATTTGCCATTCGGATCATACCAGGGTAATTCAAAAGAAGCGCTAACTTCAGCAATCAGAGTGATGAAAGAAACCGGGGCGCATGCCGTGAAGATGGAGGGCGGTGAAGAAATTGAGGAATCTGTTAAACGCATTTTAAGTGCAGGCGTTCCTGTGATGGGACATTTGGGACTTACTCCGCAGTCGATTTATAAATTTGGCACGTATGTAGTGAGAGCCAAAGAAGAAGCTGAGGCACAGAAGCTAATGCACGATGCCAAGATTCTTCAAGACGCAGGATGCTTCGCTATAGTGTTAGAAAAAGTTCCGGCATCCTTAGCCACCAAAGTGGCTGGAGAATTAGACATTCCGGTGATCGGGATCGGTGCAGGAGGAGGTGTAGATGGACAGGTTTTGGTCTTGCATGATATGTTAGGTATAAACACCGAATTTCAACCAAGATTTTTACGTACTTATCTCAATCTGTATGAGCAAATCACGTCTGCTGTAGGCAACTATGTGGCGGATATCAAAAAGAGAGATTTTCCAAACGAGAAGGAACAATATTAGGATTTTCCATTTAGGAAACGTCTGATAACATTAAACAGATCGTGGTCGTTAAAAGGCTTTCCTAAGTGAGCATTCATGCCAGATTCCATGCATCTGTCGATGTCTTCTTTATAAACATTGGCTGTGAGCCCTACTATCGGTATGTTCGGGTCAAATTCCCTGATCTTTTCAGTTGATTCGTATCCATTCATTACTGGCATCTGTACGTCCATCAAAATGATATCGAATTGATTATTTTTTGCTTTTTCAAGTCCTTGCAATCCATCTTCTGCAGTGGTAACTTTTGCGCCAAAGCCTTCTAAAATTGTTGAAGCGAGCAACTGATTAATCATGTTATCTTCAACCAATAATACTTCAATAGGGTTATTGAACTTGAGTTGTTTTTGCTTTTCTTCAGTATTGTTTTTAGCGCTAGCAAGCATTTCTTCATTTGAGATAATTTCTGCCTTAAACCAAAACTCGAAGCATGCGCCCGGATCATCGCTTTTGAAAACACTCTGACGACAAGGACTGTGAAGTACAATATCGCCTCCCATTAAACGGAGAAGTTGTTTTACAATGGATAAACCTAAGCCGCTTCCACCATATTTTCTTGTGAAACTATCGTCAGCTTGCGTGAAACTCTCAAATACATATTGTTGTTTGTCGGGCGGAATACCAATACCGGAATCGTTCACGCGCCCTCTAATTATTATATGTGAAGGGTCTCCAACAATTTTTTCGTAGTCGAAAGTAACAGATATGCCACCTCTTTCGGTGAATTTTATAGAATTAGAAATTAAATTGATAATCAATTGCTTGATTCTCGTAGGATCGCCTTTAATAAATTCCGGAATCTCCGGGTCGAAACTCAAAAGAAATTGAAGCCCCTTTTCATTAGCTCTGTATTGATAAGGCACCAGTGTGGAAGTGATAGTATCGGAGAAGTTAAACTTGATTTTCTCAACACTCAGTTTTCCTTGTTCAATTTTGTTTAGGTCAAGAATATCGCTAAGTAATTTTAAAAGTGTATCGCCAGATGATTTAATAAGCTCAATGTATTTTTTGTCTTCTTCTTTTGGTGACGACTTCATCAACAGGTCGGCAAAACCAAGAATACCATTCAATGGGGTTCTGATTTCGTGGCTCATATTGGCCAAAAATGCTGATTTGGCTTTATTTGCTTTTTCAGCGGCAATCATTAACGATCGTGCATGATTAGTGGCTTTCTCTAATTCTGCTGTTCTTAGTCGAACCTTACGTTCAAGCAAGAGATTTTGTGAATTGATGGCTCTTACTCTAATGGTGTAGCCGGTGTAAAGCATACCACCAACGAATATTGCTATTAGCGTGAAAAACCACCATGTTCTCCAAAATGGGGCTAAAAATTTAATCGTTAGGGAAAGACCTTCTTCGTTCCAAAGTCCATCACTATTCGAGCCCTTCACCCTAAAAATGTAGGTACCCGGCTCCAAATTGCTGTATGAGGCTTGTCGTCGAGATCCGGAATAAATCCAATCCTTGTCGAAACCTTCAAGATAGTATGCAAACTGATTTTTGTCTGACAAAGGGTAACTGAGCGAGGAGAATTCAAAGGTTAAATAATTTTGATGATAAGGTAATTCTACGCTATTGCCGCTCAATAAAAAAGGTTTGTTGAAGATTTTAAAGGATGTGAGCACAATTGGCGGTACATAATTATTTTCTAAAATGCTGTCAGGATGAAACATGTTAAACCCTGCAATTCCTCCAAAAAACATATAGCCATCTTTAGCTTTTAGGCCGGAGTTAATATTGAATTCGTTAGATTGCAAACCATCTAGTATATCGTAGTTGCGGGCGGTTTTGCTTTTGGTATCAAATTTCGCTATTCCTTTGCCAGTACTAATCCAAATATTACCCTTTGCATCTTCCAATATTTTGTAAATCAAATCATTGGGTAGTCCATTTTGTGTAGTGAAAGTTTGAAAGGTTTTGTTTTTTCGATCAAATCTGTTAAGCCCGCCACCGTAAGTGCCCACCCAAAAGAAACCAAATTTGTCTTCATGTAATGAGATAATACTGTTGTGTGAAATCGATGTACTATCGCTTGCGCTGTATTTGTATGAGGTGAATTTGCCGTTTTCTCTGTTAAACTCGCTTAAACCACTCCCCAGCGTACCGACCCATAAGCTACCAAATCGGTCTTCGAGGATCGTATATACGGAGTTATTAATTTGCGTTTCGGTAACGGTGGGGTCGGGTTTAAAAATATCGAAATAGCCATCTTCCGGATTGAACCGAGCAAGCCCCTTTCTCAATCCAATCCACAGTGTCCCTTTCCGATCTTCGAATATGGCGTTCACCTCATTGTTCAGATTGTTAATGTTGATTCTGTCGTAGCGGTAAGCAATAGCGGTGTTATTGATTGGATCATATAAATTAAGTCCATTGGGCGTGCCAATCCACATTCTTTTGTAACGGTCAACCAGAATTACATTAATCTCGTTGCTTGAAAGCGAATTTTGCTTTCCATCTAACTGAATTGCCCTGAATGTCTTAGTTTTTCTGTTAAATACTGTAAGTCCTTCACGGGTTCCAATCCAAATTTGACCATCCGCATCTTCAAAAAAACATTTGATGTTATTGCTGATCAAGCTTTGTGGATTATTAGGGTCGCGTTGAAACTTTAAAAATCGACCTCTCAGACGAGAATATAGATTGACCCCATCTACTGCCAGCACCCACAAAGTTCCGGCTTTATCTTTATAAAGATGTCGAATATCATTATTGGATAAACTCCCCGGATCGTTTGGGTCATTCTGAACCAATGAAAAGGTGTTGGTTTTAGTATTTAAAATATTCAAGCCATCGCTAGTTCCAATCCAGAGCATTCCCTGATAATCTTCAATGATCGCATTAACTCGATTATTGTGTAGCGAATTTGGATTATTTGTTTGATGAACAAAGAGCTTTGGTTCAGTTTTGCTGTTTTCAATCAACACAAGACCATGCTCGGTGCCTATCCATAAAGAGTTGTACTGATCTTCGTAAATTACATTAATTTTTTTCAATGCCTGATTGATTGCATCATTGATTGTGCTCAAAATGGATTTGAAATTGTCATTTTCTGGATCAAATACATTGAGTCCTCCTCTGTTGGCGACATAAAGTTTTCCCTTTTCATCTATAAATAATTTATTTACAAAATTGCTATTCAGGCTCGTAGGATTTTTGGATGAATAGGTGTAGGCATAGAACTTACCCGAAGTTCTATCAAATCGATTAAGCCCTCCACCATGGGTACCTATCCATAAGTTTCCTCTAATGTCTTCTATTATGGATTTAACATCATTGTTAGAAAGCGAATTAGCTAACTTGGCATCGTGTTTATATCTAATAAATTGATTAGTGTGTGGGTTATATCGGTTTAATCCACCCCAAGTGCCTACCCAAAATACACCTTGTCGGTCAATAAATATGTCATTGACAAAATTGTGTGATAAGGAATTTTGGTTGTGTGGGTCGTGCTGATAGGTGGTCACAGAAAACCCATCATACCGGTTGAGACCATTATTCGTTCCAAACCAAATAAAACCATATTGATCTTGTGTGATACAGTTTACATTGCTTTGATACATCCATTTTTGAGGCGGAATACGCTCAAAAGCAATTCGATTATTATTTGAACCTGCTTGAATTGCAGTGATGGAGAAGATGAAAAAAATCAACAACCAAAACCTTTCTATAAGGCAGGCAATTCGGAACAATGTGAACACACAATTACGCATCATATTACAGTCATCTAATTTATCGCTTTTTTTTTGTTCGAAACGTTCAATCTTCATGAGTTTATTACATGAAGTCGATGGAGCTATTTTCACATTAGAATTGTCATACTCAAAAGCCTTGCGCATCGGTCTTTTCTCTCAAGCACATAATTGCAGAAATTTTTTACATTATCATCCAATCAGATTTAAGTTGATTAAAAGGGTAAGCCTTGGGTTATAAAACCCCCAACCCAATTTACTTATAATGAGCAAAAGCGGATGGATGGCTTTCGTTCAAGAAAAACCAATGTAACCTGCGAAGTAAAAAATATGTTAATGCATGCAATAATCAATTTTGGACACCGTTAAACATTTGTTAATTTTAAAAAGCCTATGCACAAAACTTTTACAACCGATGATCTTTTACTTCTCGCTTACAATGACCCAATGCTAGAAGACAGGGAAGAACTGCGAGCTGAAATCACTTTTTGCAATCACTTGCAAGAAAAGTCAGAGCAAATTGCCGAAATAAAGCAGCAGCTCGACACTTTAATTGATTCAGCACCAGGGCATTCTATCAGTTCGCTGATGAATTTTTCCCGTTCACTATCCATTAAGGACTCCGTAATTTCAGGTGAGAAAGTAATCATGATCCTGAACTAAAGAGCAATAGTTTGGTTTTCAATCAAATCCTGTGATGAATGTATTTTTGTCACAGGATTTTTTTTATTCAAATGACTACAAAAGAAAGATATGAACGATTCGTAGCACACTTTGATGCTACACAACCGATTGCTGAAACAGAGTTGCATTACACCAATCCTTATGAACTTTTAGTGGCAGTGATACTCTCGGCACAATGCACCGACAAGAGGGTGAACATGGTTACACCTGCTTTGTTTGAGCGATTTCCTGAACCTGCCTCATTAGCTTCGAGCAGTTCAGAAGAAGTGTTTGGCTACATTAAAAGGGTTTCATATCCAAACAATAAGGCAAAACATTTGGTCGGCATGGCACAAATGCTCATCAAAGACTTTAATGGTCAAGTGCCCGAATCGGTCGAGGCGCTTCAGAAATTGCCCGGAGTGGGTCGAAAAACAGCTAACGTGATTGCTTCTGTTATCTTCAATCAACCAGCAATGGCGGTCGATACACATGTTTTCAGAGTTTCTGCGCGATTGGGTCTAACCCGTAATGCAAAAAATCCATTGCAGGCCGAAAAGCAATTGGTTAGGTATATCCCCGAATCAGTAATCCCAAGGGCGCATCATTGGCTAATTTTGCATGGTCGATATGTATGTTTAGCACGAAAACCCAAATGTGAAAGCTGTCAGCTTACATCATTTTGCAAATATTTCGATGTGCAAGAAAAGAAGGCTGCAAAACGCACGAAACAGCAATTGACAAAAACCGACATGCTGTTTTCATCAAAACCGGGAGTTGCGAAAAAGCCTAAAACAAAAAAAGCCGGATAAACCGGCTTTTTCGTGATTTTAGCAGTATTCTTCGAAAGCTGCTTTTAGGTTTTCTGCGATCATTTGTGCTGAGCGACCTTCAATGTGATGACGCTCAATAAAATGAACCAATTTTCCATCTTTGAATAATGCCATTGATGGAGAAGATGGAGGGTATGGAGCGAAATAGCTTCTTGCTTGCGCAGTAGCGGCAGCATCATTACCTGCGAAAACAGTGGTTAGCTTGGATGGCTTTTTAGAGCCTTGTTCCAAAGCTAGTTTAACACCCGGACGTGCAGCTCCTGCGGCACATCCGCACACAGAGTTCACGACAACCAATACCGAGCCTTCATTCTGGCCTAATACATTGTCAACTTCTTCAGGTGTGCGCAGTTCCTGAAAACCTATTGATGTGAGCTCTCCTCTCATGGGAGCAACGATCTGTTCTGGATACATAATTTATAATGGATTTTTGATTTTCAGGGAACAAAATTAGGCATAAAAAGTTTTTAACGCTTGCGTTCCGTAGTGAAATAAATCAAGTCGATAAATGATTGTCGCGACGCACTTTCCGGAAATTTCATCAGCTCTTCGATAGCTTGATCGCGGTAGTTGTTCATTTGCTCGGTCGCATAAGCAATTCCCGGCCCACTGTTCACTAAGTAAATTACTTCATTTACGCGTTTGGGGTCTGTGTTGTAGTGTTTAAAAGTGTTGATAATCATTCGCTTATCTGCTTTACTGGCCTTCTGCAAAGTGTGAATCAGCGGCAGCGTCATTTTTCTTTCCTTGATATCAATTCCGGTGGGTTTTCCAGCTTTGCTGTGAATCTGAAAATCGAACAAATCATCTTTAATCTGGAATGCAATTCCGATATTTTCACCAATGCGCCGAAACATTTCGATTGTATTTTTATCAGCTCCTGCACTGCAGGCGCCTGATGCGCAGCAGCTTGCAATCAGGGTGGCTGTTTTTTGACGAATGATATCAAAATAAACCTGTTCAGTGATGTCGAGTTTTCTAGCTTTTTCGATTTGCAGCAGTTCACCTTCACTCATTGCTCTCACCGAATTGCTCACAATACGCAACACATCAAATTCATTATTGTCCAATGAAAGCAGCAAGCCCTTGGAAAGCAAGTAGTCGCCCACTAAAACGGCAATCTTGTTCTTCCATAAAGCGTTGACAGAGAAGAACCCTCGCCGCTCGTTGGCATCGTCCACCACATCGTCGTGCACGAGCGTGGCAGTGTGCAACAATTCGATAAGTCCTGCCGCTCGATAGGTGGATTCACTGATTTTTCCGGTAAGATTTGCCGCAAGAAACACAAACATGGGGCGAATTTGTTTCCCTTTTCGCTTGACGATATAGTATGTGATTTTGTCGAGAAGCGGCGCATTGCTTTTCATGGACTCTTTGAATTTTTTTTCAAATAGCTCCATTTCATCCGCAATTACTGCTTTTATTTCTTCAAGGCTTCGCATCTACAATCGAAAGGCAGGCAAAAATAACCAATTAACAAGATAAAGGATGAATAGGGGTATTTTGTTTCAGCTTATCTACTGTCGTTGATGAGTTGAATTATTTTATTTCCTTAAGGCGCTCGTATTTTTTAAATTAGGCTGATCAATTATATTTGTGAGGATTCTTATGTCTCATTTTTTTCAAAAAAAAGCCCTTATCGCCACCATGCATGCCAAAGAGCAGGTGATAGCGCCGATGCTTGAACAAGCATTTGAATTGAGAGTAAACCTTGCGCTAGAAATCGATACAGACCGATTGGGAACTTTCACCGGAGAAGTAGAGCGTCCCGGAACTCCTTTGGAAACACTAAGAAAAAAATGTGAGTTGGTTTTGCAAAATGAGTCTTGCGACTTGGTGATTGCATCTGAAGGGTCTTTTGGGCCGCATCCGGCAGCTTTTTTTGTTCCGGCGAATGAAGAATTTGTAATGCTCAGGGAAAAATCAACCGGACTGGAGATTTTGGGAAGAGCTTTAAGTACAGAGACCAATTTTGCAGGCAAGGACATACCGAATGAGCGTGAACTCATTTACTTTCTTGGTGCAGTTGGTTTTCCGGAGCACGGCGTGATACTGCGACCATCAAAAGAAGATTTTCAGAAGATATACAAAGGATTGCATGATCGTATAGAGGTGCTCAGGCTATACCATGAATTGTTAGGTGAGCATGGTCATGCGTATATAGAAACAGATATGCGTGCCATGCACAATCCTATGCGTATGAAAGTGATTGCCCAGGCTACGCAATCGTTAATTGAAAAAATGAATTCATTGTGTCCGGCATGCGAAAGGCCGGGGTTTGACATCGTGGAAAGCATCTCCGGTCTACCCTGTGGTTTGTGTGGCATGCCTTCAAAAGGCATCATCTCCTATTTATATCAATGCAAACTCTGCGGATGCGAAGAAATGCGTGGTCGAAAAGATGGAAAACAGACTGAAGATCCGATGTTTTGCGATTATTGCAATCCTTGAAATTGATAATGATTGGTTTATCCCCCCAAAGCTATCAATAGATGATATCATGCAGCAGGCATTTTATTTATTAGCCTTTAGTTGAATGATAGCGGAGTATAAAAACAAAAACTCCTGCTTCGAACAAATGCCCAAAGCAGGAGAAAAAAAGATTTTTAAAAAAAATTATTCAGCAGTGAATGGTTCTACACTAACAAATGATCGATTATCTGACTTTTTTCTAAAAGTGACAATGCCATCAGAAAGAGCAAATAAGGTGTGGTCCTTACCAATACCTACATTTTCACCAGGGTGATGCTTAGTACCGCGCTGACGAACAATAATGTTTCCGGCAACTGCGAGTTGTCCACCATATATTTTCACGCCCAAACGTTTGCTGTGCGATTCTCTTCCGTTTTTCGAGCTACCTGCTCCCTTCTTATGTGCCATTTCTTAATCGTGTTAATGATTATGATTTGATTGATTCGATTTGAATTTGTGTGATCGCCTGACGGTGACCGTTTGATTTTTGATAGCTTTTTCTTCTTTTCTTTTTGAAGACAATTACCTTGTCTGCTTTCAAGTGTTCAAGAACTTTAGCCGTGACAGTAGCTCCTGAAACAGTTGGAGCTCCAACAGAAACTTTGCCGTTATTGTCAACCAAAAGAACTTTGTCAAAAGACACAGACTTTCCTTCTTCTGTGTGAAGACGATTTACGAAAATCTTCTGGTCTTTTTCAACCTTCATTTGTTTTCCGGCGATATCAACGATTGCGTACATAATTGCTATTAAATTTAATACCTTTATTTCAAAAGGGACGCAAAATTAGGCATAAAAATTTATTCTGCAAATGTTTTTAACAATATTATTTTCTCGTGCATCAACCACTTAGGCAGTTGCAATGTTTTTCAACAGTTTGACACATGCCAGATCAGTGATTGTGAAGCAGGTTTTACTCATATTTATCTTGTCAATAAGATATCGAGTCTAATATTTACATCATTACTCACGCTAAATCCGGAGCGTAATCCAAACTTGCTTCGATCGATCTTTTTTTCAGTTGTAAAATAGGCAAAAGTTTTGTCTGCTTTGTTTTTAATTGTCCCAACCGGTTTCACTATAAAAGTTTCTTCGCGGCTTGTTCCTTTTATGTTTAGCAATCCTGTAAGCACATAATGATCACCTTCTGCTTTGAAAGAGTTGCTTTTGAAAGTCATATTTGCAAAATTGTCAGCATCGAACCAATCCTTTTTCATCAAATCGCGGTCGCGCATTTTGTTTTTAGTATTTATACTTTTCACCG
The DNA here is from genome assembly GCA_046294625.1 of Flavobacteriales bacterium. GTDB lineage: Bacteria > Bacteroidota > Bacteroidia > M30B66 > M30B66 > JBKBKN01. The sequence goes on from JBKBKN010000001.1 coordinate 95,785, forward strand.
AAACATTAAATTCAATGAGCGCATCCTGAAATTGATCGGGCTGGACCGTTTGAACACTTGCATTAAACTGCTCAAAAGCTCCATAGACGCGCATGCCCATGTTTTTTACATGAAAAGTGACCTTGCTTTGTTCATGATCAATCTGCCAGAATACTTGGGAATAACAAGACAATGTAGCAATGCTCAATAAGACGGTAAGAATATTTTTCATGACTAAATAACCACGGTGGATTGATTTGGTTTTACTCAGATTTAACAATCAGATGGCTCGATGTACGAAATCATGCATCGAATTATATAATATGTGGTCTTAATGCAAAAGCGTGTTTAATTTGTCTTTGAAAAACATATTTTATGACATCATATATTCATCAACGAGCATGGAATCCGATTTGGATTGCTGTTTTGGGTTTTTTCTTCACCCTATTGCCCGCTTTGATTCTGATGGCATTCAATTATGAAAGGTTAGGTAAACCTGGTTTGAAATGGCCTCTCATCGCAGGAAGTGTCATTTTTTTCATCGGGCTAACTTATCTCACCACCTTGCCCCTGCAGGGTTACGAATGGGCATTTGCAGTAGTGCATATTGGTGGGTGTTTTGCAATTGCTGCCATTCAGAAACCACTTTATGAGTCCTTCTTGGATCACTCGGACAAACATCAACCCGAAGCTTTTCGTTTGCCTGTGGTGTATAGTTTGATGTTTGTTGCCTTGTTTTTTGGAAGCATTATTATGTATCAGTATGTTCAGCATATCCGGGTGGTGAAAGCGATTCAAAAGGTGGAGCAATTTTATCTGGAAGGTAAAAACACTGAAGCCATTAATTTATTGCAAGAATTGAATACTGCTTACCCTGACGATCACACGATTTTGTACAATCTGGGCGTGATATATAAGGAAAATGGCCAAGCCGATTCGGCAAGAATATACCTACGACAATTATTGAAATTAAACCCCGAAAACGAAGATGCCCGGGATTTACTCTACCAGTTAAACTTTGGCGATTAATTCGCTTCGTTTACAAATACTATTTTTTCTGACTGAAGCGACTTTTCTCCATCATATCGATAAGCGGCCAACCGCCCCGTTTTAATCACGCACAAATCTATAATGCATAAGTTAGGTAGCATAATTCCGTGAGGTCCGGTGATGCAAAAATGGCCTAGAAACAAAGGTTTCTCATCTTCCGGATAGGCACTCCAGTGGATTTTGAATTGTTCATCTACACTGGAGATTTTTATGTTTTGAAGTTCCGGATTGTTGTGCAGCAGTAGGTCATCTTTACTGAACTCATCGGGCATGGTCTTCCACCATTTTACACGCACTTTTTCACGAATGCGCCCGTAGTCTGATGTAAATTCAACCTTTGTGCTCAAGCTTTTGGTAATCAAGTCAGCCAAAGGGTTAAGCATTGAAAAGTTTTTCAATACATCTGCATAGCACATCACCTTAGCATTTAATGTAAGCTGTTTTTGGATAGCAGGCTGAAAATAGCCATGATAAACACGCAAATCAGGCAATTCAATGAACAATGGCAATTTCACGATCCATTCCAGATAAGATGCCATAAATTTGGGTTCTCTCCGAAATTCTTGTAAAGTTTCTCTGAATAGTGCTTCATGATGACGATTGGGTGGAATAATCGGGTCAACTTTACCGGGTAGCGTGGTATGGTATTGCACAAAAGCAAGGTCATGATTGCCGGGAATGGCAAGTGCGGCCCCTGCAGCATGCATGCGCATCACTATATCTAAGGCTTTGATATTTTCATGTCCGCGGTCAATGAAATCTCCACAGAAAATGGCCTGTCGCTCAGGGTGCGCGAAGTTGTATCCATTGAAGTGATAGCCTAGTTTCAACAATAATTTTTCCAGCAAAAGTCCATGACCATGCACATCGCCAATAATGTCATATGCTTTATGAATACTTTCTGTATGCATTGATTTTTTTAAATGTTTTCCATTCCTGAATCACAGAAAGTATAATGAAAGACCATAGAATCGTATATACAAAGGCAGCTGCCAAGCTCCACCATGATATACTTGCGAACAAAAGTAAAAAAACAGGAGCTGATGCACACATCCAAAGAAATAGCCTGGCTCTTAAATAACTTAGGCTTGGCTTCCAGAAATTCATAAAAACAAATTCATTGGCCTTGTTTGCACCGGTTTTTTTCATGAGAATTTGTCGGCAATATTTTTGATAGGGATAATACAAGCCGTAAAAGATGCTGAAGGGAAGAAGTACCATTGCGATACATAAAATAATGAAGATGCTGATTAAGAGCAGATATGCTGTAAAAAGAACAACAAAGACGAATAATCGAATCAGCTTATCAATCACATATAATGTGGCATTCTTTGGTCTTTCTTTAACAATTGCCATCAATTTGCTAAACAATTGAGAAAGCGCAGCCCCCGGAAAATTAAAAAAATCAGGAATACTTAGTTTTTTGGCGAAATTCAGTCCCAGAATAAGTTGAGCAACGTTTTCCACTTCATCGATCAATGGCCATTTGGGCAATGTATTTTGACGACGCAAGGCATCTTCCCGATCTTTTCGTTTTTGGGCTTTGAAATAATTAGGGTCGTTTAATTCATTTTCTTCAATTTTGATAAGCAGCTCATAGGCTTCTTTCACTTGAATAAATTTCTCGTTTGCAAATGCTTTTTCAGTTTCATCGGGATATTTGTCGGGGTGAAATCGAATGGCTTGGCTCCGGTAAGCCTTGCGCACTTGCTCCTTGCTCAGCGGTTTGCGGAGTTCGAGAATTCTAATGGCTTCTGTAATTGATAAGGAAGGCATAACGTGTTTTGCAAAGATAGCCTCATTAGTTATTGTTAATCTTGAATTGAACCGAAATACAGGTTGTCTTGTTCAAATCATTTGATTCGAAGAAACATACAGACTGAGCAACAAATGCTGATAAATTCTCTTTTCGTTTGTGAAAAAAAGATATAATGTATGTAATTTTCGCTGTTTTCTATTCTCAAAGACATTATGCAATTTCCCAATCCAATCAGCCTTCAGGAGCTATGTGAAATTTTAAACTTGCCCTTCGATGGTGACCCTAACATGAAACTCAAGGGCATTAATGAAATACATAAAGTAACATCAGGCGATATTTCCTTTGTTGATCACCCAAAGTATTATGATAAATGCCTTAATTCGGCAGCTACAGTCATTATCATCAACAAGAAAGTAGATTGCCCACTGGGCAAAGGTCTTATTTTTTCAGATGATCCATTCAGTGTCTATAATTTTATTGTCCGTTTTTATCAACCCTTCCAGCCGGTTGCAAAATCAATCAGCGATACGGCACAAATCGGCGAAGGCACAATCATTCAAGCTGGTGCAATAGTTGGTAATCATGTTAAAATTGGCAAGGATTGCATCATCCACCCCAATGTAGTGATTTACGACCACAGCATTATTGGTGATCGGGTGGTGATTCATTCCGGCACGGTGATTGGCGGCGATGCATATTATTTCAAACGACGCGAAGATGGGTTTGAAAAAATGCTCAGTTGTGGTAGAGCCATTTTGGAAGACGATGTGGAAATAGGCTGCAATTGCACAATAGACAGAGGGGTGTCTGGCGATACGATTATTGGTCGGGGAACTAAATTTGACAATCAGGTGCATATCGGGCACGATACTGTCGTAGGCAAATATTGCCTTTTTGCCGCGCAAGTTGGCGTTGCCGGTGTTTCTGAAATCAAAGATAATGTTATTTTGTGGGGACAGGTTGGAGTGAGTAAAGATTTAGTAATTGGCGAAGGGGCCGTGGTATTGGCCAAAAGCGGAGTGAGCAAATCGCTCGAAGGCAGACGGACCTATTTTGGTGCACCTGCCGTGGAAGCAAGAGAAAAATGGAAAGAGATGGCCTATTCAAGAAAGCTTCCCGAGGTGATGGAACAGGTGAAACATTTATTAAACAAATAATTTTTCACAACTGCAATAAAAATTGCACGATACTTGTTTAACATAAAACAAAAACAACGCAATGGTTAATTCGCACGACATTGTTCATGAGCCGGTAAGCAAGCCCGACAAGGCAAAGCAAAAACTGCTTGCACTCTTGCGAATTACACAAGCCATTAACAACAACTTCTCAGCAGCGGATCTTTTCCGAATTTTTGAATTTGTTTTGAGGGAGCAGTTGCAACTCAAAAAGTTTGCCTATTGCAGCAATGATAATCCTTGGAAGTGGACCGTATTCCATGGAGTGAACAATGAGTTGGAAATGATTCGTCCTGAATATGATTTTTCCAATTTCAAAGACTTGAGCTTTATTGACGAAAACAGTCCGGCAGCTTTGCACGGTTTTGAGATTATCATTCCGGTTTACCACAAGGTAAAAGCTTTGGCAGTTGTGCTAATTGGTGGTTTGGATGTTCATGCCTTAAATGAAATTCGGAAAGAAAACCTTGAGTTTATTCAAACCATTAGCAACATTATTGCAGTAGCTATAGAAAACAAGCGATTGGCCAAAGAGAATATTCATCAGGAAGTGATTCGACGCGAATTGGAAATGGCATCTGAAATGCAAAATTTGCTGTTCCCTGTTTCACTTCCGCAAAATGAGCAGATAGAAATTTCAGCATTTTATCAGCCTCACCGACAGGTTGGAGGAGATTATTACGATTATCTAAAACTGAATGATGACGAAATTCAGTTCTGTGTTGCAGACGTGTCGGGCAAAGGAGTATCAGCAGCCTTACTCATGTCAAACTTTCAAGCTAATTTACATGCACTCTCCCCTATACATCAAGATCTTGAAGGCCTTGTTAGGGCGCTGAACGACAAAGTGTTGCAAAGCGCCAAGGGAGAAAAGTTCATCACGCTTTTTATTGGTCGCTATCATTTGAAAAACAAATCATTGACTTATATTAATGCTGGCCACAATCCACCGGCTCTGATCAACGGAAAGGACCTAATCTTTTTAAAGGATGGCTGCACCGGATTGGGGATGCTAGATCAATTGCCTGCGGTGCATCTTGGAGAAGTTAGCGTTAAAGAACAATCACTCCTGTTTTGCTTCACTGATGGATTCACTGAGCAGGAAGATGAGAATGGAAATGCATTTGGAGCAGAGAAGCTGGGGCACTTCCTAAATCAAGTTAATGGTCAGGCTACTTCAAACATTTTGCAACTAGCAATGGAATCATTAAATAAACATAAAGGCGAAGAGCCATTTATCGATGACATCGCGCTATTAGCAGTTCGATTCAAATAATTGCGTCGAATTGTTTAATTCACAATTTCGGGTGAATAACTGGTGCTAATTTGTTGTTTTTAACAAAATGCATCTCACGGCATTATTTATATTTGGCTGTAATACAAGATACAGTAAAAAGTGTTTGCCGATGAGAAAAGACGTTTACCTGCTATTTGATAAATCAAAAAAGAATTCGCAAAGGAAAGCTAATGAAATCATCGGATTAATTCCACCGGATGTTCCGATTATTCGCTGTGGAGCGCCTGAGAAATGGAGCTTGGTATCCAAATCAAAGAACCCTTGTCTGCTCATATTTCCGGAGAAAGAAACCTATAAAGCCTTTATAAACTCCGGCAGCTTGCACAAGGAAACCCTAAAGAATAACATTTCGATTATTCATGATAAGCCGGACAAAGAAATAGAAATGCTTGCCAATGGCTCGTTTAACAAAAAAGTTCATCTACTTTCGAATAAAACAAGTTTGAGTAAAAATATTAATCTGATGATCTCTGATCAGGCAATAGAGATTCATGACAAGCATGAAAGCAAAGACTCACAGACACATGAAAAGAAAGCCGATTTGGCGCTACGGAAAACACTTCGAGAGCTCCAATTGAAAAACAAGGAACTTGAGAAAATCAATTTTGAGCTTGATCGTTTTGTTTATTCCGTATCGCACGACCTTCGGGCTCCGCTCACTTCCGTATTGGGCTTGGTGCACCTGCTGCGCGAAGAAATCAAAGACGAAAGCCATCAATTTTATTTTCATTTGATGGTGGAAAGCATTTCAAAGCTAGACAATACCATACGCGATATTTTGGCATATGCCCGCAACAACAGAATGAACGTGGTAAAGGAAGAGTTAAACATAAAGGCAATGACTGCGAGTATCTTAGAGAACCTTTCCTATTTAAATGAGAAGAACCTTGATGTAAGGAAAGTTGTGGTTTGCAAAGGAGAAAACATTATCTATGGCGACAGGGTGAGAATGCAGACGCTGATTAACAATTTGTTGTCAAATGCCATAAAATATCGCTATAAGGGCAGAAAACTAAAAATTGAAATATCGTGTAAAATTTTGCGAAATAGAATTCATTTAAATGTGAAGGACAATGGTATGGGAATTGAGCAGCGGCACTTGCCCTATATCTTTGACATGTTTTATAGAACAGACGAACGAAGCAGTGGATCCGGACTTGGTTTGTACATTGTTAAAGAAACAATTTTAAAACTTAAAGGCAAAATAAATGTAAAATCAGTTGTTGGAGAGGGGACGGAAATTGACATATCTTTACCGGCTTGAATAAAACCTGACCTTTACACATGAGTGCGCATCGATTTAAACTTGTTATGCTAATTGAAGACAGCAACATTGATAATTTCATCAATGCCAAGGTGCTGGAGCTCACGCATTTTGCCGAAAAGGTAGTCACCAAGCTTTCGGCAGTAAGTGCTTTGCGTTATTTTAACGAAGAAGTGCAAAGCGAAGCTGATGTGCCAGATGTGATCTTTCTCGACATTCGTATGCCCGAAATGGATGGATTTGAGTTTTTAGAAAGGTTTTCTAAGCTTCCAGATTACATTACTCAAAAACCCAAAATTATCATGCTTTCCAGTTCTGTTGATAATTTGGATCAGGAGCGTGCCAAGGAGAATCCTCTTGTTTTCACCTACATATCAAAACCTTTAACGAGAGACAATCTGCTTGGCATAAGTTTCTAATCCTATGCTCAGGTACCCTGCATTAAGTTTTTTCAAAAATTAACAATGCCAAAAGGCAACGTTAGCTTATTTATTTTGTTTTATATTATGATTGTTTCTCATGATTAAAGCATCTAAACCGGATAATGAAAACGAACGATTAAAGGTGCTCCATCGTTACCAGATTTTGGATTCGATTGATGAAGCTTCTTATGACGATATCGTGCTTATTGCTTCACAAATTTGCGGCATGCCTATTTCGTTAATTTCATTTATAGACGAAAAGCGGCAATGGTTTAAGGCTAAAAAAGGTATAGATGTAAACGAAACTGAACGCGATTTAGCTTATTGTTCACATGCCATTCTCAATCCAAATGAAATCATGGAAGTGAAAAATGCCGATTTGGATGAACGATTTAAAGATAACCCATTTAACATCCAACCACCTTATGTAAAGTTTTACGCCGGTGCTCCCTTAGTGACCAAGGATGGATATGCTTTGGGAACACTTTGTGTGATTGACCATAAAGAGAATTCGATTGACCCAGCACAGAAAAAAGCTTTGAAAGCATTAGCCAATCAAGTGATGGCCTTGCTTGAATTGCGGATTAAGAATTTGGAAATAGAAAAAGCTAACCATGATTTGGAAATCAAAAACAAACAACTCAAAAAGGTTGCCTATAGAATTTCACACGACATCAAGAGCTCCTTGTCGGGTATTTATGGCTTAAGTGATTATGTGTTTAACTATGAAACAGGTCTTTCGGAAGATGCCAAAGCGTCTATCTTGGCTATAAAAAATGGATCTATGGGGTTGCAAAATTTCGTGAAAAGCATTTTGGAGTTTTATACCACTGCAGAAAAGATGGGCCAGAAAAGGCTTATAGACCCGGCTTTGATTGCTCAAGATTCACTCCATTTAACGCATATTCCCGATAATTTTCAAGTCAAAATCCACGCAACAGGCCAACAGATCAACACCTCTGAGCCGGCCTTGAAAATGATTTTGGTAAACTTGATTAGCAATGCCATCAAGTACAATGACAAAGAGAAGGGCAAAATTGAGATCATTTTCACAAACGAAGGGGACTATTTACGTTGTGATGTGCATGATAACGGAAAAGGAATAAAACAGGAAGATATACCCAAGATTCTTCAACCATTTACAACACTTAATCAAATCGACCGATTTGGAAACAGGGGGAGTGGTATAGGATTATTTTCAGTCATTGAACTTATCGATCGACTAGGTGGATGTTTCGAGATTAACTCAGAATATGGCAGAGGGACTACTTGTAGTTTTTTTATTCCGTTGACTTAAAGCTATTTTACACGCCTTTTATCTGTTACTAGCTTGTTTCCATTTTTTGTACGTTTGGCATTGAAAACATTAATTAACGCATGAACTACAAAATCATCTCTATCCCGATTATTTTACTGATTTTTCAAGTTTCGCTTACTCAGGAGCTAATGGCCCAGAAAAATAAACTCACCCTTGAAGAAGTGTGGGCGAGTGCAAAGTTTAGGCCTGAGTTTGTATTTGGCATCAAGTCAATGAACGATGGGGAGCATTATAGTGTGCTTGAGTTTGGGCAACAGAGTGTGAGTTTAGAAAAATACAGCTACCGCACAGGGGAAAAAGTAGGGTCCATTTTCAATTCTTCAAAGGCATCTGCTCCGGGCGGTGCTTCGCTCATGTTTGATAGCTACATTTTCAGCAGAGACGAAAGCAAACTGCTCGTGCCAACAGCATCAGAGCAAATTTATCGCTATTCGAGCAAGGCAGATTATATGATTATTGATATCAAAACAGGAAAAGTAACTCCAGTTGGTGAGAAGAAACAGCTTGATGCAGAATTCTCGCCCGATGGCAATCATGTAGCCTTTGTGATGGACAACAATTTATATGTAAAAAATCTTTTAAACGGTCAGACCACACAAATCACCGCCGATGGCAAAATGAATCACATCATCAATGGTGCGCCGGATTGGGTTTATGAAGAAGAATTTGCCTTGAAAAAAGGATTTTACTGGTCGGCGGATAGCAAGAAGATTGCGTTTTTTCGATTCGACGAGTCGGAAGTAAAAGAGTTTTTGATGCCAACTTATGGGACAATTTATCCAGGAGAATACAGGTTTAAATACCCTAAAGCAGGTGAAAAGAATGCCATTGTGAGTATTCATGTTTTTGATCTCGACACAAAATCAAGATTAGAGATACCAACAGCTAAGACGCCAGAAAATTACATTCCACGCATATATTGGTCGCCCGACAATCAGTCTCTAATGATTTTGCGGATCAATCGACATCAAAACCATCTGGAATTTTTGTTGGCAGATTCGCGCTCAGGAAATGTAAAATTGGTTTTGGAAGAAAAGTCAGAAACCTATGTTGAAGTAAATGATGACTTCCGTTGGTTGCAAGGCGGAAAGCAATTTTTGATAAGCAGCGAAAAGGATGGATACAATCATATTTACTTGTATGACATCAATGGGAAACAAATGAGACAAGTAACTGCAGGTCCGTGGGATGTGCTCTCTGTAGATGGTGTGAACGAAAAAGAAGGATGGGTATACTATCATTCAGCGGAGATGTCTCCCAAAGAAAAACATGCCTACGCTGTTCGATTAAATGGCAAAGGTAAGAAACTGCTCACACCTGAAAGAGGCACCCATACAGTGGAATATAGCGAAGGATTTAAATACTATATAAATCAGCGAAGCGATGCCAACTCGCCGTTTATTTTTGAACTTTATGATGGCAAAGGAGTGAAAATAAGAACCATCAAAGACAATGCAGATTTGAGTGCCAAATTAAAAAGCTATGATTTGAGCCCTAAAACTTTTTTCAGTTTTACTAACAGTGTTGGCATCGAGCTGAATGGCTGGATGATTAAGCCAACAGGATTTGATCCGTCGAAGAAATATCCCGTATTGATGTATGTTTATGGCGGCCCCGGTCACAATACGGTAAATGATGCCTGGGAAGGGTCTAACTATCTTTGGCATCAATACATGGCACAAAATGGATATCTTATTGTGAGTATCGATAATCGAGGAACCGGCAAACGCGGAGCAGCCTTCAAGAAGTCAACGTATTTACAACTAGGAAAAGTAGAAACCGAAGATCAGATTGATGGCGCCAAATATCTCGCTTCTCTGCCCTATGTGGATGCTGACAGAATAGCTATACAAGGTTGGAGCTATGGTGGATACATGTCATCGCTTTGTATTACCAAAGGTGCTGCATTCTTTAAGCTTGCAATAGCCATTGCCCCGGTAACCAATTGGCGATTCTATGACACGATTTACACAGAACGCTACATGCGAACACCCGATGAAAACGCCGATGGCTATGACAATAATTCACCCATCAATCATGTAGATAAACTCAAAGGAAAATATTTATTAATACATGGTACAGCTGATGATAACGTCCACTTTCAAAATGCCGTAGAAATGGCAGCATCGCTAATTAAGAACAACAAGCAGTTCGATACCATGTTTTATCCGGATAAGAATCATGGCATATATGGCGGTGTCACTCGATTGCATCTCTATACCCTCATCACCAATTATGTAAACACACATCTGTAAACATACTGATCATGTGCAGGTTGTCCGAATAGAATTTTTAATACATTTGTTTCAAAATAGCTATGTACTACCTCTTTATTTTTTTGTTGTTTGGTTTCTTTTCATGGAGCAACTATGCACTCGCTCAATCTGATATTCAGCAGCAGCAAAGCAATCAGGTGATTGAAACACAAATCCCTGTATTGAATTCTTCTGAAGATGTGAAGCAAAAACTGGCAAACATCGATGAGCATATTCGATCCATTGATATCAAAGCAGCACACATACGAAGTAAAGAAGAAACACACCAGAAAGCATTGCAGGATAATTACTACGAGCGAATGGATAAAATAAAGAAATCACTGTTGGAAAGAAGAGCTGTGCTGTTACAAGAAATGGAATCAAAATCAGAATAATGTCAATGAGGTTTTTACTTGTTTTTATTTCTCTTTACTTCATTCCTTGGAAGTCTTTGGCACAAGGTGGCGGTGTTACATGTTCACAAATGGAGCCCATCTGCACAAATTCTGGTTTGAATTTTATTGCGAATGAAGGGGGGCCTAATGCCAGCACGATTGATCCCGGAAATAATTATGGATGCCTGATTACTTCGCCAAATCCATCCTGGTTTTATTTAGAAATTTCTCAACCGGGCGATATCATCATGAACCTTTCTGCCCCGGAAGACATCGACTTTATCATTTGGGGACCCTATCCTAATCTTGCAGCTGCCATTGCCAATTGTGGCAACCACACCAATATTGTTCCTAATTCAGATTGTGTTGGTTTTCCTCCGTTTGAAATTTGTTCGGCATTTGGTTGCAGCTTCTCAGGCTCTAATGTGGAAACTCCCGGTATTCCTAATGCGCAGGTTGGCCAGGTGTATGTGATGCTCGTTACAAATTATGCAGATCAGATACAACCCATCTCCTTAACGCAAACCGGCGGAACCGGTGCTACCAACTGTGCTTTACTTTGCAACATTAGCAATGTAACAGCAAATCCGGGTGCTTGCGACAATGTCACCAATACTTATAATCTTAGTGGTACCATCACATTTACAAATCCTCCCACCACCGGCACACTCACTGTGACCAATAGCAATGGGGGGAGCCAAACATTTAATGCACCATTTACAAGTCCACTCAATTACAGTATCGCAGGAATTACATCTAGTGGAGGTGCGCAAACAGTGAATGTGGTATTTAGCGGTCAGACAGACTGTGTTTTCAATGCCAATTATACCGCGCCGAATCCTTGCTCTCCCGGAGTTTGTTCTGTTACAGCGGGTAGTAATAGCCCTGTTTGTTCAGGATTGGCGATTAATCTAACAGCCACTACAACAGCGGGTGCTGCTTATGCCTGGACAGGCCCTAATGGATACACATCTGCTTTGCAAAATCCAATTATCAACGCTTCCACTACAGCCATGTCCGGAGACTACACCGTTACCATGACCTTGCCCAACGGATGTGTGGCTACATCTACTGTGAATGTAGTGGTGAATCAGACACCTTCTGCGCCTACAGCCCTGAGCAATAGTCCGGTATGCGAAGGAAACAATATAGACCTGACTGCAGAAAATATTACCAATGCAACATATAATTGGATGGGTCCTGGAATTACGCCTGCATTAGCGAGTCTTCAGAATCCATCTATTGCAAATGCTACGATTGCAATGTCCGGGCTATATCAGGTTACGGCCACTGTGAATGGCTGCACAAGTGCGGCCGGAACAGTTACTGTGGAAGTTTTTGCAGTGCCAACAGAACCTGTCATTTCTGCCAACTTTAATCCAATTTGTACGGGCCAGGACCTTGTTTTATCTATCACAAGCCCACTATTGCCGCCTCAAGGTGTTGTTTACACCTGGACAGGCCCTAATGGATTCACATCGAGTGCCGCTTCGCCCACCATTTCAAATATTAATTTGAATCAATCCGGAAACTATACCGTATTTTTCGATTTAGGAGGATGTATTTCTCCCGTGGGTAGCCTCGCCATTGCTGTAAGCGAAGCACCAAGTGTAGATGCGGGACCTGATGTGCAGCTCTGCTCCAATACGCCGATTGATCTAGGTTTTGCAGGAGAACCCGGCGTTACTTACTCTTGGAGTCCAACTAACTTTCTGAGTGATCCCAATATCAGCAATCCCACCATTACTCCTATTAACACAGGAACGACGAGTACTTCCACAACCTATACATTGACCGCCCAGCAGAATGGTTGTTCCATCAGCGATCAGGTAGTGGTTACGGTTACACCTATACCTGTGGCAACATTTAGTGTACCTCCCGGACAATGTTTTGCTAATAATAGTTTTGGTTTTGTGGCTGGTGGCGACTTGCCTGCCTCGGCAACATATCAATGGAACTTTGGTCCGTCAGCTAACACGCCAGCTTCTACCCAGCGAAATCCGGCAGGCATATCGTTTAGTTCAACCGGCAACCAATCAGTTACCCTAGTGGTGAGCAACAATGGATGCGTGAGTCAGCCCTTTACTGCCAATGTACAGGTTTTTGCCATGCCGGTGGCCAATTTCATAGCTGATGTTTATGAGGGTTGCAATCCTATGCGGGTCAACTTTACCAACCTCTCCGAATCTCCTATGGGAATACTTACATTTAACTGGAACTTTGGAAATGATAAGTTCTCCACGGCCACTAATCCACAAGTAATTTATGATGAGGCAGGTACGTTCACAGTGAGTCTATTAGCCACAACTGCACAAGGTTGTAGTGATCGATTTACGGTCAATGGGTTGATTAATGTCAACAAGGCTCCAAGAGCGGCCTTCAACACAGATCCTTTTGGTGAGACCACTATTGTCGACCCCACGATTTTTTTACTGGATTTTTCGAGTAATGCGTCCGAAGGTTTTTATGTTCTTTCTAACGGTGATATAATTGAAGAATTGAATGGTACTTACACATTCACTGACACCGGTCTTTATACCATTACTCAAATTGTGCGAAATGAGTTTGGCTGTGCCGATACCACATCCAAAGAATTTCGATTTGAGCTCGGATTTAAAATTTATATTCCCAACTCATTCACCCCTAACAATGATGGTAAAAACGATATTTTCAGAGTGTATGGGGAAGATATCTATGATTTCAGAATGATTATATACAGCAGATGGGGTCAAATCCTTTACACATCATTTGACATGGAAAATGGCTGGGATGGAAGAACTGCATTGTCTGACAGGATTCTCCAACAAGATACTTACATTTATCATATTGAAGCCACCGATCGTTTAGGAAAAAAAGTCAGCTTTCAAGGACCGGTATTCTTAATCAAATAGTCACAAGGATCCTTGTTTTTTTGCCAAATCATATTTTTGGCTAAAGTTTTGCTCAGCTTTGCTGTAGTCACTAATGATTTTTTCAAGTTTAGCATCAATTTGCCTGAGCAGTTCATTCACCATCAATTCTTGCTCGTCTAAAAATAATGAATCGGGCAGCAGCAATAAATCGATCGACTGCTTGTATTCAACAGAATACAGTTTAGAATGCTCATCAACTAATATTTTTGTTGCATTCAAAAAGACTTCATCACCTTTAAAAGGGGGCATACTACTAAGTTTTTGATTGCTTTTTTCAAGTTGTTTGCCGAGTAGAGCGTATGCCTTATTCATATCTTCTTCGTAAAAAGTCTCTAAAGCTGCATTTAATACACTGATGGCTTGCGAAATTTTGACCTGTTCGGTAACGAGCGAATCGTGATAGCTCAAAGCCGTATATGATTCATTTTGACAAGAATTCAGGCTTACGCCCAAAGCAATAGACAAGAAAATCACAGCAGGGAAAAATAGTTTCATGATAAACAGCATTTATTTTAAGATGCCAAACCTAATGAAAATTGCTAAGGATAGCTTTAGTTCTTAGCTGCGTTTTTGCTCCAGAAGCAATGAACGAATGTCTTTGATGAGTAAATCAATTTCGTTTTTATCCAGTCCGTCGTATATTCCTCTAATTCTTCTATTGTGATCAATCAGTGCAAAGTTTTGTGTGTGTATAAAATCAGTTGGCCCCCCTGTGCCTATTGATGCTTCGAGCAAATAGCCATTTCTGGCAATAGCATAAAGATCAACCTTGTCGCCGGTGAGAAAAAGCCATTTATTCGATTTTGCCCCAAATTTTTCGGCATAGGACTTTAATTGCTCTGGTTGGTCGGTATCGGGATCGACCGTATGACTCAAAATGAGCACATTGGGTTCATCTGCAAAAGTTTGATTGATTCGGTTCATCTCATCAGACATGGCAGGGCAAATGGTTTGGCAAGTAGTAAAAAAGAAATCTACTACATATATTTTTCCCTTCACATCTTGTTCCGTCACTTCCCGACCTTCCTGATTGATGAAGCGAAACTCAGGAATTCGGTGCCATAAGGTATCGATTCGCATTTTTCCATCCACCATCACCGTATCTAACTTGTGTTTGCCGATAAAGGGCAATTTCTTGTAAACGATACCGGAAGGCTTACCTTTAGATAAATAGAAAATAGCGAAGACGATTAACAAAACGACTACTATGGCCGGGACAATGTTTTTAGTTTTCATAAGTTGATGGTGCGCTTTTGGTCTTCAGATTTTTTTTTGTCCATGCATTCATTCCGCCTTCTAGTACAATGATTGTTTTAAACCCTGCATTCGAAAGCAGTTTTGCCGCTTCTTTAGATGTGGTTCCATCTTCACAATAGACAAGAACAGGTGAGTGCGTCGGAAGTTTATCTACGCTTTTCTTAAAATTTGCCATTTGAAAGGGAATGTTTCTCGCACCTTCGATATGCGATTGATGATATTCGCTTTCACTTCTCAGATCTATTAAGGTATTTTTCAAGTTTATTTTTTTGGATAGAAAGGCTAGCGGATCCAGTAATTCGACATTAGCCTGCAAATCAGATTGTGAATGGGCAAATGGAATTCCGGCAAGCATGAACATTAATCCCAATACAATGCAGGTGATTTTAAAATTTTTCTTTACGCGGTCTTTTTCCATCTTTAGAAGCTTTGCAAGCAAAATTCATCAATCTTTTTTGCATCACACTTTTTATTAATTTTTTTTATCACCAATCTAATGTCTGATAAGCTCCTGAATTTGTTTCTTTCGTTTATTTTAAAATGACGTAATTTAGCCGCAATAAAGTAAATGCTGTCTCTTCTATTTAAAGAAATCAATAGCTTCTTAAGCACGCTGATCGGTTACATTGTAATCATCATCTTTCTCTTAGCTTTAAGCTTGTTTTTGTGGGTTTTCCCCGGAGATTCGAATATTCCGATGAGCGGAATTGCCTCATTGGAACCTATGTTTGTGATCGCGCCTTGGCTGTTTATGTTTTTAATTCCGGCCATCACCATGCGGTCATTTGCCGAAGAAAAACGAACCGGAACCCTGGAATTTCTACTCACTAAGCCCATCACAGAACTACAGGTAATCTTAGCCAAATTTTTTGCAGGCTTATTACTGGTGATTATTGCTGTTTTACCCACTTTTGTTTACTATTTCAGCATTCAGTCCTTGGGCAACCCGGCAGGCAATATTGACTCAGGTGCCACTTATGGTTCTTACATCGGACTGATTTTCCTGGGTGGTGTATTTGTTTCGATTGGCATCTTTGCTTCATCCATCACCGACAATCAGGTTATTTCTTTCATCACATCACTTTTTTTGTGTTTTTTCTTTTTTGTTGGCTTTGATTATATAGGCGGATTAGTAATTTTTTCTGGAATATCGGATTTAATTTCCGGGCTTGGCATCAACCATCACTACACGTCTATTAGCAGGGGCGTGATGGATAGCAGAGATTTGATTTATTTTTTGAGCGTAATTGTGTTATTCATCATGCTTACCCGAATTAAATTACTTAGCAGAAAATGGTAGATAAGGGGATAGCGCAAAAAAATTTTAAGAAGGCAGCCATCGTAAACACTTTTTTGGTCGTGTTTATTCTGATTCTGTTTAATGTAATTGGTAATCTCACATTCAGCAGGATTGACCTAACAGCAGAGAAGCGATTTTCGTTGAACAAAAACACCAAAGAACTACTGCATCAGCTCGACGATTATGTTTTTGTAAAGGTTTATTTACACGGGGAGCTGCCTCCGGCCTATCGCAAGCTTCGTACTGAAATCCTTCAAATGCTTAACGAGTTTAGAGCCTACAGTAAAAACATACAGTTTGAGTTTATCAACCCTTCCGCATCAGCCGATCAAAAGGAGCGGAACTCCATTTATCGACAACTGAGTGAAAGTGGCTTGACCTACACCACTCCGGTTGAGCAAAAAGAATCTGGTGTTTCGCAAAGTATTATTTGGCCAGGCGCCATTCTCTCCTACAGAACCAAAAATGTAGCGCTTAACTTTTTGAGTAGTCAAACCTATTCGTCTGAAGAGGCGATGATTAGTCAGTCGATAACCAATCTAGAGTATTCGCTTACGAATGCCATCAGAAAGTTAAGTTTTAAGCTACGCCCCCGTATAGCTTTTATTGAGGGATATGGTATGCTCGATAGCTTGCGTACTAAAGATATTAGCCGTGCATTCAGCGAGTATTACGATGTGGAACGTGTGCGTATCGACAGTACGCTGAGTGCATTGGTTTATAGAAACACGGAAGAAGACAGTGTGCGTATCCGCCCTCGCTACCGATGCGTGATTATTGCAAAGCCACAAGAGCCATTTAAAGAGAAAGACAAGTTCATGCTCGATCAATATGTGATGTACGGTGGACGCATACTTTGGTTGGTAGATGCCGTGCATGCCGATATGGATAGTTTGAGCACAGGCAACACAACCTTGGTATTTCCAAACAGCCACAATCTGGATGATCAATTATTTAAATATGGTGTTCGAGTAAATCCTAACTTGGTAATGGATCTTCGTTCAGCCAGCATTCCGGTGGTAACAGGTGTGATCGCTAATCAACCCCGATATCAACCCTTCAAGTGGTTTTATTTTCCATTGTCTTTGCCTAATACCAACCACCCGATTGTAAATAACTTGAATCCGGTGCGATTTGAATTCACGAGCAATATCGACCTGGTAGGCAATGATAAAATTAAAAAGACCGTACTTCTTAGCTCTTCGCCAAGGTCGAAGTTGACGCCCGCTCCGGCAAGGGTTAGTCTGAACATACTTAAAGAGCCACCAAGCCCCGAAGACTATGTGAGTGGAGAAATTCCGCTAGCAGTGTTGTTGGAAGGGAATTTCACTTCATTGTACAAAAACCGTCCCCTTGATCCGCTTGATCAGTTGCGCAACAGCAAGATTATCGGTTTCAAGGAAGAAGGTGAATTTACAAAAATGATAGTGGTTGCAGATGGAGATTTAATCAAAAATCATTACAACCCTGTTTCAGGCAAAATCTCTCCGCTAGGTTTAGATAGATACACAGGAGAGATTTTTGGAAATAAGGAGTTTTTGCTCAATGCGATGAACTATTTGTGCGACGATTCCGGATTGATTAGCATTCGCTCGCGTACGGTTAGGCTGCGTTTGCTTGATGAAACTAAGGTAAAAATGAACAAACTGAGTATTCAACTCAAGAATGTTCTAATACCTATTGTCATTGTAATTCTGCTTGGTTTGATAAAGTTTACCATCAGAAAACGAAAATACGCAGCCCAAAAGCTTAAATAAAATTTACGAGGAGGGAAGAAAAATGAAGATTAACAAAACATTGCTTTTTGTGGTATTGATTTTATCGTTGGTAGCGGCGTATCTGCTTATCAACAGGCAGATGGGAACGGTGAAGGGTGATTTCAGCAACTTCGCAATAGAAGACACGGCATCAATCGATAAAATATTTATCGTTGACAAGGCTGGCAAAGAAGTATTGTTGGAGAAAAACATGCCCGGTGCTTGGATGGTTAACAAAAAATTTGAAGCCAGAAATGACATGGTTAAAAATTTGCTTGATGCACTGAAAAGAATGGATGTGAGAGCGCCAGTGCCTCAATCGATGCTGGAATCTGTAATCAAAGACCTGGCAACGAATTTTCAGCGTAAAGTTGAAGTGTATGCTAATGGTAAAAGGGTGAAAGTTTTTTACGTTGGTTCCGACAGCATGGATCACCATGGCACTTTCATGTTGCTCGAAAACTCTACTACACCATACGAAATGCACATACCGGGCTTCCGGGGCTACCTGAGCATTCGATTTGTAACCGATGAGCGAATTTGGAAGAAACCGGTTGTATTCAGTTATCCGGTGCAGGACATTAGAAAAGTGCGCGTAGAATACACAGAACTCCCGCAAGAAAGCTTTGAAGTAAGCCACGATGGCAATGGAGCGGTGAAAGTTTTATCACTTCAAACAAACCAACAGGTGAAAGCTGATAGTGCAGCTGCCCTTGATTACTTGATTCAGTTTGGCAAGATAAGCTATGAAGCCGAAGTAGCACTTGACTTCCCCAAAAGAGATTCTATTTTGAATGCATCGCCTTGGGTAAGAATAGAAGTTACTACAGCTGATGGCACAGTCAATAAGGTGCGCTGTGTGCGGCGTGAGCCCATGGAAAAGTATGCAGACATGCCTCAGGCCCCAAGGTTTGATCCGGACAGAATGTATGCCGTTATCAACGAAGGGAAAGACCTTGTTTTGGTACAATATTTTGTGTTTAACAGAATTTTAGTTCCTTTGGTATATTTCACCCAAGAGTTTGATTAGCAGGCTGTTGATTAGCAAAAAAGATTTCTTTTTTGAGCTCGGTTTTGTAATTTACAAAGCGTTATATTTACCACCCCTTAAAATAACCAATGGCATTGTCCAAGTGCTTGTTAGTCTTTGAAATGCAGTATTTTGGATGATTAGGGACTGTAATAAATTTAACTTAACACTGCGCTTTTGAATTGTTTCCATACAATCGAAATCGCAACATTAATAACATGGAATATGAAATTTATTATTTCTAGCTCAGTTTTACACAAGCAACTTCAATCTATTTCAGGTGTATTGGGAACCAATAGTAGTCTTCCCATACTTGACGATTTTTTATTTGATGTGCAGGATGGTGAAATAACCATTTATGCATCGGATTTGGAAAACACCATGAGTACACGCGTGAAGGTGGAAGATTTTGAACCCGGACGAATTGCAATTCCTGGCAAATTTTTACTCGATACGCTGAAGTCTTTTGCAGATCATCCGCTTACTTTTATCATCAATCACGACAACTTTAGCGTGAATATCGTGTCAAGCTATGGTAATTACAATATCATGGGTCATGATCCAGATGAGTATCCGAAGATTCCTGCCTTGCAGGATGGATCTAATTTCAAGATCGATGGTTCTGTACTTTTCGAAGGCATCAATAAAACCATATATGCCACCGCCAATGATGATCTGAGACCTACAATGACAGGTGTTTACTTGCAGATAGATGGTGATGGTCTCACTATGGTAGCCACCGACTCTCATCGTTTGGTGAAATTTAAGCGCACGGATGTTAAAAGCAATGAACCGGCATCATTTATCCTCCCAAAGAAGCCTTTGAACTTATTGAAAAGCTTGCTTGGAAATGTAAATAGCTTGGTAGATGTAAACTTTAATGCAAAGAATGCATCGTTCAGCTTTGAGAATCAATTGCTCATTTGTCGTTTGATTGAAGGTAAATACCCTAATTATGAAGCGGTTATTCCTAAAGATAGCCCATTTTATTTGCAAATGAATAGAATAGAGCTGTTGAGCTCACTTAGAAGGGTTTCCGTGTTTTCGAGCAAGAGTACTTCACAAATTCGTATGAGCATCAGAGGCAATCAGTTGCAAGTTTCGGCTGAAGATTTGGATTTGTCAAATTCTGCTATTGAGACACTTGCCTGCACTTATGAAGGCGAAGATATTGATATGGGTTTTAACTCAAGATTTATTAATGAAATGCTGGCTAATTTGGGAACAGAAATGATCAGATTGGAGCTTTCCACCCCGAGTCGTCCGGGCGTATTGCTTCCGGAAGGTGATAATCTTGACCCTGCTGAGGATCTGTTGATGATTGTGATGCCTGTGATGTTAAACAATTAACCGGCACCACAAAAATATTTTTCCAACATTTTAATCAACAAAAGGGAAGTATCATTATATTTGCACCCCTTTAAAAAATTAAAGCAATGGCAAAGAAAGGCAATAGAGTTCAGGTGATCATGGAATGCACAGAGCATAAGACAAGCGGCGTTCCAGGAACATCAAGATACATCACCACCAAGAACAAGAAAAACACACCGGAGCGAATGGAATTGAAAAAATACAATCCCATCCTGAAGCGTGTAACCGTTCATAAAGAAATTAAATAATACCAATTTACCATGGCAAAGAAAGTAGTTGCAACGTTAAAATCAGGCTCAGGCAAGTCTTTCACAAAAGTGATTAAAATGGTGAAATCACCCAAAACTGGAGCATATGCCTTCAAGGAAGAGGTGGTTCACAACGAACACGTGAAAGATTTTCTCGGACAGAAATAAATCGTATTTTTCATCCTGACATAACAGGTGAAGCTCCTCCTTTCGGACGGAGCTTTTTTTGCTTTTTAAAAACAATCAGTATGGGATTTTTCGGATTATTCTCTAAAGAAAAGAAAGAAACGCTAGACAAGGGACTTGAAAAGACCAAGGAGAATTTCTTTTCCAAGATAGCCAAAGCCTTAATCGGTAAGTCAAAGGTCGATGAAGAGGTACTTGATAATTTGGAAGAAATTTTGATCAGCTCCGATGTGGGAGTGGACACCACCATTAAAATAATTGAAAGAATTGAGGATCGGGTGTCCAAAGATAAGTACACCGGCACATCAGAACTCAATGCCATCTTACGCGAAGAAATTGCAGCATTGCTTGAAGAAAACAACAGTTTTAATCAGCAGGAATTCAAATCTCCTTTTACAGACAAGCCTTATGTAATTATGGTGGTGGGGGTTAATGGGGTTGGCAAGACCACGACAATTGGCAAATTGGCTTATCAATTTAAAAAAGATGGTAATGATGTGGTGATTGGTGCAGCTGATACCTTTCGTGCTGCAGCAGTTGATCAGATTAAAATTTGGGGTGAACGCGTTGGCGTGCCGGTGATTGACCATGGCATGAATGCCGATCCGGCTTCTGTGGCTTTTGATGCCGTGAAAGAAGCTGTAAACCGAAAGGCGCAGGTCGTAATCATTGACACAGCCGGGCGATTGCACAATAAGGTAAATTTGATGAATGAATTAAGTAAAATCAAACGGGTGATGCAAAAGGTGGTGCCCGATGCTCCACATGAGATTCTACTTGTTCTCGATGCTTCTACCGGTCAAAACGCGATTGAACAATGTCGCCAATTCACACAAGCGACCGATGTGAATGCGCTTGCATTAACCAAGTTGGATGGAACGGCAAAAGGTGGTGTGGTGATTGGCATTTCCGACCAATTCAAAATACCGGTTAAGTATATCGGTTTAGGTGAAGGCATGACGGACTTACAACTATTCAATCGAATGGAATTTGTGGATTCTTTATTTAAGGAAACATCCTAAGAATAAAGCTCCTAACTCGCATATTTTTTGTCGAATTTGATGAATATATTTAGATAAACAGCTCTCGCTAAACGAAATAGTACTGGTGCCATTAAAAATAGACCTATTGTGTTGGTCAAGAAAAACCAAAGTGGTTCGAAACCGAAAACAAACCAGAAGATGAGAAAAACAGCTACGCTCTGCGCTACACCCAAAGCATAACTCACATACATGGCTCCTTGAAAGAATCCGGGTTCCAGCTCGAACTTTAAATCACAGTGACTACAATGTTCATGCATACCATCCCAATTTTTAAGTTTATAAGGGTTTTTATTGATAAACAAGTCGCCTTGATGGCAACGAGGACATTTCCCAAGCAAAACACTATAAAGTTTTGTGCCTTTAAACATATCTTATTTTTGTAAGGCAAAAATGCGATAAAATTCAGCGCAGTTTAGTAACTTGTATCACATTCATTCAAACAAATGATCTCACTTAATCAGCTTAGCGTTTATTTTGGTGGTGTTCCGCTTTTTAACAATATTTCATTTCTGGTCAATCAGCAAGATAAGATTGGCTTAACCGGAAAAAATGGGGCTGGAAAATCTACCATGCTCAAGCTTATTAGTGGACAAATGCGTCCCGAAGAAGGCAATTTAGCTTATCCCAAGGAGTGCACGATTGGATATCTTCCACAGGAAATGAACCACAACAAAGGACTTACAATTGTGGAAGAAGCGCGAAAGGCATTTGCAGAATTGCAGAAGTTAGAAGCAAAGGTGGAACGACTCACCGAAGAGATTTCTAACAGAGATGATTATGATTCAGATGAATACATGGATCTTGTGCAAATGCTTTCATCGGCAAGCGAGCGGCAGGGGCTGTTAGGTGGTGGCAATGTGGACGGAGAAATAGAGCGCACTTTAACCGGGCTGGGATTTAGCGTTGAAGACATGCGCCGAAATATGGAAACCTTCAGCGGGGGCTGGCAAATGCGCGTGGAATTGGCTAAAATTTTACTCCAACGCCCCGATTTGATACTGCTCGATGAGCCCACCAACCATCTCGATATTGAGTCGATTCAGTGGCTTGAGAATTTTCTGTCATCCTATCCCGGTGCTGTGATTTTGGTATCGCACGATAGGGCATTTCTTGATAAAATCACCAACCGTACGATAGAAATAGTCGCCGGCAGAATTGAAGACTACAAAGCAAACTACAGCCGCTATGTGGAGCTCCGAGCTGAAAGAAGGGCGCAACAGCTTGCTACACAAAAAAATCAGCAAAAGATGATTGAACAGCAAGAACGCTTTATTGAGCGTTTTCGGTCCAAAGCATCGAAGGCCACCGCTGTGCAATCGCGCATCAAGCAATTAGACAAAATTGAACGAATTGAAATTGATGAAGAAGACAATGCCAGCATCCGTTTTCGCTTTCCCGATGCACCCCGCTCCGGGAAGATTGTGGTGGAAGGGCGAGATGTTTCTAAGACCTATGCAACGAAATTAGTGCTCGACCACATTGACTTTGATATCGTACGCGAAGACAAAGTGGCTTTCGTGGGTAGAAATGGCGAAGGCAAATCTACTCTTAGCAAAATCATCATTGGTCAGTTAGATAAGCAAGGCACTGTAAATCTGGGCTATAATGTTGAAGTGGGGTATTATGCACAAAATCAGGCCGATTTGCTCGATATGAATAAAACGGTGCTCGAAACCATGGAAGCTGCAGCAACCGGTCCTTTTGCAGGAAAAGCAAGAAATATATTGGGTTCCTTCCTTTTTAGCGGCGATGCAGTGGACAAGAAAGTTTCAGTGCTTTCGGGAGGTGAAAAGGCCCGCTTAGCCATGGCGCTTTTGCTTTTAAAGCCTGCCAATTTGCTCGTGCTCGACGAACCTACCAACCACCTCGATATGCGCTCCAAGGATATTCTCAAAGAAGCCTTAATCAATTATACAGGAACGCTGGTTTTGGTGTCGCACGACCGTGATTTTCTTGATGGCATTTGCAATCGAGTGTTCGAATTTCGCGATCATAAGATTAAAGAATACCCAATGGGGGTGAAGGAGTATTTAAGCTATAGAAAACTGAACGATTTCAAGGCGCTTGAAACACAGCAGAAACAAAAGAAGGAACAGCAGCAAAAAGCGGAACAGAAACAAGTGGCTCCCATGGAACAAAAAAATTATGCGGAGCAAAAAGAAGTAGAGAAGGAGCAGCGCAAAAAACAAAATAGACTTTCGAAAGTGGAGAGCCTCATTGCAGAACTCGAAAAGGAACAAAAACAAATTGAAGCCAAACTCTCCGATTCTGAAATTTTCAAAGACGCCGCGCAAAGCAACACACTTCTCAGGCGTTTTGATGAAGTAAAAGCTGAATTAGAAAAGCTGATGGAAGAATGGGAAAGTCTTTCGGTTTAATGCCTAATTAGATGGCATGAGTTCATTCCCCTTCATTCATTTTTATCAAGGCAAAAACAGCATAATTCAACATGTCCTTATAATTCGCATCCACACCTTCCGACACAGTGGTCAATCCCTTGTTGTCTTCAATTTGCTTGATGCGTTGAATGCGCATTAGAATCATATCCGTAAATGATCTAGCTCGCATGTCGCGCCAGGCTTCGCCATAATCATGGTTTTTATCAAGCATAAGTTGCTTGGTTTTGGTCACCATTTCATCGTAATGCATGATGATTTCACCGGGGCTCATTTCCACAGGGGCATCATCGGGGAGTGAAAGCTGAATTAGACCCATAATGGCATAGTTAACAATGCCAATGTATTCCGGCTCAATGCCTTCATTCACCTTGTGATGGCCGCTTTCTTCAATCACACGAATTCGCCGGGCCTTGATGAAAATCAAATCCGTAATTGAAGAAGTGCGCAACACACGCCACGAAGTTCCATAATCCTTTTGCTTTTTGAGAAATATCTCGCGGCATTTTGCTATTATAGCATCGTATTGTTTTGAAGTGTCCGGCATCTTTCAAATTTGGAATCGAAATAAAGCAAACAAAGAAACATGAATTTTTTGAACCCATCCATTCGCTTACGCGGAAAAATCTTCACCTTCGATCAGCCCACCATCATGGGCATTATCAACTTCACGGGCGATTCTTTTTTTGAGGGCAGTCGTGTGCAGGTTGTGGATGAAGCGCTTCGCAAAGCAGAAGCCATGCATCAGGAAGGGGCAACATTTGTCGATTTAGGCGCTACTTCCACAAGACCCGGTGCAGCATTGAGCGAAGCTTCGAATGAGATCACTAAATTAATTCCAGTTATTGAAAGCATACGCAAAACGATACCTGAGCTTTATATTTCTGTTGACACCTACCATGCCGAAGTCGCTCATGCTTCGGTAGATGCCGGAGCGGATATGATTAATGATATTTCGGGTGGTAGTCTGGATGATAAAATGTTTCACACCATCGGTCAATTAAAAGTGCCCTATGTGCTGATGCACATTAAAGGCAGGCCGGACAACATGCAGCTGAATCCGCAATATGAAGATGTGCCCCGTGAAGTGTACGCTTATTTCACTGAAAAAATAAAGCAACTCTATGAAGCCGGCGCGAACGATATTTTGGTGGATCCCGGCTTTGGATTTGGCAAAACATTGGCGCACAATTATCAACTTTTTAATGCATTACCCTTGTTTCATCAGCTTCGTATGCCGCTATTGGTGGGGGTTTCGCGGAAGTCGATGGTTAACAAAGTACTTGGCACCACCCCCGAGCAGGCGCTCAATGGCACCACCGTGCTGCATACACTTGCGCTGCAAATGGGTGCGCATATACTTCGGGTGCACGATGTGAAAGAAGCCCGCCAAGCCATAGATATTCTTAATTTCGCAAAAAATTACACATGAGCATCGGCTCGGAACATATTACGCTGTTTATCACCTTTCGCTGGATCGATTTGCTCGATATCTTCATCGTGGCCTATTTGCTCTACCGGGTGTATTACCTCATGAAGGGCACTACGGCCATCAGTATCTTTCTTGGAATACTTATTTTTTATTCTCTTTGGTTATTGGTAAAAGCGCTAAACATGCAATTGCTCTCCACCATCTTGGGTCAATTTATCGGCGTGGGCATGATTGCGCTCATAGTGGTGTTTCAACAGGAAATCAGGCGCTTTTTGTTGATGGTGGGTTCAAGAGGCTTTTTCAATAAAGACAAGTTTCGTGGCATGGTGAATATTCGAAGCCGTTTTCAAATGCCGGTTGATTACGAAGCCGTTGCCAGGGCTTGCCAGCAGATGGCATTAAGCAAAACCGGTGCACTGATTGTGATTACACACCGTTCGGAATTGAAATATTATGTCAACAGCGGGGTATCACTTAATGCGCGCTTATCGGCCGATTTGCTGGAGAGCATTTTTTTCAAAAATAATCCTTTGCACGATGGCGCGGTGATTATATACGGCGATACCATCAAGGCGGCAAAGTGTGTTTTACCCTTGACAGAAAATAACGAATTTCCTCCTACATTGGGATTGCGCCACCGAGCTGCTGTGGGAATTACCGAACAAAGCGATGCCATAGCCATTTGTGTTTCGGAGCAAACCGGCGAAATAGCCTTTGCCAAAAACGGGGAACTTCGTCAGAATATCACGCCAAGTATGCTCACCGAACTATTAAAACTTGAATTTGAATAAGAAATATGATGCCAAATATTGATGGGCTCCGACACGCGGAAAGCCGAAATTTTTTTCTGATTGCCGGACCTTGTGTGGTCGAAAATAGAGCGGTGTGCTTTAGGGTGGCTGAGCATATGCAGAAGCTGACTGATGATTTGAAAATTCCATATATTTTCAAATCATCATATCGTAAGGCCAACCGATCGCGAATAGATTCATTTACCGGCATTGGCGATGAGCAAGCGCTTGAAATTTTAGCAGAGGTCAAAACTACTTTCGGTCTTCCGGTGCTCACCGACATACACCTACCCGACGAAGCAGCCCTTGCGGCGCAATATGTTGATGTGTTGCAGATTCCTGCTTTTCTTGCACGACAAACTGACCTATTGGTGGCAGCTGCCAAAACAGGCAGACATGTAAACATCAAAAAAGGGCAGTTTATGTCACCGGAGACCATGCAATTTGCGGCTGCAAAGGTTGCAGAAAGCGGCAATGATCGAATTATGCTTACCGATCGCGGCACCATGTTTGGATATAGTGATTTGATAGTGGATTATCGCGCTATTCCACGGATGCAGGCTTTGGGATATCCCGTAGTGCTCGATGTTACCCATTCCTTGCAACAGCCTAACACCTCCAATGGAGTGACCGGAGGCTTGCCCGAAATGATCACCGTCATTGCCAGCGCCGGTGTGGCTGCAGGAGTTGATGGACTTTTTATGGAAACCCACCCTGAGCCTGCTCAAGCCCTATCAGATGGTGCCAATATGATAGCCTTGGACAAAACCAAAGCACTACTTCAACGTCTTGTGGCTATTCGACAGGCTATCCTGGGCTGAATGTTTGCGTTTAACAGGCTCTTCTAACAAACGGTATCGGGTAAACTCACCTCGATATTTGGTGCTGTGGGCTGTGAGAATCACTTGACCATTGTCGAGTATTTTCAGTCTGACAAAGCCTTGCAAACGATCTTCCATCATGCGTGCCTTATTAAAATAATGACCGATACGCTCTTGTTTGCTGCCGCTGCCACTGATGATAAAATGATTTCCCGCCTTCGGGATATGTTGGATATTGTGATCGTGGCCTGAGATATACACGGCATTTTCAAAATGCTCCAGCACTTCTGTTATGCTTTTTGCATAGCGCCTATATCTGGGGTGATGAATGTTTTGTCTGATAACCTGATTTAATCCGGCAAGGCCGAAAACCTGCAAAGGCGTATATTGTATAAGAAATCTCCAGGGTTGTAATGAAGCCGCATGTTTGCCATTCGAATAAATAGGGTGATGTGCAATGATGATACCGTGCTGTCCTTTTTCGATACATTCATTCAATTTTATTTCCAGCTGCGTTTTTAAGTTATCCGTTGAGGCATCAGGTATTCTGCGCCGCCCTCTTTGCAGAAATGCCTGTGAATGGATAAAAATCAAACTCACTTTGGGGTGTATTTCTACCCGAACAGGTCCTGCTGCATCCGCATCAGGTTGATACACATCTTGATTAGCAATGGCAGGATAGTTTTTTTTCCACTCATTGACTAATGAAGCTTGTGTGCGCATATTATCCAATCCTTTGGGCTTTCCATTGGCCCAGTCGTGATTGCCCGAAGTGACATACAGCTGACCTTTATATTGATCAAAAACATCAAGCTGATTGAGCAATGTGCGTGTGGCAGGATGACGGGCAGCCTGATTGGGTTGATTACCTCTTGGATACACATTGTCGCCCAAAAAAACAATTACGCTGTTCCCTGCCAATTTAGCTTCTACTTCGAGCAGATAAAGTGTTTCCGGGGGGATGGTATCTTTGCCGGTGTCACCCACAAAGAACAAGGAGAGCTCTTGTCCATACGATGGGATGGCCATAAAAATCATTGCCCAAATTAAATGCTTTACCTGCTGCATGCGCAGCGAAGATAAGTGTTCTCTTGTTTTATATTTCGAAAAAAGTCCATTGCGCTCGCTTAATTTTCAGCGTTTTTTTGCTTTCAAAACACCCAGCACGCCAAGCGCAAAAAGGTTTCATAAACACATTTATGGGTGTTTGTAGATGGTGGATAAAATCATAGCATCCCTAATATTTTTTTACCCAATAAAAATACTATCGGCTTAGAATTAAAGCGCTCAATCAAAAGGACTAAATGCATATTCAAAATGCTTAATTTGCTGCTGTTGGTCATTCAATATCACTGAAACAATATCAAATCGCGCTTCCAGATCAATATCATAGGTTCGAATATAGGCTTCAGCAGCATTAACCAGTAAACGCTGTTTCTTGAGTCCTACCTGCTCTTCCGGTTGACCGAACAGGGTGTTGCTGCGTGTTTTCACTTCCACAAACACAACCATCTGCTTGTCCTGCGCCACAATGTCAATCTCTTCGAAACGGTTGCGCCAGTTGGTATGCAGAATTTGATAACCTTTCTTTTCCAGATATTCGATGGCGAGGGCTTCGCCTCTTTTGCCCAGTTCGTTATGGTCTGCCATAAAGCTTTATTTTTGCAAGCCTAAAAATA
Source organism: Flavobacteriales bacterium (assembly GCA_046294625.1). Classification (GTDB taxonomy): domain Bacteria; phylum Bacteroidota; class Bacteroidia; order M30B66; family M30B66; genus JBKBKN01. The sequence goes on from JBKBKN010000001.1 coordinate 124,922, forward strand.
CTGCATTGAACAATCCGAAGCGATATACCGTTACAGCCGCCTTGCCTTATGCCAATGGTCCGGTACACATTGGCCATATTGCCGGCTGCTATTTGCCTGCCGATATCTATGTCCGCTATTTGCGCCTTCATCGCCGCGATGTGATTTTTGTGTGTGGCTCTGATGAACATGGAGTACCCATCACCATCAAAGCAAAGAAAGAAGGCATTAGTCCGCAGGAAGTGGTGGATAAATACCACCAGCTCATGGGAAATGCGTTTAAAGATTTCGGAATTAGTTTCGACATCTATCACCGCACCTCCGATGCCTTACACCATCAAACGGCTGCTGACTTTTTTAAAGTATTGTATGACAAAGGCGTGTTTCAGGAAGAGACCACCGAACAATATTATGATGAAGAAGCTAAGCAATTTCTTGCTGACCGATACATCACAGGCACTTGCCCTAAATGCGGACATACCGAAGCATATGGCGATCAGTGTGAAAAGTGTGGCACTTCACTTTCGCCCACCGAATTAATCAATCCGAAATCGGTATTGAGTGGCGCAGTGCCGGTGCTGAAAGCTACCAAAAACTGGTTTTTGCCTTTAGACCAAATGCAAGTCATGCTGGATCAATATATCGAAAGCCACAAAGAAGATTGGAAAAGCAATGTCTATGGGCAATGCAAATCGTGGCTCAATCAAGGTTTGCAGCCCCGAGCCATGACCCGCGACCTCGACTGGGGAGTGAAAGTGCCCTTGGATGGCGCCGAGGGAAAAGTGCTGTATGTCTGGTTCGATGCGCCAATTGGCTATATCAGTGCAACAAAAGCGCTTCGTCCTAACGACTGGATGCGCTATTGGACCAATCAAGATACACGACTTATTCATTTTATCGGCAAGGATAATATCGTGTTTCACAGCATTATATTCCCTGCCATGCTGGCTGCGCATGGGGAATTTATCCTGCCCGACAATGTGCCGGCCAATGAATTTCTCAATCTGGAAGGCGACAAGATTTCCACTTCGCGCAACTGGGCAGTTTGGCTACATGAATATTTGCAAGATATCCCCGGTAAGCGCGATGAATTGCGCTATGTGCTCACTTCCATTGCTCCCGAAACATCCGACAGCGAATTCACCTGGAAAGATTATCAGGCAAGGGTGAACAATGAGTTGGTGGCTATTTTGGGCAATTTTGTGAATCGTGTGGTGGTGCTTATGCATAAATACTACCAAGGAAAAGTAGAATGCAATGGCCAACTGGAAATCAAAAATGCAAGCCTTAATGAAGCCATTGGCAGGACTTATGATGCTTTGGCTGATTTGGTAGAAAAATTCAAATTTCGTCAGGCACAGTTCGAAGTGATGGATTTAGCGCGCTTTGGCAACAAATTTCTAACTGATTTTGAACCCTGGAAACTCATCAAAACCGATCCAGAAAAAGCCAAAGAAGTGCTGTACGACTGTTTACAGTTGATTGCACATTTAGCTACCTGCTTACAACCCTTTTTGCCTGATACTGCTGTAAAAATTTTCCAAATGCTAAACCTGCCCGAGCGTATGGATTGGGATCAGCCGGTGGTGTTCGAAAACGGCCATCAGCTGCGCGAGGTCACCCTATTGTTTCAAAAAATTGAAGACGAAGCCATACAACAGCAGATTGACAAATTGCACCAATCGCGCAAATCAACAGCCGTTTTAAACATTGCTCCGCTCAAGGAGGCTTGCACATTCGACGATTTCAGAAAGCTCGATATTCGCGTCGCCACCATTCTCGAAGCAGTGAAAGTGCCCAAAGCCGACAAATTGCTCCAACTCAAATTGGATACCGGCGTGGACCAACGAACCGTGGTTTCCGGCATTGCCGAATTTTTCAAGCCCGAGGAGATTGTAGGTCGCCAGGTATGTTTACTTGCCAATCTTGAACCCAGAAAAATACGCGGAATTGAATCGCATGGCATGATTTTGATGGCTGAAGATCAGCAAGGACAATTGCATTTTGTGGCACCGGAGAGTTTGATTAATCCGGGTGCAGGTGTTCGGTAAAGCAATTGTGTGGAACAAGTCGGGCTTTGCAATATTTAATATTGCTTAAATGTCAAATTACCAAATTTAATATTGTTAATAGCGATTTGGCCAAAATTTTTAAGCAATTTTTTCTTGCATTTTAAAATGCCCAATTGTATATTTGCTGAAAACATCGCTATGCCTTTTTATCATGCATTAGGTAAGATTCCGCCCAAGCGCCACACAGTGATGCGTCAGGAACATGGGGGCTTGTATTATGAGCAATTGTTTGGCACGATTGGTTTCGACGGCATGTCTTCCTTGCTCTATCATATCCATCGCCCTACACAGGTTAAGGAGGTTTTAGAATCCATTGACACCACACCGGAGATTGCCATTGAAAAAAACATGAAATCGCTTCGTTTGATTGGTTTCAATATCTCTCCCGAAGATGATTTTTTGAAAAGCCGGAAACCTTTGTTGGTCAACAATGACGTTTATCTGGGTTTGGCTGCACCACGTAAATCGCTTACGGATTATTTCTATAAAAATGCTGATGCCGATGAGCTGTTATTCATTCACAAAGGTAGTGGCGTGCTGCGCACATTTTTAGGCAATATTGAATTCAAATATGGAGATTACCTCGTGATACCACGTGGGATGATTTACCAGATTCAGTTCGATACAGAAAATAACCGACTGCTCTATCTCGAATCCTTCAGCCCGATTTATACCCCTAAGCGTTACCGCAATTGGTTTGGGCAATTGCTTGAGCATTCGCCCTTCTGCGAGCGAGATATTCGCCGCCCCCAAAACCTTGAAACCTACAATGAAAAAGGCGATTTTCTCATCAAAGTGAAAAAAGAAGGCATGTTGCATCAATATGTTTATGCAACTCATCCGTTCGATGTGGTGGGATGGGACGGTTACAATTATCCTTACGCTTTCTCCATTCATGATTTTGAACCCATTACCGGTCGCATTCACCAACCACCACCGGTACACCAGACTTTCGAAGCCCGTAATTTTGTAGTGTGCTCGTTTTGCCCGCGTTTATACGACTATCACCCTGATTCCATACCTGCTCCTTACAACCACAGCAATATTGACTCCGATGAAGTATTGTATTATGTAGATGGAGATTTCATGTCGCGTAATGATATTGCCCAAGGGCAAATCACCCTTCATCCGGGAGGCATTCCACATGGGCCGCATCCGGGTGCCATGGAGCGAAGTATTGGTCAGAAAGAAACGCAGGAACTGGCAGTAATGGTGGACACATTTCGCCCGCTCAAAATAACAAAGGAAGCCATGAGAATAGATGATGGCAAGTATTACAAGTCTTGGATTGAGTAAGTTTGACAATTAAGAATTGACAATTAAGAATTAAAATGAATACACAATCAACGCTAAACGTGCAAACGGCTACTCAATCGGGAGATGATTTTCTCCCTTTATTGGGAACAGATCATGTAGAATTTTATGTAGGCAATGCTAAGCAAGCAGCCTATTTTTATCAATCGGCCTTTGGTTTTGAGCTGGTGGCCTATGCTGGTCCTGAAACGGGCGTGAAAGACCGCGCATCGTATGTTTTGCAGCAAGGCAAAATTCGGTTTGTCCTCACCACGTCTTTAGACCCCGATTCAGAGATATCGGAGCATGTAAAGAAACATGGTGATGGGGTGAAAGTACTTGCACTGTGGGTGGACGATGCGGGAAAAGCATTACATGAAACCACCAAGCGTGGGGCAAAAAAAGCTGCCGATCTGAAGGTGCTGAAAGATGAATTTGGCGAAGTGCGCACCGCTTCCATTCATACCTACGGCGATACCATTCACACTTTTGTGGAGCGCAAAAATTATCGGGGCTCCTTTATGCCAGGGTTTGAAGCACGAGAATCTAATTTCCCAATTCAACCCGTTGGCTTTCTTCATGTGGACCATTGCGTGGGAAACGTTGGCTGGGGCGAAATGAACAAGTGGGTAGATTTCTACGAAAATGTAATGGGATTTAAACTGCTCGTTACATTCGATGATAAAGATATCTCCACCGAATATACTGCCTTGATGTCTAAAGTGGTGTCGAATGGCAACGGATTCATCAAATTTCCAATCAATGAACCTGCCGAAGGCAAAAAACGCTCACAGGTGGAAGAATATCTAGATTACTATCATGGCTCAGGCGTGCAGCATATAGCCATTGCCACCGATGATATCATTCACACGGTAAGTGAGCTTCGTCGCCGTGGGGTAGAGTTTCTAGAAGTCCCCGAAACCTATTATGAAGACTTATTTGACCGTGTGGGCAAAATTAAAGAAGATATTGAGCCTATCAAGAAACTCAACATTTTGGTGGATCGCGACGATGAAGGATACCTGCTTCAATTGTTTACCAAGCCGGTGGAAGATCGTCCTACTTTATTTTTCGAAATTATCCAACGTAGAGGTGCAAAATCCTTTGGAAAAGGCAATTTCAAAGCGCTTTTCCAAGCCATCGAAAGAGAACAGGAGCGCCGCGGAACGCTTTAAGATTGCTCAGATACCATCACAAACAACAAAATCCCGTTGGCCAAAAGCCGACGGGATTTTATATTGTTGGAAAAAGGGGTAATAAATTGACATGCTTAGGATAATAAATAATAACTATCCATTTTATATCTAATTGCCTTCAGCGACTTACTTTAATTTGTTGTGTTTTTTCAAAGGTCAAATTGAGCTCTCATGCATGCTCGGTTCTTGTCTTGAAAAAAGAAAGTAAGCAAAGAAATTCAAGGGTAAATTAATGCTCCCACGCTCCCTTTGCTTTTTCTTGAATAGCTAAGAAGCTGGATGAATCTTCTTCCAGCTATTACTACGAAAAAGTAAATTCCCTCTTACGTGTGGCCTGCTATTTTACCCTGGCCACCGCGATTTAGGCACGAATAAATAGAAATGCTCGCAAAAGCCTTAATCCTGTTTTTACTATTAAAGTTGTTGTTTTTTTCTGGATCGCTATTGATTAAACTGATGTGTCTTTTTGCGGTTAATCATTTAATAAATAGCATCAATCTTCATCATGAACCTAAAACGATACTCATTTTTAAGCTTGCTAGTGTACGAGTAATTTATGCAAACAAATCTGCAATCTGCCCGGCGTCCAATCCGCGCAGCGGATTGTTGTTGATGATTTCATCGGCAAGCCAGGTTTTGCGTTCCTGCATACTGCGAATTTTTTCTTCGATGCTGTCTTTGCTGATAAAGCGGTAAGAAAATACCTTTTGTCGCTGCCCGATGCGATGTGCACGGGCAATAGCCTGATCTTCTACAGCCGGATTCCACCAAGGGTCTAATAAAAAAACATGCTCCGATGCCGTGAGATTCAAACCTACACCTCCGGCTCGCAAGGAGATGAGAAAAATTGCTGCTCCTTTGGCTTTGTTGAATTCCTTGATCTGCTGCTTACGGTCTTTCACTACTCCGGTAATTCGGTAGATCGCCACATTTTTTTGTTGAAAATATGCTTGAAACAAGTCGAGATGTTTCACAAACTGCGAAAAAACTAACACCTTTTTCTTATCTTGCAGTAGGAGTTCCAGTTTGGCGATCACGTCATCGAATTTGCCACTAGATGTTTCTTTTCCGGCTAATTTTGGATGGTTGGCTATCAAACGCAGTTCGGTAAGCCCTTTCAGGATGGTCATCTGACTTTGTTGCACGCCCACTTGTGCGATGCGCTCCAGAATCTGGTTGCGATAAAAGGACTTCACTTCTTCATAAAGTTTCTTCTGATCTTCTGCCATTTCGCTGTAAATCACATGCTGCGAAAGGGTAGGCAGATCTTGTGCTACTTCTTCTTTGGTGCGGCGGAGGATGAATGGGCGTATAATCTTGCGAAGCTTTTCAAGTTGCTCCTTATTGCCTTGTTTTTCAATGCTTTGAACAAACTCACTTTTAAAAAAATGATAGCTTCCCAGTAATCCCGGATTCAAAAAGGTCAGTTGCGACCACAGGTCAGTAAGGGAATTCTCCACTGGCGTGCCGGTGAGCACAATCCGGTGTCGGCCGTGTAGCTTTTTAACAGCCTGAAAGCTTAACGATCGGGCATTTTTAATCAATTGGCTTTCGTCGAGTATCAAATAGGCAAAGGATTGTAACTGAAATAAGGCGATATCATTGCGAACGATTCCATAGGTGCTAATGATAATTTGTGCCGAATCAAAACGGAATGTTTCTCTGTTTTTCATGCGATGATCATATACAGCAAAACGCAGATTCGGGGCAAATTTTTGTAATTCAGCAACCCAATTGTGCACCAGTGAAGGCGTAACAATCACTAAGCTGGGCGGTGCTTGTTCGCGTTCTTCATCTAATGCGTCAAATAGACTTAATTGGCTATTTCCTTTCGATAGGCTTGATTTTCCTTCGTAATATTTTGACAATACGGCAATCACCTGAAGGGTTTTACCCAAGCCCATATCATCGGCTAAGCATGCTCCCAGTTCAAGGCTTTGCAGATGCATCAGCCAATCATATCCAATTTTTTGATAAGGTCGTAAGGTGGCCTGTAGCTGCAATGGCATGGGAGCAGGAGGAATTTGCTCAACCGTGTAGGCCATTTTACCTTTTTCGTCCAAATGTGGCTTGATCGCTTCGCCAAAAAGTGGGTGACCGATTAATAGAGATTGGTGGTGTTTTTCGATGCGGAGCTTATCATCGACCACTGAGAATTTGAACAGATCATGAGTCTTTTTCATCCATTCTTTTGGGATCAGCATAGTGCTGCCATCGGGAAGTAGGAAGTATGGATTGTTCGATAATATATTTTCTTTGAGCGCTGCAAATGGGATTTCCAAATCGCCTAACTTTACCACGGCATGTAGGTCAAACCAATCTTCATTTGATTTGACTTTAATCTCCAGCTCCGGATTCAATGTGTTGAAGTGATAAGTTTTCCAAATGCTCGAAATGATAAATTTCTTTTCTTGCTCCACTATGCGCAGCATTTCCACGTAGTTTTCGAGGGAGGTGTGTGGTTTGGAGTATTTGACTGTTCCACCTTTTTGCAACGACAAATCATGGGATTGGAGGAGCGTTATGAAAGACTTTTCTCTCTCCTTGTCACGCTGAAATAGCATTAATTCTCCTGATGATTTACCGGGTGTTTGTTGATAATGCTTCTTCCAGGTATCATCTGGTAATGTGCGCTTTTTGCCATACATGAAGCTCAACTGTAAAATGGGATTCCCTTCTAAGTCCTGCGCAAGGTCAAGGTGAGCTCGCATTTGATGGCTTCCTTCTAAAACAGTGAATCCTTGTAGGGTGCATGCTTGCTGATTAAGCACCCGCAGCATAAAACTTTCGATAAATTTTTGCGCCATTGCAGCCGGAACCTGCAATTGCTCTTTCTGTATGAATGGATAAATTTTCTTTCCATCCATTGCTGCATCGAAATGAAAGATTTGCTTACCCACCCGCAGATAACAAGGTTTTTCCGATAGTATTTGTGATGCTTGCCTGTGAAGATTTAACTCCTTTTGCAAATGCCGCACCGTGATGAAATAGGTAATGCCTTCAGCATGTTTGCGGAAATGATACACAATATCGGAAACAAGTTTCTCAACCATCAATGCCTGATCAGCGGCAAAGTCCGATACTTTGTTGCGCATATAGACCTTTTCGCCTTGTAATTGGTTCAGCAAATGCGCTATTTGTTTATCTACAAAGACACGAAGGCTGCGCTCTAATTCAGGAGTTTCTTTTAGGAAGGAAGTAAAATTTGCTTCTTTAACTTTGGGAGGGCGAAATTTTTTAAGAATATTGACAGGATAGGTTAATTCGCAGGTTTTGATTAAATCAATTTCTTCGTCAGAAAATTGATAATCATGATTAGTAAGTAGCCTAGCATTTACTTTTACAGCATCATATGAAAAACTTCCATCAGGCAATTCCTGCATCATGAAAGGTTCTACCATGTAGCCAATGATTTCGGATGGTAAAAAAGAAAAGATGAGTTTTTTAGAATTCGACACGTTTTGAATTTCCTATAAAAAAGACACACTTAGCAGCATCGCAATTTGGGCAAAATACCTGATTCAGCCAATTAGAAATTAAGCAATCCGTTTTACTTTTATCTTTTCGATGTTTGCAATATCATCATTAATGGGATTTGGCCAATGCACTAATCCGGGCTGTTTGCCCCTTTCGATACTACCAAAGCGATGGTCTATACCCAAGAACCTGGCGCCGTTCAAACAGGCCCAATGAAGTATATCATTAAAGGCAATTTGCGGAAAATGCCTGCGAATGGTTAAGATTTCGTCGGCAATGGAGAGCGAATCATTTGAAGCAAGACTATCGGTACCAATACAAATGTTGAGCTTATGTTCCTTAAGCATTATAATATCGGGTAGTCGCTTTTCGATGTAGAGATTGGCGTTGGGGCAAAGACACCAAAACGGGTTTTGGTGAAGGCTTTGAGCTAATTTAACAGATTCAGCATTGGTAAAGGTATTGTGTACTAATAGAATGCGTGAAACTTTCTTAAATGCAGGCATAAACCATGCTACAGGATAATCGTGCGGGCATGTCCATTCATTCATCAAGAATCCATAAGATTTTAGACGCTCCACCATCGTGCCTTTCCTATGCAGAAACATCTCGTTTTCGGCTTCGCTTTCCTGATGGTGAATAGAAAGTAAACTGCCGGGTTGCTCAAGCTGTTTAGCAATGAGCTGCATTAAGGGCTTTGAGAGCGAATAGGGGGCATGCGGGCTAATCGAAGCCTGCAGGTTATGCGCATTAGCTGCATCAAGCAATTCCATTCCTTTTTGAAATGCTCTTTCAGCTTTGTCAGGCGAAAAGGCAAACACTTCGGCAAAGGTGTGATAGTGAACATGGCTGTTGGCCTTTACGATGAAAGAATGTGAAGTGTTTGAAATATCGGCCACCGCCACAATCCCTTTTTCATACATGGCTTGGTCGGCTAGTTGCATGGCATCAAGGTCATAAGACCATTTTTCTTTGTATCCTTGATAGATTCCGTTAATAAAGGCATCTAAACCCAAGCCCCGGCCAATCTTATCTTTCCACCCGGAAAGCTCAAGGTGGCAATGCGCATTGACGAAACCCGGACTGATAACTCCATTAAAATATTCCACTTGCGAAGGCTCACCTTCAAATGCATGATGCTCCACTACATCGCGTATCTTACCTTCCTTATCCAGCACCACAAAGCCACTTTGAATAGGAGAGCCATTTAAGGTGTAAATTTCATCGGCGCTGATGATTCTGTACTGCATGTTGCGAAAGTAGGCTTAAATTCAATTATAGGATTGCTGCTTTGATAACAAAAGAGCAAACTGTGGAGATCAAACAAGACATGCAATTTTCTGTTTCAAATTAGGCGATTTGTTATTGTTTTTTGCAACAATAAACTGGCAAGGAAGCCGTGCTGTTGCGCTTCAAGCTTTTGCTTAACTTTGTGCTCATGTCAAAGAAAGATATTCGGGCTTTAAACTTTGCACTGCTTACTGAAGAAATCATGGCTTTAGGTGAGCCTAAATTCCGTGCCAAACAGGTGTATGAGTGGCTATGGCAGAAAGCTGCAAAAGACTTTGACAGCATGACCAATCTCAGCAAACTTTTGCGCGAAAAACTAAAAGAGCACTTTAGCATCAATGCCGCCAAGGTGAGTGACGAGCAACGTAGCAGTGATCGAACCATTAAAAGTGCTTTTAAACTTTATGATGGGAATGTGGTAGAAGGCGTTTTGATTCCAACCACCACGCGAATGACGGCATGTATCTCATCGCAAGCAGGCTGCAGCCTCACCTGTAAATTTTGCGCAACGGGAAAACTCGATCGTATTCGCAATTTGAATGCTGATGAAATATTTGATCAAGTGGTGGCCATTAGAAATCAGGCAGAAAAATATTATCAGATTCCGTTGAGCAATATTGTGTATATGGGCATGGGAGAACCTTTGCTCAATTACGCTAATGTAATGCGCTCTATTGACAGAATTACTTCGCCGGATGGCTTAGGGATGTCGCCGCAACGCATCACGTTGTCCACAGCAGGCATTGCCAAGATGATTAAGAAACTGGCCGATGATGGAGCCAAATTTAATCTCGCCCTTTCGCTGCATGCTGCCAACGATCAGAAACGAAGCGAAATCATGCCGATTAATGATAGCAATACACTTGAAGCCTTAGAAGATGCGCTCATGTATTTTTATGAAAAAACAGGTACACGACCGACCTTGGAATATATCTTACTTAAAAACTTCAATGATTCATTACAGGATGCCAAAGAGCTGGAAAGCTTTTGTCGGAAAGTGCCTTCAAAGGTCAATGTGATTGAATACAACCCGATAGAAGGTGGAGAGTTTCAAAAATCTGATGCACAGGTCACCGATACTTTTTGTGATTATCTCACATCAAAAGGCATTATCGTGAATGTAAGACATAGTCGAGGGAAGGATATAGACGCCGCTTGTGGCCAATTGGCTAATAAAAATAAGCAGGCGTACTTGTTAAAGCAAAAAGCTTGAATTAGAGACGGGAAGCATGGCAGTAAAACAACTTTCGGTTCTTTCCTTTATCTATTTACTATCTATTTCATTATTTGGTCAGAAAAGTGCCTTAACTTGGAGTGACCCAATTGATAAATTTCATCCTAATTATCCTGTAAGTATTGGTGTTTGCAGCGATGTATTAGTGTTTAGTCAAGTGATAAATGAAGCCCGAAAAGAGCGGAGAATGCTCATTCTTGATAAGCAAAACTTGTCCATAAGGGAATTCAAACAGTTGGCAGATTTAAGAGGGTCTTTTCTACATAATTTTATTTTTCAATGGCCATGTGGCTCTTTGCTTATTTCTTCGACACATCAGTCGGAGCAAAGCAAACTGATGATATTATTAGAACAGCTTTCGGAACAAGGGATAGTTCGCTCCAACGAATTTGCATTCCAAACTGCAATACGTCCTACCCCCAGCTCAAGAATTGAAGCTTGCGTGAATAAGGCGCAAAACAAAATTGCTATTTTTCATTTCGAGCAAGTGAGTGTAAATACACCCATTAAACTGCATTTATTGATTGTTGATGATGCGTTTGAACCAATTAAGGAAGTGGTTGTTGAGTTTCAGGCGCGCAATTATCTACCCGAGCAAACATCTTCCTTGCTCGATGCTGACGGCAACTTACATATTCTTATGGCTTATCGGGAAGGCGGAGCTACACAATATAAAATTCTGGCCTTACCAATCTTAAGCGACGACATTGTGGAGTATTCACTCGATTTGCCGGAGCGCAATATTGTCGGGATTAATTTTTCACTCAACGAAAAAGAAGAATTAGTGAGTACGGGTATCTATGCTTCGGAACGTATTAGTCCACAAAGAGCTTTAGGGCTTTTCTATTTTCGGATAGACCGAGAAACCGGCGATGTGGCTGCCCGTAACCTTCAAGATTTTAATTACAAAATGGAACCCTTGAGTATTCCTGTTGGGTCTGGGGTAAAGCGAAGCGACTTTCAAAATTTTAAAGTGAAGCGAGTAGAAAATCTTCCGGATGGGAGTTCCATTATGTTTGCCGAGCAAAATTATACGGAACAAATTTGCAACAACGATTTTCGCTCAGGCGGCATTGTATGCAACGATGTCGACATCAGCGGCGATATGCTCATTGTGAAATTCAGCGAAAGGGGAGAAGTATTATGGTTTGAAAAACGTTCAAAGCAAATAGAAACCATTGATACGGAAAGAAAATTTTCAGGTTCGGCTTCTTTTATGAACCGCGATCAGCTACTCTTGATTTACAATGACCATAAGAAAAACAAGATAAGTGGGAAGGGAAGCCTAGTTCCATTATCATCAGGCCAACTGCATAAAGGAGTGATTCGTTTCAGCTTCATTCAATCGGCCAACGAAGACCTGAAAAGTTTTGTAATTGACAACAAAGGAATTATAGTACCTGATATTCAGGCCGAGTCAGCACAAGGTGAGCGCTATTTAATGAGTATACAAAAAAACAATTTTCGCTTACTTCGCTTAAGACCGGACGTGTTTCAATAGCAAGCCTTGGCGATACGCTTCACCGCTTCTGATTTACCCATGGTGTAGAAATGCACACAGGGCACGCCAGCTTTCATGAGCTCTTTCACTTGCTTGATGCACCATTCTATTCCTATTTCCGCTACCTCTTCGTTTGATTTGCAATTTTCTAGTTCATCCGCCAATTCTTCCGGCATGTCTATGTGAAAAGTTTTAGGTAAAAAGCTGATGTGTTTGGTTGTAGTAATAGGCTTCAGACCTGGTATGATTGGCACGTTAATACCTATTTTGCGACAAGCGTCCACAAAATTGAAAAACTTTTGGTTATCGAAAAACATTTGTGTGACAATATAATGTGCTCCCGCATCTACTTTTTGCTTTAAATAGCGCATGTCAGATTTCAAGTTTTGGGCTTCAAAATGCTTTTCAGGATAGCCTGCCACGCCAATGCAAAAATCAGTGGGGATCGGATCTACCAAATCATCGTCTAGATATTTCCCTTGATTCATTTTGGCAACCTGCTTTACCAAGGTGGTAGCGGTAGCATGGCCATCTTTTTCAGGAATAAACATCGATTCGCCTTTTACCGGGTCGCCCCGCAAAGCTAATACGTTTTCCATGCCTAAATAGTGCATATCAAGCAAGGCTAATTCCGTATCTTGTCGGGTAAAACCGCCGCAAATCAAATGGGGAACAGTGTCTACACCATATTTGTATTTTATGGCTGCACAAATACTAACTGTGCCCGGACGTTTACGGGTCATGATTTTCTCATGAAGCCCATTGCTTAAACGTTTGTAAACATATTCTTCGCGGTGATAGGTTACGTTGATGAATTTAGGATCAAACTCGAGCAGCGGTTCAATGCCTTCATACAAATCTTTGATATCCTTCCCCTTCACAGATGGCAACACTTCAAAAGAAAAGAGTGTTCCCTTCGCTTCATTTAAATGATCAGTTACTTTCACTCGTTGTAATTTTTGCAAAAATAAATCAAAAGTTCGTGTTCGAAAGCTGCTAAAGCTTAATCATCGTTAGGGATGGCTTTCAGACGAAAACTTTTGCGTAATTTTAGATAAACAGGCTCATCAATACCGGCACTCCATTCAATAACCAAGCGCAATTTGTAAGCATCGCGGTTGATGACATCTTTAAACTGTTCTTTGGTGATATTGAGCAAGAATGTAACATTAGTTTGGTTGTTTTGAATGTTTTCAACCGTGCCAATCAATTGCTCTTGTGTAACACCACTGACAATGAAAAGGTCTATTTTTTTCATTCTATTAAATGTGGCTACAGCACCTGAGTCAATGGTCAATCCGATGGATTGAATTTCAACTGATTCCACTCTGGTTGGGAATGTCCTGTTTTTCTCAAATTCATCTTCATTCGAAAAACGAAGATCATTAAGTAGATAAGAAAAAGTCTCATTCCCGATAAATGCGTCCGTTAAAACCGAATCGGGAAATACCGGAATAGCAAATTGGTGCTCAACACTCAGGTTGAAACTCACTAATCGGTCTAAACGCTTGCATCCCTGATAAATCAAACTGTTGAAAACAGCCATCAAAACAGCAGAAGTAAAAATCGCCTTTTTTGTCATTACTTGAATTGTTTCGTCTTACAAAAGTACTAGAATTTGCCAGGCCATAAGAAAATTATTTCCGCTATACCCAACATTTCAGCATAAAATTAATCGAAGTGTAAGACTTAGTTTTTAATAATGCGCTTCACAAAGGTGTGCGTGTCGTGCTGCAGTTGAAGCATATATACCCCATTTTCCAGGCCAGGAAGGAACAATTTGATAGTTTCATCCTTTATCAAATTATTGTGATCATGATTAAATACCCGGCGTCCTTGCATATCGAATAAGGTGATGTGAACCTTGCCCGATTGCCCACCTTTAATGTGAAGTTCGTTTTGATAAGGATTTGGGTAGACCATCCAGTCACTTGCGGTTAAGCTAGTAGTAGATAAGGTTGACTCAGCTATAATAATTTTGTTTAATCCAACTAAATAAATCTTGGAGCCCTGTGCTTGAGCTTCGAGTAGCTCAAATTCATGATAATCTTCTTGTGGTAATCCGGGAATGTCAACATAAATGCGATAGGTGCCGGCATCTAGCCCGCTGAATTGATAAAATCCGTCTTCATTGGTCAGAGTATGTCGGGCAAATTCATTGAGCGAAACAGAATAAAGCCAAACACTAACATTGCTCATGGCTTCGCCTTCAGTTGCAGATGCACTGCGCATTACACTGTTGGTGAAAAATACAGAGCCACTCACTGAACTGCTACCTGTGAATATAGGGGCCAAGGATAGTCCTACACTGTAGTTCTGGCAAGGAAATGAAATGATGGTGGCGTATTGCCATAAATAGGCATTGTTGTAATATTTTGGTAATGCGTTTGGATAAAGTGAGGCATCTGGTGAGACTTTTAACAGATAGGCACCCGCTTCCACATCATTGAAAAAGTAAGCTCCATCAGATGTAATGGTGTAGGAATCAATCAGGTTGGCCATGGTGGAATCGGTGTTGAAGCCAAACATTTCAACCACGCCACTTTGGATTAAATCACCCGCTAATGAAGCAGTACCGCTAATGGCTTGCGGATTCATAGTAATACTTTCTAGAAAGATAGCACTATCAAAATTGGGATCACCGGCATCAGAAATAGAAATTTTCAGATGATATGTTTGATTAGCTTCTGCAGAAAATACAGAAGTGAGTACCACGGTGCGGCCATCGTAAGCAAAAGAATCGATTTCGGCGGTTTCAATGTAGAAATTGGAATTGTCGATATGGTTAATGGAGTTGATCGTAACTGGAATGTTACCATTGATTACGGCAATGTTCTGCGTGTTGCCATCGGCATCGCTTACAAAAAAGCCAAAAATATCATTGAAGCTGGTGCCAACAAATTCAGGATATTCTTCTGATGCAAATACATAGCGCACACTTACCTGACCCGAAACAGGAGAAGTAAAATCGAATTCCAGAGAAGTAGCATCGTAAGTAGGCCAACCTGCAATTTGTGTGAGCATGGGGTCTCCCGGCATATTATTGACCATGTTTAAAAAATGATCCGGAGTATTGTTGATCCCCATCACTCTTCCGGTAGTGATTACTATGCCTTCATTGATGCCGATAACTTGGCCATTAGTAAATCTGGCGGCTGTATATTGTCCTGCATTGTAGCTCACATTGCTAATCTCAAGACAAGAACCGCCAAGTATAGTTGGGATAAATTGTTGCCAATTGGCAGCTGTATCTATTTGTATGGACTGACTTTGCAGCCGAAATTGAAACATTGTAAGGCAGATAATGCCTAAAGCGTAAAGTTTATTCATGGGTTTAAGTTTTTGAAAATCAGACACAAGGTTAAGAAAAATGTTTTGAATGATTGCATTTGCATATCCTGCTTTTTTCCATGTATTTTGCCCTGTGGATTCTAGAAACAATGCAATAGGCGTATTTGACTCCGGCATCGGCGGGCTCACTGTTTTGAAGGCCATTCATGAGAGTTTACCCAATGAAGACCTAATTTACTTTGGAGACACGGCGCATATGCCTTATGGCGATAAATCGGCCGATTTGATAGCGTATTATTCGGAAGGGATTACCCGATTTTTATTGCAAAACCATTGCAAAATGATTGTCATTGCCTGCAATACAGCTTCGGCTTATGGTTATAAAAAAGCACTTGAAGCAGCCGGCACGGATATTCCTGTAGTGAATGTAGTGGATCCATCGGTAGATTTAATCATAAATGATTTTGCCAAGGCAAAGATTGGTGTGATCGGAACAAAAGGCACCATTAATTCTGGGATTTATAAACGTAAACTCAATAAATCCAGTCCATTGCTTGAAGTTGTTTCACAAGCCACTCCACTGCTGGCACCGATGATCGAAGAAGGTTTTTTTAACAATAAAATTTCACGCACCATTATCAATGCCTATCTGAGCAAAAAAAGCTTTGAAAAGATTGATGCCATTTTGTTGGCTTGCACGCATTACCCGTTAATTAAAAAAGAGATCGAAGAGTTTTACAAAGGTCATACACGGGTGATTGATTCAGCCGAAACAGTGGCTCAGGCTGTTAGAAGTGTTTTAAGTCAAAAAGAGTTACGCGCTCAACGTGAAGCATCAGGCAGTATAAAGGCTTACGTATCGGATCTTACACCGGCTTTTGAAAAAAGCACCGAAATCTTTTTTAATAGAAAAATCAGTCTCGAGAAAAAGAATATCTGGTCTTAGAGCTCTTTGGCTTGCGCAATCATTTCTGCAATATCGAGCACTTTAACATCGGCTTCGCGCTCAAAATGTTTTACGCCATCGGTCATCATAGTATTGCAAAACGGGCAACCCACTGCTATGATGTTTGAGCTTGTGCCTAATGCTTCTTCTGCACGCTCCACATTAATTTCCTTGTCGCCGGGTTCGGCTTCCTTAAACATTTGCGCCCCACCGGCACCACAGCACAAACCACGGGTTTTGCAGCGTTTCATCTCCACCAGTTCGGCATCGAGTTTTTGAATTAGTTCTCGTGGTGCTTCGTATTCGCCATTGGCGCGTCCTAAGTAGCAAGGATCATGGAAAGTGATTTTTCGTCCTTTATAAGCGCCGCCTTCTACCTTCAGACGACCTTCATTAATCAGGTTTTGAAGCAATTGAGTATGATGAAGCACTTCGTAATTACCCCCGAGTTCAGGGTATTCGTTTTTCAACGTATTGAAACAATGCGGACAAGCTGTCACGATTTTCTGCACTTCATAAGCATTGAGTACCTGAATGTTCATCATGGCTTGCATCTGAAACAAAAACTCGTTTCCGGCTCGTTTTGCAGGGTCGCCGGTGCAGGACTCTTCTGTGCCCAGTACCGCAAAACTTACTTCGCAGTGCTGAAGGATTTTGGCTAATGCTTTAGTTACTTTTTTAGCACGGTCATCGAAACTTCCGGCACAACCTACCCAAAATAAATATTCCGGTTTCTCCCCCGAAGCGGCAAAATCCTGCATGGTTCTTATGTTGAGTTGCATAGTTCAATCAATTAAGGTGCACAAACCTAAATAAAAACATGGAAACTTGTATGAGGTTTTCATGGGTTGAAAAAATAGCAATGTTGTAATAGTAAAGAAGCTAACAAGCTTACTTTACCTTCGTTCATCTGCTACTTGCCTAGTAAGTAATCTACCGCCTTTTCAATCTGCTGATCACGGCCTTCGCTCAAGGCTTCGAATTCATTGTTAACCAAAATATCAGGGTCAAGTTGTTGATTTTCTAAGTATTTTCCATCGCGGCCCACCACGCCCACTTGCGGAATGCCAAAGATGGTACCATCAAGCATGCGCTCCCACCACACGGCGGTGGCGGTGCCGGGCACCGGCATACCGATTAATTTCCCAATACCTAATTCTTTGTAAACATAAGGGGAGAAGTGTGCATCGGAGTAGTTGCTTTCACTCATCAGCATCACCGATTTACGTTGCCATTTGCCTTGAGGCTCGGAGCCAATTACCTGGCCGCGGGGCACAAACTTCACGTATTGATTGCCTGAAAACAGGGTGGCTAAATCGTCGTGCAGCCAGCCTCCGCCATTGAAACGCGTATCGATGATAATTCCTTCTTTATCATTCATTCTGCCTAAGGCTTCGGCATACACTTCGCGGAAGCTGGCATCGTTCATCCCACGCACATGCACATAGCCGATGCGACCTTTGGAAAGCTTATCGGTGAGTTCGCGGCCTTGCAGCACCCATCGCTGATAGCGCAACTCGGCTTCTTCACTTAGGCTAATGGGTTTTACGATTTCAGTAAAATTTTTCCCATCTGCCGTCCGGCCTTCGATTAAAGTTGGTTTACCTGCTTTTCGGTTGAGCAAAATTGCCCAGTCGAAGGTACCATCAATCATCTGTCCATCAATTTTTTCAATAATCGCTCCGGCCTTCACGGAACTTTTTGCATAATCAAAGGGTCCGCGCTTGAGCACTTCTGTAACTTTCAATCCGGGTCCTTTGAAATCGTTTTCGAAAAATGCTCCCAATGCAGCTGTTTGGTCGGCTGTGGCATCGTCGTATTCAGGGTTGTAGCGACCTCCGGTATGTGAGGCATTAAGTTCCCCAAGCATTTCACCCAACACATCGGCAAAGTCATAGCCATTGTTCACATGTGATAGGAAACGGGAATACTCTTTTTTATAAAATTCCCAATCCACCCCATGCATATCACTCAGGTAAAACTTTTTTAGGGTTTGCCTCCAGGCATGGTCAAACATGTAGGCACGTTCTCCATTGACTTTAATTTCCATTTCGGCTTTGAATGGAATGCTTTTAACGGTGCCTTTGGCGGTATCCACCTGCATGATTTTTCCGCCGCCAAGCACATAGAGTTTTCCGTCATCGCCCATGCTTAGTGAACCGGAACGCTCGCCCATTTTGGCCACCAGTTTGGTTTCTTTTTCACGCAGTTTGTGCACCCACAGGTCAAAGCCTTTTTCGAAGGCGCTCAGATAGTAGAGTCTGTTTCCGTCTGGGGTGAGCACGGCATCAGCAAGAGCCGATGAGTTTACTGTAAGTCTTTCGGTGCGAAACTCAATACCGTCCAACTCTATATCTATCGGCTTAATTTTCTTTGGCTTAACTCTTCCGGGCAACAAGGGTTCCTCTTTCTCTTCTTCTTTCTTATCACCTTTTTTGCCTTTGCTGTCATCGCCTTTTTTATCCTTATCTTCGGCTTTCTTTTTAGCCTTTTCTATTTCTTTTATCAGGTCATACTCGTCCTTGCTCATTTTGAATTCATCAAAAGCATCGCGTGTAAAAAACATGGCAAACACATCGCTCTGACTACCCCAAGAGCCGTGGCTGCGCATGCCATAGCGGTCAGAAAACCAAATGGCCGATTTTCCACCTTGCATCCACATGGGTTTGCTGTCGTTGTAGCCACTGTTGGTCAAGTTGATGGGTGGCTTGGAGCCATCTGCAGGCAATAGCCCTATTTCGCCCACCCAACGGTCCTTTTCAATATATTTTACCAAGAAGTATTTGCCATCAGGCGACCAATCGTATTGCTGATCACCATCGGTATAGGAGTAATTGTGAATGGAATCAAGCACAAGACGGGTTTTCTTGGAGTCTAAGTTAAGCACCTTGAGCTTGGTGCGCTCTTCAAGATAGGCGATTTCTTTGCCATCGGGCGAATATTTTGGCTGGAACTCTTCCGCTTCAGTACCCAAAACCAACTCTTCTTTCAGCACGGTTGATTTGAAGAAATAAGGTTCTTCATCGCGCACAATGCTGGTTTTCCAGATATCCCAATTGGTGTTGCCATCCGAGCGGGTGCGTTCTGCTGCATAAAGAATGCTTCTTCCATCAGGCGAAAACGAAACAGAGCGTTCCTGCTCGGCTGTGTTGGTGATGCGTTTGGTGATATCATAGTCGATGCTGGTGACAAAAATTTCGCCCCGAATTACGAAAGCAATCTCCTTCCCATTGGGCGATACAGCCATTTCTGTGGCTTCAGAAGTGAAGGTTTTAAAACGTTTTTCATTTTGCTTGGCATCAGTGCGAATGCGAATATTCACCTTATTCGGTTGACTTGCACCTTTTTTTAGCACATAAATTTCTCCATGAAAGCTAAAACAAACATTCCCGCCTCGGTCAACAGAGAGGTGCCGCACCGGATGCTTGTCGAACCGTGTAAGTTGTTGTTCCATGTTGTTATTTAAATCTTTGTACCACACATTAAAAGTCCCGCTTTTTTCTGAAAGCCAATAAAATCCTTTTTGGTCTTCTGAAAACCAAGGATCGCGGTCTTCGCCTTCGAAATAGGTGAGGCGACTATGTTTTTTTGTTTTCAAGTCAAAGAGCCAGATATCGCGTGTTACAGATGAAACATGGTATTTGCGGTGCTCATCTTCATAGCCCTTTCGGTCTTGGTAAATCAGTCGTTCGCCTTTGGCATCGGTACGGGCAAATTGCGAACCTGTATGAATTTCAATTCGCGGCGCTCCACCTGATGTTTTTACACTGTATGTTTCCGGCAGCGCCCCACTTGGGAACTGTGCGTTGCGTGCATCGTCCATTCGCAGCGCATAGAAAAAGATTCTTTGCCCATCAGGACTGAAAGCAGTGGGTATCTCACCTGCGGAATGCGCGGTGATGCGTTTAGCTTCTCCGCCTTCCACGGGGATGGTGAAAATGTCAAAATTTCCATGACGGTCTGATGCAAAAGCAATGGTTTTGCCATCAGGCGACCACACCGGATGTCGGTCAGCAGCCACGTGCGTAGTTAAAGGACGTGCTTCTCCGCCACTGGATGAAACCAGCCAAAGGTCACCTTTGTAGGCAAAGCAGATGGTATTGCCATCGGGCGAAATTGCCGAAAAGCGAAGCCAAAGGGGATTATCTTGGGCAAATAAGTTTACTTGTGCGAAAAGACTAATTACAAGCAGGCAAGCACCTTGTATATATTTCATAAATTATGCTGTAAGTGAAATGCGAAAATAGAAATCTTCTTACACTTCAAGCTTATTGTGGCGCAACGGGAATGATAATAATCTGATTTTTAGCTTTCGGTGGGTAAAAACTTATCGAAAGTTTTCCATTTAGCGCTGAAATTAAATATTCGGCTTTCTAAAATTCAGGCAATATTGATGGAAAGTGTTGCTCACCCATGTGTTGCCATATCCATAAGGGGCAATCGAAATATCATCCTGACACCAGAAACACTCCGGCAGCAATTGCCATCGTTCGCTAAGTATTCTTGCTAAGTCCCAGGCAAATGGATAATTACTCCCACTTTTTTTGATATTTTTCAAAACTATCGTGATATGGGCTCCCGGCTTGAGCAAATGTTCATCGATATGGAAGTAGATATCGCATAATGATTGAATAAATTCCTGATAATCGCCCACATTTCCTAAATCGCGTCTGTGGTCGGAGTAGTTCAGTTGAAGCCCTTTTTCTTTTCTTCTTGCCTGATATTCTGCGCCTTTCATGTTAAGCATGTCCCAGTATGGGGGCGATGTGAGCATATAATCGATTTTTGGAAAATCCATGTCAGATGCTGTGAGTGCGTCGCCTTCCACTAGCCGATAGTTATTTGCCGACTGTTGGAGCGCCTGCAAGCGTTCATCGGCGATGCTTTTGAAAAACGGACTGAGCTCGATTCCATAACCCTTTCTGCCTGAAAGCAATGCTGAGCGTAGCGTGCTACCTGTTCCTGCCATGGGATCAAACACCGCATCGCCGGGAACAGAAAATGTATCAATAAACATGTCTGTTAGGTTCTCAGGATATTTGGCCGGATGCAAAATTTCATCCTTTTTTCTCGGAGGGGGTTTCAAAATAAACCAAGCAGGAAATTTTTCACTGGGAAATTCTGCAACTCCCGGATAGATTTTTTGAAATGCTTTAGGAAAATAGTTTGTTTGATGTAAGCCCGAGCGTTCGTCTTTTCTAAAATACAGAACATAAAAGAAGCCTGGACCATTTTGTGCTTTGGTGTCTGATGTCCAACAAGCGATTTTTTCATCTTTTAGCGAGAAAAAACGTCCAATATTCATTGCCACTTGCCAGGCTAATGGATAGTATTGTCCATCGATAAGCAAATTGGGGACCGCAATAGCAAGAAATCTTCTGTGCTCCAGTAAAGAAAATATTTCAGAAGCCTTTTCACTGATTTCATCAATCAGATTTTCGGCTTGTTCCACATGTTGAATATCTGCGCACTTTTCCAATACATCTATTAAGGCAAACTGCAGTAATTTGTCATCACCTAACTCATTTCGGAGGTCAAGACCGGTAATTCTTGAAAGACCATTAAGCAGTTTATCGGCATTGGGAATATCAATCAATTGATAACGATTCCACTCATCTGATTTAGTAAAAAATCGAATGTTTTCTACCAGCCAGCCTTCGTAGTCAGTATATCTGAACCATGATTTCTGAAAAGGTAACCATTCTTTAGAAGAGAGCAGATTGAACTTGTTGCGAACCATCGGGGCAAACCTACGCTATAAGATAAAATAATAATCGTTGCCTTTTCAATTTTCGATCGAGGTAACATGTAAAACGAAAACAGACAAAAAAGTGAAACTATACTTCTGTGGTTTCATCAGGGGCTTCATGCTCAGGCGTATGTTCATATTGAAGCATGAGTTTTTTATTTCTTTTTTCCTGAACTAGCCAAAGAATAGATAAGACAAGCAAAATGATATTTGTGATTAAACTGAGCCAGTATCCATAAGCCATTTTTAAGCCGAGGTCAATTTTCATAAAGCCAGTTTGCATCATGGCACTTTGCTTTTTGATTTCATGATTTCCATAAATGATTTGTGCCAGAAAGACCAGGAGACAAACTATAGCGATAGACGAAAATACAGTATTTCCAAGATGAACATCACGTTTAGCCAATATAGAAAAGATCAATCCGGCAAGAAGCATCAATCCGAAAACTATCAATATTACATTGGCCTTGTTTTGTTTTTGCAAATTATCCACCATGCCTTCCTGTCCGCTGAGGTAACTTTCCATGCTGCTGTCTACAAATTTAGGTTTACCACCTGTCATTGCTTGATAGCCTGATGATTCCGCCAAGATGGTCTCATTGCATTTCACTTGAATGAAGGGCAAAAAAAGAAAAAGAATGAGTGCTCCGTAAAGGCTTGTGGAGATGAACTTTAGCATGGAGATGAAATTTGCCTGCAATATATCATTTTTCGATGATGACTAAATAGTTGCTACGTTATTTCTCAAAT
Source organism: Flavobacteriales bacterium (assembly GCA_046294625.1). GTDB lineage: Bacteria > Bacteroidota > Bacteroidia > M30B66 > M30B66 > JBKBKN01. The sequence continues at coordinate 147,700 of JBKBKN010000001.1, forward strand.
CACTTCGGTTGATTGTAAGAATCGGTTTGAATTTCATATAACATTTAAAGCCGGAATCAGTTTCATGAATTGTTAACACAATGCAATCATTGATTTTCTTAATTTTGAAACAAGCAAATATGCAACATACATTTACATTCCGCATTTTCACCTTTTTTCTTTGCCTGGTAAGCCTTGGTTTGGCCGGGCAGGGTAATTATCATATTCCGGCACATGCTACAGTCAATGATTATGAGCAAGGAGTGGTTTATTTCCGGCTCAAAGAGCAATACCGGTCGCTAGAGTCAAATCCACTTTCGGATTCGCGCTTACACACGATTTATCAGGCAGTCGGAGGAACCGATGTAAGAAAAAGTTTCCCAAATGCCAAAAATCCGCAAGGCAAGAGAAATGCTTGGGGAGAGCCATTCGAAGATTTGAGCATGATTTACGTGATGCATTTTAGCACGAATTACCAAGTTGCTCATGTGATGAAATTATTGCAAAAAACGGGAATGGTAGAATATGCGCAGCCACGCTTTTTCGTGAAACCGCTTTTCACCCCCAATGATCCGCAACTTGCGCAACAATACTATTTGAATTTGATTAAAGCCTATCAGGCTTGGGATATAACTTTCGGCGACACCAATATTTGCATAGGAATTGTGGACGGAGGCATTCAATTTACCCATCAGGATTTGATGGCGAATGTGAAATTTAACTACAACGACCCGATCAATGGCATTGATGATGATGGTGATGGTTATGTGGACAATTTCCGTGGCTGGAATTTTGGCAACAATACCAATGACCCAACTGCTTCTTTGAGTCCACACGGGGTGTTTGTATCAGGCATTGCTTCAGCCACGCCTCATAACAATGTTGGCATAGCAGGCGTAGGTTTTCATACTAAGTATTTGCCTATAAGAATTGACAACGCGCAAGGCTGGGGATTTGGTTACGAAGGCATAGTCTATAGTGCCGATATGGGTTGTCAGGTAATTAATGCATCATGGGGTAATACTTTTTATTCACCTATGAATGAATCGGTGGTTCGATATGCCACAATCAACAAAAACGCTTTAGTTATAGGCGCTGCAGGAAATAGCAATCAGAATGAAAAATTTTATCCGGCATCTTATGAGTATGCGATTAGTGTAACAGCTACCAATCAAACAGACACAAAATGGGTGAACGCCACTTTCAGTGTTTCCACTGATCTTGCTGCACCTGGGGAGAATATCCGAAGCACATGGCCTTTCAATGGGTATGACAATTCATCTGGGACATCATTTGCTGCTCCGCAGGTTAGTGCCGCTGCAGCTTTGCTCAAGGCCCATAAACCGGCATACAATGCCATTCAGTTGGGCGAAAGGCTCAAAGTGACTGCAGATAGCAGCATATATCAAGTGCCGGGCAATGCCAATTTTTATCACCGATTGGGTTCAGGACGCTTAAATATTCACCGTGCGCTTACTGACCCTGATCGCCCGTCAATTGTAGCTAAAAACATTTTGATCAATGGATTGGCTAATGAAAAAATCGCCGCAGGCACGCAGGCGAGCATTACAGCCGACTTTATTAACTATTTGGAGCCGGCGTCTAATCTTAGCATTCGTTTGGTTTCAGAGTCGCCACATTTCACGGTTATTTCTCCTGCTATTCAAGTTGGGGCATTGGGCATGATGCAAACTTTCAGCAACAGCAGTCAGGCATTTATTGTAGAAGTTGCTACTGATGCACCAATGAATGTGTTTGCCGAACTCAAATTTGTTTTCGAAGCCAATGACTATTTCGGTTTTCAATATTTCCGAATAGATGCTAATCTCGACTATATGGATCTGGCGGTAAACAACATCAGCACCACCATCACCAGTAAGGGCGACTTAGGCTACAATCAGCCATATCAGATGTTTGGAGAAGGTTTCCGTTGGAACAATAGCAATTCTCTGCTAGATTATTCAGGCTTAATGATTGGAGACAGCCCAACAAGAGTTTCCAACAATGCTTACAGCAATACGATTCCGCAATATGATCGTCATTTCAATCCGGTGGATATCGTTGCTTTGGTTGAAGATACAGATGCAGCCCGCGAAATACAAGCGTCTTTTAATGACGAATTAGCCCAGGCGCAGCAACTTCCTGTTTTGGTTAAGCAAAAAGCCTATGCTTTCGATCATGACAACAACCGTGATTACATTATTCAGGAATTTACCATAATCAACTCAGGCAATCAGACACTACAAAATGTTTTTGCTGGCAATTTTACTGACTGGACTATTGGTAACTATCAACAAAATCAGGCCAGATTTATTCCTGAAGCAAAGATGGCCTATGCATTTTCAAATAATCCGCAACAACCTTTTACAGCGGTTAAAGTGCTTTCTGCAGGAGGAGCAAATTCATACTGTATCAATGCAGATGGGCTTTCCGGAAGTATTAATTATTATAATGGATTCTCCAATGTAGAAAAATACCAGACATTAACCGGGGCAGACCAGCGTCATGAAACTGTAATGGGCGATGTGGCTACGGTGGTTTCGCAAGGGCCATTTACGATCGAAGCTGGCGATTCTGTGATGATCGCTTTTGCCTTCATTGCTGGACAAAGTCTGGAAGAATTATTTGCATCTGCAAATCAAGCTACGGCAAATTACTTGTTTCGCGAAACCGACGCTGATATTCTGGCTACACCTAAAGGATGTAATGGCGAGCTGGGCGATATCTCTATTTTATTCAATTCAGGAGAAGTTACCCATGTTGACCTTTTGAACGAGAGTGGTGAGCTAATAGCCAGTGAAGAATTGTTCGAAACGATCACGTTCTATGATCTCGAACAAGGCAATTACCAGCTAAGATTTATCTATAATGATAGCGTTTCTATAAGCATCCCCGTGACAATCGATGCATTGCCTTCTGTAACTGCAACGGTAGAAGCTTCCGCCACCACATTGTTTCTTCCAGATGCCAATATTACGCTAACGGCATCAGCTACCAATGCGGAATTTTTTCAGTGGATCATCAATGGCGGTGAAACATTTGGAGAAATGCTAAACCTTTCGCTTAGCGACACCGGCAATTTCGAAGTTAAGATGATCGCCTACAATGCCAGCTGTGCCGATACTGTCCTGATCAACATCACAGTGCTTGATACCACCACCACATCATTGCCGCATATTGTTTCAGACGGAATGATTCAGATTTTCCCTAATCCTTCCAGAGATTTAATTCACATTCAAACGAACGAAACCATTCAAAATGCTTCAATGGCAATGATTGACCTGAGTGGCAGGATTCTTTATCGATTAAATTTAGTCAGCAATGTCACACAATTATCTCTTGCCGACCTGCCTGAAGGGGTCTATTTTTTGCAGCTAAATTATGGTGACAAGCAATTCATTCGTAAAATCATGAAGCAGTAGCGCTCGCTGTGCAAATCGCAGCATTGTAAACATTATAAGCATATTCTTGCAAAGCTGGTGCAATCTTTGTTAATTTGATACAGGTTAAATCCTGTAAACATGCAGAGAAACAGCACTACATCTGTTAGCATTGTTCTTTTATTTTGGTGTGTGTTTGCTGGAAAGCAATTACACACTCAGGATTACACGCCATTTACCCCCAATGTCGGACAGTGGGAAGAATCGTTTCATCACAAAATAAAGCTGCGTTGGGGGCAAGTATTTTTTCATCAAAGCAAATTGATTTTCGACACTTGGAATCCCCAGCAATACGGGGATATTTTACATTGTTTGCATCACCAAAATGATTGCGATGCGTCGTTGAGCTATCTGCAGAAACATGCTTATGAACAAGAATGGCTCTATACTAATCCTCTGGCATATTGGCAAGGAGAGCAGGAATCGGAAGTTTATGTGAATTATTACCTTAGCAATGACCCATTAAGATGGAAATCGGGGGTTCGCAATGTTAGCCGAATAAAGGGAAATAATTTCTGGCCTAAAACAGATATTGTGTATTATGAGAAGGATGGCTTTCTCAAGTATGATATCATTCTGAAACCAGGAGCTGATGTAAGCAAGGTGAAATACAAGCTCAAGCATGTTCAAAAGGTTAGAATCAAGGATGGAGCATTAGAGATTAAAACCAGCGTTGGAGAAGTGTTGGAAATGAAGCCTTATGTTTATCAGATTATTAACGATGAGCTAATTGAGGTTTCCTGTGCTTACACACTTAAAAATAATACTGTTGGCTTTAGCTTCCCTAACGGATTTGATCCGGCCTACACCCTAATTATTGATCCTCAATTAATATTCGCAACTTTTTCAGGAAGTGTAGGCGATAATTGGGGCACTACAGCCACCTACGATGAATTTGGAAATGCTTATGGCGGTGGCATACTTTTTAACCAAAGCTATCCGACCACGATGGGCGCTTATCAGACTACGCTTGCAGGCAACTGCGATGTGGCTATTACGAAATATAACCAGACCGGCACTGCCATGCTTTTTAGCACCTTATTAGGCGGACTGAGAGCCGAAATTCCTTATTCAATGGTGGTAGACGTCAACAATAACCTAATTGTGATGGGCTCTACGGGTTCTCCCGATTTTCCCGTTACGCAAGGCTGTTACGACCCGTCTTTCAATGAAGGAGCCGCATATGGTCTGTGGCAAACAATGGGTAATTCTTTTCTTGCCAATTATCCACAGGGATCAGACTTTTTTGTGACTAAGTTTAATGCACAAGGGACTCAACTTTTAGGAAGTACTTTTGTGGGTGGCTCAGGCAACGAAGGGTTTAATCGAGCATCGGGGCTTAATCATAACTATGGTGACATCTTTAGGGGCGAAGTATATGCCGATGCTAATAATGATATTTATGTGATCGGGACTACACAGTCCACCAATTTTCCAGTTATTAATGCTTTTCAGAATAATTATGGAGGGGGCGATCAGGATGCAGTTGTCTTCAAGCTATCAGGAAACCTGTCCACTTTGATCTGGAGCAGTTATTTTGGTGGCAGCGGCAATGATGCAGGATATGGTTTGCAGGTAGCTGAAAATGGCTCCGTATATTTTTGCGGTGGTACTTCCAGCTCAAGCATCGCCGGAATGAATGGATTACACACTACAGGAAGGGGTGGAGTAGATGGTTTTGTGGCAAGATGCCCTACTAATGGCGGTATGCTTCAAAATGCAACTTTTATTGGTTCTTTTGACTATGATCAGGTGTACTTTATCCAAATTGATATGCAGGGAGATATTTTCCTAATGGGGCAAACGCATGGTAGTTATCCGATAGTGCCGCCTCCGGGTCAAAATATTTACAGTGTGCCTAACGGGAGCATTTTCTTTCATAAACTCAATCCAAGCCTTATGCAAACCGGATGGTGCACAAGATTTGGAACAAACAATGTAAACAATAAGCTTGTGCCAGGAGCTTTTTTAGTCGATAACTGCAATTTTATTTCTTTTAGCTTATGGGCTGGAAATTCAAATAGCGGAATAAGCACCGCTTCAGGTTTGCCGATTACCCCCAACGCTTTTCAATCCAATACCGATGGCAGCGACTTTTATCTCGGCATACTTAATCACGATGCTGTAAATTTTCACTATGGCACCTTCTTTGGGGGACCTCAATCAGGCGAACATGTTGATGGTGGTACCAGCCGATTTGACAAAAATGGAATCATTTATCAAGCAATTTGTGCAGGATGCGGCGCAAATAATGATATGCCCACTACTCCTGGTGCAGTATCGAATACCAACGGAAGCAATAATTGCAATATGGCCGTGATTAAGTTCGACCTTTCAGAGTATTCTACCCTTATTGGCCTTCCTGCTCAGGATTTCTTTTGCACGGGTAATTCTGTGCAGTTCACCAATCTCAGTACAGGAAACAATTCGTTTACCTGGTTTTTTGGTGATGGAAATTCGAGCACGCTTCAAAACCCTTTTCACACCTATAGTCAACCCGGAACTTATGAAGTTTTACTGGTATCGGATGGCAACAGCATCTGCACCTTTAACGATACAGCTCGAGTATTTATCACCGTACAATTGCCTCCCAACTTGATATTTGACCAGTTTCCACCTATTTGCAAAGGAGACAGTATTCAACTCATTATCTCCGGAGCCGATCAATATATTTGGGAAACTGCGCCCGGCATACCGTTAAACCAATTAAACAATCCCGCACCCTGGGTAAGTCCAGAGCAAACCACAGTTTATACCGTAACTGCCAGCAACAATTGCGGCTCGATCACCGGTCAAATCCATATTGAAGTAATCTCATTTGATATTAACATTATCAGTCCGGGGGATGTATTGTGCCTCGGAGACAGTCTTATGCTTCAAACATCTGGAGCTTCATCCTACATCTGGGAGCCGGATTCGGTGATTGTATCAAACAATGGAACACATGTCACCATCAATCCTGTTGAAGATGTGATGATTTATTTAACCGGGATCAATCCACAGGGTTGCAGGGCCAAAGACAGCCTGGAAGTGTTTATCCTTACCGCTCCGATTGTGCAAGCTCCCCCCGATACCATCATTTGTTTTGGGTCCACCATTAGCTTACAAGGAGGCAGCCCTCTGCAGCAGGTTACCTGGACCAATTTAAGCACCGGTCAGCAATTTCTTTCACCAAGCATCGCTATCCAACCCGATACGGTCACAGTTTATGAGTTGATGGTGAGCAATCAATGTGGCGTATCGAGAGATTCTGTGGTGGTGGATGTGAGCCGCATTTATCCTATAGTAGGCCCTGATATCACGGTTTGCCATAGCACTCCTGTGGCCGTTTTTGCCGAAGGTGGAACCCAGTATAATTGGCTGCCTGCTTCACACTTTCAAAATCCCCAACAACCCAATACAGTGCTTATGCCTCAATTTGACACTAAATATACTGTAGTGATTGGCAACACGTTAGGATGTATGGAAGAAGCAGAATTGCCCATCAGACTTTATCCAAGGTCGCACCTAAGTGCCGGACCTGACAAGTTAATTCCCTACGGTGGGATCACTACACTTGATGGAAGTGCCTCGCCGGGAATCTTAAATTGGACACCACCATTGGATTTGAGTTGTACAGCATGCACTAATCCACAAGTTCAGCTCTTCGAAACCCGCGAATACACACTCACGTTGATTGATACTTTTGGTTGTCAATACAGCGCCATGGCCAAGATCGTAGTGGAAGGCTCTATTTACATTCCCAATGCATTCACGCCCAATGGAGATGGCATCAATGATGAATTCAGAGCCTTAGGAGTAGACGTGGAACAGTTTCGAATGGAAGTATTTACGCGCAATGGGGAGTTGATTTTCCAATCTACTGACTTGATGAAAGGCTGGAATGGGCAAGTAAACGGTCGTGATGCGCAAATGGATGTGTATGTGTATGTGGTCTACTACACACTCAATTCAGGTGAGACGCGTCGTGTAACAGGAAGGGTTACTTTAGTGCAGTAATCAAGCGACATGCATTCTACAGATAAAAAATTATTTCTTCGCACCCCACTCCCCGATGATCTTGAGCTCATGCTCGAAATTGAGAACAATCCGGCAAACAAGGAATTTAGCAAACAGGAACATCGGGATTACGGTCATGAAGAAATGCTGGCTTTTATTCTATCCAATCATGATTTAAAAATGCACGGGCAAATCAGATACACTGCAGTGGCAGATCAAAATCCGATTGGTTTTTTCGATTTATACGATGCTGATTTCATTGGACTTAAGGCCGGAATTGGTTTGATTGTACACCCCAATTATCAGCATATGGGCCTTGGCACTTTGGCCCTTTCGGAGCTTGAAAATATTGCTCATTTGGAACATGGGCTGCGAAAATTATATGCCGTGGTGGATAAAGACAATGTTACAGCAATTCGTTTTTTCAGAAAAATGGCTTATCGATCGGCAATTCCCGAAGGCGATGTTCAGATTTTCCCCAAAAGTGTTTATTTGGAAAAAAATCTTTGAACTAGTTTAATGCTCTAGACTTACCGTTTCAATTGCAAAGTATGAAGTTGCACTAGGAACATCAAAATCTACCACAAAAGTGGGTTTAACATTCGGGCGTATGAATATTTCCTGAATGGAAACAGCGTTAAGTCATACGGAATGAATATTTTTGCCCGCTAAAAAATCTGAAACCATGAGTGCACTCAACAGAAAAACCATTGCCGAATGGCTGAAAACAAATCCTGAAGGACAGGAAGTGAAAGTGATGGGCTGGGTAAGAACCAGACGAGGGAATAAAAATGTAGCCTTCATTGCACTGAACGATGGATCGGTGATTCACAATATTCAGATTGTGGTCGATTTGCAGCAATTTCCTGATGAGCAAATTAAGAAAGTGCAAACAGGTAGCTCTATATCGGTGATTGGTAAGCTGGTGGCTTCGCAAGGGCAGGGGCAGACGGTTGAGGTGCTTGCAGAACAAATTGAAGTGCATGGTGAAGCAGATCCGGAAAAGTATCCTTTGCAGAAGAAAGGTCATACGCTTGAGTTTCTGAGAGAGATTGCACATCTAAGACCGCGCACCAATACTTTTGGGGCTGTATTGCGGATTCGTCATGCCATGGCCTATGCGATACACAAATACTTTAATGACAATGGTTTCTATTATATTCATGCGCCTATCATCACCGGGTCTGACGCAGAAGGAGCGGGCGAGATGTTTCGGGTCACTACGCTTGATGTAGAGAACCCACCCAAGACCGAGGAAGGAAAAGTGGATTACACCGAAGATTTTTTTGGTAAAGAAGCCAACCTCACTGTTTCCGGGCAATTAGAAGCTGAGCTGGCTGCATTGGCCTTGTCAAAAGTCTATACTTTTGGACCTACTTTCAGAGCAGAAAACTCAAACACCACCAGGCATTTGGCTGAGTTTTGGATGATTGAGCCGGAGATGGCCTTCTACGATCTCAACGACAATATGGATTTGGCAGAAGATTTTCTGAAATATCTGATCCGTTATGCTTTAGAGCATTGCATGGACGATCTGGATTTCCTAAACAAAATGTATGATAATGCCCTGATTGGCCGTTTAAAGAGTGTGGTTGCAGGTCCTTTTCAGCGGATTACCTACACGGAGGCCATCGAAATTTTGAAAAACTCTGGCAAGAAATTTGAGTTTCAGGTGGAGTGGGGCACAGACCTTCAATCGGAGCATGAGCGCTATTTGGTAGAGCAGCATTTTAACGGACCGGTGATTTTAACCAATTATCCAAAACATATTAAAGCCTTCTATATGAAGCAAAATGAAGATGGCAAAACCGTTCGTGCCATGGATGTTTTGTTTCCGGGAATTGGAGAGATTATCGGGGGCTCACAACGTGAAGAGGTGTATGAGAAACTGAGTGAACGTATTGATGAGATGGGAATTCACCGCGAGAGTCTTTGGTGGTATCTCGAAACCCGCCAATTCGGAACCGTTCCGCATGCCGGTTTTGGTTTAGGCTTTGAGCGTTTGGTGCTTTTTGTAACCGGTATGGGTAATATAAGAGATGTAATCCCCTTTCCACGCACGCCTAAAAATTTAGAATTTTAATCGTTTAGTTGCTTAACTTAAATTCAACATCCTGGCCCATAAAACGTGTTTTCACGTAAGTGCAGATGCCATGAGCATAATGATATTCGCTGCGAATGCCATCCGGCAGAGTGAGTTCATACACATTGTTTGACTTGCATTTCAGGGGGCAGAAAACGCCAAATTTTTCTGAAAATATTTGGCTTAGACCTGAAGGCTCTCTGTAGTACAATTGTGCCACGCTAAATTTCACCTCGTCGTGTAACTTTAAGCTTTGCTCATCTTTTTCGATATGATAGGTTTTTTGGTGAAGCCTAACAGATGTTTTGTCTTTCAGCTCGCCATTGACCGTGCGTGTAACATCAGCATTGGTAAGTCTGGACTCGGTATAGCGTGAAAGTGTAAAGTATTGAATTTTCTTGAATGGAACTTTTACATCACCTTCTATTCTGAGCGAATAATCGTTCAACCCATGGAATATGCGCTCCACTTTAAGCTTGCCTGAACCGATAAAACCAACTTTTACATCATATAAAAGTGTAGCATTTGCTGTAACTGCAAAACAATAAACGAAAATGATTAAAAAGGTGTGTTTAAAATATCTAAAACTGCTTGCAGAAGATAACTTGTAAGATTTAATTGGTGTTCTCATGGTGTTACTATTTATTATATGACACCACTGAATTGAATTCCCCCCATACTGATGCACACATTTTTTGGTTTCGGTCTTTTTTTAACGGCTTACCTGCCGATCTCTCTTCAGGATTTTTCCCAAATTTAAGGATAAATCCAGAAAAATCATCTTCGCATTGCCATTTCTTTCAATATGATAGATTGCATCGTTAAACAATTGATTGGCATCTTCAGCAGTAGTGGTCTGGATAAAATCGCTGAATTTTTGAGCAAAATCGTATTCTTCGCTACTCAAAACTTCCACACCCGGACCAAATCGAAGCGCAGTAACCTGACGAATCATGAATAAGGCATAATTCAAAAAATCCTTTTGACTTTCTCTGCCCATTCGCGAAAACTCATCCATTTCCTTAAGCAAATTAGTGATGTTAAACGTGATTATATCGCGCAACCACTGTCTGAAATAATCAAACGATTGCGTAAAATCTTCGCCATGTGTTGCCATTTGCTTCGCCTTGTTGTAATTGCCTTCTGCAACTGTGGCTATTTTGTCGGCTTGTTGTTTGGCAATCTGTAATCTATTTTGAAGCATCTCACTTATTTCAGGAGTTTTGTAGGGTGGAATCTTGATAAGTTGTGCTCTTGAAAGAATTGTTTTCAATATAGCATCATAATCTTCGGCCACCATAATGATGAGTGTTTTCTCAAAGGGCTCTTCAAAAGTTTTTAGGAGTCGGTTAGCGGCTTCAGTATTCATTCGCTCAGGCATCCACATGATGAGGAACTTATATTCGCTGTCGAATGACTTATAGTTCAGCTTGCGAATGATGTTCGATGCTTCATATACCGTGATTAAGGGCATTTTATTGTCAATCTCGATCTCGTCTTTCCATTCCGAAAGACTGATGAAGAAATCTTTCATCAAATACGCTCTGAATTGCACCATGAACTCATCGCTGTTCATGTCTTTTGTGCCTTCGCTTTTGCGATTTACTGGGAAAGAAAAATGAAGGTCGGCATGGGCATATTTTTGAAATTTCAAACAAGATGGGCATTTCCCACAGCTGTCTTCTGCACCCTTATTTTCACAAGCAATGTATTGACAATAGGCTACTGCAAGACCGAATGCGCCGTTGCCTTCAGGTCCGCAAAAAAGTTGGGTTGAGCTGATTCTTTGATCTGTTACAGTTCTAATCAAACGCTTCTTGATTGCCTCATGTCCAGGAATGTCTTTGAATTGCATAATGCAAACTTAAACTAATTGATGTGCTTTTACAGAGACAAGGAGCTATTAAAAAACAAAAAAGCCTAACTAAGCTGGAGTAAAGACAATATCTTTGCCCATTAAGTTATTCCTTGCCATGAATCAAGCTCGTAAAATCATCTTAGCTGTAGCCTTATTTCTCATCGTCGAGCTCCTTTCCGGATGCTATCGTGTTCCTGTTTCGGGGCGCAATCAGTTTAAGTTGTTGCCGGAGGCTACACTCACCAATTTTGCAGCAGGGGCTTATCGTGATATGATGCGACAGGGACCTGTAATTCCGCAGGGGACCAATAATCAATTGGTAAATTCGGTTTACCGTGTTGGTCAACGCATGTTCCCTGCTGTAAACGATTATCTGCGCCGCACAGGACACACCAAACGTTTGAGAAATATCCGTTGGGAACTCAATGTGATTGATCGCAATGTGGTGAATGCATGGTGTATGCCGGGTGGAAAAATTGCTTTTTATACGGGCATTCTTCCCATTTGTCGCGATGAAGCAGGTATAGCCGCGGTAATGGGACACGAAATGGCGCATGCCATAGCGCACCATGGTAATGAGCGCATGAGTCAGCAATTGGCTATCGTTACGGGAGTTGGTTCGCTTGCACTAGCGATGCGCGACAGGCCGAATGAAACAAGAAATTTGATGTTAGCAGCCGCCGGACTCGGTGCAGAGGTAGGTATTTCTTTGCCTTTTTCCAGAAAGCATGAGACCGAGGCTGACCAAATGGGTTTAATCTTCATGGCACTTGCAGGTTACGACCCTAATCAAGCGATAGATTTCTGGCAACGTATGGCACAGCAAGGGGGAGGCCGGATGCCTGAATTTTTGAGTACGCATCCAGCGCCATCTACCCGCGTTCAAAATCTTCGCTCTTTTATGCCCAAGGCCATGCGCTATTACAAGCCATAGTTTATTACTTAATAACTCCTTTTCATCAGACTTTCGGCAAAATTGCGAATGATCTGTTTTGCCCGGTTGTCATCACGTCCGATTTTTTCAAGTTGTTCAATCGCTTGATTAAAATATTGTTGCATAATTAGTTCAGCTTCCTCTTTCACCCCATAGCGTGCATAAAGATTCATCACTTCGCGCACTTTTTGTTCATTGTAATGCATTGGCTGCATCAGTTCTGTGAGCTTTGCATGATCTTCAGGAGAGGCTTTTTCTATGGTGCGAATGAGAAGATAGGTCTTTTTGTTGGCCTTGATATCGCCCCCGGTCTGTTTGCCGACGAGTGCAGGATCACCATAGCAATCGAGCACATCATCCATTAGTTGAAACGCCACTCCAATATTACGTCCAAAGTGCTTTATCCAATTGGATTGCTCGATCGTGGCATCACCCATCAATGCACCTATCTGAAGCGCTCCACCGAGTAAAGCCGCTGTTTTCAATTCTATCATATGGAGATAGGCATTCACACTCACATCATTTGCATTTTCGAAGTTCATATCCCATTGCTGACCTTCGCAGACTTCAATGGCAGCTTCGAAAAAGACTTTCATGATTTGATGCACTTTTTCGCCCGAATTGGCAATCATCAGCTGACAAGATTCCACAAACATGACATCACCAGAAAGGATGGCGATGTTTTCATTCCACTTTTTAAAAACCGTTGGTTTGTTTCTTCTCAGAGGGGCTTGGTCCATGATATCGTCGTGGAGTAAGGTGAAATTGTGAAACACTTCTATCGCCAATGCTTGCTGCAATGCATCTTCTTTGTTGCCGTTAAACATTTCGCAGGCGAGCAGCAACAAAATCGGGCGCATGCGTTTTCCGCCTAAGTCAAGCGTGTAGCGAATCGGTTCATACAATTCTTTGGGCTCTTTTTCATAGGCTAGCTCAGCTATGGCTTTCTCGATATATTGCTTGTAGGGTAAAATTTCCTGCATGGTTTTACAGTATCTAGAGATGCACAAATTAAAGTCAATTATGGTGTAATTGTTTATTGCAACATCAACAATTGTAAAAATACCAAAGGCTGTTGTGTCGTTACTTGCTTATAAAAGGCTAAGCGTTGATACCGGCTATTTATTAGTCAATCACATTAAGTTCGATGAAAAACGAAGTCCCGGTTTCGGGTGATGATTCGAACCAGACATTCCCATCGCAGCCGGTAACTATGCTCTTCACAAGGGCAAGTCCTAGTCCAGTGCCGGAGCTTTTGGTGGTAAAGTTGGGCTGAAATATTTTTTCTCGGATTTCTTCATTGATTCCATGTCCGTTATCGCGAATTTCGATAATTACTTTTTGCCCCTGTAGACTTAGATAAACATCCACTTGGCCATTTTCCTGATTTTCCGAAGCTTGAATCGCGTTTTTTATCAAGTTATTAAAAGCCCTTAGCAATTGTTCTTTATCTGCCATTACAAACACCTGGGCTGCCGGCAAGTGTTGAACCACTGTCACATTGTTTTCTTGAGCAAAAAGATCGCAGGCGGTTTGCAGCAGCATTTTCAGTTCTACGTGCTCTCTACTCAGTTTGGGCATTTTTGCAAAGTTTGAAAATTCGGTCGCAATGGCGCTCAGGCTTTCAATTTGTTCAATCATGGTGCGAGTGAAACGCTCCAGACGTTCATCCCAATCAGGTGAACCATCGTCATAAGCTCGTTTGAGATGTTGCAGGCTTAACTTCATGGGTGTGAGCGGGTTTTTGATTTCATGCGCCACTTGTTTCGCCATTTCGCGCCAGGCCGATTCCCTTTCAGAACGGGCGAGCATTTCGGCACTTTGCACCAGCTTATCCACCATTCTGTTATATTCGCTTACCAAATCTCCAATCTCGTCTTCGCCTTCCCATTCGATTTTTTCATTTCGGGTGGTAAGTTTCACAGCACCTAATTTTTCTCGAATTAATCGGAGTGGCTCTGTAACACTATTGGAGATAATGATGGCCGCAATCACCACTATCACCAGCAGCAGCACATTGATATTAATGATTGCAACCAGAAATCCTGAAATTTCTTTACGCAATTCCGATTGTCTGGCGAAATAGGGCAAATTCACATAACCAAGCGTTTCCCCTTCATTGTTTCGCAGGTTTACATAAGCAGAACGATAACGTAATTTTCCAATTTGTTCATCCTGTAGCAGCTCTGTAAATGTTTTTAAAGTAAGCATGCGGTATGCTGCCGGATTCATGTTTTTAGACAAGAGTCCTTCTTCAAAAACCTTCTTGCGCGATGAAGCGAATAAGTTTCCGTTTCGGTCATAAATATTAATATCGCTGAAAAAAGTATTCGCTAAACGGGATAATCTGAAGCTGATATCGTCACTTAAATAAGGATTTAGTGATTGTTCTGTTCCATACCATTGCTCCAACTGACTGAGAACCGAATAAATTTTCTCGCTTAGGATACGGTCATTTTTTTGCTCGTTTTGTCCAATGATGAAATAGACTGTGGCAGAGCCGATTAGCAGCAATGCCGAAAGAATAAGAAGCATTACCGAAAACTGTACTTTTCTTTTAAATGTAAGCAAATAGCGCCATTCGGTGAGTTCCTTATTGGTGAGAACCGTGAAAAATAAACTTAGAACGGAGAAAATCAGAAAAAGATAAGAAAATGGGGTAAGATAGTCTAACAATCTATCATTGCGATAGCTGATAATGACTAGCGAATCTTTGTCAGCCCTGTATATCAGATGCCTGAAACCTTCCATTTCCACAAAGTAAAACTCACCCTCCGACGCTATCGTTTCCCTAAAAGCAGCATCGCTGGAAGGATAGATGAAGCTGCCAAAGTTTCTGGTTAGCCTCCCGTCCTTATATCGGGCATTGCTATAGTCTGATGGATCGAGGCTTGTGGTTGCAATTTTATCAAGAAGGAGTTCCGGGTATCCGATTTCTTCAGGCGTGTAACGCGAGTCAAAGCTAATATATATGATGCCCAGATTTTCTTCATTTGTGTCATCTTTTTGACTAATCGGAATTCTCGCCAGGTAACTAATCTTTCCCGATGCATTATCAAGAAAGAAAAAGTTCTTTGATGTTGTAGGAATGGAAATGCTATCGATCAATCTTTCAAAGTATTCAGGATCGTTCACCTTGTTGGAATAAAGATTGGTCAACGGACATTCGTCCACACCAAAAGTGTTTACCTCAATACTGTACTTATCCCAGTATCCATTAAAAAACAATTGGGCAAGGTCTCGACTTGGCATACTTCCGGCATTGGCCGGATCAAGATAACTTCGCAATAATTCATCATTTATAATACGCTCTTCTACATCCTGAAACAGAAATTCTGCTATCGGGTCTCTTTCTTCCGAAAGTTTGACCGCAAGAATTTTTTGGCGCTCTTCTCTTCGATGCTTTTCTGCATCTTTAACAATCCAGGTGCAGGCAATGGCATAAAGCACTACAAGTGAAGTTGTTTTAAGGGTATAATTCCTTTCCGGATGAAGATAGAGCAGAATAAAGCCTAACCAAAACGAGCAAAAGCCCCATAGCACCGGAAATATCAGGTTAAGTTTCAATATTATGCCAACAACAATAAATATAATGCATGCGGAAACATAGAAAGCCAGAAGAAAAAGCTTGTTTGCCCTATTGGTGAATAAAAAGATAATCCTGCAAAGAAAGAAATGAGTGCCCAACAGCAGTGCTACCACAGCCAATGCAATCACGCTGAAATGATTGAAACTCAATATATCATTGAAATTGAGCGGAATGCTTGAGTTGATAATCAGGCTTTGAATAAGGTAATAAGAACCTGTAGCACTGGCTAGTATCAAAAAAGGACTGAAGAATCTGCTCGGGAGATTGATTCGTGCTATTTTGCTGATCGTTTCCGGCGACTTTAGTAAATATAAATAAGCCAGATAAATCAGATAAAACAGGAGTAAAGAATTAAGAAAAAAGTCACCAAGCGATGGAAGCCATGTTGAGGTGGCATAATCTTGCGGAGAGAAGAGACGCGATTGGTAAACCAAATCCGGAAACCGAAAAAAGATACCAATTTGACGAGCAAAAAACAGCAAGGCCGCTGATATCGCCCAATAAAGAAAAAACCTATTTGGGGGTCTGGTCAAAAGGAACTGGCCAATACCAATGAGCAGAAAACCAAAGGAAATTAAAAGTAATGCAACGGTTAGATTGTTATAAAAATCACCAAAGTTTTCGACCAGCGACACATCAACATACAGCAGCAATTCTCCACTTTTTGTTTTTAATGGAATACCGTTTTGATGATTAAAATGCAATCGATATGCACTGGGGAAATAATCAGATGGGGATGATATCAGATAATCATTTTCGTAGGGAAATTGATGGGCAAGTAATACTGCAGCGAATAAATAGTTTTTTTCATGTTCCTGCTTCAAAAGGTAGTACCATCCATTTTTGAGCAGAATGATGGACTCTTCATCAAAATCTTTCCATGCAGGGTCGAAAGTCACTTCATTGCCTGACCAGTATTCCAGCATGCCCGAACGGTCTGCACCAAACAATTGAATCTGCTCATTTAACCAAAGCTGATCACATTGGTTTGATTCAAATGCGCTTTTCACCCCGATGTTCTTTAGGACTGAAAGATGCTTTTCGGCATTTTCCTTTACTACATCAAAAGAATTAAGGGTGTTTTTTTGGAGCGCATTGTAGCGGTATAAGTAGCCAAAGGAAGAATGTATTGCAATGGCAATCAACAGCAATACAAGTGCTATGATGAAGACCTTACTACCAGCTATATTGCTTCTGTTCCACATGAAGTTTCAAACCTACGTAAAAAACTTTCAGCTAAGTACATCCCATTAGTTGGAGAAGGGGGAGATTCTAAATGATCAGTCGTTAAAAAATAAGACAAAAGCAACAAGCAGAGGTAAAACATCTCTTGCTCTGCCGATAAGTGTACCGCTTTGATCGCGCACATCTCCATTCTCCTGAATCCGACCTAGCAGCACCCCACTTTGATTTCTGACTTCACCATTTCTGCCAATTCGCCCTTTGAGCGCGCCTCTAGCATCTCTGATATCGTCCCCTCTAACCCTAAGTAAAAGTCGTCCACTTGCGTCGCGCAACTCACCGATATGACTGTAGCGATAGACTAAGCTTCCGCTTGCAGAGCGATATTCCGCACCATTCCAACGCCCGATCAGCGCCCCGGAAGCATTTCTAATCTCTTGTGCATCAGCATTGATACTTAGAGCTAAACAAAATGTCAATAATAGGTTTCGAACTAAAATCATACCATCTGCAAATTAATGGATAAGACCAAATGTCTTGCTTTTTTTAGGCTTTTTTAGGTCTTCTTGAAAACGATTCGGTGTGTATTAGACACAATGGATTAACTTAGCAGCATGTTTCGTTTTTTATTTTTCGCAGTTGTTGTTATTCTCAGCGGAATGGCGTTTGCGCAGCAAGCCTTGCCCCCTTTCGGAAGTGCTTTTCGTCAGGATTTGGTCGCTACTATTCGCATCACCATTCATCCTGATACACTTGCATTACTGCTGCATCCTGATAATTGGGGCAATGAACGAATGTTTCCTGCGCAGTTTCAGTATCAAGCAGGGCAGTCTAATCAAATCATTCAGCAAGTTGGATTTCGATTGAGAGGTAATACAAGCATGGCTGCGCAGAAGAAGCCATTTAAGGTGTCGTTTAATACCTATGTGCCCGGTGCAAAGTGGAATGGACTCGAAAAACTTAATCTCAATGCACATCACAATGACCCTGCACATTTTCGGGCAAAGCTATGCTGGGATTTGATTCGCGATGCCGGCTTGCCGGGTTCCAGAACCAGCTTTGTGCGCTTGTTCATCAATAATGAATATCGAGGTTTATATACCAATGTAGAGCATATCGACGAAGAGTTTGTAAAACGATATTTCGATGGCACTGGAAGGGGCAATTTGTATAAATGTTTATATCCTGCTCCGCTGCAATTTATCAGCAACAATCCTGATGCATACAAATTTGTGGCGGGCAATCGAAGGGCTTATGAGCAAAAGATCAATGATTTTGCCGACGATTATCGTGATTTAGAAGAGTTTATCCGAATTTTGAATCAAACTTCTGCTGATGACTTTGAGTGCGAACTTGAAAAGGTATTTAATGTTGATCGCTATTTGCGCTATCTGGCTTTAGATATTTTAACCGGCAATTGGGATGGGTATAATTATAACCAAAACAATTTTTACCTTTACAAAAACCAACTCACCGGACAATTTGAGTACATCCCATACGATCTCGACAACACCTTCGGTATAGATTGGTTCAATATCAACTGGACCTCCCGAAACATTTACAATTGGGCGCCATCTAACGCTGCAAGACCACTTTATGAGCGGATCATTGCTTCGCCCAAGTTCAGACAGCGCTTTTCCAATTACATGCATGAATATCTCTTGAGTGTTTTCACCATCGAGAATATCACACAGAAGATAGATCAGTATATGGCATTTATCACACAGCCTATGCTTGAAGACACCTATCGCACGCTCGATTATGGATTTGACGATCAGGCTTATCTACAAAGTCCTACTGAGGCTTTTGGCTTGCATGTAAAAAGTGGGGTGATTCCATTTGCAATAGATCGCTTTATGGCAGCCGCTCAGCAACTCGATTTTTTCAACCCAACACCATCTATCGAGAAAATGTGGGTGATACACGATTTGCCTGTGAGCATAGGCGCCAATGTGTTCACACAGATCAAATCTCAGTTCACACTGCCCAACCTGCAGGCTAGTGTTGACCGCGAAAATTGGGTTGATGTAGGCCAAATGCAAGACGATGGTATTGCCCCTGATCAATTAGCGGGCGATGGTATTTACTCCATTGCCTTGTCAAATAATTGGCAAGAATCGACTCTTGATAAAGTATATCTGCGAATCCAGCTTGTAGAAAATAATCAGGAGGTATATCTGCCCTGCCAGGGGCAAACACTTCACCTTTCCAGAGCCAGTGATGGCATTTTTATCAATGAACTGATGGCAGATAACATCAACTTTATTCAAGACGAACAGGGCCATTTTGATGACTGGATTGAAATCTGGAATGAAAATGACATTGCCATCAATCTTAAAGACTATTATATTACTGATAATCCGCTGCGACCAGATAAATTTTTGCTCCCCGACACTTTGCTACCTGCTGGTGGTTTCTTCCTTCTTTGGGCCGATAATGATCCTTTTCATAAAAGAAACCATGCCAATTTTGCACTTGCCAAAGCAGGAGAGGAGCTTAGGCTTTACAAGAAGGAAGACCGTAGCTTGCGTTTGTCCGATCGCATTGTTTTTCCTGATCAAAACAGCAATCACTCTTATGGTAGACAAGTTGATGGATCGCCCACCTGGATCAATTTCACCAGCCCTACACCGAATGCATCGAATCAAACAACTATAGTTGCGGATGCGTATTTTCAGTCATTCGTGGTTTTTCCAAATCCTACTTCAGATAGACTTTATTTTAATCAATCTGCCAAGCTTGTTCAACTTAGAAATATGCAGGGACAAGTTTTACTAAAAGCTCAAAACATCGAAATGCTCGATTTGCAGGAACTGTCACTAGGGATTTATATTTTAGAAATCGACGGGAGCTATGTAAAGGTAGTAAAACAGTAAGTTAATGAACAGCAGGTACTGAACTTAGTCTAGCTCAGTACCTGCCATTCAATAGTGGTTTATCCGTTGATTTTTTTTGCCCAACGTTCTGCAAACTGAAGTTCGCCGCTTAGATGCAGATTTATCTTTTCATCATATAGCCTTAGCGATTTGTTTTTAGCATTATCTGCATAGAAGTCTAAATGCAGAAGCTCGGTGACCATTCCATTGTTTGACTTGCCTCCCAATGGTCTTGATTGCTTGTTCACCTTACAGCGTCTGTATTGGTTTATGTCAATATGTTGTTGATCGTTTCCGGCTTTATTGTGTTTAACAAAGAACAGCTGATTTTTTTGCTCATCCAAGCCCATTGCAAAATCGCTTCCTGTTTCATATTCAGTGATGCTTGATTGGTGCTGTGAAGCATATTGCTGAAGTTCAGTGATGAGTTGACTTTCTTTTTTTATCCTTGAGAAATGTGTCAGAAAAAAGGGGAGCAACAGGAATGATAGCACGAGAAGTCCTGTCAATATGATTGTTAAGTTCATTGTTGATGATATTTTTGTTAGTAAGCTTTAATTTTTTGAAAACCATCTGTAGAAGAGATGGGCGGAAGTTGAAACGCTATACTTACAAAAAGCTATGAAAGGGAAAGATGATATCCGTTTTGGATAGTGCAACAATGATTAATCGCACATCAGGAAGCAGAGCAGAATTTATAGTGAACTTAACCCATTCCAAACTCAATAAATCCGGCATTGATGACTGCTCAAATTTCTGAGAATTGTTATTTTTCTCCGTTCCTTTTTGAAAATGCCGATCAAATAAAGCGATTGCATAAAAATCATTTACATCGTAGTCGGTATCGATCGTGCTGGTTGTTGCAACAAAAACCTTTTCGACTTTCTTCTCTTGTGCTTCAAAAGAAACCCAAGTGGCAAATACATAAATCAGCAAGAATAGGATTGCTAAAACTCCTTTTTGTGCTGATTTAAGTTTTAACATGTAACGCTGTAATTGATTGAATGTGGATGAATTTACTTTGGCAAAATTCGCGCCAAAAAAATCTATTAATGCAAATTGTCAACTGTGTTTTAAAAGATAGGCTTTCATTGTGTTGCTTAGCAAGCCGGCAATGGTCATTGCACCTACTCCACCGGGAACCGGGGTAATGAAGCTGCATTTTGGAGCCACTTGCTCAAAAAGTACATCGCCGGTGATTCGATAGCCTTTAGGCGAAGTTGAGTCATTGAGTCGGGTAATTCCAACATCAATCACTACAGCTCCTTCTTTGACCATTTCTTGGGTCACAAATTCAGGTTTTCCAATAGCCGCGATTAGAATATCTGCTTGTTGCGTATGCTTGGCTAGATCCTTTGTTCTGGAATGGCAAACGGTCACAGTGGCATTGCCGGGTTTTGCATTTCTCATCATCAGCAAGGTCATCGGCATGCCCACAATATTGCTGCGACCAATGATTACACAATGTTTTCCGGCAGTTTCGATGCCATACGCTTCAAGCAAAAGGGTAATTCCAAGTGGGGTGGCAGCTACAAATCCATCTTCGCCCAAGGCAAGTTTGCCCATGTTTATCGGATGGAATCCGTCCACATCTTTTTCAGGTTTGATGAGTTCGGT
The DNA here is from genome assembly GCA_046294625.1 of Flavobacteriales bacterium. Taxonomy (GTDB): domain Bacteria; phylum Bacteroidota; class Bacteroidia; order M30B66; family M30B66; genus JBKBKN01. The sequence goes on from JBKBKN010000001.1 coordinate 169,257, forward strand.
CACCTTTTTCTCGTCGATGTGTTTAGGCAGTGGAAGTTGAACAATGATTCCGTCGATCGAATCATTTTCATTAATCTTTTGAACTTCACGAAGTAGTTGATCTTCTGGCACATCACTGGGCAATCTCACGAGTGTAGATTGAAAACCAATTTGCTCACAGGATTTAATTTTAGAAGCAATATATGTTTCGCTCGCTCCGTCATTACCTACCAAAACTGCAGCTAAATGCGGTGCTCTTTTGTCGAATAGTATTAGAGCCTTGACTTTTTCGCGAAGCTTTTCTCGAATTTCGGCTGCCGTTTTTTTTACATCAAGTAAGGTGTAAGTGTTCATCGTCCTTGAGCTGGCATGTTGCGCATGAGACTTTTCATTGCGGTTGGATTATTCATCATCTTCATCATTTTACGCATATCGTCAAACTGCTTAATGAGTTTATTTACTTCCTGAATATTGGTTCCACTGCCATTGGCAATTCGCTTGCGGCGACTACCGTTCAACAGTGCCGGATTTTCTCTTTCCTGAGGCGTCATAGACTGAATGATGGCTTCAATATTTTTGAAAGCATCATCTTCAATATCAACATTTTTCAGTGCTTTGCCCACACCGGGAATCATCCCTACCAGATCTTTCAGATTGCCCATTTTCTTGATTTGCTGCAATTGCTGATAGAAATCGTTGAAATCGAATTGATTTTTGGCTATTTTCTTTTGAAGTTTTCGAGCCTGTTCTTCATCGAAATTTTCCTGAGCCTTCTCCACAAGCGATACGATGTCGCCCATGCCAAGAATTCGGTCAGCCATACGTTCGGGATAGAACTGATCGATGGCTTCCATCTTCTCTCCCGTGCCCACAAACTTGATTGGCTTTTCTACCACAGTTCGTATGGTAAGCGCAGCACCACCACGGGTATCACCATCGAGTTTGGTGAGCACTACACCATCGTAATTAATTTTTTCGTGAAATGCTTTAGCCGTATTTACTGCATCCTGACCGGTCATTGAATCCACCACGAAAAGGGTTTCATTGGGCCTTATAGCTTCCTTTACACGATAGATTTCATCCATCATTTCCTCATCAATAGCAAGACGACCGGCTGTATCGACTATTACCGTTTGTATTCCTTTTGATTTAGCATGTACAATGGCAGCACGAGCAATATCCACCGGATTTTTGTTCACCTCGTCAGCATAAACTTCTACGCCAATTTGTTCGCCCAATACCTTCAATTGGTTGATCGCTGCCGGACGGTAAACGTCGCAAGCCACAAGCATGACCTTACGGGTTCTTTTCTTTTGTATATAATTGGCCAGTTTCCCGGAAAAGGTGGTTTTACCTGAACCCTGAAGACCTGCAATTAGAATCACATTGGGAGATCCATCAAGGTTGATTTCTGATTTGCTGCCACCCATGAGTTCTTTCAGCTCATCATGGGTGATTTTGATCAAAAGCTGTCCGGGCGAAACAGCTGTTAGCACTTTAGCGCCTAAGGCCTTTTCTTTCACTTTGTCAGTGAAGGTTTTCGCCACTTTGTAGTTCACGTCAGCATCGAGCAAGGCACGGCGAATTTCTTTTACCGTTTCTGCTACGTTAATTTCGGTGATTTTGCCTTGTCCTTTCAGCGTCTTAAACGCCCGATCAAATTTCTCACTAAGATTTTCAAACATCGTAGGTATGTGTCATTGATGAGTGCAAAAATAGCAATTTAGCTCGACAATCTTTTTGTTTAATATTGCACAAAGTATGCATCGTTTTTTTGTGCTAAAAAATACAATCATGACATTCATCAGATACATCTTTTGGTTGCTAATACCGGCTTTTGCATCTTCTCAGAATTTATTTCCTGTTTACATCGATGGCGGTTATGGTTACATAGACCGAGAAGGTACAATTAAACTTGGAGGTAGTTTTTCATATGTCGGCTTATTTGAAAATGGTTTTGCAGTTGTTGCACCGAAGTCTCAGGGCGCTCTGAGTATGGCATCACGGGGCATTATTGATGAAAGCGGCAAATGGGTGGTGGAGCCTATTTACACTCAGGCAAGAAATTTTTCTGAAGGCATGGCGGCTGTGATGCGCAATGGTAAATGGGGTTTTGTGAATGAGTCAGGCATTGAAGTAATCATTCCACAATACAAAAAAGTAGGTGATTTCAAAAACGGACTTGCCTGGGTCGATAACAAAGGCTATGTTGGATTTATCAATAACAATGGCGATTTTGTAGTCAATCCGATATATTACGATGCCAAAGATTTTTCAGGTGAATTTGCTTTAGTTAGAAACAAAACGGATTGGGGCATCGTCAATAGCAGTGGCAAAGAGGTAATCACACCGCAGTATTACGATGTTATGCAGATAAGCGATGGTCATTTTTGCGCGAGTTTAACGTCAAAAAATCGTTATGCTTACTTTAACCTGGATGGAAAAATGATTACACGCCCCGAATTTGAAGATTGCAAAGTGTTTAGTGATGAAAGAGCAGCAGTTAAAATCGCCGGACTTTGGGGTTATATCGATAAAACCGGCAGCACGGTGATTCCAAATATTTATGCCAAAGCAGATGATTTTTCTGAAGGCTTAGCCGGGGTAAAGCAACAAGCTAAATGGGGCTTTATCAATACGGATGGTAAAGTTCAAATCGACGCCATTTATGACTCCGTTGAACCCTTTCGTAATGGATTGGCTTTCGTTAAATTGAACGGTGTTTATTGTTATATCGACAAAAACGGTAAAATTGTCTATCGCGAAGGAAAATAAATTGGTGGAATTTAGTTTTAGGATTGCTTTGTCAAATTATGCGGGTATATCAACGATTTGAGCATCGAGCATAAACAATTCCTATTTTTGAAAGTTAGTTAGCCGTGGAAAATCCAATAGACAAAGACAAAATCACCGAAACCCCTTCCATTTTGCCTTATGCGCACACGGTAGGAGGGGCTGTGATCAGGCCAGATGATCTTGGTAAAATTAAAAGCAATGCCTTACTTGCCATGGAGCAGCAAACCAATATGCAGCTTGGGCAGATTCAAGAGCAAATCAATCTGCTCTATCAACAGGCTATGGCGATAAAAGAGCGTTCAGAACTATCAATAAAAATTTATCAGGCACATATGGGCTTTGACCCAATAGTTGGGCATCAATATCATCTTTACGAAAAAGAAGATGGCAGTCATTTCTTATCCATGATAGGACCAAAGGAGTGGGGGAGAAGCAAAAAAATTGAAAAGCACCTCGCTCACGTTCGTCTGCTTGCCGATCATACCTGGGAAGTAATTGACGACGGTACAAAATAATTTGTTGAAAAGACTGTTTAATTTTAAAGCAATTTTTAATTCAGAACTCAAGCTTTTACAATAGGTTTGAGTTTTCGTATTAATGATGCTCCGCATCAAATTAACTTGTCTATTTCTGTTTCATGTCCGTGCTTAAGCCAATCATATATTCTTGCCATTTGAGATTATTCTCACAGAGACTCATCGTCTTGTCATTATTCCTGACCGCATTGCTACAAGTCAATGCACAACCACAAAGAGACACTGCCGTTGTGATTCTGCGCGACGACCCCATTGCAGCTATGCTTGACAGTTTGGCTTATGTGAAACTGTTTCAGCCGGCGCGAATGGCAGGCGAAATGAAAGGCATCAATCTGAGTGGTTTACCATCTGATTCTGTTCCAATTTTCGATTCGAAAGTGATTGCAGACCGTATTGCGAAATTAGATGCCATCTCTCCATTTAAAATGGTTTATAATGCGGAGGTGAAGGCATACATTGATATGTATGCCAATCGCAAACGCAATTTGGTCTCCCGCATGATGGGTCTTAGTTATTTATATTTCCCCATGTTCGAAGAGTTGCTGGCGAAGCACAAAATGCCACTTGAACTCAAATATTTGGCAATAGTGGAATCTGCGCTGAATCCAAACGCTCGGTCAAGAGCCGGTGCAGTTGGCTTGTGGCAATTTATGTATGGTACAGGAAAGCTTTTTAATCTCAATGTAAACTCTTATATCGACGAACGCTCCGACCCTTATAAATCGACCGAGGCGGCATGTTTATACTTGAAATATCTCTATTCTATTTACAAAGACTGGTCATTGGCATTAGCAGCTTACAACAGCGGGCCAGGAAATGTAAATAAAGCAATACGTCGTTCAGGAGGAAAAACAAGCTATTGGGAACTTCGGCCATATCTGCCTAAAGAAACTGCCGGTTATGTGCCCGCATTTATCGCAGCGAGTTATGTAATGCACTATGCTAAAGAGCATAATCTTTATCCAATCATGCCGCGAAGCACCTTCTTTGATGTGGATACGGTGCACGTGCGCGACCGAATCACATTTGCGCAACTGTCTTCTGCACTTGATATGCCTTTGGAAGATATTCAGTTTCTCAACCCTTCTTATTTATTGAAAGAAATACCTAAGGCAGAAACCTTTCATATTCTCACATTGCCTAAAGATAAAATTGCATTATTTGTCAATAATGAATCTTCGATGAAGGCCTATGTACCACCTCCGGCTTTTGTAGATAGCTTAGCCACCATAACTGCAGCTGTGGAAGCCGAACGCAAAACACATGTGGTGAAGTCGGGTGAAAATATTCAAAGTATTGCTCGTCGATATCGTGTTACCGTAACCGACTTGAAAAAATGGAATAACCTAAAAACCACTTCGCTTCGAAAAGGGCAAAGAATAATTGTAAATTCACCTTACAAAGCTCCTGTTGCAAGTGGTCAGCCCAAATCCTCGTCAGGGGCTCCTGCTACTTCTACTGAAAAACAAACCACCGAAGCTGCAAAACCTGCACCTAAGACCGAAGCAAACATTGGCACTTATACAGTAAAAGCCGGAGACACCATGTGGAAAGTAGCGACCAAATACGGCATGACTGTGCCTGAGCTCAAAGAGTTGAATAAAATGACTTCCAACAACCTTCAAGTTGGTCAGAAACTGAAGGTGAAACTCAATTAATCCGTTCAGCGGTTTACTACAAATCGAGCTGCCGATTTCTTCCCATTTGATTGTTCATGAAGGATGAGGTATAAACCTGTCGAGAATTGTTGCAGCTCTATTGTTGTTTGTGTCTGTGTTAAGATTTGCTGATGCAATAAGCGACCATCCGATGCAAATATGTTGATGACTCCACCTTCATCTGCTCCAATTCGAATATGCACTAAATCTTTTGCAGGATTTGGAAAAACAGACATCATGTCCGAGTGCAAAGTTAATTCATGCACACTCACCATGTCGAACGTGGACAAGGGTGGGAGTTCTACATCATCGATCCATGCGGCATCCATGTTCAGCGCAATGATTTCATCTTTCACATATTCCCAACGGAGTTGATGTGTGCCCGTTTGAACCGGATAGCTAAATCTTTGCCAATCCAATTCGCCCGACCATTGCCCAACCAATTGGTTATTGATATAAAATCTAAGAAAATCGTAGCTATCTTCAGTAGAAACTTTTCTGTAAAACCGCACACTATCAGCTTCGGGCGTGTAGAAAGTTAAATAAAGAACAGAGCTTTGATTGTCACCGACATTGCCTGAGCGGAAACTGTATTCGCCTTGAAAAGAGATGGAATTGTCGGCAAACCAGGGGTTAGTATCGCTTACCCAAGGCCAATAGCTCAGATCGCCAGATTCGGCATCGTCTTGCATAATGCCAATTCTCAAAGGGTGCGATGCCTGAGTGGCATATCCAATTGCATTGATTTGTGATTGTAAGTTTATAGTCGTGCCTAAGGGTGTTTGCGGGTTAATTATAATCTCCATAACGAATTCTTTCACTTCACCCGGTTGAAAGGGAGTGGTATTCAGTTCGCCTAGGTTGGTGCTGAGTAAATTACTAAAGAAACTTAGTGAGAAAATGCCACTTCCTGATGTGCTGTTACCAATATTTTTTACTTGATAGCTAGCTAGTATGGTTTCACCTGGTTCTGGGTTATTATTGTTATTGCCCAATAATTCTGTAATTGTCATCGATTGAATTTCAAATACCGGTGCATGCAGAGTGATAGTTCTGTTTATAGTCCATTCGCGCTGTTCATTATCGATAAATCGGAATGTTAAAACCACCGTTTCTTGATCATTGATCAGGTCATTGATCTTGATGTTAAAGGCATTGTTTGTATGAAATGTTTCGCCTGCCTGCATGCTGCCAATGGGCACTTCTGTGCTTAGATTAATAGCATTTCCGGCAACAGATATCAGATAGCCATTGAGTTGTGAAGCTTGGCTCGAACCAATATTGGAGATGCTCAGGTTTAAATATATTTCTTCACTGTAGTCGGCCAAACCGTTTTGATTGCCATTTGCATCGTTGATCGAAAAGTCTGAAATGATAATAAAAGGTTGCTCCCCAATCATAATGTTTATTGCTCCCTGATAGGGAATGTGATTAAAAGCTGTGGCAGTTACCGTGATGGGTTCGGGACTTTGCAGGTATAAATTGCTAAAATTCACCACTCCATCTATTGCAAAACCTCTCGCTAAGATTTCACCATTTTGAACGAGACATATAAAGGCATTTTCTACTGAAACAGTAACTGAAATTTCTGTCTGATGGATAAATATTGCGCCGGGGTGTGCCACTGTCATATTTTGAGGGTTAGCGGTGCGCACCATCAGCGATGGGTCACCGAACAGATGCCATGTTTCAGTCATATCGTATCCTGCCTGTCCATACAGGTCATTCATTTTCATGCATCCATTCACGCTAAGGCCACCATAGGTGCGTTTGGCAGTGAAAGGATTAGGGTCAGTGAGCAAATTCACCATTTCATCTTGTGCGGCCATAGGCGGATTCCAGTACTGGTTGACTGAACTCATAAATGCACCAATGGCTCCTGTGGCCTGTCCGTTTCGTGTCGCACGTAGCCAACGTTCGCCGAAGCAAGTGCGGTTGGCAAAGTCACCGTTAACACATGCTACAGACCAGATAAAAGGGAGTTTCCCCTGATTTTCAAGGCCAGCTATGTCATTATTGTTAAAGCCCGAAGTTGCCCAACCTTCTTCCCAGCCATGACCGGTGTAATTAATGATGCCCGCACCTTGATTGAGCGCATTGGTTACCATGCCTGCTGTTGGATTGCCGGGAGCATCGAAGCCACCTTGTGAACCCTCATAAAATTCAAAAGCCTGTGTGTAGGTAAAATTCATTAATTGCTGGCGAATTAATTGCTGGTGTTCGTGGTCATATTCTCCATTGTCGCCGGGACCTTCTTCAGAAGCAATTTGCATGCAAGTGCTCAGGAAATCAAATTGCATATTGGTCGCTTTTTCATAGTCAATAAAACGTCGGACTTGGGTTTCAACATGGGCTGCCGATTCAGCCGATATTCGTCCCACTATGATTTCAGGATAAGCATCATCGCCAAGAATGAAACCATATTTAGGGTCGGCCGCACTGCCCATACTTTGAAGTGATGGTATTTGCGGATGATCGCCCACCAGCAATACGAAGGTGAGACCATCGGAGAAGAATTTGTTTCGGATATAGTCTTTAATGGCAGCGGCATTATTGCCACCTGCTTCGGCCACGCTCACCACCTGAACTTGCATGCCGCTTTGCTTTTTCCATTGTACAAACTCGTCGAGCAAGGGGATAAATGGTTGATGGCTAATAATCAGCATATCGCCACGTTCCGATAGGGGAGTGTACAAGGCAGAACTGTAATTAATAAAATGGTTACGATAAGCATTGGCAAATTCCATGTTGGGTTTGGCCAAAAAAGCATTTCGTTGCAAAGGATTAATGCCTTCAAATGCGGATTGTTTGTCTATTTCGATTACCATTCGCTTGCAGATACGCAGCAATTTGCTTACTGGATTGTATTGAAAGGGATAGACCAACAAATTTTGTCCTCGAAAGTCTCGAAAAATATAAGGCTGTTTAATTTCTGCAGCTTGCTCTGGAAAGAAATTATTTTGATGATAGATCGCTCCTTTAATCCTAGCAATATCTGCCGGATGCTTATCTCTCGTGAAGTTTCCTTTCGACGCGGCAATGTCAATATTACTGATTAATTGCTCATCAAAATCCTGAATAACTGTTGTAATGATTGGAGCTCCAAAATCGGGGATGATATAGGACTTTGCATAGTAAGGTAGCTCGGGTGCTCCTTTTTGCATTAATTTACCACTTCCCTGTGCATGAATCAACGTTTGCCCATTTTCGATCTGTGATAATGAATAATCACCTAAAATAAATTCAATAGTGATTTTTTCTGATGACTCATCAAGAAAACGAAAAGCAGACTCTTGTTGAGCCATTGAAGGATAGGCGAAGCATAGCAAGCAAAGCGCGAGCAAGCGAAAGGAAAAATGTGCCATAATGTGCTTATATGGAGTAAATATAAGCAAAATAAAAGTCACTAATATGCCTGAGCACGCAAGTTGAAAAATTAAGCGCTGAAAAGAATTGTTTACTGAGTTACCACCACAGTTTTTGACACCGTTTCACCGGGCACTAATTTCACCAAATCTTGTCCTGTGCCGAAAATTGACGTTACTTCAATGTCGAGAATTGCAGGCAGTTTGAATGTAAACTCAGCCATGCCGGCTGCATCAGTGAGTTTAACAGCTGGCAGATAGCTGGGAAGTGTACCATTGATGGTGGCATAATTTGAAGTCACCTTAACATTGGCGCCAGACAGAGGGGTTCCATCTAGTCTTACCACACGAACCAAAAGTACGCAGGTTTCATCTTTCCTTTTGCAGGAAGTGAATTGCGTGGAGAGCGTTGCCAAAATTGATACAAGTATAATGGACTTCAAGGCGATTGACTTCATAATATTCATTGAAACGTTCAAAAATAATGAATTATTGAAAACATGCACAAACACTTTCATTTTTTGATTACATGCTTTACTCACTTGCTTTACGTGAATTGGAGCAAGGGGTTGCAAGCCGGAAATAAATCAACTAAACAAACTCTTTGGTTTGTTTTTTGTAGTTTAGCAAAAGAACATTGAGTATTTTCAAAAAAGAATCAAACATCATGTACACAAAAATATTTTCAATCGTAGTTTTCTTTGTTTTTATCTTTTCAGCATCAGCACAAAATCGTACCAAAGTGGTTATAGATACACAAATTGGAGATATTGAGCTTGAATTATATGATGAAACACCGATACATCGGGATAATTTTATCCAATTAGTGGAGTCGGGCATGTTGAATGGTTCATCGTTCCATCGGGTGATTAAATATTTCATGATTCAAGGAGGGAGGCCGCTGTTGAATTATGATTCAACCCGAACACTTTCAGCGGAGATTTTACCTCAGTTTTATCATAAAAAAGGAGCTCTGGCAGCGGCGCGACTTCCCGATCATGTCAATCCGGAGAAACGTTCATCGGCTTTCGAGTTTTACATAGTGCACGGCATCAAAGTAAGCCCGGAAGAATTGGCTGCTATGGAAAAGCGAAGCAAGTTTAATTATACAAGCGACATGATTCGTCATTACAGCAAAACGGGTGGAACCCCTGCTTTAGACGGACAGTATACGGTTTTTGGCGAAGTGGTGAAAGGAATGGAAATCGTAGATGCTATTGCCAACACAAAAGTGAATCAGGAAACCAAAAAGCCAATGAAAGATATTACTTTTACGGCTCGTATTGTAATGCCCTAAGTCTGATGCTTGAAATTATTGGAAAGTTAAAAAACGAAGTAGAAAACGCCATCATAGACTCATCGGAAGCTGCTGAATCATTCCGTCTCAAATACCTAAGTAAAAAAGGTGCTATCAGCGTACTTTTTGATGATTTTAAAGCGCTTGATGGGGATGCCAAACGCAGTGTGGGTAAGCCGCTCAACGAGCTTAAACAATTGGCAACAGCCAAATGGGCCGAGTCGAAAGACAAGGTTTCAGCTAATGGTGAAGTAAAATCATCAATGCAATCAGATAAAACAGTTCCAGGTTTCCCACTGTCCACAGGGGCGCGTCACCCGCTATCAGTGGTGAAAAACGAAATAGTGGAGATTTTTGCCCGCATGGGGTTCACGCTATCGGAAGGCCCCGAAATTGAAGACGACTGGCATAATTTTACTGCCTTGAATTTTCCACAGGAGCATCCGGCGAGAGATATGCAGGACACTTTCTTTATCGAAAGTAATCCGGAAATTTTGCTTCGCACACACACCTCCACCGTGCAGGTGCGTGTGTTAGAAAAATCACAGCCGCCTATTCGCACCATTTCGCCTGGTAGAGTATTTCGTAATGAAGCCATTTCGGCACGTGCACATTGCATTTTTCATCAAGTGGAAGCCATGTATGTGGACAAGAATGTTTCTTTTGCAGATTTGAAGCACACTATATTGAGCTTCGCACAGGAAATGTTTGGCTCAAAAACGCAAATTCGCCTGCGCCCAAGCTATTTTCCTTTTACTGAACCTTCTGCCGAAGTAGATATTTCATGCACCGTATGCGGTGGAAGCGGTTGCAATATTTGCAAGCATACCGGTTGGGTAGAAATTATGGGTTGTGGCATGTTTGATCCCAATGTGCTTGAAAATTGCGGAATAGATCCGGAAACATACTCAGGTTTTGCCATGGGCATGGGTATAGAAAGAATCACCATGCTCCGTTATCAGATTAAAGATCTTCGTCTGTTTTTCCAAAACGATGTGAGATTTATACAGCAATTCAGCGCTGCCTGGTGATTTAGGCAAAACTCATTAGCAACTGGTTTTTTTCTACAGCTTGGCCTTGTGTTACATGGATTTTTGATACCGTAACATTTTCCGGGGCTTTGATTACATTCTCCATTTTCATGGCTTCGAGCACAAGTAGCGCATCGCCTTTTTTCACCACATCGCCTTCCTGAGCAGAAAAGCGAAGCACCAAACCCGGCATGGGCGCCTTGATTTCGTTTACCTTTTTGCCGACATTCACATTAATACCCAAATTTTTCAGAAGCAGATCAAACTGATCTTCTAAGGTCAGTTCCACTGTTTTGCCATTGATTTGAATACGTGCAGATTTTTTGTTTTCCGACACTTCAAGCAAATGAATGATGATGGATTTGTGCTCATATAAAACATGGAATCGATCCTTGCCTGATTCAATAATATCAAGTGAATAGGGCTTGCCGTTTATAGTTCCATTGAGGCCGTCTTTGCCCGATTCCAGTTCAAAAATTTGATCTTTAATCTTCACTTTATTCATGCCACGAAATAAGCATATTTTTTTCGAATGTGATTCATTTGCTGCATCATTTCACCGCACATGAAGATTAGCCTTAATTTAGCCCAAAAATATTTTTATGATTGTGATCACTGGTGCAGCCGGTTTTATTGGCTCCTGTTTGGCCGCTTTTTTAAACGAGCAAGAATACAAGGATTTGGTTTTGGTTGATGATTTTTCACGCGAAGATAAACGCTGGAATTGGCAAACAAAGTCCTATACCAAGCTCGTGGACAGAAATGATTTTCATACGTGGTTGGATGAAAATCACATGCTGGTGCAATTTATCTTTCACCTTGGCGCAAGAACCGATACCACAGAATTCCGAAAAGAAATTTTTGATAGCCTAAACGTGAGCTATTCGCAAAAAATATGGCAGCAATGCATTGCTTATGGTCTGCCCTTGGTCTACGCATCATCTGCAGCCACCTATGGTTTGGGTGAATTGGGATATGATGATAACCACGAAGTGGTGAATCGTTTAAAGCCTTTAAATCCCTACGGCGACTCCAAAAATGATTTCGACAAGTGGGTATTGCAGCAGGAGCGTATTCCGTATTTTTGGGCCGGACTCAAGTTTTTCAACGTCTATGGGCCGAATGAGTATCACAAAGGAAGAATGGCTTCAGTAATTTTTCATTCATTCAACCAAATCAAGGCAAGCGGAAAGGTTAAATTGTTTCGCTCGCATCGACCAGACTATAAGGATGGTGGACAAATGCGCGATTTTGTGTATGTAAAAGATGTATTGAGTGTTTGCTTGTTTTTGATGGAAAACAGAAAACATTCCGGGCTTTACAATCTCGGAAGCGGCAAGGCAAGAACTTTCTACGATTTGGCTTCAGGCACTTTTCATGCTATGGGTTTAACGCCTGAAATCGAGTTTATTGATACCCCAGAAGATATCAGAGATAAATATCAGTATTTCACGGAGGCCAATATGGCTAAACTTAAATCAATCGGATATGCTAATGGTTTTCACAGTCTTGAAAATGGGATTGATGATTATGTAAAAAACTATCTCCTTCCTGGAGCATATTATTAGCAAGGTTATATCTTTAAACAGCTTCTCTGTCAAGACGCTCTATTAACTGCTGAAGATAGGCGGGGGCATGGAGCAATCGGCTTCCATACCATGAAAACATCTCACCATCTACTAACAGGATTTTCGCTCCAGGACAAAGCGCTTTAATTTCAGCAATGTGTTTTTCTTTAAACGGATAGGGTTCGGATGATAGCAAAATGAGTTCGGGATTAAGACTTGCCAATTCATCGGAAGAAAGGGTTGGATAACGTGAAGGGTGATTTAGCAGCAAATTTTCAAATCCACATCTATGCATGATGTTATGAATAAAAGTGCGCTCATTCACACTCATCCAGGGATTGCGCCAAATCAGATAAACAGCTGATTTAGTTTTGTGAGGTGGAATAAGTTTTTCGAATAGCTGACTGATATTTGCAGCAATCCTATCGGCATTCTCCATTGTTTGGCATAATCTACCGACCTGATGAATCATCGTTAATGCATCATCGATGGTATAGATATCACTCACCCAAACGGGAAACTTCTTAGCAAGCTGTTCGATATCTTCCTTTCGGTTTTCTTCTTTGTTGGCAATAATTAAGTCTGGGTTCAGGGTATCAATCTTTTCTAAATCAGGATTTTTAGTACCCCCGATTCGGGTTTTGGTACGAAACCAATCATTAGGATGAATGCAAAACTTGGTAATCCCAACTACGCGCTCATTTAAGCCCAAATCAAAAAGTAATTCGGTTTGAGAAGGCACGAGCGATACAATTCTTTGCACAGGTTGAACCACCAGTACCTCCCACCCACATTGATCCATGCATATTTCTTGCATTTTTTCCAAAGGTGATTTTGTATAAGGAAACGATTAGTTGAATTGAAACAAACACGCAAATGATCAATTTATTTGATCAAAACAGCATCTTTAACAATCACATCGGTAAGAAATCCAGAGCAGATTCCCTTGACAGTGATGCGATCGCCGATGTTTTTAGCCGAAAGTTTGCTTTGCTCTTTAACGTTAAACGTGATTTGTACTCCAAACATTGGATTGCCGGCGTCGAGCATAGCTGTGGGTTCACCTCCCTGATTGCTGCCCACATCAACGATGGTGCCATTTATTTCCAGTGTTTTATTGAGGTATTTATTGTTCGATTCTGCTTCGTTTTGCTCATATTCGGTAAAAAGCATTTCGGCTGTGATTTTAATCCCGTCTTCTTTAGCCGGATCACGATGCGGCTTGTTCCATTGCAAATAAAACACAATCGCTCCTATTGCAAGGAGCGCTGCAAAAATCAGAATCAGTTTCTTTTTCATTTGATGAGTTGCTTTTGTTGAAGTGCAAAAACAAATGTAAAATAATAATGCGATGCACTTATCGTTTGTAAATAAATTACATTTGCACAAGACTACCCCCGATGGAAACCAGACATTTGCTGCTGATGATGTTGAGTGTGACCTTAATCGTCATTTCATCATGCAGACACGAACCCCCAATCAACAATAATAATAACAACGCCAACGGCGGAATTTGTTTCGAATCACAAATACTCCCGATTTTTCAAAGTTCATGTGCCTATGCAGGCTGTCACGATGCCATTACTTCAGCCGATGGATATAACTTCACCAGCTATGCCAATATTATGGCTTCTGGCAATGCAATTAAACCGAATAACCCCGGCGACAGTAAAGTGATCAGGTATATTACCGAAGATGATCCGGATAAGATTATGCCGCCTCCGCCCAATGCGCCCTTGAGTGCGTCTCAAATTAGTCTGATTACCCAATGGATTAATGAAGGAGCCCAAAACACGGTAAATTGCGCTGCAAGCTGCGATACGAGCACTTTTAAGTTCAACGCAGACATTAAGCCGATTTTGGAGAGTCATTGCACAGGCTGCCACTCTGGCGCTTTGCCCGATGCGGGGATTAATCTTTCAAACCATTCAGGTGTTTTGCTTGTTGTAAATAGTGGCAGACTTTTTGGTACTATCAATCATCAGGCAGGATTTTCTCCTATGCCTAAAAATAACCCCAAATTGAGCAATTGCCAGATTACGAAAATCAAAAAGTGGATTGACAATGGAGCGCAAAACGATTAAAATAGGCACTACTTTTTTTTTCAAAATACTTACAATTTCAGCTTTTGCAGGGTTGGTATTACTTACTTTACCAGGGTGCTATTACGATAAAGAAGAATTGCTTTATCCGGACGGTCAAAACTGCGACACTACGAATGTGTCTTATTCAACCGTAGTGGCACCAATTTTACAAACCCGATGCACCGGTTGTCATAGTGGTGCTTTTCCATCGGCCGGAATCAATCTCTCTACACATCAAAATGTAGTGACTTATGCAGAATTAGGCAGTCTGGTAGGCTCTATCAAACACAATCAGGGCTTTTCACCCATGCCTAAGAGTGCACCCAAGATTCCTCAATGCGAGATTAATCGAATTAGCGCATGGGTGAATCAGGGAATGCCCAACAATTGAAAACAACCAATCTTAAAACCACAGCAATTATGAAAAAAATTCAATTAAGCCTTGTGATGAGCTTGATGGCAGTATCACTAATGGCACAAACCTACTTTACCAAAACCGGTAAAATCGACTTTTTTTCCACCACACCTATGGAAAATATAGAAGCGGTGAACAACGAAGTAAGCAGCTTTCTTAATGTGGAAAAAAACGAACTTGTTTTTGCGGTGCTCATCAAGAGCTTCCGATTTGAGAAAGCACTCATGCAGGAACATTTCAATGAAAACTATATGGAAAGTGACAAATTTCCAAAGGCACAGTTCAAAGGAAATCTTCAGGATTTTGATCCAAACAATTACAAAAAAAATGGCGAATATAAAGTGAATGTGAAAGGCGATCTTACCATTCATGGGGTTACCAAGAATGTTACTGTGCCTGGAACCATTGTGGTTAAAAATGGAAAAATTGCAGCGCTCTCAAAATTTAAGGTGCGTTGCAAAGATTATGATATTAAAATCCCTTCTGTAGTGGCCAATAAAATTGCTGAAGAGATTGATGTAAATGTGGATATCAAATACGAACCATACGAAAAGAAAAGCTGATGAATAAACTTTTAGCCCCGCTGCTTTTTGGCCTTTTAATTTTCTTATGCCCCAGGGCATTTGCTCAACCCGAAGATGACTTGATGAAGCTTTTGGAAAGCGAGATGTCTTCTGAGCCTACAACTGAATTTACACAGGCCACTTTCAAAACCACACGACTCATCAATGGCCACACAGTGGAGCAAACTGCCGAAGGTGTTTTGGATTTCAAAATCAATCACCGCTTTGGAACTATCAATAGAGGGGCTTATGAACTATGGGGTTTAGACAATGCCACCATGCTTATGGCCTTTGACTATGGGTTGACCAAGAATTTAATGATCGGAGTAGGAAGAGCCACTTTTGAAAAGACCTATACAGGCTATTTCAAATATCGTTTGATGCATCAATCCAGTGGGGCAAAAAACAATCCTTTGAGTATTAATTGGTACAGTTCCATGATGCTTAATTCACTACGTTGGGCAAATCCTGACAGAGAAAATTATTTTTCATCGCGCTTGTATTATGCACATCAACTCATCGTTGGGAGAAAGTTTAATGAAGCTTTTTCTTTTCAATTGATGCCTACCGTTGTTCATCATAATCTGGTAGAACGAGTCGAAGATCCTAATGATATCGTGGCTTTAGGTTCAGGTGGGCGCATTAAACTAAACAAGAGAGTAAGTATCAATGCAGAATATTTTTATCAGATACCAGGGTTTAAACTACCCAACACCACCAATACATTTTCTTTAGGGTTTGATATTGAAACTGGTGGGCACGTGTTTCAGTTGCATGTGACCAATAGCCGCGGAATGACCGAAAACACTTTCATATCGCGCAATCAAGGTACCTGGGGCAATGGCGATATATTGTTCGGATTTAATATTTCCAGAGTGTTTACAGTAAAAGATAATCGAAAGATTAAGCGCTGATTGATTAAGTTTGGCAAAAATTAAAGGCCCTTCAGCAGCCCAATGCCAAAATTTCTTTTTGTCAGACTTAGTTCTATAGGTGATATCGTGCTCACTTCGCCGGTGGTGCGCTGCACCAAATTGCAGGTGCCCGAAGCTGACATTCATTTTATTACCAAAGCTGCATTCCGAAATGTGGTTGAAAACAACCCATACATTAGCAAGGTCTTGATTTGGGAAGAAGTGGAAAAGGACGGCTTTTGCGGATTGCGAAAAGAAAAATATAATGCAGTTATTGACCTGCATAATAATTTGCGCAGTTTTCGGTTGAAGGTAAATTTATTCGGCATTCGGTCTTATTCCTTTCCTAAGCTGAACTTTCGAAAATATCTGATGGTTCGGTTTAAAATAAACATGCTACCCGATGAGCATATCGTAGATAGATATTTCGATGCTGTCAAAAAATTGGGTGTGGAGAATGATGGTTCTGGACTTGATTATTTCATCGGACAGGAAGGGACTAAGTCTTTTACAAATTTTGCTGCATTAAACCAATTGCCAAATCAGTTTGTGGCACTATGCATCGGCGCTCAGCATGCTACCAAGCGAATGCCCAATGCGCGATTGGCTGAATTAATCAACTTACTTGACCTGCCGGTTATATTACTTGGTGGAAGCGCAGACCGAGAGCAAGCAAATGAGATTAAAGCTTTGGTAGGGTCAAACCGGGTTTTTGATGCATGTGGAGCACTTAGCCTTGATGGTTCAGCGACTGCACTTCAACTCGCTGCCATAGTTATCACTCACGATACCGGCTTGATGCATATAGCCGCCGCTTTAGGTAAACCGATTATCAGCATTTGGGGAAATACGGTGCCCCAATTTGGGATGTATCCCTATAGAAAAAATGAGTCGCAGGTTTCCATCATGGCAGAGGTAAAAGGATTGTCCTGCAGGCCATGCTCCAAAATTGGTTTTAAATCTTGTCCAAAAGGACATTTCAACTGCATGATTCAGCAAGATTTGAAATGGATTGCCCAACAGGCCAATAAAATTACTTCAACTATTTAGTTGCTTTCTTTTTCTCTATAGCTCGACTGATGGTGATGCTAATTTCGTAGAGCAAGAAAAGGGGCAATGCCACGATGACCTGACTGGTGACATCAGGTGGGGTGATGATAGCTGAAAGCACCAAAATACCTACATAGGATGCTTTGCGATACACTTTCAGGATTCTTGATGTGATGAGTCCAATGCGAGATAAGAAATAAACCACAATGGGCAATTGAAAAACCACTCCGGTAGCAAAAGTGGTAGTAACCACGGTGGTCATAAAGGATGATATACTGATTTGATTATCGATCATTTCGCTCACACGATAGTTTCCGAGAAAATTTACTGATAGTGGAGCAATCACAAAATAACCGAAGCCGATACCAAGCACAAAAAGAAAACTGCTATAAAATACCATTCCATTGGCGTGTTTGCGTTCGTGAGCATATAACCCGGGCTTTATAAAGCGCCAAACTTCCCAAAGCACATAGGGAAACGCCAGCACAAGACCTGCAAAAAAGGATACCATGATATGTGTGGTAAACTGCCCGGCCATGGTGATATTAATCAGGTTGAACTTCATTTCACCAATGCAAATGCTGTCATTGTTAAATAACCATTCACTTATGAAACAAAAGAAACGGTAGGTCGGAAAGTCAGCATTTTTTGGCCCAAGGATAATGCGGTCAAACAAAATATTCTTGTATATAAATGCCAAAATCATAAACACCAGAATCACTGTAACGGAGCGTATCAGATGCCAGCGAAGGGCTTCTAAATGATCCAGGAAGGACATTTCACTTTCTTCACGAATATCGTCGGGCTGATCCAGTGGCATAATCTTGCGCAAAGATAATATTCGAAAGCAGAAAGTTTACATCAATAAAATGATAGTGGGAAATGGTTGTTCACAATATTGCTTATCTATTCAACAGCTCGTCGACGTCTGCTTGTAAGTTTCCTAATTCCTTAATTACAATTGCCCAAATAATGTCATCAGAAACAATGTCATAGCCATGAATGATTCTGTTTCTCGTATCAATTATTTTTCGTGCATTCGTTAAGGGAAATTGAGGATTTACTTTAATAATTCGATTAACTGCTTCACCGATAATTTCAATATTTCTTTCTATGGCTCTTTTGGTTTTCAGATCATGTTGAAAGGCCTAGAAGTATTTTTATCCGGAAGGAATATGTCTATTTCTATGATCGCTTGTTTTATGTCAGCAAGACAAGTCTTTATTTCAACCTCCATAGATAAAGACTTTAGTTTTTTCAATCTGTTCTTTCAAGAATGGGTTTCGAATTGCCTTAAGTTCCAGTAGATCAATCTTTCGACCCAGAAGTAGCACCAACTGAAACTTAAAATTAAAATAGCTGTCAGAATAGGTAAATGGATCTTTTTCTTCAATGTCAACCACAAGGTCTATGTCACTTTCATGTTTGAGTTTGTCAGTCTTCACATAGCCAAAGGCACATAGAGATTTAACCTTGTATAGTGAACAAAGCATTTTAATTTGCTCTATTTGCTTAGAAAGCTCTTTCATACATGCAAATATAGCAAAATGTATTACTTTAATTTTTCCAAAATTTGGGCGCTCCTGAGTATGAAAGAATTCAATAATCAATATATCAAAGCATTCTCAAACTCGACATACCGCCATCAGCATGTAGCACTTGACCGGTAATCCATGATGCGTTGTCGCTGAGTAAAAATGCGGCTAAAGCTGCAATATCGTTAGCTTCACCAAATCGTCCTATAGGGTGTCGTTTGGCAGCAGCTGCTTGTTTTTCTTCACTTGCAAGGAGTTTTTCAGCCAATGATGTATTGGTCAGCGAAGGAGCGATGCAATTAAATCGGATGTTATTGGCAGCATATTCTGCAGCAAGCGAGCGCGTGAGGCCTTCCACAGCTCCTTTGGCAGCTGCGATAGATGCATGAAAGGGCATGCCGGTTTGCACAGCAACAGTACTAAAGGTCACAACAGATGAGCCATTAGCAGCTTTTAATCCCGGTAGAGCAGCCAATATCACTTTGATGGCACCCATCAAATTGATATTGATTTCCTGCTGAAATTGTTCTGCTTTGATTCGGTGAAAGGGCATCAGGTTGATACTTCCCGGACAGTAAGCCAAGCCATGAATTAATTCCGGCAGCGATGAGACTTCATCATTCAATGCATCGAAGCTTTGATGCGTAATATTATTGATTCCTGAGATTTCATCCGCACTACGCGACAACACCCAAACCTTATTTTGCTCTGCAAGTTTCATAGCCAAGGCTTTGCCTATTCCTTTGCTTCCACCAACAATTACATAGTGTTTCATATTTCTTTACCTGTTAGCCGATATATTTCAGAAACTCTTGTCTCGTGCTTTCTTCGTTGAATTTACCATGATAACTCGATGTCACCGTCGCACTGGTAATATCCTGAATGCCGCGCGATGACACACATAAATGAGAAGCTTCTATGAGTACAGCCACATCTTCTGTTTTAAGAATTTTCTTCAACTCATTAGCAATTTGCACAGTCAGGCGTTCTTGCACTTGTGGTCGCTTGGCATAATATTGCACGATGCGGTTAATTTTTGACAAGCCAATTACGTAACCATTAGAAATATATGCCACGTGTGCTTTGCCAATGATAGGCACAAAATGGTGTTCGCAGTTTGAATAAAATGTGATGTCCTTTTCCACCAGCATTTCTTTGTATTTATACTTGTTTTCAAAGAGCGCCACGCTAGGCTTGTTTACCGGATTGAGTCCAGAAAAGATTTCTTCAACATACATTTTTGCAACGCGTTTTGGGGTGCCGCGCAGGCTGTCGTCATTTAAGTCTAAACCCAAGGTGAGCATGATTTCACGAAAATTACGCTCAATAATTTTCATTTTTTCCTTGTCCGAAAGCGCAAATGCATCAGGGCGCAAGGGAGTGTCAAGAGACGTTCCAATATGCTCATCGCCAATCAATTCATCAAGATTGATATCATTGTCCGTTGAATTCAACAAAGTTCCGTTCAGTTTCATAAAGTATGATTGTTAGTTCAAGATTATCTGGTAAATGTTTTTTTAATTTCTGCCAGCAAACAGCAGCAATATTTTCGGCAGTAGGATTCAATTCGCTGAATTCATCAGTATCTAGGTTTAGATTTTTGTGATCAAATCTGCCGGTGATTTCGGTTTTGATTAATTGTTTCAGAATTTTTGCATCAATCACATAGCCGGTTTCCGGATCGATGGGGCCGGTAACTTTCACTACCAGATCATAATTGTGTCCATGATAATTGGGATTATTGCAGAGCCCAAAAATCTCTTGGTTCTTTTCATCGCTCCATTTGGGATTATGCAGTCGGTGTGCTGCATTGAAGTGCTCTTTTCTGTAAACGCTTGCTTTCACTTAGTTTGATTTATTGTCAAAGTCCTGAATATAACTTCGAATCAGAGTTTTTGTTTATGATTTTATGAATTTGGTTAAACAAAACAAGGCTATCTCTTCCAATGGTCTAATAATCAAGCCAAAAGAAGGTCGTGGAAAGCCCCTGAACAAATTTAATTGCATCATTTTTTTTGTAAATGTTAATAGTCTGGTATTGCGCATTATGTTTGCATAAAATCTTAATTTATTAAACCATGAAAAAACTACTTTTTACTTCCCTGATCATTTCAGGTTTGGCCATCACATCATGTCAAAAGGCACGTATATGTGAATGTAAAGTGGCGGGACAAACATTCAGCGCAGAACTTGAAAAAGCCAGTAAAAGTGATCAGGAAACATCTTGCACAGCTATTGAAAATACATATAAGATTGCTGATCCTACCGCAAGCTGTGAGCTTAAGTAAATCACTTTAGTTGGTAGCAGCAGGAATAGTTTATCCCTGTTTATTTATTTTCTTTTTGGCAAGACTTCTGTTTACTCTCGTCTTTGCCCTCACTGCTTCATTAAAGCTCATGAGTACAGAAGCTTTTGAGCTTTACTTAAACAGTTGAGGGTTCAGTATTGTGGCTGCATCACTCTTAGCCCGACTGATAATTATCTGTGAATTCGGTTCGGTGGATTTGTTGATTTTAAATGTTCAGCTCCGCAGAACGCTTCGTTTATCACTTTTTCTCCTAGCCATCCTCATCGGTTTGTCAGTTTTTCAGGCTGGTTTTAGCTTAGTTTATCCTTATCATCTTTCATCCGGCAACTATTTTATTTTTCAGGGATTCGACACGATTTATTAAGCATTGATAATTTTCGGGTTGATTTCTTATTTGCGAAAAGCCCCGGTTTTGAATCAGTCTCAAAAATCTACAAAGAAGCAAATTCTAGTATTTGCCATGCTTGGCCTAAGCTTCGGTTTTCCATTAATCTACAGCGCCCCCGACTTTGTTTTATTTCAAACCGAGCCTATTCATGAAGCCAGAAAATTTCAAAACGACAGTCTTTACAAATCTCTGCAATTTACTTCTAACCTAAAGCCACAAGCATCGGAAGAACCCTATATTTTGCTTGCTGTAACGCCGAGTTGTCCATTTTGCAAATTACTAACCACAAGAGTGTATTTTTTGCAGGAGTATGGATTTATCGACTTGCCAATTTATTTTCTAATGCTTTCAAGCGAGCCCAAAGAAGCAGGCCAACATTGGAGTGATAATCATGCAGCACCCTTTCCGATTGCAACCGTTGACAATTTACCCGACTTTATATCCATAGTAGGCAACACTTTTCCCGCCTTATATCTTATGAGGGGAACTCAATACTACGCAAAGATGGACTATCGTGATTTCAGACTTTCGCGCTTAAAGCAATTCTAAGCTAAGCGCTTAGTAGGCTCTTCATATTCACCTTATCTCCAATTATTTTTTCCAAGTGCTCCACAGGCACACGCTCCTGAAGCATGGTGTCTCGGTGACGAATGGTTACGGTATTGTTCTCCAACGTATCATGATCGACTGTTACGCAAAATGGCGTGCCAATGGCATCGTGACGACGATAGCGTTTCCCGATAGCATCCTTTTCTTCGTAATGACAATTGAAATCAAATTTAAGCCTATCCATGATTTCGCGTGCTTTCTCTGGCAGACCATCTTTTTTAGTAAGTGGGAAAACGGCCACTTTCATCGGAGCGAGCTGTGGCGGAATGCTTAATACAACACGGGTATCTTTTTTGTCAGCTTCGCCCACTTCTTCTTCTTTGTAGGCATTGCAAAGGGTCAACAGAAACATGCGATCGAGTCCGATAGAAGTTTCGATTACATATGGGATATAATTTTGATTGATCTCCGGATCGAAATATTGCATTTTTTTACCGCTGAATTCCTGATGCTGCCGCAAATCAAAGTCGGTGCGGGAATGAATACCCTCTACTTCTTTAAA
Source organism: Flavobacteriales bacterium (assembly GCA_046294625.1). GTDB lineage: Bacteria > Bacteroidota > Bacteroidia > M30B66 > M30B66 > JBKBKN01. Next base: position 191,856 of record JBKBKN010000001.1, read on the forward strand.
GCCGAAAGGAAATTCAAATTCTATATCTAATGCCGCATTAGCGTAGTGTGCTAACTTTTCGTGATTGTGAAAACGATATTTTTCTTTTGGCGTGCCAAGGGCTAGATGCCATTTCAATCGGGTTTCTTTCCAATGTTCATACCATTTCAGTTCTTCACCCGGGCGGACAAAAAACTGCATTTCCATTTGTTCAAATTCACGCATGCGCATGATAAACTGTCGTGCGATGATTTCATTGCGAAAGGCTTTTCCAATTTGTGCAATACCAAAGGGTATTTTCATTCTTCCGGTTTTTTGCACATTCAGAAAATTAACAAAAATACCTTGCGCTGTTTCCGGTCGCAAATACACTTCGTCAGCACCATCGGCCATAGCTCCCATTTGTGTTGCAAACATCAGGTTGAACTGACGCACATCGGTCCAATTGCGTGTACCACTAATCGGACAAGCTATTTCATGAGCTTCAATCAATGTCTTTAGGGCATTCAAATCATTTTCATTGAGCGCTTTGTTCATGTCATCACTCAATTGCTGCGCTTTATCCGTCTTACCTTTTTTGATGTAGCGTTCGATTTGCTCTTCAAGAATCTGATCGGCACGGTAACGTTTTTTTGAGTCCTTATTGTCGATCATCGGGTCACTAAATCCATCCACATGGCCTGAGGCTTTCCACACACGAGGATGCATAAAGATGGCGGCATCTATACCAACAATGTTTTCATGCATTTGCACCATCGATTTCCACCAGTATGTTTTGATATTGTTTTTCAGCTCTACGCCGTTTTGGCCATAATCATAGACCGCGCCGAGTCCATCATAAATTTCTGACGACTGAAAAATAAATCCATACTCTTTGGCATGTGCCACTACTTTTTTAAACAGTTCTTCCTGGTTTGACATGGTGTATGATTAAAATTCAAGTGTTTATAGTTCCATTAAATCCCGCTTGGTACGGCAACGTTCGATTGACTTTTTGTAAATTTCAAGATTATTATCCAGAAGTGTACATTTGATCGCCATTTTGTAGTTTTCTATAGCTTTGTTATAGTCTTCCTGTAACTCATACATAATGCCCATCTCGTTTCGTATAGATGCTTTGTCAACACCTGCAATATGGAGCGATTTTTCGAGCAGATCTTTTTGTTCATCAAATTTCCCCATTGAGCTTAACACTATAGAAAGATTGATATAAACAGCCGGATAATCTGGACTGTAGGCGATGCACTGACGATACATCTTTTCGGCTTTTTCCAGTTCCTTTAGTTTGGTTTCATAGATGAAGCCGAGATGATTATAGGCTTTGCCAAAATCGGGTGCTCTTGAAATAATATCTTCGAGCAAGTGTACTGCTTCAGATATGTGATTGTCTTTGATCAGCGCGTCAGCTTCAAAGAGCATATCTTCATAAATCAGATACTCATCTGCCATGTTGAATAATTTGCAGCAAACCTAAAAGAATTGAATGGAACGCACAAAAGAATTTAATTCCGACACCATGTGTTTAATAGCTAATTTTGCAACTAAATTTTGATCAAATGATTATTGTAGGCGGACACCTGGTTTCTCAAGATTTGTTAGAGAAAAAGTTTGTGTGTGATCTCAACGCATGCAAAGGTGCTTGCTGCGTATTAGGTGACTCCGGAGCCCCGCTCGAAGAGCAGGAAATTGGTTTGCTCGAAGACGATTGGGAACACATTAAGCCCTATATACCAGCGGATGGGCTGAGAGAAATTGAAGAATGGGGAAATTTTGTTATTGATACCGATGGTGATTTGGTCACCCCCTTGGTGAAGGGCAAACACTGTGCATATACCGTTTTTGAAGAAGATGGAACAGCAGCCTGTGGTATAGAACTTGCCTGGAGAGCCGGAAAAACAACTTTTAGAAAGCCTATTTCCTGTCATTTATATCCGGTGCGGATTAGTAAGCTTTACGATCGCGATGCGGTAAATTATCACGAATGGGATATTTGCAAACCTGCCTGCCATTGCGGAGAGAAACTACAGGTTCCAGTCTATCGCTTTTTAAAGGAAGCTTTGATTCGTAAATATGGCGAAGCATGGTATGCTGAACTCGAAGAAGTAGCTACAGCGTATTTAGGCCGGTAAATTACTTCCCTGAAATAGCCTTGATGATATCGTTGGCATTGGCAAAAATCAGAAGGCTTAACAATAAGACCATTCCAATGATTTGTGCTTTCTCCAGAAACTTCTCGCTGGGTTTGCGACCGGTAATCATTTCATAAAGCAGAAAAACCACATGGCCTCCATCAAGTGCCGGAATTGGAAGAATATTCATGAAAGCTAAAGCAATGGAGATAAATGCAGTAATGTTCCAGAATCTTTGCCAGTCCCAATTGGCATCAAACTGACTCGCAATTGCACCGAACCCTCCTAACTTTTGAGAACCTTCTTTAGTAAACACTACTTTGAACTGTTTCACATAGTTCACAAGTGTTCCGAAGCCTTCTGAAATGCCAGCAGGGAATGATTCAATAAAACTGTAGCGCTCAACGGCTACACTGAGAAATTCATTCGGACCCACCGGCCTAAAGCCTATAGTGCCTGCTGCGCTGATTGGAGTATTAATCACTACCGTATCTGCCCCCCGCAAAAGAGTGACTTTCGCATCAGATTCTTTAAATGAAGCTAAAGTCCGTTGCAGACGGTGAAATGATGGTGTTGGAACATCATTGACGGCGATTACCTGGTCGCCTTTCATAAGGCCGTTTTTCCCGGCCTCTGAATCGGATGGAATAGAATCAACAACAGCAGGAAAGGCAGGAAGAAAGAGCACTGGCTCGTTGAGTGCAACCATTTTTTCTGCAAAGCCCTTTGGGATAGCGATTTTTTCTCTTTGCCCATTGCGCTCAATTTCAACCACAGGGTCACTCCCTAGCAAAATTTCAAGATTTAATTCTTTAAAGTCCTTAGGCAATTTGCCATTTATAGAAATAATTTTATCGCCATCCTGAAATCCAGCATCAAAGCCAATCTCATCGAGCACCACTACACCATATTCTGCATTAGCCACCGGAATGTATTCTTTGCCATAAGCATACAAAAGCATGGCATAAATAAACATTCCTAAAATCAGGTTCACCGTAACCCCACCAATCATTACAATCAATCGCTGCCAGGCCGGCTTGGAACGAAACTCCCATGGCTGTGGAGGTTGAGCCATTTGCTCTTTATCCATCGATTCGTCTACCATTCCGGCTATTTTCACATATCCCCCCAAAGGCAGCCAGCCAACACCATATTCAGTATCGCCTTTTTTCTTTTTGAAAATAGAAAACCAGGGATCGAAAAAGAGATAGAATTTCTCCACACGCATGCCAAATTTCTTCGCAGGAAGGAAGTGGCCGAGTTCATGTAAAATAACGAGTATAGATAGGCTTAGTATTAGCTGGAGACCCAGCATTAAATAGGTCATAGAAGTCTGTAATCAATAAAGGTGAGCAAAAGTAACTGAAATTTTCGAACGGCACTCTTCAGAAGTTCTTGAAGCCTATTTTTTTGCATTTTTAAATAACATGTTTTCTGCTAGTCTTATCTGTTATTTATCGAATTTGTTACTCAATAAAAAATCATATATATTCAATTGTTAATTGTTTATTAATTCGGGCTCATGATTGATATTAATAAGTTTTATTTGATGTATTTTTGCATCGGATACATAGGTACTGCCAAATAGATTAGCAAAATGAAAATTACAAAAACCAAACAATCAAACGCCATGTCGGAAGAATTAAACTACTATTTCAGGGCTGCCTGTTCTGTAAGCACGGTGATTTTCGGCTTTGATGATAAAAAGATAAAAGTATTGTTGGTAAAGCGATTGCAGGATCCGCATCGCGGCAAATGGTCATTGCCGGCAGAGTTGGTTTACCCCAACGATGATATAGAAAAAACGGTTGATAATCTGGTGATAGAAATTAGCGGGGTCAACAAATTTTACAAGAAGCAAATTCGTGCTTTCGCAGATATTACAAGACATCCTTTAGGTAGGGTAATCAGCATAGGTTATTATTGTTTTGTGAATATTAAAGACTACAAGCAAAACAATGAAAGCGAAGTGGGCAAGACTGCTCAATGGTTTGATTTTAAAAACATGCCTATACTTGCATTTGACCACAACGAGATTGTGGCTGCTGCCAATCGTCGATTGCTTACTAAAATGAGTACACAGTTAGCAGGCTTTGAGCTATTGCCCGAAAAGTTTACGCTCAGCGAATTACAAAATCTCTATGAGTCTGTGCTAGGCCATGAACTTGACAAACGAAATTTTCGCCGAAAAGTGATGAGTTTGGGGGTAATCGAAGATTTGGACGAGCCAATGCCCGATTGGGAAGGTAGTGGGAAAGCTCCCATGTTGCATAAACTGCTTCGTGAAAGATACATGGATATTAAAAACAAAAACCCCAAAGATTTAGAGATTTTCTAAAACCTTGGGGTTCATTAACGTCTTTCTCAATTATTCTGTAGGCTTCTTGTTCTTCTGTTCCTCGTTTGGATTAGCATGCCTTTCCAACTTTACACGATCTACTCTCACAGGCTGAACGGTAGTGTTATCTACCGCCTTTGCTTCTTTAAGTGGAGCATTTTGCTCTACTTCACTGCCAGGTAAATTGCTTCGGGTACCGGTAGCAGTATTCGATTCCGGATTAACCGGTTTCAAAGGAACTTGATGTGGAAGTCTATTGGAGATTACTCCATTTTGATTTCCAGTTTCATTAGATTGTGCCGGTTCAGTTGTCTTGCCCATTAAGACATCTCTTTCACGCTGTGCAGCTCTATTTTCAGCATCTGTTTGACCTATGGCTAAGGAGCAAACGAAAAAACTAAAAGAAATTGCTATTATGTTTTTCATCATTTTAAAGTGTTGAATTGATGGTTATAAAACGGCTAATTAAAACTATTGGTTTCTATGAATTGATTTGGAAACTTTAAGCATCCAATTCAAGATCATAAAAGTAATTGATCCAATTCATTTATGCAAATGCTTCATTTATTCCATCTGATGTGTTGTGTGTTGGTCACAACAAAGTAAGCATATCTAGAACTTCATTCATCAAGTTTGCGATGAGTTCCATCGCAGAATGGCGCATTGGAAGAAGCTTTGCAGCCGCACCATGCTATTTTCTTAGTGGTTTCAATTTTCTCAATCACCGGTCTGAAATTGGTTCCCTTATGCGAACCATCACAGTAGGGTTGTTTGCTGCTTTTGCCACATGCACACCATGCATAAGTCCCAGGCTCGCATTCGATTACAAAAGGAGATTTCTGTGCAATGAAAGGTTTGTCCATAGTTAAATATTTTAGTCGTTTAAAGATACCAAATAGCGCTCTGCGTCCAATGCGGCCATGCAACCTGTTCCGGCTGCTGTAACGGCTTGACGATAAACGTGGTCCTGCACGTCGCCGCAGGCAAATACACCCGGTACATTTGTTTTAGTACTGCCCGGAATAGTCTTGATATATCCATTCTCATCCATATCCAAAAGTCCTTTGAAAAGAGATGAGTTAGGCGTATGCCCAATGGCTACAAAGAAGCCTGAAATATCCAGCTTGCGTGTGTCGCCGGTTTTGGTGTTTCTAATCAAAACTCCGTTAACGGCTTCTTCGCCCAGGATTTCTTGTGTTTCATGCTCAAAAATTACCTCAAGATTAGGCGTTTTAAACACCCTTGCCTGCATGGCCTTTGAAGCGCGGAGTTCATTTTTTCTTACAATCATGTAAACCTTATTACAGAGTTTTGCAAGATAAGTGGCTTCTTCAGCTGCGGTATCCCCGCCGCCAACTATTGCCACATCCTGACCACGAAAGAAGAATCCATCGCAAACTGCACAAGCTGAAACACCTCGGCCATTGAGTTTGTCTTCTGATGGAATGCCTAACCATTTGGCTGAAGCTCCTGTGGAAATAATTAAGGTTTTTGTTTCTATTATTTTGCTCTCGTCGATCGTTACTTTATGATAGGGTTGGCCGAATTCTACTTTTGTAGCCATACCAAAGCGAACATCCGTGCCAAATCTTTCCGCTTGTTTCTTAAAGTCTTCCATCATCTCCGGCCCCATTACGCCATCCGGATAGCCGGGGTAATTTTCTACGTCATTGGTGATGGTCAGCTGTCCGCCAGGCTGCATGCCGGTATAAAGTACAGGTTTCAGATCAGCGCGTGCTGCATAAATGGCTGCTGTGTATCCAGCAGGGCCTGAGCCAATAATCAGGCAATCGATTTTTTCTATTTCGTTCATGATATGATTCTTCAATAAAGCCGCAAATATACCAAGATTTATTGGGCTATGGTGGTATCAAAGGTTACACCATAACCACACCATACACCCAAACCACCTTCTCCTTTAATATTAGACTTGATGAGAACCGGAACGGCAAATGGATTGCCATTGCTGCTCACGGCGACTTCGAGCGTGTTGAAGAAATTAAATTCATTGATCCCTATTGTGCAGAATTTGGTGTAAATGGTATCTCCCCGCTTAAAGAAGAAATCTTCTCTGCGGGATTCACTGAAGCCGACGAACGGTGGTAGTGGATTTCCTGCAAAAAACTCTATGGTGAGTCCATTGCTGAACCGATCATCGGACACGCTGCCGCGAGCGGGTAAAAAACTAGGGAAGCTATTACGCCTAAGAAAAAGGCGATAGGCATTTCCAATGGTATCAGGGTCAGTATATCGGATAAAAACAAATCCTAACGAGTCTTCATTTTGGTCAAAAATATTCAATCCGAAAAAAGTGGTGTCAATGGGAACGGGTGGGGGAATACGGGTTGATGAAGTTAGAATTCGTCCATCTGCCTGAATGGTGATGCTATATGTTTTACCAACTTCTCCCACCATATTGGCTGTGGTGTAAAACAAAAAAGGATATTGATTGGAAAAGGTCAAAAACATGGTTTCGGTCACAGAGCCGTCTGTGATGGTGATGTTGGCATCTAGTATGAGCGTTTTGTTAATAAACTCGATAGAATCTGTGGGTACCTGATCAAAAAAACCTCTGCTTCGTGTTAGTAAAATGCGTGGTTTTTCTCCTTGTTCAATCGCACCTTCAACCACCACTCTGATAGCAGCATCGCCCAAATCGATATCGATGTCTCTTTCGCAGGCGTAGAAAAGCGATGCGGTGATGAAAAGTATCGGGAATATTTTAAATAATTTTTTCATCAGAAACTGAAATTGTAGGTTACACTGGGAATGATAGGGAACAGAGATACCATTTTGGCTTGAGCCTGAAGGCTTCCATCAACCGGATTGCCCGAAGTATCAATGTAAATAAAATAGGGGTTCAATCTGCTGTAAACATTGTAGATGGAGAAATTCCAGCTCGATTTGAATTTTTGTGTTTCCTTAGAAATATAAGTTGCAGAGAAATCTAACCTATGGTAAGCCGGCATGCGGAAATTATTCCTTGCATCAAATTGTGCCACGAAATTGCCTTCGAAAAAATATTGCGATGTAGGAAGCCAGAGCAAATTACCACTGGAGTAAACAAATACGGCAGCAAGCGTCCATTTTTTATTTAATTCGTGGTTTGCCACCACACTGATATCATGTCGGCGGTCGTAACGTGCAAAAAAGCGTTCGCCATTATTCAATTCAGGGAACAGTCGGGTAGTGTATGATAAGGTGTAACCTACCCAACCAGTGGTTTTACCTAAGGTTTTTTTGAAGAACAGCTCAATACCATAGGCCTGACCTGAGCCAAAGGTGAGCGTATTGTCCAAATTGTTGTTTACTTGGTCCTGCTGAAGAGTTCCATCTTTAAATTCAACTTGATTTTCCAGTATTTTGTAATAAACTTCTGCAGAAGTCTCAAACATATTTTGTTTTAAGTTTCTGTAATAGCCCAATGAGTATTGCTGTCCGAATTGTGGCTCAACAATCGATGTACTTGGTATCCAAATATCAGTAGGAAGCGACACATTGGCAAATGATGTAAGGTGCAGGTACTGATAATTTTGGGTGTATGATGCTTTGATGGATGATTTTAAGTCGAGGCTGTAGCGCAGCATAAATCGTGGCTCCACGCGATTATATTGTGCAATCCGATCGCCTGGAGCATAAGTGATTTCATCGATGGTTTGACCTTGTTCATTTTGGATATATCGGGTAAAGGGACCCACATGAATAAAAGTTGAACCTCTTAGCCCGGCATGAATTCGTAGTTTATCTGTTACATCAAAATCATCGCCCACATAGATGGCTGCTTCATGAGCAAAAAGTCTTTCTTCTTCGCCCAGATCAAACTCAGTTCCAAGCAATTCAGCGCTGGCATTGTTTGGCGTGAAACGATGAAAAATATAGTTTGCTCCAAATTTTACTTGATGACGTACATTGGGGAAGTAACTGAAATCAACTTTTGCGTTGTAATCTCTGATGCCGGAGAACACGCCAAACCGAAAGGCTGACTGTTCAATATCGGACTGAAATTTATAATCTGAAAATATCAGCGAAGTGTTGAGAAACAGCTTGTCGTTAAATAAGTGATTCCATCTTGCTGATGCAGTAGCATTGCCCCAAGGAATGCGAATATTAAACCCGGAGTCTGTGCTTTTGAAAGTAAATACATCGCGCCCAAAATAACCACTTAGAAAAATTCGGTCTTTGTCAGAAAGCCTATAATTGATTTTGGTATTCAGGTCATAAAAATAGTATCCTGAACCTCTGAAAGGAGAATCTCTACGCACAAATGGCTGTGCAATGGCATCGAGATAGGTTCGTCTTCCTGAAATAATAAAGGAACTGGTGTCTTTTTTGATCGGTCCTTGAACGGTAAGCCGTGATGCAACCAGACCGATACCACCATCCACCTTGTATTCTCGATTATTCCCTTCTTTCATTTGAATATCGAGTACCGAAGCCAATCGACCACCGTATTGAGCCGGCATACCTCCTTTATGCACATCCACACCCTTAATGGCATCAGGATTGAACACCGAGAAAAAGCCAAAAAGATGCGCGGCATTATAAACGATAGCTTCGTCGAGCAAAATAAGATTTTGATCCGGACCACCTCCACGCACATAAAATCCTGTATTACCTTCACCAGCCGATTTGATACCTGGGATAAGCTGTACCACCTTAATCACGTCCACTTCACCCATAAAGGCTGGTAATTTTTTCATTTCTTCCACATTGAGTTCTACTCTGCCCATATCGGTACTTTTCACATTTTTATCAATGCGTTCGTCGGTCACTTCAAATACTTTAGTTTCTATTACCCGTGGTTTAAGCGAAGCGTTAATTCTAAGATCCTTGTTTAGCTTGATATTCTGGCTGTATTCACTAAAGCCTAAGTAACTCACCATCAGTGTGTATTCTCCTTCCGGAATGGTCAGTGAATAAAATCCATAGGTATTAGTACCCACACCTTGCATGCTTTCCTTTACATAAACACTGGCTCCAATGAGAAATTCTCCGGTGGTTTCGTCTTTCACATATCCACTGATGGTGTATTTTTTAGTAGATTGAGCGCTTAGGCAATTGGCGTAAATGGAAAATACAAATAAAATGGAGAAAAAAAATGGTTTGATTTGCATGAAATGATATTGCGGTCAAAAGTAGGATTTTAATTCGAGTTTAATATTGTCCTGTTGTTAACAATACCAATGTGCAAGCATTTAGTGTTTTTATGCCATTCGCAGCGAGTTCGACTTCGAATTCTTCATTTTCGGCACCAGGGTTAAATATCACCCTTTTGGGATGAAGTTCCATGATATATTGCTTAACGCCTTCCTGATTTTTGGCACTCAGATAGACTGTAACCGTATCAAGATCTTTAATTAGGTCTTGGGTATTTTTAATTTCTACACCATGTGTTTCGCCACGTTTACTGCCATATGCATAGGTTTCAATTGATCGGTTCTTGAGCATTTTAATAGCTATATTAGAATGTCGGTCGGGCTTTTGGCTTGCACCAATTACAAGGGTTTTGGACATGATAGCGTTTTTTAAAAATTGTAACAATAAAACAAAATTTTAGTTTTGAAACGGTTGATTTTACTGTTAATAAACTTGCTCATATCTTTGATAAATCCAAAACATGCTTAACGCTGTTGAATATACATTTGATACATCAAAATTCAATGAAGATGAATCGCGAAACTACGACAGTTGCAAAAACTAAACATGAACAAATCTTAGACACAGTAAATGAGGTTGCAGACATTTCGGCTAATCTGGGTATTGCACATATTACTATTGAAGATGAGATTTTAAACGGGCGAACAATACGTATTCAGAGCCAAGACATTTTTAATTTTGGTTCTTGCAGTTATCTTGGATTAGAACGGCATCCTAAAATTATAGAAGGAGTTAAAGATGCTGTAGAGCGTTATGGTAGCCAATTTTCTTCGTCAAGATCCTATTCAACTGTTACCCTTTATCGTGAAGCGGAAGAGCTTCTTGAAAAAATGTTCGACAAACCGGCGCTTTTAGCTCCCACAGTAACACTCGGGCATTTATCTAATATTCCCGTATTGGTAGGCGACCGTGATGCGGTAATTCTTGACTTGCAAGTGCACAACTGTGTGCAAACAGCATGTCAATTGCTGAAGGTTAGAGGTGTGCATGTGGAACTGATTCGGCACAATAACATGCAAATGCTCGAAGATCGCATCAATGAGCTGAAAGAAAAGCATGAGAAAGTTTGGTACATGGCCGATGGCGTTTATTCGATGTATGGAGATTTTCTTCCAATTAATCGTCTTTATGAGCTTCTCGACACCTATGAGCAATTTCATCTTTATGTGGACGATGCGCATGGAACAGGTTGGTGTGGACCCAATGGAAGCGGATATGTGTTGAGTCAGAAGCCTTTTCATGAAAGGCTTTATCTGGTTGCCGGTTTAGCAAAAAGTTTTGCAGCCTGTGGAGGTGTTTTGGTCTTCCCTGATGAAAAAGCAAAAAGAAAGGTTAGAAATTGCGGCGGAACCATGATATTTTCCGGACCAGTGCAACCACCAATGTTGGGGGCAATTATAGCATCCGCAAAGCTACATTTAAGCAAGGAAATCAACGTTTACCAACAGGAATTGCAAAAAAGAATGGAGTATTTTATTGATGTGTGCAAACAATTCGACTTGCCACTCATAGAAGAAAGTTATTCGCCGATATTTTTTATTGGCGTTGGCAAGCCCGGTGTTGGATTCAATATGGTTCGACGGATTTTAAATCATGGCTATTTCATAAATATTTCGGTTTATCCAAGTGTTCCTTACAAAAATACCGGCTTAAGAATTCCAATTACAGTTAATAATACATTTGAAGATATTTATGGCTTGCTTACAGTTATCAAAGAGCAACTGCCATTAGCATTGAAAGACAATGATTCAAGCATGCAGGATATTTACAAGGCCTTCAAAATGAATCGTTAAGATTTAAGAGTCCATGTAAGAATCATGTGAATATTGTTGCGTATGATTTGCCGTTCAATGTAACATCGCCTTTTAATTAAAGTAAAAAAGAGCAGAAGTTAATGGCAAAGGAATTGAAAGCAACCCTACTCAATTATTTTACTCTCAAAAGCGTACTCAACAGCTTCGATAAGGAAGATGTGGCGGGACGAAACCGTTTTCTGCTCTTTCAAGTTTACACTCTTGCTTCATTTATAATTAGCACTTTCCTAATCACCCAAGTGCTGATTACTTTTCATGAACTGGATATTGTATCCGGTTCCATCATTATTTTAAACATTGTTTTAATAACAAATTACATTTCACTGCTCAAGCATGGCAATATCAAGCTAGCCTATGCTGTGATTATTTCCAGTTCCTTTTTAGTTCTCCATGCGGTAACCTATTATTCAGGGGGCATCAGAAACTCGGGATTTATCTTTATGGGTGGTTTCATTTTGGCCACTTTTATGCTTTTGGGCAATCGCGCAGGAAAAATCTTTTCTCTGATTGCAATTCTTAATGTCATATATTTCTACGTGCTCACCGATATGGGCATCGTAGATTATAAGCCCATTATAATCCAGAATACCCCTCATGACTTGAATCTGGATTATTTCATTTCATTTCTAACCGGTACATTTTTGCTCTTCGCATTAAGTAATTACATAGAAAACGATAAAAACATTATCATCACTAAAATCAGTGAATCGCGTGATGAGTTGCAGAAGAAAAACATTGAACTGGAACGTCTCTCACTCGTAGCCAGTAAAACTGATAATGCTGTAATCATTACAGACGCTAATGGAATAATTGAGTGGGTTAACGACGCCTATTCTAAGATAATGGGCTTTGGTTTTGAGGAGGCTCAAGGAACAAACTATTTCGAATTGCTGCACACCGCAAGTCAGCATCAGGAAGAGATTCATAATCTTGTAGATCACATAAATAAAAGAAAAAGTTATGCAGGCGAGATAAGTTTGCCGCGCAAACAAGGGGAAAATATTTGGTTGTCTATACAAATGACCCCGGTAAACACTTCTGCTGATCAGTTGCAATATGTATTTGTAGAAAATGATATTTCAGAGCGAAAAGAGTCGGAAGAGCGCTTGGCAGATTATTACCGTTCGCTCGAAAAGGCAAATAAAGAGTTAGACAAGTTCGCCTATGTGGTTTCGCACGACCTCAAAGCGCCGCTACGGGCAATAAGCAACCTGAGCACATGGATTGAAGAAGATATGGGTGGCCAGCTCACTGAGGACTCCAGACAGCACTTCAACATGATTAAAGGCAGGGTGATGCGCCTTGAAGCATTAATTAATGGGATACTTGAATATTCTCGAGCCGATAGAGTAAAAGGCACTGAATCATTGACTAATGTGAATCAACTGATTGATGATGTTTATGAAATGCTGGTACTCGATCAGAAGGTTGACTTGACCGTTGACAATGCCTTGCCTGAATTCATCACTGATAAGTTAAAGCTTCATCAAGTGTTCTCCAACTTAATTAGTAATGCCATCAAACATTGCGATAAGGAGGTGATCAAAATCAATTTGGGTTGCAAAGAGTTTAAAGATTATTATCAGTTTTATGTGGCAGACAATGGCCCTGGCATAGAACCGCAGTTTTATGAGAAGATATTTGTGATATTCCAAACCTTGCTTGCAAGAGATGTGATGGAAAGCACAGGTGTTGGTTTAGCGATTGTGAAGAAGATCATTGATGAGCGTGGTGGTAAAATTTGGGTTGAATCTGAAATTGGAGTAGGAACGAAATTTATTTTCGAATGGCCCAAAAAAGCGAGGCAAAGCCTGAAGAATGGTGAAGAGTTTATGCCAAGAATTCCGGAGCAGGCTATGTAAGTTTTATTTAGATTTTGAAGTAAACAAAAAAATATATCTTTGTTAAGCAATTATGAAGCTCAATCGAAATAGTAAGATTCGGATTCGCATCAGTCGGCTTGTCGAAAATACTGATATTAAAGTACTTAGTAGCCTTAATAAAGCATTGGCTGAAACGGATGCCGCCCTTCCGACGATTGAAAATACTGATCTTACGTTTGAGCAAAAGGAATATTTGCTTATGCTCAACAAGAGGATTGAAGAGTTGAGATTTATAATGAATGAATCGTAAATAAAGAAATACGAGAACGGGCGCTTAAAACAAGCGCCCGTTCCTGTTTTATCTGCTTCCTGCTTCAATAAATTCGCTAATTTGCTCTTCCGAACTGCTAAATGTGAAGGCTTCGTTCACTTGAAAATAATTACCAAGATCATAGGTTCTGGAATAAGCAAATTTTGCAAAATCGAGTTTGCTTTCTTCAAAACTCATAAGTTTTATTAACTCTTTTACTTGCTCAGTAGTTATGCAATTCACTCTAACGATTTGTTTGGCCGTGTTCAATTTGTCATCTTCAAAACTTGATTTCTTAATGCTGTTTTTAGCCGCATTGAAGTCGTTGTTTTTCATTGGCCATGGACAACCGATTGGGCCGCTATACCCCGGCATAACATAATGATCGTGTTGTGCGATTGTTGTGGAAGTTTGCGTAATTGTAACTGTTGTAGTTTGCTCCGTAATGATTAAATCAGGAGCCGAAACACTCATATTAATGTAGACAGAACCATCCGGATCATTCACTTGCATATCTACGGAAGTGGTCATGGTGTTGGTACTATTCACTACACTTGTGCTTTGATTGGTTTGCTGTGTGTTGTTCTGTTGAATTTGCTGATTTCTGCTTTCTTGTGAACCAGTTTGTGTCTCATTATTTTGCACATAGCCTGATAAATTTACATCCGATACCCACCTGATTACATATATTTCTATATCGGGGTTGGTTGTGGTGTCGCGATTGCTTATATTTAAGTCACGAGCCACTTGATTTACCATCTTTTTCAGTGTGGTTCCTAGCATGGTCTTTTTTTTAGCCCTTATATTAAAGGTTTTTTCCAAAGCAGGATCTAGTGTAATTGTTGTGGTTGCTTGTCCAACCGATTCGTCTTCCAAAATTGCTTTTACTTTGTAACCACCCGTCGGAAGGTCTGTAATTCTAATATTTGTAGCCGGTTCAGCATTATATCGTAAACCATTCATAATCAATATAAATCGTTCGCCATTTTTTGAAAAGAAGGTTAGGTTTGAAGGAGGAAACTGTGCGAATCATGAAAGTGCACCTAGAACAAAGGCAGTGAATAGAGTAGATAAGCTTTTCACGATCGATTATTAAATATTGATGATGTAGCCTTTTCAACGGCTGTGCCAAATAACCTGATAATTCAAAAGTAAGCTTGAAAAGTGATGCAAGCTATGAAATCACATTTATTATATTGAATTAACTGTAGCTGCAATAGATAGCCGCTATTGGTGTTTCCAATCGTATAAATGAAGTTCATTTAGGCAGGCTACTAAAAGCCCAACGGAAGCATCCACATCTGATTTATCCACCATCTCAATCACCTGGTGAATGTGTCTGGTTGGGATAGAAACCGCCCCTGCAATTGAACCCCCTGCTGTCATTTTCTGAAGCCCTGAAGTATCAGTTCCCCCTGCAACTAGAATCTCAGGCTGCCATTTAATTTGATGTTTTTCGGCAGTCTTTTTCATGTAATCAACCATTCGGTAATCGCAGATCACCGATGCGTCCATGATTTTAATCGCAGTTCCTTTTCCTAAACGTGTCACCTGTTCATGCGCCTTTGAGCCCGGAACATCATAAGCAATGGTGGTGTCTAAACCAAAACCAAAATCAGGATTGATTTTAAGCGTGGCAGCTTGCGCACCCCTTATGCCTACTTCTTCTTGCACGGTGAATACAGCATACACGTCGTAAGGTGGGTTATTTAATTGTTTTAAGGCTTCAATGAGAATGTAGACTGATACCCTGTTGTCTAGTGATTTGCAATTCACACAATTGCCCATTTCAATCAACTTACGCTCTCTTGTAACCACATCGCCTATTTTGACTTTATCCTTTACAATTTCACCTGAAAGTCCCAGATCAATAAAGAAATCGGTCAATTTCGGAGCTTTTTCCCGCTCTTCAGGGGTCATAAGATGAATGGGTTTTGAGCCCATTACACCTATCAAATCTTCTTTACCATGCACAATCACGCGTTGCGCAGTTAGTGTTTTTGGGTCGAAGCCACCAAGGCTGGTGAATCTCAAAAAACCTTCATCATCGATATGTGTAACCATAAAGGCAATTTCATCCATATGGGCAGCCACCATAGCTTTTTTATTTTCTTTTCCTTTTTTAAGCGCTACGATATTGCCCATGTTATCTATTTCTATTTGATCAGCATGGCCTTCAATCTCCTTAAGAATCAGGTTTCTTATTTTTGATTCATAACCGGGTGCTCCCGAGGTTTCGCATATAGCCGATAGCAATTTTACATCCATGATGCCTAGACTTTATATTTTGATTACACAATGTGCAAAGCTATAAATTATGAGTCTAAGGGGGCATTTAATTTTGATTTGCATTTAATAATTTATCGAACTGAAGTCAATGAAAGATATGTGAACTTTGTTTTCCTGGCTCTTATAGCCTAATGAGGGGATATTGGCGAACCTAGAGCTGTTAAAAAGCCATCTCCTTAAGTATTGCCAGTTCTAAAAATTTAATTAATATTTGGTTAACATTTGTGCTTGAAAGTCTGCCTACTTTCGTAGCCGAAAAAATGTCTGATCATGAGCAAAGACAATAATAAAATCCTTCTTGTTGACGATGAACAGGACATACTTGAATTCATTAGTTACAATTTGCAAAAAGAAGGTTTTGAGGTTTTTTCGAGTTCCAATGGCCGAGAAGCCATAAAAATTGCACAAAGAGAAAAGCCACATCTCATTATTCTTGATGTCATGATGCCAGATTTGGACGGGATTGAGACCTGTAGAGTGATAAGAGAGACACCGGAATTAAAAAATACGTTGATTGCCTTTCTCACAGCAAGAAGTGAAGATTATTCGCAAATAGCAGGGTTTGATGCAGGTGCAGATGACTACATCAATAAACCGATTAAACCTAGGGTGCTGGTAAGCCGCGTGAAGGCGCTATTGAGAAGAAGTGCGACCATAGAAGATAGCAGTAATATTCTCCAGATCAATGGATTTATTATCGATAGAGAAAAATATTTGATTGTAAAAGACAATATTGAAATACATCTGCCCAAAAAAGAATTTGAACTGATCGCTTTGCTGGCATCCAAACCGGGAAAAGTTTTCACACGAGAAGATATTTTAAAATCAGTTTGGGGCGATGATGTAGTGGTAGGGGACAGAACGATTGACGTACATATTCGGAAACTGCGCGAAAAAGTAGGAGAAAAATATATTCGCACTATAAAAGGTGTAGGATATAAGTTTGAGTTTTAAGTATATTTCCGCTTCAGTTTTGCTGAGTGAAATGAACACATCGACTCCTAAAAGCCTAGCGCTGTATTTGTCTATTTGGTTGGCCGTTTGTTTGGGATTATTTGTGTTTGCGGCAGACTATGTTATTCACGGGAAATTCAGTCTGATTTTACCCATCATCACCATAGGATTTACATTTTTGATTTGCTATTTTTTGCTTCAATATGCCTTAGAGCGCTTCATTTACCGAAAAATAAAACTTATTTATAAGAACATTCACCAGTTGAAGCTCAAAAAAGGGCAAAAGCCAAAAACTATTGATCTGAACTCGGACATTATTTATGAAGTAAATCGTGATGTGGAGGCCTGGGCTAAAGACCAGAAAGAAGAAATCGAATATCTCAAAAATCTGGAAACCTACAGAAGAGAATTTTTAGGCAATGTATCGCACGAATTGAAAACGCCCATTTTCAATATTCAAGGCTACATCATGACCTTACTCGATGGTGCACTGGAAGACCCCAAAGTAAACAGGGCTTATTTGGAAAGAGCAGAAAAGAGTGTAGAGCGCATGGTCAATATTGTGGAAGACTTGGAGATTATCACACAATTCGAATCAGGCCAATTGATACTGCATAAAGAGAAATTTGATATCGTAGCACTTTGTGCCGATATCATGCAAAGTATTCAATTTAGTGCGGAGACCAATAATGTAAAATTGTTGTTCAAAGAAGTTTATGATAGACCTATTTATGTCAAAGCCGATAAGGAAAGTATTCAAAAAGTGATTACTAACTTGCTGATGAATTCCATAAAATATAGCAAGGATGTAGGGGAGTCTAAGGTCGCCTTTTACGATATGGATGAAAATATTCTCATCGAAGTGACCGATAATGGGATAGGTATTGCCAAGGAACACATTCCACGTCTTTTTGAACGATTCTACAGGGTAGACCGCAGTCGATCGAGAGAAATTGGTGGCACAGGGTTGGGTTTGTCCATAGTTAAGCACATAATCGAGGCACACGATCAAACCATCAGCGTGAGGAGCCTATTGGATGTGGGCACCACCTTTGGTTTCACATTGGCAAAGGCTAAATAATGTGATTTAAATTCCCGGAAAAAGTCCCAGTCGTTGGGCAAATCCCGCTGCTGAAAAAAGTAAAATCAAACAGATTAAACCCGTAATAGCCAAAACAAATCCGATGTAGCGAAAGTCGTTTGATTCAAGCTTGCCCGATGAATAAGCTAAGGCATTTGGGGGTGTGCTCACTGGCAATATCATGGACATAGATGCCGCTAGAGCAATGGAGAAAGTTCCGGCCAGAATAGCTAAAGGAGCAAAAGATTGCACCTGCATCATGCCTATGCCGATGGGTATCATAAGGTTTGCAGCAGCTGTGTTGGACATGAAGTTACTGAGCATAATCATACCCAATATCAATGCGGGCACTAGTAGCAGCGAGTCAGCATTAATGCTTCGTACAATCAGGTCGTCGAGGCCGGTAAGGTTCATGCCTCTACCTAGCGCTATACCGCCGGCAATCAGCAGCAAAATACTCCATTCCAAGGAATTGATATCGTTGCGGTCGATCAGGCCGGTTACAGTAAATGCAACCACGGGGATTAAAGAAATGACAGGAGCTGGAACACCATGCAGTGCTTCTGTGAGCCATAGCAATACGGTGACACCAAAAATGAACATCACAAAATTAGCCCATCTCCCCTGCTTGGCATCATGCAATTGGAATGAAAATTTCTTTTTCTCGGGATTGTATTTTTTGCAAAGCACCTTCCAGGTGAGCCATAGCATAAACAGCATTACAGGAACCGCTGCAATTACCCAATCACTAAAATTAATGGTATAATTCAGATTGCTCAAATAACCTACTGCCACAGCGTTGGGCGGAGATGCTACCGGAGTGCCCATGCCACCGAGATTAGCAGAAATCGGAACGGCAATTATTAAACCTTTGGCAATCAGGGGTTCGTCTTTGAGTTGAGCCAGTACCGGCATGAGCAAGGACAGCATCATGGCAGTGGTGGCCGTATTGCTCATCCACATGCTAAATAAGGCGGTGATCATGATCACACCCAACATCATTTTTTGCGGAGAGGAAGTAAAGGGCTTCAAAAGTATAGCAGCGATCAAATTGTCGACACCAGCTTTCACAGACGCTCTTGCCAAAAGAAATCCTCCAAGAAACAAGATGATCACCGGATCTGATAGGGGTTTCAGAAAATAGAGGTAGTCAATTTCCAAGCCGTTACTGAGTCCTAAGCCTTTCCATTCGGCCGGATTGGCTAGAAAAAGGATTTCCAGACCAATGATGAGCAGCGAAGTAGCAAAAAGCGGTAGAGCTTCAGTTGCCCAAAGTAAACAAGCCAATACAAATATTCCGGCCATATTAGCCGTTTCGGGCTTGATGTCATCAAACGAGCGAAGGTACCAGGCTGTGAACAAAGCTGGTAGCAATGCTGTGAAAAACACTGTGAGATCGCGTTTGCGCAGTGGAGGCATGATCCGATTCAAGCGGCTTTGCTGACCTATCAGTGCAATAGCATCGGTAAGTTTTCTTGCCGGAAGGGTGCCAATAAAGCCCGCTGTCTCAACGATTTTTTTTAGATTAATTCCCTTCATTTCTGTAAGTAGCGCAAAGTAAAGCAATTCGTTTGTTTGTGGCAGGTTTTAGGTGTGAAGGTTTTTAAAAAAAAATTATTGCGGTGAAAGATTTATATGCTAAAAATGTACTGAATGGTTAAGCAAGCTTTGTTTTTTTGCACATTTGCTAAAAAAATATTTATGAACCTATTATATGCTTGCATTACAGTTTGTTTTTGTTTTTTGAGCACTTTAGTTGCTCAACCTTTTCAGATTGGCAAGCGAACTGAAAATTTGATTGATTCAGAGCGCAACAATCGTTCGGTGCCAACAGAAATTTATTACCCGGCAGTTTCAGCCGGAAACAATGCGCCACTGGCTCAAGGCACGTTTCCCTTGATTGTTTTTGGTCATGGGTTTGTGATGTCCTATTCATCATACGAAAATATCAGCGATTTTTTGGTGCCCAAAGGTTACATTATTGCTTTTGCTAATACCGAAAATGGATTAAGTCCAAGCCATGCCAACTTTGGGGCAGATTTACGGTTTATCGCCCGTCAGTTGGTGGAAAATTTTAATCAGGTGCAAGGAAACTTTTGGTTTGAGAAATTCAACGGCAAAAAAGCTGTGATGGGTCACTCCATGGGTGGAGGCGCCAGCATGTTGGCCGCATCTAACAACAATACCTTCGACCTAGTAGTGGGATTAGCTCCGGCCGAAACCAACCCATCAGCTGTGGCTGCTGCAGCAAGTATAACAGCGCCTTTATTAATTTTTGCAGGGAGTAATGACGGCGTTACGCCCCCGGTGCAGCATCAACTCCCGATATTTAATGCAGCAACAAATAGTCCATGTAGAAAATACATCAGCATCAATGGCGGCGGACACTGCTTTTTTGCCAATAGCAGTTTTACATGTGAGCTTGGCGAAGGTACATCAAATCCACAACCAACTATCAATCGGCAGCAGCAGCAAAGTGTCTTAAATGATTTTTCGATCACCATGTTGGAGACTTTCTTGAAAAATCAATCTTTGAACTGGCAAGCTTTTCTAGATTCCTTGAATACTTCAACAAGAATCACAGCGCAGCAGGTTTGCGGTCTCAATGTTTTATCAATAGAAAATCCCAAAGCATTCGAAGCTAGGTTATTTCCTCAGCCTGCTTCTATGTTTTTGCATGTAAAAACGAATCAATCGCCATTGGCGCACTTAACGGTGTATGATATGAAGGGAAACAAACGAGATGTGCCCTTGCTTGATAAAGACGATCGCCAGTCTGTACTTAATTTAAGCAGCTTGTCACCTGGAATGTATTTATTGAAAGTAGAATCAAAGAGCGGCGTAACATACAGAACCCGATTTATTGTAGCACGATAAAAGCCGCCTAAATGAAGCCCAGTAGATATATTTCTACCATGACTCATCCTTTGAAGTTTTGCTTTGCGATGCTCTATCAGCTGCCTTCAGCTGTATTTTGGGGAATGCGCATCAATACTCTGAACGAAACAGAATGTATGGTGAGTTTGCCTTACCGCTGGAGCACAAAAAATCCCTTTAAATCGACTTATTTTGCTGCCTTATCCGGTGCGGGCGAACTTGCTACCGGGGCATTGGCGCAATTGGCTGTAATAGAAAAGGGGTCATTTTCGATGTTGGTAGTAGGGTTTAAGGCCGAGTTTTATAAAAAAGCCGATCAAAAAGTTTTTTTTCACTGTCGCCAAGGCGCTGAGGTTCGTATTTTGCTTGACCAACTTCAAAAAGCTGGCGATTCCGGACAGATCACATTGTTTGCCGAAGGATTGAATAAGGAAAAAGAGTTGGTCGCAAAAATTTCGGTGACTTGGTCATTTAAAAGACGCAAAGTCTAAGCCGTTGATGGCATTAACGCGCTTTTAATAGGTTGGTTTGGCTCGATTTTGTTACTTTGCAGAGTATTTTCAGATTTTGAGCAAGTTATTTAAGTGGTTATTTATTGCGTTTTTCTGCTTCACAGTGAGCATGGCGTTTTTATTGTGGTTCAGTGATTTTTGGATCAGCTCTAGGGCAAAATCATATATCTACCATGATATGAATGCCTTACCCACTCAGGATGTGGGCTTAATTTTAGGAACGAGCAAGTTTAATTCTGCCGGATTTACCAATTTGTATTTTGTAAATAGAATAGAAGCTGCTGTTCAACTTTACAAAGCGGGTAAAGTGAAACATTTGATTGTGAGTGGCGATAACAGAAGCAA
Source organism: Flavobacteriales bacterium (assembly GCA_046294625.1). GTDB lineage: Bacteria > Bacteroidota > Bacteroidia > M30B66 > M30B66 > JBKBKN01. Next base: position 213,464 of record JBKBKN010000001.1, read on the forward strand.
CGATTACAACGAACCTTTGGATATGAAAAAGGCACTTATTGCAAGAGGAGTGCCAGAATCGGCCATAACGTTAGACTATGCAGGATTGCGAACCTTTGACTCTGTGATCAGATGCAGAGAAGTATTCGGTCAGCAGCAGTTTGTGGTTATTTCACAAAAATTTCAGGATGAGCGTGCTCTGTTTATTGCCCACCATCATGATATTGATGCCATAGCTTTTACTGCCGACGATGTTCCACAGCGATATTCGCTTAAAACGACGATTCGAGAATATTTTGCAAGGATGAGAGCCATGCTGGATATTTATTTTCTGAATGCACAGCCCAAGCATTTAGGTGACCCGGTAGAAATCAAAATTTTAACCGAAGACACTACGGAGTAGGTCAGTTACCCTTGCTGCAGGGTCACGTCTGATTTTCCCTTCTTCTGAGGCAATCAAAGAGAATAGACCAATAAGGGTGCGATCAAGGACATAATCTTCCAAGTTGGGATTCATTTGTCGCACCATAGGCAGACGGTTGTAACGTGTAATGATTGGGTTCCATTGTCGCGCTACTTGAGCTTTATTGATGGCTCGCTTGATAATGGGTCTGAAGCGATTTTGCAATTCGGGAGTGGTGCGGTTTTGTAAAAAACGTGTGGCAGCATCGTCATTTCCGCGAAGAATTGCTAAACCATCGTTAACGGTCATTGATGTTATGGCATTGGCAAATATAGGAGCCGCTTCTTTTGATGCTTCTTCGGCTGCTCTGTTTAACGATCGTATGAAATCATTGACCTGTTGCTGCATGCCAAGTTGAATGGCTCTTGACTGTACTTCGCGCGCTTCAGGAGGAAATGGAATCCTGATGAGGTCATTTTTAAAAAAGCCATCAGTCCTTGAAGCCGAAGCAGCTGCGTTATTGGATCCAATAGTGAGCGCTTCTTTGAGCCCATTTACAATTTGCTGGTTGCTTAAATTGTTTCCACGATTGTTACCGCCTAATGCGTTGGCAGCATTGTTTAGCAAATTATTGGTGTTTTGCGCGTTTGCAAAACTGAAAACCATTATGGCCACAAATAGATAAGTGAATTTCTTCTTAATCATGTGTATTGGAGTTTTAAGCACTGTTTGCACCGCTTGTGCCGGCAAATGCAATTTGGTTCGCTAAAAGGTAGCAAATTTATTGCCAAATATTAAAGATTTACTGGATTTTATGTTGGCCATCTCTGATTGCTTTTTGCTTATGCATTTGCATATTGAGCAATTCTACCATGAGCGAAAAGCCCATCGCACTATAAATGTATGCCTTTTCGACATGCAAATGCAGACTTTCCAAAACCAGCACAGCGCCAATCACAAGCAAAAAAGCAAGTGCAAGCATTTTTACTGTCGGGTGTTTGTTGATAAAGTTGCTCACTACCCCTGAAAATATCATCATGACTACCATAGCAAAAACTACGGCCAGTACCATGATAACAAGGTTTTTTGACAAACCCACTGCAGTTAGGATGGAATCGAATGAAAACACTAAGTCGATTAGAATAATTTGAAGGATAGCCGAAGAAAAGCTAATAAACTTAGGGGTTTCACCAGGCTTCAATTCATCCCTTCCGTTGATTTTATGTAAGATTTCCAATGATGTTTTCACCAAGAGAAAGACACCTCCGGCAAAAAGAATCAAATCTCTTCCACTCACTGCAAAATCAACAATGCGGAACAATTCTCCCGTCAAGCCTGCTATCCATGCGATAATGCTAAGGAGACCAATTCTGAAAAGAAGCGCTAGACCCAAACCCAAGATTCTCCCTTTAGCTTGTTGCTCTTTTGGAAGTCGCCCACAGATAATAGAGATAAAAATGATATTATCTACCCCTAAAATGATTTCCAGCAAACCTAAAGTTAGCAGCACAACAAGGCCGTCGATAGTAAAAACTGCTTGCCAATTGGCAGAATCGAATAAGGCGTAAGACATTAGAATAATATTGCGACAAAGCTAAAAATCCTTTGTTGACCGCCATCAAAAGCAGATTAATTTTTGCCCTGGGCCTTGGGAAATTTATCATATTCTTTATTACTGCACTCTTCAGGATTATTTTATTGTAGATTTGAAGCCTTATCAGGGAAAAAGAACGCATTAATGGATAAGAAAAAATCTGGATTCATAGCCTTTGGCTTTATCACAATCACAATGATCCTGCATCTGGTTCAAGAGTATTTGAATGTAGGATTTTCAGGACAGTTCCTGCTTATCGCACGCTGGACTGCTATAGCATCATTGCTGTTGTTTGCATTTTACAAGAAATCGCTTACAGCATGGATACTAATCTCCATGGTAGTAGGTGGTGAAATCGGATATGATTTGCCCGAGGTGGGAGTTAAGCTCCAAGTCTTGAGTAAAGTATTTCTAAAGTTGATTAAAACAATCATTGCTCCCTTACTTTTCGGCACCCTGGTGGTAGGCATTGCGGGGCACTCTAATCTGAAGCAAATCGGGAGAATGGGTCTCAAATCGCTCATATACTTTGAAATTGTTACTACTGTGGCTTTGTTTATCGGTTTGATTGCTATCAATATCAGTAAGGCAGGCGAAGGTGTAAACATGGTTGCCGGGGTGCATGAAGAATTGCCGCAGGTAGCTAAGCAGGATTTGAACCAGATTATTCTGCATATTTTCCCCGAAAATATCGCAAAATCGATCTATGAAGGTGAGGTACTTCAGATTGTGGTATTTAGTATCATTTTTGGTATTGCACTTGCAATGGTAGCTGAAAAATACCGTCGTCCGATGGTTGATTTTGCGGAGAGTTTATCGGAAGTAATGTTTAAGTTCACCAACATCATAATGTATTTTGCACCGATTGGTGTAGGAGCGGCTATTGCATACACCGTGGGGACAATGGGTCTGGATATTCTTTTTAATCTTTTCAAACTTTTGGCTACACTTTACATCGCTTTATTGGCATTTCTTCTGCTGGTGCTGTTTCCGGTAGCCCTGATTGCACGTGTGCCCTTAAATAAATTTATAAGAGCGATTTCAGAACCTGTTTCCATAGCCTTTGCAACCACCAGTTCGGAGTCCGCATTACCTAAAGCAATGGAAAATATGGAAGCCTTAGGTGTTCCACGAAAAATTGTTGCATTTGTGATGCCCACGGGCTACAGTTTTAATTTGGATGGTACCACGCTTTATCTTTCTCTTGCTTCCATATTTGTAGCTCAGGTGGCCGGGATCAATCTGACCATAGGCGAACAATTGCTCATGGTTTTCACGCTCATGCTCACGAGCAAGGGAGTGGCTGGGGTACCACGTGCTTCCTTGGTAATTTTACTCGGAACGGCTGCATCATTTGGATTACCGGTGGAGCCTATTTTCATCATATTGGGCATTGATGAATTGATGGATATGGCGCGAACATCGGTAAACGTAATCGGTAATTGCCTTGCTACTGTAGTCATAGCGCGCTGGGAGGGCGAATTTGTAGAAAGTCCGCACGATTGGCAATGATAGCGCGCAAATCATCGATACGTTTAGCTACAAAGATGGTTGTTACAGCCATTTTTTGGTGCTTTTCATCCTTGTTGTTTGCCCAACTGTATCAAATTAAAGGATTAGTCAAGGATGCACGCTCGGGCGAGCCATTGGCATTTGTAAGCATCAGCACTGATGTGCTTGGCGTTGCAGCCATGTCGGACATTGAAGGGCGGTTTCAAATCAAATCCGAACAACCCGTTTCGAAGCTAAACTTTTCCTTTGTCGGTTATCAGTCCAGATCGATTCAGATTGTATCGCAGTCAAATGTAGAGGTGTTCATGGAGTTGGGGGGTATTAGTTTGAAAACAGCTGTGATAGTAGCAGGGGAAAACCCTGCCCATCGAATTATCAGACAGGCCGTTGCCAATAGAGATCGACACAATCCTTCACGATTATCGGCTTACAGCTGTGAAATGTATAATAAGCTGGTATTTACCGGAATCCCCGACACCAGCGCATTAAAAGTGCTGACCGCAGATGAACAAAAAAGCAGAAATCGTGCTGATTCATTGTTTGATCGTCAACATTTATTCATGATGGAGTCGGTCACTGAGCGTCGGGGTAAAGCAGGAAAAGTGAATGAAGAGGTGATCGGTTCCAGGGTTTCCGGGCTTAAAGAAGCGTCCTTTCTGTTGCTGATGATGCAATTGCAGCCATTTTCTTTTTATGATGACTATTTTGGTATTTCAGGAATTAATTACTTGAACCCAATCAGCAAAGGCAGCGAAGATCGTTATTTTTTTGCATTAGAAGATACCCTGTTTTCGGGCAAAGACACAACGTTTATCATCAGTTTCAAGCCCCGACAAAACAAAGTGTTTGATGCACTAAAGGGTTTGATTTACATATCTGCTCCCGATTTTGCCATTCAAAATGTGATTGCGGAACCTGCAAAGGAAGAAAACACACAAATAAAGATTCAACAGCAATACCAAAGAATCAACGGGCAGTGGTTTCCGGAACAGCTCAATACCAATATCACTTTCAAAACCATTCAAGTTCCAGGATACCATGTAGTCGGTGTTGGCCGAAATTATGTGCGCAATGTTAATTTAAATCCGGATTTGTCGAAAGTTCGTTTCTCAGAAATAGAAATGGATGTGAGCGACAAAGCTTCACGACGCGACTCCATCTTTTGGAAAGAAGTACGTATAGAAGAGCTTTCGCCTCAAGAGCAAGAAACCTTTCGCGTGCTCGATAGTATTTCAAAAGCGCAGCGTTTCGACACGAAATTGAAAGCTTTAGAAGGTTTATTCAATGGCATGTTGCCTGTTTGGTTATTGGAAATTGATTTAGACCGATTAGCTCGATTCAACGACTATGAGGGTTTTCGTTTAGGTATAGGCTTGGCCACCAACAATCGGGTAAGCAAGCGATTCAAAATTGGCGGACATTTTGGCTATGGCTTCAAAGACGATGCGATAAAATATGGAGCCTTTGGTCAGCTGGTTCTCAGCCATCGCCGTGATATGCGTTTAGAACTTCGCTATATCAATGATTTGCAAGAAGCAGGAAACCAAGGCATCAATGGCTATCGACGCTTGATAGGAAATGAGCGCATTCGTGATATTTTTATTCGCTTGTTTGATTTTCAGGAGAGCATAGAAGCAAGCCTTACGTGGCGTTGGGCTAAATATCTTCGACATAAGGCCTATGTGCGTCAAACCCTGTTCACGCCTATGTATGACTATGCTTTTCAATCATCATCGGTTTCAGAGCCTACAGCTTTTAATTCATTTCAGTTGCAAGAAGTCGGGATGAGCACCCGATGGGCTCCCGGTGAGAAGTTTTTTCGCAATAGTCATTTGCTAATTAATCTAGGCAGTAAACAACCTGTATTTTGGTTTCAATCTGCTTTTGGAAGCGTTTTGCTCAATGGGGTAAATTATCCTTACAATCGTTCCGAGTTTAAATTTGAATATACTAAGGCATGGCGTAAAATCGGTCCCACCATACTGCAAATCAACGCTTCGGCGGTATTTGGAGAAGTTCCTTACAGTTTGTTGATTAATCCGCCGGGCAATTTTGCTACAGGCTCTACTTTGCGTGTGGCATCTCGCAATGTGTTTGAAACCATGGGTATGAATGAGTTTATCAATGACCGATATGCTTCTGTGTTTATCACTCAAAGAGTGGGCACATTGATGAAAATCAAAAAGTTTGCCCCTCAGTTAGCATTAATCCATCAAAGCGGGATTGGGACACTTCGAAATCCTGAAGCACACAAAGGAATTGATTTTAGTTTGATGAACCACGGCTTTCACGAATCCGGTTTTGCGATCAATCGGTTGGTGAATAGTTCATTTGCTAATTATGGTGTAGCCTTTTTCTATCGCTATGGTGCATACTATTTGCCGGAATTCAACCGCAATTTCACCATCAAATTAAGCATTGGCATCACAGGAGCTTAACTTAGCGAAGCTGCCTGATCATTTCAACAAGTTCACTTGTAATCATTGCGGTTGCTCCCCAAAGCACTTTCCCAAAGAGATCATAATATGGAACATCGGTTTGATAGTGGTTCGAAAAAGTCATACGGGTCTGTTTGATATTTTCATTCAGAAAAAATAAACTAAGTGGGACTCTTATTAATTCTTCTACTTCGCGATGTTCGATTTTGGGCTCAAAAGGTCTTTCAATGATAGCCAGAAAAGGGTGAATCAGGAAGTGACTTGCAGGCACATACAGGCTGGTTAATGATTGAATAATGGAGTAGCAATCGGGATTAATACCGATTTCTTCATAAGCTTCGCGCATGCCGGCATGCATCAGATCAGGGTCGCCAGTCTCCAACTTGCCGCCCGGAAAGCCAATTTGTCCGCTATGAACCCCTTTATACTTTTTTCGAAGAATGAAATAAATATACGTTTGACCGGCTGAGCCTGATTCAAGAAAGAGAATTACTGCGCTATCTTTGGGATCGTCAGAATGACTGTAAGGGATTGGTTTGTCTTTCCTGCCAACAGGTGCCATTTTAAATTGAGCTTCATGCCCGGGTAGTGGCAATGGAGCAAGTTTTTTAAGTTTTGAAAGCAGATTAGGCAACTTAAATTCTCTACTTCCTGCTGTTGTCATTTTTATGTTGTTTGATTTTAAAGTAATTTTAGCCGCCCTAATAAAGGCAAAATAAACATAACAAGATCATAAAACTGCGGTTTTGCAGTTGTCATGAGCAAACTTAACAAAGAAATAAAGCAGCATAGATGAAGTTTTTGCACCCGGGTTTTCTTTTTGCATTGTTTGCCATTGCCATACCGATTATCATTCACCTATTTAATTTTCGAAAATTTAAAACGGTTTATTTTACCAATGTTCGTTTTCTACGTGAGGTAAAGCAAGAGTTTCAATCGAGAAACAAACTCAGGCATTTACTCATTTTGCTCGCCCGTTGTCTGGCCATTATTACACTTGTAATAGCATTTGCGCAACCCTACATTCCGGCTAATACCAAAGTGATGATGGGGGAAAAGGCGGTGAGCGTCTATCTCGACAATTCCTTCAGCATGGATGCCCTAGCCGAAGCGGGCAGCCTTTTCGATCAGGCCAAAAAAGCAGCAAGGGAAATCGCTTTGGCCTACAAGCCCTCCGATCGTTTTCAACTAATAACCAACGATATGGAAGGTAGGCACATGCGGTGGGTAAATAGAGAGCAATTTGTTTCGCTTGTCGATGAAGTGATCATCAGCCCTAATTCACCGCCCTTATCGGAAATACAGAAAAAGCAACTCGATATGCTCAGCAAGTCTGAAGCTAAGTTGAAGCAGGTCTATGTGATTAGCGATTTGCAGAAATCGCAGGCTGATATTGAATTGATGCGTTCGGACACCATCACAGAATATAAATTCGTTCGAATCCCTTCGCAGACGGTAAATAATATTTTCATTGATTCTTGTTGGTTTGAGAAACCCTTCCGCAGCATCAATCAACCCGATGAGCTTTTCTTCAAGGTTAGAAATTATGCTACTCGTCGTGTTGAAAATCTGCCCATATCGATGGAAATGAATGGTATTTCCAAAGGCATACAGAATATTTCCATAGGTGCGGACTCTTCTATTCAGGCTTCGATTAGTTTTCTCACGACCGAACCGGGAATGTATTCCGGCTCAGTAAAGTTGAGCGACCATCCAATTGCCTATGATAATGAGCAATTTTTTGCTTTTCAGGTAAGGGAGCAAATCAATGTCTTACTCATCGCCGAAGACGATAAACAAAAATATTTTCGCAAACTGTATGAGCGCAATCCGGGTTTCAAGCTGGATGTGATGCGACCCGGGCAAGTCGATTACAGTGCGTTTAAAAATCAGCAACTCATCATTCTCAATGCTGTGAGCGAGCTCAGTAGTGGGTTTCAACAGGAGTTAAGCAAATTTATGACTGAAGGTGGACATGTCCTGCTTTTTCCTGATTTGAAAGGGAATATCAGCTCCTACAATACCTGGTTGGGTAGTCTTGGTGTAGGCAGTTTTAATGCTACCTTAGGCGGAAAAGACAAGGTTGAAAAAATCAATTTGCAACACCGCATTTACGATGATGTATTTGAGAAAATACCGGACAATATTGATCTTCCTATGGTCAATCAGCACTTGCAGCTCAGTGTTTTATCAAAAAGTAAATTGGAGCCGGTACTCACCTTGCAGAATGGTTTTCCTTTTCTTGCACAGTTTAGTCAGGGCGAAGGCAAGTTTTACTTAGCTGCTTGTCCGGCTGATGAGCAGTTTACCAACTTCCCGCGTCATGCCATTTTCATCCCAACAATCTATAAGATAGCCTTATATAGTGTGCCTCAGGCAAGGCTTTACTATACTATCGGGCGCAATGAACCCATACCCGTTCCCGAGTATCGAAAAACTTCGGATCAAGCCTTGAAGTTGACCAGCTTAGACAAGAAATTTGAAATCATTCCTGAATATCGTTTTGTGGAAGGGAAGGCTTATTTATATGTTTACAATCAGATTAAGCAAAGCGGTATTTATTCTTTGAATGCAGGAAATGAGCCCATCATTCAATTGGCTTTTAATTATGACAGAAATGAATCTGACCTGAGTGCCTGGAGCGACACAGAGCTTTCAACCGCCTTGAATGCCAATGGATTTAGCTTGTTTAACATCATAGAAACGGGTAGGGTGGAGCTCACAGAAGTAGTCAAGCAACTCGATGAAGGGAAGAGGCTTTGGAAATGGTTTGTCATTTTTGCCTTACTTTTCATTTTGGCAGAAATTTTATTAATTCGATTTTTAAAATAAGCGCATGCACCTGATCTTGAAAAATGCCCAAATTATTGACCCTGAAGGAAAATACCATCAACAACAAGCGGACATTTTAATACAAAACGGTGTCATTCAAAAGATTGGAAAGGTAGAAGCAGGTGCTGATGACAAACAGGTAGATACAACTGCTTGTGTAGTGATGCCCGGGGCTATCGATATCAATACCTTTGCAGGAGAGCCAGGATACGAAGAGAAAGAAACATTGGAAACCCTTCGGGCAGCAGCTCAGCAAGGCGGATTTAGTGAACTTTGCACACGAAGCGATTTGCTTCCGGCAGTAGATCATTCCGGTCAGGCGAGTTACTTGAAAAAACAATCGACAGGTAGCGCAGTTGAGCTATTACCCATAGGCAGTATCAGCAAAGGGCTAAAGGGTGAGTCGCTTTCTGAAATGTATGATATGCATCTAGCCGGAGCGGTGGCATTTGGTGATGCAAAAAAGGCCATTACCAATCTTCAGCTAATCAGCTTAGCAATGCAGTATGTGAAAAGCTTCGGCGGAAAATTGATATTCTTTGCTGATGAACCTACACTCACTAAAGGTGGTCAAATGCATGAAGGTGAAGTGAGTATACACTTAGGAATGAAAGGCGTTCCGGCCATTGCCGAAGAAATGGCGGTGAGGCGCATCTTAGAATTGGCGGAGTACAATCAGTCAGAAGTCATTCTTTTTGGTATTTCCACAAAAGAAGCCATAGAAGCCATCCGAATTGCCAAAGAAAAACGTTTGAAAGTGAAAGCGGGCACTTTTGTCCATCATTTATATTTCACTGACGAAGCACTGCGAAGCTTTGATAGCAATTTTAAACTCCACCCACCACTTCGTTCCGATCAGCATCGAAACGCGCTCATCAACGGAATAAAAAGCGGTGTGATTGATTTCCTATCGGCAGATCATTGCCCTGAAAATATAGAGCACAAACAAGTGGAATTTGACTATGCTGCACATGGCATGATTGGTCTTGAGTCTGCACTTTCGGCCAGTTGGACTGTACTTCGAAAGCACATTGGTATGGAGCAATTTGTAAAATTATGGTCCTTCAATAGCCGTAGCATGTTAGGTCTGCCCGCATCTCATATCGAGGAAGGTGCTCCGGCAAAAATTACCCTGTTCGCACCTGACCAAGTGTATGAATTTGGTCGTCAGCATCGGAAAAGCTTGTCTAATAATTCGGCTTATTATGGCCAAAAGTTCACAGGAAAGGTCATGGGGACAATAGGTGGTGGAGAGTGGCATTTGGCTTCCTAAATAAGCCACCAGGTGGTTGACAGCTTAATAATTTCCACTTTAATTAACTTCTTGACTTGGGAATCATCAATTTCTGCATCACTTTTCTTACCGGGAAATACATGAGTAATACCAAGGCAACAATGGACGCGGCAATGGCTATGATGTCGCCGGAGATGGCATAAAGTGTTTTAGCATTGTTTAGATTGATAGTGGCTCGAATCGCGCCTGCTTCCCCATAGGGCAAGTATTGAACAATATCGCCCCGCTGATTTATTTCTGCGCTAATGCCTGTATTGGCCGAACGCACAATGCTTCTGCGGGTTTCGATAGCGCGCAATTTTGCATAAGCCAAATGTTGGCGGTGGCCTGCTGTATTATCCCACCAGCCATCGTTGGTGATGATGGCTAAAAAATTCGCTCCATTCACCACATATTCGCGCATAAATCCACCATAAACTGACTCATAGCAGATGCTCGGTGCAGGGCGGTGGTTCGGGTCAATTCCCCTGAAAACCGTTCGTTCTTTTTGTGTGCCTAATTGCCCTGTTGTGCCGCCCAGGTCAAGTGCGAGCTCATTCAAAGTTCCGAAAAGCCAGGGGAATGGCAACATCTCCGGACCCGGGACTAACTTTGATTTGTGATAAAGTTCGTAGCCATTTTTGTTCAAGTGCAAGGCCGTGTTAAATTCATCATAATATACATCGGCGTCGCGAAATTTTCTAGCTGTGATGGTTTTTGTGCTTGGCGGTAAATAAACCTGATGCGAAGCAATACCGGTGAGTAAGTTTACATTTGGGTGCTTTTCAACAAAAGCTAATAAGGCTTGCATTTCCTTTTCTCGCATCAGCTCATTTTCGCGCAGGGAGCGTGGCAAGGCTGTTTCAGGCCCAATCACATATCTCGTTTCAGAAGTCATTTTTGATGCTGCCAACTGAAAAAAAGTTTCGGTTTGTTGTTCTATGGTGGCAAAATCAAATTTGGTGCTGTAAGGGTCAATGTTGGGCTGCACTATCACCACTTCCAAAGGATTTGATTTTTCTGTTCCTGCCCATGAAAAGAGCAGAAGTGAGAGCAAAATGGGTAAACCCAACAATAAGGCAAGCTTTTTGGCAATGGGTAAAGGGGAAAAGCTTTTGCTCAAATAAATCCGCAAAAAAACAATATTTACTGCCAACACCCATAAAGTTCCTCCAAAAGCTCCCGTGAATTCATACCATTGAATGATTTCGTGTTGCAAAGCAAACACATTGCCCAACATCAACCAAGGCCAGGACAAATCCCAGTGTAAATGCAGGTATTCGAAAGCAATCCAAAAAATAGGGAAAAGCCAGATATATTTCTCATCGGGAAAGCGCATGCGCATTCTTTGGTAAATGGCAAAACAACAGGCCATTAGAAATGCATTGGCCAAAATTGCCATCAAAGCACCTTCGTAGGATGCAAAGCGAATCCACCAGGTGCTGATAAAGTTCCAAATCACAAAACTCAAATAAGCATAACCAAAGGATTTAAGCACTTGTAAGCGACTTTGCTTTTGCACCATGCGCTCCGATACATATAAGATCGGCATCCATGCAATGAAAATGATAGGCCAATAACCAATCTCGGGCCAACTATTAGCCAGCAATAGCCCTGAAAGAGCAGATAGAATCAGGTATTTAAATAGATTAATCACGCGGCGGCCAAGGTCGCAAAATTATAGATAGCACCGGATGAAGAAAAGCTTAAGAATTGCGAAGCAGGAAAATTAAATCTTCGCTAAGTGATCTTTGGTGAGGGGCTTATTAATGAAGGTCTCTACCTGTTTGGTTGCCAATGCACGCTTTTGATCCACGGGGTTGATAGAACTAGTCAGGAATACAATCTTCACGTTCTTGAAGAGTGTGCTGTTGATTTTGTGAAATTCTTCGGCAAACTGAAAACCATCCATCAATGGCATATTGATATCAAGAAAGATGATTTCAGGAATAAGTTCTTGCGGAAAATCTTTGGCACGAACAAAATTTTGCAGAAATTCTAAAGCACTTTTACTGCTGGTATGGACATAAATACGCTCAGCAA
>JBKBKN010000002.1:0-174922 GCA_046294625.1 Flavobacteriales bacterium
TTGTGTATTGAACTCTGCTGATTCGTAACAAGCTAATGTAGGTTGTGCTGGCTGTTCACCAGTTACGTCCCACTCACAAGTTTGAGTATTGAAAACTGCTGATTCGTAGCAAGCTAAGGTTGGTTGTGCAGGTTGCTCACCTGTTACGTCCCACTCACAAGTTTGTGAATTGAAAACTGCTGTTTGATAGCAAGCTAAAGTTGGTTGATCAGGGTAAATTGCATTTACTATAGCATTGTCAGAAACTTCATTTGCATTATCTGCAATTGTTTTTGCTATGTTATTATAATTTGCAGGAGGGGTTGTTAATGTGGCAGTGAAAGAAATGGTCACAAACTCGTTGGCCGGAAGATTTCCAGCATTGTAAGTAAGTGTATTTCCATTAAAAGACGCACCTGGCACATTTCCAACAATTTGCGGGTTTGTGTAACCATTAGGTAAAACATCGGTAATCACAACATTATTGGCATCAAAACCATATTGACCACCGGTATTTTTAACTTTTATCGTAAAAGTAACTGACTGACCTACGCATTTTGATGATTCATTTACGAACTTTTCTATTTCAAGGGTAGTACCGCAGATAAGATTTACAGCTGCAGTTAGTGTGCTGGCAATAATATCAAAATCACCGATAGCATAGTCGTCGGTGTAAATATTATGATTGTCATTGAATTTATCAGGTCCGGAAACAGCAATAAGGTTACTCTCATTGATCGAACTTCCTACACCAACAGCAAACATGTGTTTACCTGATGTTTTAATTGCATTTGCAACTGTAACTGCTCTTGAGAGTGCAGTAGATGCACTGTAAGTGCCGTCGTTAGGGGTTCTTACTGATCCGCAAGTATTGCTACTTCCTTGATTATAAGCGGTAGGGTTACCATCAGTAAAGAAAATAATTAAATCAGCAGGCAAAGGCTGCGCTTTAATCAAAGCATCTTCCCAGTTTGTCCAACCATTACAAGGTGCCTGAGAAACAGGATTGTAACTTTGTCCAAGATAAGAAGAGTTCAAATAATTATTGAAATTTGAAATAAAGGTATTATTTACTGAAGCTCCGCCTAAATTTATAACGGAAGCAGATGTAGCAAATTCAATAACCCTTAGTTCTGCTCCTGAATTGTTCAATGCATTTGCTAAGGCCAATGCACCTGTTCGAACTTCAACGGCATCATCACCCATAATTGAACCGGATTCATCTAAAATGAAGACAACCCTCAGTCCTTGGCAGGAAATGTCTAAAGGAAGATCAGGGTTAGTGACAGCATTCTTTTGACCCAGAAACTGATATTTCGAGTAAAAGAAATTTGATGATAAGCTATTTAACTGACTCCTCGTCAATTCTTTTTGAATGTCTGGAGAAGAATAAAATGGATTATCATACCGCACGTCCGCAGTATTTCGATTAATTTGACCTAAGTCAATTACCTGAGAATTGGCGAAGAATGGAACTGCCAAAAGAAACAGAACCCGCCAGAGATGTCTGATAAACAGATTGCTTATCACACAACATCGTTTTGTTGTAGAACTAGTAATCATAAGTAAAAATTTAAGGTTAGATATTAAGAATTAAAAATTACAGGATGGATGCTGTATGATTTATTAATAAATCAATTAATGGAATTGCAATTCCGGGATGGGCAAAAAGTGTCATAATAAATAAGGTTAAGGTTAGTGCAAAGGTATACATTTTAAATGTAAGATTTGTTACTTAATTTGCTTTTTTACTTACAGTACAATTCTCTTTAACTTGATTTTCAACTACTTAAAATTTTACCGAAAACTAAACAAAGCTGAAAAGGGTGCAATATTTAAGTAAGATTAAGTAAAAAATCAACAATATTGAACATGAATTGGAATACAAAAAATGTAATTATCACTAAGTAAAAACCATTTGTGAAATGCCCTGTTTCTTTCATCACATGAACAATCATCAAATCACCACAATAACCGTCTTTCGTTTTTCGGGTCTCCAAGTGTTTTGGATGCTTTCGCAAATGCAATTAGCACTTTCCGGACTCAAGAAAACCAAAGGCTTGAAGTTTTTTAAGCTCATGGGAAGTGGTGGAAAGAGCGGTTTTTCTATTCAACCCAACTTCAACAGTTATGCCTTAATGGCTGTGTGGAAATCAGAAGCAGATGCTGAGCGATATTTTAACACATCCAAACAATTTGCAAACTTCAAAACCCGCTCTGCTGAATATTGGACAGTCTATATGATGAATGCGAAAGCACATGGATTATGGTCGGGCATGAAGCCATTCGAAGATTTTCAACCATATCAGGGCGGCTTGATGGCAGTCATTACTCGTGCCACTATTAAGACAAAATACTTGAGAAGATTTTGGTCTTATGTTCCCAAAGTGAGCGACAACCTGAAAGATCATGATGGCTTACTTTTTTCCATCGGGATAGGTGAATATCCGCTCTTCATGCAGGCTACCTTTAGTGTATGGGAAGACCGTTCGTACATGAAACAATATGCTTACAAGAGCAAACTGCACAGCGAAGTGGTGAAGAAAACCCGGGAATTGGGTTGGTATAAAGAAGAATTGTTTGCCAATTTCATCCCTTATCGCAGCGAAGGTTCATGGAATGGGACGCAGCCCTTAAATGCCTTTCTAATCGGGAACAGCCACAGTGGTCTGAACCCCTAAACTGATGAATCGCTCCAAAGAAAATAAAGGGCTACTGATCAATTTCTGGAGCAAAAATTTAGGAAATTCCGATTCCATACTTTTATTCCAATTGAGCTTCTTTTTTTCCCTCTCGCCAAGCCACCAAAGCACAAAAGGATCAAGCGAGCCGTAGGTATATTGCTTTTTAACCTTCCAGCCATGATTATGCAGCATTTTTGCAAGGGTTTCGGGTGTGTACACTCCGGTATGCCGTGGGGTGTGAAAGCCTTGCCAATGCTTACTCTGCCATTTTCTTGTCAAGGAATCATAATTAGGCACTTCAATGATTAAATGCGTTTCAGCATTTGCAACATCCTTTAATCGGCGCAAGGTGTGTGCCGGATTGTAATCATGTTCGAGATAATGCCACAGGGTGATAACATCGAACTTGCCGAATGCCCTGAGATCCATTTCAGCAATGTCGCCTTCATGCAGATTCAAATGGGCAAAGCGTTCTTCCTGCCAGGCGCTGCTATCGAAATCAATCCCTGTCACTTCCCAGTGGGTGCTTTGCTGAAACTGCCGTAAAAATTCCGGCCTTCCGCAACCCAAATCAAGCAATCGGCCATGGGGCTTGGCTGTAGATTTCAACACCATTTTCAGACGCTTTTTCAACTCCCTTTTCAGGCCAAATTCTACCAAACGAGCATATTTTCCCCAAGCTTTTGCACCCTGATAGGACAAATAATAAGTCGGATAATAGTTCTTAATCTTCTGAACCGGCACGCGTGGATTAAAGTAAATAAAGTCGCAGTTCAGGCAGATGACAAATTGCATTTCAGCGTCCTGCTCATCGTCCTTCATCATGATTGGCGTATGTATCAGCGTATCGAATTCAACAGCACTGCATAATGGACAAGAGGTGTTTTCCATGTGCTGAATATCCGAATTTTTGACGAATGTAAATTGTAGTGTTTAACTTTCTAAATAGATTCAAACATTCATAAAAATTGATTCTAATTTTCAGCTAATAATCACCTGTCCTTTTCAATAAATTCTCACTAAATCTCCGTTTCCCTTAAACTCTCCCATCCTTTTCTTGTTACTTCATTTGCATGCTACACCACTTCACCGAATATATTCCTGTTGAAGACAAGCCGCCTTTTGAGCGGCTTCTCGACCTATTTAAGCAATTGCTGCTGCACACTTCAGGCGATGTGAGCGAAGCCTTGGATTGGCTTAATGAACTCGACCGCCAGTATCAACTCACTGACGACGCTTATGGCATGGGCGATTTTATTGAAGACCTAAAAACAAAAGGTTTCATTAAAGAAAACGAACCGGGGAAAATGAGTATTACGGCAAAGTCGGAAGGTGAAATTCGAAAAAGTGCTTTTGAAGAGATTTTCGGCAAACTGAAAAAAGCCCGCAAAGGCAGTCACCGAACAGGCTATTCGGGAAGCGGCGAAGAACCTGAAGCAGAGCGTAAGCCTTTTGAGTTTGGTGATCCGCCTGAAAACATCTCCGTGACGGATAGCATTCGAAATGCTCAGGTGAACCACGGAATAGGCGATTTGCATCTGGAAGAAAAGGATTTGGAAGTGTATGAAACCAGTTTTAAGACGCAAACAAGCACCGTGCTGATGATCGACATTTCACATTCGATGATATTGTATGGTGAAGATCGAATCACACCAGCAAAAAAAGTGGCCTTAGCATTGGTAGAGTTTTTGAAAATTCGCTATCCGAAAGATACCTTAGATATCATTGTTTTTGGGAACGATGCATGGCAAATTGAAGCCAAGGATATTCCATATTTAATGGTTGGTCCTTTTCATACCAATACGGTGGCGGGATTGGAATTGGCTATTCAGCTTTTGGGAAAAAGAAAAAACCCGAATAAACAGATATTCATGATAACGGATGGAAAGCCAACCTGTCTGAAAGAAGGTGACCGCTACTACAAAAACAGTATGGGTTTAGACCGAAAGATTGTGAACAAAACATTGAATCTGGCAGCATGGTGCCGTAAGCAAAACATTCCTATCAACACCTTCATGCTTGCATCCGATCCCTGGCTGCAGGATTTTGTAGAAGAATTTACCCAGACCAATAAGGGACGTGCCTATTACACCGGAATTAAGGGTTTGGGAGAGATGATTTTCAGAGATTACGAACGAAACCGAAAAAGAACTTTATGAGCAAAGCACCCCAAATAAAGACATTAGCTGAACTAAAAGCAAGCGGCTATCAGCCCAAGAGCATCAAGGATGAACTTCGAGATAATCTAATCACCGCGCTTCTCAAAAAAGAGCAGATTTTCGAAGGTATTGTAGGCTATGAGCACACCGTATTGCCCGATTTGCAAAGAGCCATCCTATCGCGGCACAATATCAATCTGCTGGGTTTACGCGGTCAAGCAAAAACAAGAATTGCTCGTTTGATGACGCATCTGCTCGACGAATATATTCCGGTGGTACAAGGTAGCCCCTTGAATGATGACCCTATGCAACCACTCTCATTCGAAGCACGCACTCTGATTGCAGAGATGGGCGACAATACCCCTATAGCGTGGATGCACCGTAGTGAGCGATTTGTAGAAAAACTCGCCACCCCTGATGTGACCGTTGCCGATCTGATTGGCGATATCGACCCTATTAAAGCTGCAAACCTTAAAATATCTTATGCCGATGAGCGCGCCATACATTTTGGATTGGTGCCCCGATCGAACCGTTGCATTTTTGTGATCAATGAATTGCCTGATTTGCAAGCCCGTATTCAGGTGGCTTTATTTAATATTCTCCAGGAAGGCGACATTCAGATTCGTGGATTCAAATTGCGCATGCCGCTCGATATTCAATTTGTATTTACTGCAAATCCGGAAGATTACACCAACCGCGGAAGCATTGTAACTCCTTTGAAAGACCGTATTCAAAGTCAAATCATCACACACTATCCGCATAACATTGCCGATGCGCGTAAAATCACGGAACAGGAAGCAAGACTGACCAAGTCTCAAAAAAGCAGCATACAAATCCCTGATTTGATTCGCGACATTATTGAACAAATTGCTTTCGAAGCGCGTAATTCAGAATACGTGGATGCAAAAAGTGGTGTTTCCGCCAGATTAACCATTTCGGCTATGGAGCAATTAGCCAGTGCTGCCGAAAGGCGTATGTTGATTAATAATGAGTCGGATACTGTAGCCCGTATTACAGACTTGTGGTCTGTGGTTCCGGCATTGAATGGAAAAATTGAATTGGTGTATGAAGGTGAGCAGGAAGGACCAAAAAAAGTGGGACAATACCTCATTTCAAAAGCGCTTCGCACCCAATTTTTGCAATATTTCCCCGACCCTGAAAAACTGAAAAAGAAAAAAGAAATAAATCCCTACGAAGAAATCTTAGCATGGTTCACTGCCGGCGGAGAAATTGAACTGCACGCCGATGACAGCAAATCGGAATACATCAATAAATTGCAAAAGTCGAAAGCACTGGAGAAATACGTCAAATCAAGATTTAAAGGGCTTTCAGACGCAGAATTGCTCCTAATGATGGAGTTTGTGCTTTTTGGGCTTGCTGAGTATTCGCAACTCACGCGCACACTGCTCGAAGAAGGGGTGGTATTCCAGGATTTGTTCAGCAGTATGTTTAGTGCACCTGACGAAGATGAACTGAATTACAATTAATATGCTCAGTTTTCTGAAACACCATATTGTTTCAGACATTTTTCACAAAGACAATCCCAATAAAGACGGCGGATTTTCATCAAATTCTCGCGGGTGATAAATATTTTCTCACACCAGCAGTTCTCCTCCACTGTGCAGTAAAACTCCTTCTTGCAGCATGGGCATACCTTATGTAATAATTTTTTCTTCACTGGGTTAAAACTATACTTACGCCTTTGATCTCCCCTCCCATAGGTGGATGATGTTTAAATATCTCCAATTCCACTTCACCGATTTGCGGGAATTCGGCTTTTATTCTTCTCATAATCTTATGACCGACATGCTCAAGAAGACGCGAAGGTTCTTGAAACTCTTCTTTGATCAGCCTATAGATAGATTCATAGTTTACAGTGTCTGAAAGCGTGTCTGTTTTACCCGCTTTCTCTAAACTAGTCTGAAATTTAATATTCACCGTAAACTTCCCTCCTGTTTGCTGCTCTTCATCGTAATAGCCGTGATGCCCAAACAATTCAATACCGTGTAATTTGATGTATCCCATGATCTATATAGCAAATTTAACAAAACTAAAGCTCTTCTGATTTTATGTTGCCATCTTTTTATGCAGAATCACTCAATCATAACAGGTAATGCCTTGAAAACAATGGACATGTGAAATATATTAATTCAAATCTGATCTCTGCTAAACGCATCAAGTAAATGCCATTCAATAGAGCGCTTCACTGTCGCAACCAACTTAGAGATCGGCCATCATTGATCTAAATCCGCTACCTTTGTGAGCAAACCAAGCAAAAATGTTTTTAGCAGCGCTCGAATTTACTTTGCCTCTCAAACAACCGGTGTTGATATTTTCGATCATTCTGTTCATCATACTATTCGCACCGCTTATTCTAAACAAATTAAGAATTCCCCACTTGATAGGGCTGATTATTGCAGGAGCATTTATAGGTCCGAATGGATTCAACCTACTTCTGAGAGATAGTAGTATCGAAATTTATGGTACTGTAGGTTTGTTGTATATCATGTTTTTAGCCGGTCTTGAGATCGACATGGCTGAATTTAAGAAAAACAGCGGCAAAAGCTTTATTTTTGGCATGTACACCTTCCTTATTCCAATGACTTTAGGCACACTTGCTGGTTTATATCTTCTGGAATTTAGTATCGAATCGTCGGTTTTGCTTGCCAGTATGTTTGCTTCCCACACACTCATCGCTTATCCAATCATTTCCAAACTAGGCGTGGCTAAAGATAAAGCGGTAAACATTACCGTTGGTGGAACCATGATAACAGACACTTTAGCCCTTTTGGTTTTGGCAGTGATTGTTGGTATGTCGACAGGCAATATCGATGAAAGTTTTTGGATACGATTAAGCGTTTCAGTTGTGCTGTTCGCGCTAATCGTCATGTTTATTTTCCCCATCATAGCTCGTTGGTTTTTTAAACGTTTCGACGACAATATTGGTCAGTATATTTTTGTGCTTGGAATGGTGTTTCTTGCAGGGTTCCTTGCCGAAGCTGCAGGTGTAGAAGCCATTATCGGGGCGTTTCTTGCAGGTCTTGCATTGAATAGGCTTATTCCACATACTTCGCCACTCATGAATAGGATCGAATTTGTGGGCAATGCACTGTTCATTCCCATATTTTTGATTGGTGTGGGAATGCTGATTGATTACAGAGCATTTTTTAAAGATATTGAAACGATCAAAGTAGCTGCTACCATGACGGTTGTTGCAACCACTGCAAAGTTCATTGCTGCCTACATTACCCAAAAATCATTTGGTTTTAGTGCAGATCAGCGTCGATTAATTTTTGGGCTGAGCAATGCACAAGCAGCAGCAACACTTGCCGCAGTGCTCGTTGGCTATAAAATCATTATCAATCAAGCTGAAATTGATGCTGCTGCTGAGATTGGAGTTATTCTTAAGCCGGTAAGATTGCTAAGTGAAAATGTGCTTAACGGAACTATTTTAATGATTCTGTTTACATGCACTATTGCATCTTTTGTTGCACAGAAGGGTGCTAAAAATATCGCATTTGCAGAAAGCTCCGATGATGAAAAAGATGCTCAAGCCAATGACGAAGTGATTTTAATTCCGATCAACAATCCTGAAATTGCAGAAGAGTTGGTTAACCTCAGCATTACAGTAAAATCTTCGAAAAATAATCGAGGGCTTATTGCACTGAATGTGATTGACAACGATAAGCAGGAAGAAAAAGCAGTAAAAAAGGCCGAAAAAATCATGGAAATTGCGCAGCAAACAGCTGCCGCCACTGATAATTATCTCACACCGCTGATTCGCTACGACCTAAATATTGTAAATGGCATCACGAGTGTAATTAAAGAAAACAAAGCCACAGACTTGATTCTTGGCTTAGAACATAAAAAAGGGATTTCTGAAAACTTTTTTGGCAATCTCACAGAAGGCCTGCTCAAACAGAGCGATGCCACCACCATGATTTACAACTCAAGACAACCTTTGTCCACCATCAAGCGCAATATTATCATCGTGCCGGAAAAAGCAGAGAAAGAAATTGGGTTCCCGTTTTGGTTGATTAAAGTATGGAACATCGCAAGAAACACGGGGGGTAAACTGGTTTTTTATGCAACGGAACAAACCATTGAACTGCTGAAGGAAATTAACAAAAAGCACCCTGTATCAGCTGAATTTAATGTCTTCACCGATTGGGACGATTTTCTAATTATTTCAAGAGACCTGCGAAAAGACGACAACCTGCTCATTGTACTCAGTAGAAAGAATTATCCTTCCTATAACACTACGATGAGCAAAATACCGTCGTATCTAAACAAGTACTTCGAAGAGAATAATTATATGCTCATTTATCCGATTCAATCAGAAAAAGAGTCACATGGTGTACAGGAAAACTATCTAAATCCTTCATTGGAGCCGTTTATGGATAACTTGGAAAAGCTTGACGAAATCGGTAAAACCATTGCAAGATTGTTTAAGAAAAATAAATAGCCGGTTAATTTTTGTATTGGTTGTAATTTCTCACAGTTTGTGACAACATATTTCAAAAAAGCAGTATGATGACGCAAACAACAAAAACCGAAAAAGGAAAGAATTATAACCTGTTGGGATATGTGGTTTTTATAGCTGCAGGTATCTATTTCACATTCTTTTCTTCAAATATGAGTAATGGACCACTTTTTCTGTGGTTGGCATTTATTTTCGACCCGTTTGATCAAAAACAAGCATTTAATAAACGTCCATGTTGGCAGCAAATCATATTTTATTGCCATATGGTGCTTGCCATCTTTGGATTTATTTATTTGTGGCTTTAAAAAGTCAGATTATTTCAATCGCGCTTCAAGCTTTCTGATTTCTCGCATAGGCGATTGATTGGCATAAAGAATATTATACACAAACTCGCAAATCGGGAGATCGGCCTTATGCTTTTTATTGATTTCCATCAATGATTTTGCGGCATAATAGCCTTCCGCCACCATATTCATTTCCAGTTGCGCCGATTTAATGGTGTAACCCTTGCCTATCATTTGACCAAAAACCCGATTGCGGCTAAACTGAGAATAAGCTGTAACCAATAAATCGCCCAAATAAGCAGACTGATTGATATCTCTTTTAGGCATTGGGGCGGCTTTGTCTAAAAACCGTTTTATTTCCTGCATGGCATTGGCAACGAGTACGGCTTGAAAATTGTCGCCGTAGTTCATACCTTTCGTTATGCCTACGGCAAGTGAAATAATATTTTTCATTACGGCAGCATATTCCACGCCAATCACGTCCTTAATCACATGTGTGTGGATATATCTGCAATTTATCAGGTGAGCCAGCTTCTCAGAATGTTTAGGATCTGCAGAGCAAATCGTCAGGTATGACTGGCGCTCCAGCGCAACTTCTTCGGAGTGACAAGGCCCGCCGATTACCCCAAGATTCTTTTTATTAATGTCGTGTACTTCTTTCAAATACTCCGAAATAACAAGATGTCGGTCCGGAATCATGCCCTTGATGGCTGAAAATAATTTTTTTCCTTTCCACTCCGGCTTCTTTACATCTTTAAGCGCTTCATGGATAAATGCCGCAGGCAATGCCAAGATGATATACTTGCTATCTGCTATGCATTGATTGATATTGTTGGTAGGAAAAACTTTATTGGTATCGAGCTGTACATCACTGAGATACTTTGGATTGTGAGCATAAGTTTTGATGTGCTCAGCCATAGTCTCCGAGCGCATCCACCAATTGATTTTAATCGGGCGCTCGCTAAGAATTTTCACTAAGGCTGTGGCCCAGCTGCCTGAACCAATAACCGCTACTGCAGGCATGTGTGCTGATGGTTGGTCTATCATTATTTCGATGCTGGCTCTAACTTAAGAATTTCCTGAAGCTTTTTGATAGTAAAATCAATTTCGTCTTTTGTATTGAATTTACTGAATGAAAAACGTACACCTGTTCGACTTTTATCTATGTCTAAAGCACGTAGCACATGAGATCCTACATTTGATCCTGAACTGCAGGCACTACCTCCAGAAGCGGCTATACCATTAATATCCATGCTAAAAAGTAGCATTTCAGAAACAGGAGAAGGCGGAAAGCTCACATTTAGCACAGTGTATAAAGAATCTTTTGATACATCGCCATTGAATTCAACTCCCGGAATCTGTTCTCTTAGTTTATCAATCATATATTGTTTCAGCCCTGAAACATAATCCTGATAAGATTCCATTTCGCGGTGAGCCACTTCCATTGCCTTAGCCAAACCAATTATACCATAGAGATTTTCTGTTCCACCACGCATGTTTCTCTCCTGAGCTCCCCCGAAGATATACGGCTCAATTTTCAAATTCTCGTTGATATAAATGAATCCAACACCTTTAGGGCCGTGAAATTTATGAGCTGCACAATTCACAAATCCGATGTTCAAAGCACGCATATCGAAACGATAATGTCCCATAGTTTGCACCGTGTCGGAATGAAGAATGGCTTGATAATTATTGCACAAATCAGCTACTTCCTGCAAGGGTAGCAAGTTGCCGATTTCATTATTGCCATGCATCAAGGAAACAAAACTTCCAGGATACATGGCAAGGAGTGTTTGCAGATGTTCTAAATCAACATGTCCATTTTCGGATAGTTGAACATAGGATAATTTGATTAATCCATCTTTTTCGAGGTGCTCCAGAGTATGTAAAACGGCATGATGCTCCAAAGGAGATGTAATGGCATGTCCGATTCCATAGGTTTTTATAGCTCCATGAATGGCCATGTTGTTGGCCTCTGTGCCGCCTGATGTGAAAAATATTTCAGCAGGATTGGCATTAATCAACTGGGCTACACTTCTTCTCGCCTGCTCGATCAAGGCTCTGGTTACTCGGCCATAGCCATGTATCGAAGAAGGGTTTCCATATTGTTCTTTCATTACTGCATGCATCGCATCAATTACTTCCGGATGCATTGCAGTGGTGGCGGCATTGTCGAGATATACATTCATACTTCAATCTTTTCAGGAAAAAAACAAAACTGGATGGTATGCCTTTTTCCAGGTGATGGTTTATATTTATTAATCTTTAAGCTCCCCGGATAGCTCTTTATGAATTTCCTTAATATCTTCAATAATCTTATTGGCTAATTTATCGGCTATAGCTATATTCTGAGCTTCTGCATAAATTCTGATAATGGGCTCTGTGTTCGATTTGCGAAGGTGAACCCAAGAATTTTCGAACTCTACCTTTAGTCCGTCAATGGTAATGGCAGGTTGTTTTTTGTATTTCTCCCTCACTCTTTCAAGTATAGTATCAACCGGTGTATCAGCAGTGAGTTCGATTTTATTCTTCGAAATATAATACTGAGGATAAACGGCTTTGAGCATCGAAACCGGCTTTCCGAACTTTGCCAAATGAGATAGAAACAAAGCTATACCTACCAAAGCATCACGACCATAGTGCAACTCCGGCAAAATGATTCCCCCATTTCCTTCACCGCCAATTACTGCATTGTTTTGCTTCATCATGTTCACCACATTCACTTCGCCGACAGCAGATGCGAAATAATTCTTACCCTTTTTTTCAGTGATGTCGCGCAGTGCTTTAGTAGATGAAAGATTAGATACCGAGTTGCCATCGCGATGCTTCAATACATAATCAGCAACCGCTACAAGTGTGTATTCTTCTCCAAACATTTCTCCATCTTCACATACAAATGCAAGACGATCCACGTCTGGGTCAACCGAAATTCCTAAATGCGCCTTTTTCTTC
Source organism: Flavobacteriales bacterium (assembly GCA_046294625.1). Taxonomy (GTDB): domain Bacteria; phylum Bacteroidota; class Bacteroidia; order M30B66; family M30B66; genus JBKBKN01. The sequence continues at coordinate 12,542 of JBKBKN010000002.1, forward strand.
GTCACAGTATTGGACAAGTCCAACAAATGATCTGGCAATGGCTCCGGATTGTGTGCAAAATCCCCATGTGCTTCTTCGTTGATTACGGTGATCTGACTCACACCTAAAGCTTCTAAAAGCATGGGAACTGCAATGCTACCGGTTGAGTTGATTCCATCAATCACTATTTTAAAGTTGGCTTTTTCAATAGCCTGCTTATCCACCATATCAATCTTAAGAATAGCGGCAATATGTTCTTCAATCGCATTGCTCTTAAGCTGATATTTTCCAATATGGTTCACATCCGGGAACACCAAATCATCAGATTCAGCAATATGCAATAAGGTTTCCCCTTCTTCTTCACTTATAAATTCTCCTTTTGCATTGAGCAGCTTAAGCGCATTCCAGTTCTTGGGATTATGACTTGCGGTTAGAATGATACCCCCATCAGCCTTCTCTGCAACCACAGCCATTTCAACGCTTGGTGTTGTTGACAGACTGCAATCCACCACATTTACCCCCATACCCATCAGCGTGCCGCTAACGATTCTGTTGAGCATGTCGCCCGAAATGCGAGCATCTCTTCCGATCACCACCTTTAAAGCATGGCCTGCATGCCCATTCTTTTGCTGATTGCGCTGTAAAAGTGTGGCAAAAGCTATAGAAAATTTAACTGCATCCAAAGGACTAAGACATTCTCCTGCCTTGCCTCCTATGGTGCCCCTGATGCCTGATATTGATTTGATAAGTGTCATTCGATTATCTAAAAAAACATGCAAACCTACATTTTATTTTTCTAATGGCAGACAGCATTGTGTTGCAATGAAAGATGCGAACTTCAACAGGCTTAAAATCAAGCTACAATAAGATTTTTGAACAATCAGCACCGTGCTTGTTAAAAAAAATACTGGAAAAACTGCATGCTTTTATTAGTTTTGTGCAAACACTGCTAGCTGATAACCAATATTGCCTTTGATTTTACTTCAATACGCAATAAGTGATTTTAAAGCATTAAATTCGTGAAATAAGGGCAAAAACTTAATACCACTAAAAGCCGATGAAAGAAGAATTTGAAGATGAGATTAGCCTGGCAGTAGAGCGTTTTGAAAAAATGCTTTCACTCAATGAGCGATATTTTTTTGATGCCGAAGAATTTGAAAATATCATCGATTATTACATCTTCGAAAATCATCACAAAAAGGCATTAAAAGCCATTCAATTAGCAAGCCTTCAATATCCTTCTTCGATCGTTTTCCTTTTGAGAAAGTCACAAATAATCTCTGCAGAAGGGAGATATGACGAAGCGATGAAATTGCTTAGAAAAATAGAGCTTATAGAACCCGGCAATGCTGAAGTTTATATTACCAAAGGCAGTATATACAGCATGAAAGGTTTGCATCGCAAAGCCATTCATTGTTTCAAAAAAGCATTGCAGATGGAGCCGCAATCTGAAGATTTGCTGCTCTTTATAGCCTTTGAATATGAAAGTCTGAGCAAATACCGGAAGGCAATAAAATATCTCATCAAAATATTGAAGAAAAACCCCGGAAACGAAGCAGCTATTTTCGAGCTTTCCTTCTGTATCGATGTGCTTGGACTGTTCAATTCCGGAGTAAGGTATTTTGAAAAATTAATCGACCGCAAACCCTATTCAAAGGCAGCATGGTATTGCCTTGGACAGCTTTACAATAAATCAGATCAAACCGACAAAGCAATTGAAGCATTTGATTATGCAGCGGTGATTGACGAACAGTTTAGTGTGGCTCATTACAATAAAGCCATGACTTTGATGAATGTGGAGCGTTATCAAGAAGCCATTCAGGCCTTCACAGAATGCATTGAACTGGATGGACCTGATTCACTCATTTATCTCTACATGGGAGAATGTTATGAAAATTCTGACCAATATCAGGATGCTGTTAAGCATTATTTTAAAGCTGTAAAGATCGACGATCAGCTATCTGATGCATGGGTTGGAATTGGTGTTTGCCTTGAATATCAGGGGCGACCTGGCGAAGCTGAAATTTATCTTAAAAAAGCAATCAATATTGATCCATTTCGCAGCACTTTTTGGTTTTTGTTAGGCGATATGCTGCTTCGGCAAGAAAGAATTGAAGAAGGGGAAGAAGCCTATATGAAGGTAATTGAACTAGAACCAGAAAACGACCAGATTTGGATCATGCTCACCAAGCTTTATCTTAATACTGAGCGATATGACGAAGCTCAAAAAACCATACATAAAGCCATTTTCGACTATCCTAATGTGGCAATGCACTGGTATTACAATGCAGAAATTTCGCTATTTCATGAACATGAAGAAATGGCCATATTCTCCTTTCGCAAAGCACTAGAACTAGATGCTAAAATTGCCGATGAAGTATTGGAACAAACTGTGCAGCTTCCATTTTGTGAACCAATTATGCAAATTTTAAGAGAATTAAAACAACAGCAGGGCAAGCAATAATTATATTAATTAGAATTGCCGCACCAAAAAACATAATGATCAGTACAAAAATCTGCACAATTAAAAATGAATGTTAAAATCCCCTATATTCCGGAAAGAACAAGCAAGCCACGTCAGCATGGGCTCACTATGATGATGGACAAAGGACTCAGTATCAGAGAAGCAGAAGATTTCATGGAAACTTCGTTGCCATATGTTGACCTTATTAAGCTTGGCTTCGGCACTTCTGTAATTTCCAATAAACTAAAAGAAAAAGTTAAACTTTATCAAGACGCCGGCCTCAAAGTCTATCTCGGTGGTACACTTTTCGAAGCTTTTTTGGTAAGAAACAAGCTTAATGATTATATCAAATTTGCCAAGAGCCTCAATCTTGACACCGCCGAAGTATCCGATGGATCGGTGATTCTCGATCATGGTTTTAAATGTGAACTTATTCAGAAGCTCTCCAAAGAATTTACTGTGGTGTCTGAAGTAGGTTCAAAAGAAGCAGGTATTTTGATTGCCCCCGGCCGATGGATTAGCATGATGCAAGCTGAGTTGGCAGCCGGCTCATGGAAAGTGATTGCCGAAGCAAGAGAAAGTGGAAACGTGGGAATCTACAGACCAAATGGAACTGCACACGTTACATTGGTTAACAAGATTCTTTCAAAAGTTAGGTCTGAGAATATTATTTGGGAAGCCCCGATAAAATCGCAGCAAGCCTGGTTTATTAAAAACCTCGGACACAATGTGAATTTAGGCAATATTGCCTATGATGATGTGATTCCACTGGAAACGCTTCGATTAGGTTTGCGTGGCGACACCTTTTTCGATCACCTTCCCGAAGGCGCAAAAACAATAATAAAAGACAATATAAAAGTTTAATTCAGATAATAAATTATGAACGAAATCACCATTCAGGAATTCGAACAGCTCAAAAATTCAGGTAAGGAATATCAACTGGTAGATGTCCGAGAACCATTTGAATTTGATATTGTAAATATGGGTGGCGAACTCATTCCGATGGGATCAATTCTAGAACAAAAAGAGCGCATCGCATTGGATAAACCGGTTATTTTTCAATGCAAATCCGGAGGCAGAAGTGCAAATGTTACGCGTTACTTTGAGCAAATGGGATACACCAATGTCTACAATCTGAAAGGTGGCATTCTAGCCTATATCCAAGAAGTGGCACCACATTTACCAACTTACTAATCAAAACTCTAAAGCTATGAATGTGCTGGGGTTGATTGGAAAGACATTGAAACATTCATGGTCAGCTGAAATTTTCAAATCTAAATTTGATGCAGCAGGTCTGAATTATTTCAAGTATGCACTTTTTGAAGTTCAGGACATTACTGATCTCAATCTACTCCTTGAGCGTGAACCACAACTCAGTGGTTTTAATGTTACCATTCCTTACAAACAAGCAGTAATTCCCTTTCTTGATGAGCTGGATGAACAAGCCGCTGCGCTTCAAGTAGTCAATACCGTGAGTATCGAAGAGCGAAATGGCCGTCGCTATCTAGCCGGATATAATACAGATTATCAGGGTTTTAGAAACTCCATCAAACCTTTGTTGAAATTCTATCATGAACGGGCACTCGTGCTCGGAGATGGAGCAACTGCTCAAACCGTAAGCAAGGTCTTGAGAGATATTGGTCTGGATGTGAATCAGGTGGGAAGAAAACATCGCGGAAACGGACTCCTTCATTGGGATGATATCAACGACAATGTTATTCATCATCATTTAGTTATCATCAACACCACTCCTATAGGCATGTATCCTGATGTTGAAAAATATCCATTAATTCCCTACCAAACCATCGGAACTTCTCACTTGATTTATGATGTGATATACAATCCGGAAGAGACAGCCTTTTTGAGAAAATGCCTCGCACAAGGTGCTCAAGTGGAAAATGGACTGAGTATGCTACAATTGCAGGCAGAAGCAGCTTGGCAAATCTGGAAATCGAAAAACGGGTGGTGATGAAAATAAGCGCTTATCTTGTGTTGATGCTAGCAACAATCTTTTGTGGATTGTTAAATTCTCAAATAAGAGAACCACTAGACCCCGACACAACAGAAGACAAAAGCAAGGGAATTATTCCGGTACCGCTCCTGTATTACACTCCTGATACACGTTTGGCTTATGGTGCGATGGCGGTGAAATACTTCAAACTTCGCAGCAGTAAAGAAGACACACTAACCAGATTATCCTACACCAAATTGCTGATAGATTACACGCAGAATAGACAATTGGACATATGGGCATCGTGGAATATTTTCACATCGGGCGAAAAGTACATTATCAAAGGTGAAGCACGCTACAGAAACTTCCCCGATCGATTTTATGGAGTAGGTAACCGAACGCCAAGAGAAGCCAGTGAATTTTATTCCTATGATTTAATCACCATGAAAGTGTTGGTTTTGAAAAGCTTTGGCGATAGAAATTTTGCAGGTCTAGACTATCAAATCACCAATTTCTACAACGTGAAGAAAGAACCAGACGGTCAATTGATTGAAGGACAAATACCCGGAAGCTTTGGTGGTCTCAATTCCGGATTTGGTTTTGTGGTTACGCGCGATCATCGCGACAATGTATTCAACTCGCACAGAGGCATGTTTTTAGAACTGTCAAGCTACTTTTACGATACATGGATTGGAAGCGATTTTCGATTTAAAAACTATAACTTCACTTACAACAAATATTACCCCATCAAAGAACAACACACCTTGGCATGGCAAGTGGTGGCCAATCTCAATTTTGGTACAGTTCCATTTTACAACCTAGCTACCGTGGGGAGCGATGAAATACTTCGTGGATATGCTAAAAATCGTTTTCGCGATCATAATTTTGTGGGTGGTCAAGCAGAATATCGATTTCCACTTTTTTGGAGATTGGGTGCAGTAGCATTTGTAGGAATGGGTGATGTGTTTCGAAATCCTAACGAAGTCACCTTTCGTTTGCTAAAATACTCTTATGGTGCCGGACTGAGATTAAACCTTAACCGAAAAGAAAATGTAAATGTCCGCGTTGACTACGGTTTTGGTTTAAATAATCGTGGCTTTTATCTGTCGATCGGCGAGGCATTCTGATTTGCATCACACTTGAAATGCACTCCACCAAAGCTTTTCTATTTTTGTACATTAGTCGTGGTATTTTTAATACCAATTTATGGACTTGCATCAAGCAATCTCACTAAGTACAGGTTTAATTCACTAATTCTATGAACACGGAGAATAGTTTGCTACACAAATTTGAAGGTTATATTTTTTATTTCCTATCGGCCATTATTGTGATTTACATCGCTGTAGAAATCGTGGAATTGATCTATCAATTTGGCAAAGCCTTGCTCACTTCCGAGGAATCTTCCGGCCGATTATTAATCACCAAAGAACAAACCAAGGAAATCATTCCGGTTTTCTTCAACATATTGATTGCGGTTGAATTAATCGACACCTTCAAGATCTATATTAAAGAGCATCATATCAAGGTGCAGAGCATTTTGCTGATAGGTTTGATTGCTATGGGACGAAAGCTACTCCTGCTTGATATTGGTCACAACGAAGGTATACAAAACATCGGACTTGCATCCATCATCATTGCACTTGCATTGGGTTATTATCTATTGAAAAGGCCTGAAGTTAATCAGGGCTAAGGATGCTTGTCTTCGGCAATAGCTGAAGCCACTTCTGCCATCGAAAAGTCATCTGGCATACAAACTAATACTTCACCGTTGAAGATTGGAATAATGGGGTAAGTATCGTATTGCAGACAAAATTCAATATCGCTCTCCAGATGAAGGTTTTTCAATCTTTTTCGGTGCGATGAGTATTCTAAAAAATCATAAAGGTTATCGCCTGCTCTTTCAATAAGATATTCTGCGGCAATGGTTGCATCACACTCTGTTTCAAACATCTTGCTTTCTATGAGTTTTTTAGTCAGAGCTCCGGCAAAGAGCGTGTCTTCAAGATTGAATTTGTTTTTCCAGCCAGCACATAAAATGATTACATCTTTGTTCTGCTTTATGATCCATTGCGATAAGCTAGTGATATTCAAAAAAGCACCTACCACGATGGTGGCAGTTCCTTTTGCTGCTTCTATGGCCTGCGTTCCATTGGTAGTGGAAATAGCAATGGTTTGACCTTTGATTTGTTCGCTATTTTGATAACTCAATGGAGAATTCCCAAAATCAAAACCTTCGATTTTAACCGCATTGCGTTCAGCCGCAGCAAGAAATCCTTTTTGCTGATAAGCACGAGCTTCTTCAACTGTTGCTACCGGAATCATGCTCTTCACCCCGTGAGCAAAGGCCGTTACTATGGCTGATGTGGCGCGAAGAATATCAACTACAACAACAATATTGTCAGGCTGTTGAAACAAGTGATAAACAGCCGGTGAAAAGCAAGTTTGAATCTTATTTTTCAATGGGTTATTTTTTATAAAAAGGTATTTTCACTACCTGAGCTTTAAGTAGTTTATCGCGAACTCTAACAAAAATTTCAGCTCCTTCTGAAGCATGTGCTGTTTGTACATATCCTAATCCAATCGATTTTTTCAGACTTGGCGACATCGTACCTGATGTCACTTTGCCAATCACATTTCCATTGGCATCGCAAAGTTCGTAATCGTGACGTGGCACACCTTTGTCAATCAATTCAAATCCTACGAGCTTGCGTTCTAGGCCAATTGCCTTTTGCTGTTTCAGCAGCTCCGATGCCGTAAATTCTTTGGTGAACTTGGTAATCCATCCAAGACCAGCTTCCAGTGGGCTGGTGGTGTCGTCAATATCGTTTCCATAGAGACAAAAACCCATTTCGAGGCGAAGTGTATCTCTTGCAGCTAATCCGGCAGGCTGAATGCCGATATCCGCACCTGCTTCGAAAATGGCATTCCAAATGGTATTGGCATGTTGTGTATCGAAATACACTTCAAAACCGCCGGCGCCGGTGTAGCCGGTAGCAGACACCAACACATTTTTTACACCAGCAAACTCACCTTTGGCGAAGGTGTAATAGGCCATGTTTTTCAAATCAAGTGCTGTGAGTTTGGAAAGGACTTTAACGGCGTTTGGCCCTTGCACGGCCAGAAGGGCAGTGCGATCTGAAATATTTTCCATTTCCGCGCCATAGCTATTTTTCGATGTAATCCAATTCCAGTCTTTGTCGATATTGGATGCATTCACCACCAACATATACACTTTTTCACTGATACGGTAAACAAGCAAATCATCTACAATTCCTCCCTGTTCATTTATCAAGGCGCTGTACTGCACTTTGCCATCGGTAAGTTTAGAAGCATCGTTGCACGTTACTGCCTGAATCAGGTCGAGCGCATTGTCGCCTCTTAGGATAAATTCACCCATGTGCGACACATCAAAAACCCCGACATTGTTTCGCACATTGTCATGCTCTTGATTGATGGAAGTGTAGGTGATGGGCATTTCATAACCCGCGAAAGGCAACATTTTGGCGCCTAGTTTTTTGTGAATATGATTGAAGGGAGTGATTTTAATATCCATGAAGAAAAAGCAGTGTTTGCAAATATTGAGTGGGCAAAAATAAAAAAATTAGCTTGAGCTTAACGTGGCATAAAGTCTATTCGCTGACTATGGCTTTGTTTGCCGCTCTTTGCTGTGAATATTAACTTATAGGCTTTGCCTGCTTCCACACCGGGCACTGTTTCAGATAGCACAATCCGGCCTTTGTTCATTACTTTGTCTTTCAACAGCTCGATATCTTGGTTGCTTTTCATATCCTTGATTTGGACGGACACAATGCCTTTGCTCTTCATTTCAATTGTAAAATTGACCTTACCGGGCTGTGCTTCTACATATCTGATCATGCCCGGCGATTCACATGGTACTTCCTGAAAGGGTTTACCAAATTTAGCTCCACCTTGCTCCATGTAAGAGATTTCGCCCTGAAATGACGCATTTTCGTAAAACGGCAACGGGAAACCATTTACAAAAGTAACCTGATAATCGCTGTTGCTTTTCCATTGGGTATGGTAGATCAAAGAATGACCATCAAAAGCCTTGGTTCTGGCCACATTGAGTTGCGCAAATGGACTTTTAGGCTCATCCATAAAATCATAATAGTTAAAATATGGTTCGGCTTGGGGGTCTATAATCCGGTAGTTGGAACCTGTTTTGTATTTGTGAATAAAGCGAGCTCCATCAATCAAAAAACCGGAATCCACTTCGGCAATATACATATCTTTGAGGCGGATAAAAGCCTGCGCCGCATAATCATATTTTTCGGATTTCAAAATAAAGGCAGGCATATCATCGATAATACTATCTCTCACGTAGGTAGCACGAAGCAAGAGTTGATTTTCGAAGCGAATATCTTTACCATTTTCTGCAATTATCGGCTGCTTGAATGTGAGTTCCACATGCTCTCCTGGTTTTACCAACATTTTAGGCACAAATGCATCGATGATCCGATCTTTGATTGCCAGTTCTGAAAAACCTTCTCCAATCATCAGTTTCAACATGCGGTCTGGGCTATAAATCAATTCTACCTTTTTGAGTTCTTTTCGGTAAATAGCGTAAATATTGGTATCGTGCTCCAGCATAAAAAGTCGAGGAACAAGCGAAGTATCCACATTTCGCTCTTGAGCCGAGAATAGCGGTCTGCTGATGACCTTACCCGGATTACCATCGATAATACCATCTACTGCCTGCTCGCTATTTCTATTTAGCTTAAGAATATACCCATCGTCTCCTGTGCGCCATTCGATACTTTCAGCAGAGATATGCTCAAATATTCTTTCGCTCCGAAGCGTATCGCTGTCTTTCACCTGATAATGCAGTACATATTCCTGGTATTTTTTACCATCTATAGCCTTGGTGCCTTGCGGCTCCCTGTTCACCCAATAGCGCGGATAGAGGTATTTTCCTTCAGGTTCGTATTGAAGATAGGTTTCTGTTTTGGAAAGATATTTTGTTAAGCTGTCATTGCTTTGCGCACTATAGTAAAAGGGTAGGCTAATGATAAAAATCTGTATAAGGAGTGCAGGAAAAAATGCTTTCATCAATTCTGTTTGGCTTGCAAAGATGCGAAATTTAGGTTGAGCAAAAAGCTGTGCTTAAACATGGTCTATTAAAGTGCATGATTTAGGCATGAAAACAAATCCAAGCCTGCATCAAAATCAATAGTAGCATCAGCTCAAGAACATGAACATAAGGATAATCTGATAGGTCTGAAAAAACTATAAGCGAAGCAATTAAATCCCTGCTTTAATCTCAAACTTGGCAGAAATCCGCACTGTGGTTTCGATTTCGATAGGGAGATCCGTTATGGCAGTAACCCTCAATATCATGTTTGGATATTTAAAGAAATCATTAATATTTAAGTCATAAACATCGAAAGTGATTTCTGTGAGCGCATGCGTTTCGGGCAATTCTTTCTCGGCAATGATTAAGGAATTGTCAAATTCGCCCGACACCCTTAGCGAAGCGCGTCTGATGAAGTTAAACGTTTGTTGCGGAGTTAGACATTCTATTTTAACCGATTTCACATAGGCTTCTTTAACATTCACAGTAGTAAATCCAGCTTCTTCCAATCTTTGAGTGATATCCACATTCACCACAGATTCTCCCAAGGTCATTTCACCAACAAATGAAGTCGTGTCAATCACAAAAGTGAGATTTGTGTAATCCTTAGTGAAGGTAATACTTTCGAGTGCTTTCTTGCATGAAACGACCACCGTTAGCGCAATTATAGTGATGATTATAGTAAAATTCTTTTTAGCATTCATGTTCTTAGGCTTTGGTGAGGTAAAGGTAAATATTTTTTCACCTGAACAACAAAAAAGCTACTCGCTATTCCAAAATAGGACCAGCGAGCGGCTTGCGATTCAAACTTCAATCTTTATTGGGTCTTCATGAAAATTCTGCCATTAAACACGCGTTGACCATCATTTATTCTCACAATGTAAACCCCTGTTGCAAGGTTCAAGTCTTTGATGATAAACTGATTGCTACCTTGCGCAGCATTGAACTGATAGTTCCCTATCAATCGTCCGCCTGCATCAAAAATATTCACTTCGAGCGGACCGCGTTTCAATCCGAAATATTGCAGATAAACATTTCCTGCTTCGCCGGCAAATACATTGGCACTTGCTTGTGATTGTTGCTGGAAATTAACCGGAACCACCTGACTGTAGCTTGAGCTTCCGTCAAAGTCGGTTTGTTTTAATCGGTAGTATGAAATACCCATCAAAGGATTGGGATCTACATCGTTGTACACCATCACTGTGTTGCTGTTTCCTGCACCCGGACGGCTTAATACCGGTTGGAAAATTTGCGCATCGCTACTACGCTCCACGGTAAAGAAGGCATTGTTGATCTCTGAAGCGGTAATCCACTCTAAATCTACCTGCTGATTAGCATAGTTTGCAGTAGCCGTAAAGCTGAGCAACTGAATCGGTAATGGATTGTTGATCCAATCGCTGAGTGTCCAACGCGAGAATGCCGGAATACCGGACAATTGCACCCAATTGTTCACAATGTCGTTGGTAAGATTAGATGGGAAGAATTGTCCTTCCCAGGTCAGACCATTGTCGGTTGAACGCCAAGGTAATAAATTGGCTTTAACAGGTGGTGGTCCAAAGGTAACTTCCAATTCATCATCGAAATAGTTGATTCTCAGGGTCGCGTCCAATGCCGTATTTACCGTAGGGTTAATATCGAAATAACGCTGAATACTTTGATAGCTGCCCATGTGTGCATGCTGGAAATGACCGCGCTCAATCACGGTAAGTCCCGGAGCGGTGGCTCCTGTGGTGATACTCACACCCATACCAAAAATGTTATTGTAAGCGGTATTGGCCGCCATGTTCAACACGGTTTTAATTTCGCCCAAATCACCATAGATTCGATTGGCATTGCTTTCATTCACAATGCTTCCTGTGCCGAGCAAGTCAATGTCACTACCATTCAAATGTAGTCGCCCTTGCATCATATTGATAGGTCCAAGCACAGCAATAGATTGATTGAGTTCAACTGCAGGCTGTGTAGTAGTAGAGTTATTAATATCAATAGCCCCAAATTCAGTTTGAGCCATACCGTCAATTACTTGAAGTGTATTGCCCACAAAGCGAACTACACCCACACCCATGCCATTGAGACCATTATTGGTCAGGCTACCATACAAGCTTAAATTTGATGCTGCCTGCACAGTAACACTTGCCCCGGTTTGAATAGTCAAATCTCTTGCTACGCTCACGGAAGCACTGCTTACCACAGGAAACACATCGCCAAAGATTGGATTGGTAGGAATCAATACATCTGTAGTTGGTGTTGGAACAGTTCCGCAACCCCAGTTGGCAGGTGTATCCCAATCGGTGCCTGCACCCAGCCATTGACCAGGGAATTCAACATTGAGCAATGATGCATCTGAAGTTGTTGAAGCCGGACAAACGCTGCTGTTCACAATCACACGATACAAGTATCCATTAAGGGCCGAACTTGCAGTGAAGGATAAATTATCTGTATTGCTTCCGCTGTAAGTAGGTGCGGTAGCATTGTTCCAAGTGCTGCCATTGTCGGTTGAAAACTGCCATTGATAAGTCAATCCCAATCCGGAAACATTCACATCAATATTTACTAAAGATCCAGTACACACCGTTTGCTCATCAACCGGTTGCGCATCGATAAATGCAACACCAATAATAAGCGTACCTTCATTAGAAATCAACTCTTCGCCGCAGGCATCAGTGATGATTAAACGATACTTATTCCCATTCAAGTTTGGCGGCGGAATATTGCTAAAGCTCAGCAAATTGGTAGTTGCTCCACTGTATGGTGCAACATTCAATACGTCACTCCAACTAGTGCCACCGTCTGTACTTTCCTGCCACTGATAGGTTAATCCAACACCTGTAGCAGTTACAGAGAAATTAGTATTGCCACTGCAAATGGAGTTGATAAAGGTAATAGGGCTGTATCCCGTGATTTGAATTCCGGGAACTAAGGTAAGCAATACCGCATTCGTTTGGCCATTGCCGCAGGCATTATTGGCCTGCAGTCGGTATTGATTGTTATTCATGCCCGAACTCACTGCGCTAATGTTGAGCGTGTTGGTATTCACACCTGAATAGATACCGGCATTGCTCAGGTTGCTCCAGGTGGCACCTCCGTCGGTACTTTCCTGCCACTGAAAATTAATTGGATTAAGACCAATTACAGTAGCGGTAAATGTTGCCGGTGCATTAGGGCAAATATCTAATTGATCTACCGGCTGCACGGTGACAATCGGTTGCAGACAGGAATTGAACTCATCGGCACCAAAATCAGGCGCAAAAGGATCGCGTGGATCTCCATCTATATCATCAATCACAGATGCAAGCGGGGTGCCTTTGTTATCAATGAAATCAGATGCAGCCGGATTGGCGCTGGAAATACGCAGGTTGCCGAAGAGGAAGTCTGTTTCAAACAAATCTTCGGGATTCAATTGTGTATTGGCAATAGTAGTCGCCGCTACAGGCACGTAGTCGCTATTTGCATCGCCGCCAGAAGTGGTACGCCAGTTCGCAAAGGTCAAGTCAGTAGTGCCCCAGCGAGTAGCAACAGCTGAATTTAACGTAGCTACGAAATTGTAGTTCGATGCGCTACTGTTCCATCCGGTGGCAGGCACACTGGCATTGATATTTCCAATAGCGCGGTGCGAACCAATGCCCGTTCTTCCATTGATAAAAATATTATTGCGCAAAGTTACCGGAGCCCCAGCTACCGTGCCGGTATTATTAGGAATACGCACATAACAATAACTTGGATTGGCACCGCCTGCACCGCCATTTGTGCCATAGATGTAAACCGAATTGTAGAGATAATTAGCTCCCTGTCCGGTGAGGTTGCGCAAATGGTCTCGAATACCATTTACCAAGGTGTTTCTAAAATCAATGTGCGTGCCGGTGGTGCCATTACGCAATGAAATCATGTTGTTAGACACTTCCCAGTTGCCATAATTCAGCACCAGGCCGTTCACTTCAGGCGCATTGTTGGGCGAAGCTTGCCCTACATTGGCATTGGCTAAGGCGGCTATGGTATTTTTTCTGAAAATACCTCCGTGATTTTGCGCCTGGCCTAAAATACCCAGCATCGCGCCATGATTTCTCACGTTGGCGTTTGCTACAGCATTCAATTCATTGTTCTGAATCAGGTTGCCTTCCACCAGATTATTCATGGAATTGGTGTGCAGAAACAGGCTAATCATGCCTTCGTTAGATACCGCAGAATTTTGCAAGTTGCTAGAAGAGCGGTTGTTGGCAATCACATTGTTGCGAATGGTAGCTCCACCGCCTGGCGCATTGAACAATACATCGTTGAAGTACAAATTACTGCCATGCACAATACCATCGAGGAAACAGAAGGTACCCAATCCGGTAGATAAGCCACTCACGATATTGTTTTCAATTACCACTTCTTCGGCCGATTGGGTCCAGATGCCCATCACAGCCGCATCTTGAGTTATAAACGAGCCTCCGCTTCCGTTACTGATAATATTTTCCTGCGAATTATCCTCTGAACCAATCACATTACCCACTTCATCACCAATGCGCACTCTACCGTTTTGTACACGCATACCCACAAAATTAGTCCAACCGGTGCCTGAGATATTGAAGTTTTGAATTTTATTGCCTTGAATAGACAAAGCTTCGGCTTGCGTAGGCGAATTACCCACATTGGCAAAAATCGCCACTACTTCGCCATCCACTTTATTATTCTCCCAGGTTCCTGTTATTTCAGGATTTGGCTTAGCACTTCCGCCGATTTTGTTACCGGAAATCACATGCCCGTTGGTTGTTCCATTGGCGTCGAGCACGATCGGATACTGATAGGTAGGTATCGTAAGTGTTTGATAAATGTTGTTGTTGGTAATGCTGATGTTGTTGCCAATGCTATTTGCTGCTGTTCCACCATTATCAGCTCGTATAGCTGAAGCCTGGAAGTTGAACATATCATTACCGGTAATGGTAATGTTGTTGATGTTGGCACTATTGTTTGCCCCACCCAAATAAATTAGGTTCATAGGCACATTGGTAAGAGTCGGTGTCACATTGCTCAGGTTGCGGATTTCGTTGTCCTGAATGGTGATGTTGTTCAGGTTGCCGCTGGCAAAGCCCATACTGCCGCCGATGCGTACTACTCCCACGCTACCTGTGGTATTGTTGGAGTTGTTGATGTTGGCACCTTCGATGATGCAGCTGCGCAACACGTTGTTGTTCGCACCATTGTTATATTCCACAGTAGATGCATAAATCGAAGTCACCCTATTGTGGCGCAAACGAAGGAATCTTCCATCACCATCAAAGCGACCATCAATAATTACCCTTCTTGCACCCAAGAAGCTAAACATGGCATTGGCAGCAAATGAGTTTGCTTCAACTGTATAAAGTGTAGGTGCATTCGGTCTGATAGTAATGGTGTAACCTGAGCCGCAGAATTCCTGAGGGGCATTCAATGGCGTCCAGTTGGCTGTTTCGTTGATATTCGAAATCACCAATACTTCCAAATCGCCGCTCAAACCGCGGGTATTGATGGCATGGAACAAACCTCCCGGATTCAGGTTGAAGCTGGGGAAATCACCGCCGGAACCTACCGTTACCGTACCACTCAAAGGATTGCTAAAGCTAAAGCTCGACGGTGCAGCAGGGTGGGTTACCGGATTGTTTACGTTGTTATTGGTAAACGACACATTCGCATCGAAATGGCTTAATCCTAAGTTCGGGTTCACCGGATTAGTAGCCAAGTCTTGCGCTACAATGTAGTACTGATAAGTTTCACCACCCACAGGGGTAATGGACAACAACGAGTAATCCAGTTCAAATTGCCAGTTGCCATTGAATTGGTTGCCTGAAACGAGCGTACCCGGCACACTGGCCCATGCACTGATAGTAGGTGCACTGCGGCGGAAGTAAGCTCTTGGTCGATTCGCTCCTGTAGTAGGCACTCCAGCACCCCCATCGAAAATGGTGGCATCGAGCAAGGTGGTCACAGGGGTGGAACAAATCGCCGCACCCGATATAGGGGTAAAGGTAATTTGCGGCGGGAAGATATCGGTGCTCGGCACAATGGCATTGAAGTTGGCCGCATCGGCTCCTATATCGGCCGGAGTGAAGTCGGCGCGGATTTCACCATCGAAATCTTCCACTACAGAAGCAATCAACACGCCCGAGCCTTCGGCAGGATTGCTGGCTTGCAAGTGCAGGTCAACTTGTGAAGCATTGCCTGTCGGATTCACAAAATTCGGATTGCCCACGCCGGACGTGATTTCAATGCCCTGCGTCAATAAGCCGAGGAAATTGAGCGGAGTGGTTCCGCCATTCACGCTTCCGATAGAACCGCCTGTTCCCGGAGAAAACAAGATGTTGAAACCGCCGGTGTAAGTAGTCGTTGCATTGAGCGTCAGTGAATAATGAAGGCCTCCGGTGGTGGCATTGCTGCGGGCGTTGAGGAAAATGTTGTTGCGCACATTATCAATACCAGTTGCTGTTCTGCGGAAAGCAAAAGTATTGGCAGCTCCCGAAACCACATTGGCTCCGCCGATATACACACTGTTGTGCCAGATGTTGTGGTTGTTTGCAGTTTCTTTCAAGATACCTTGAATGACGCGTGCGGCTGTGATGCTGTTACCGGCGGCATCAATGCCTAATCGCACCATGTTGTTGGTCACGGTGGTTAATCCGCCGCCCAGCACGATACCATTCAACTGCAGGGCAGTGCTTGAGCTGGTGGCATTCAGGCTGTGTACAAAGTTACCATCCACCAAATTGGTGCCCGAAGTAGGCCCGTTGTAATAAATACCAGTTACAGTGGCTGCGGCTGATGCGTTGGTGTGAGTCAAGCCATATACAGTATTGCCTTTGAGTGTTTGTCCGGCCGAAGTGGAGCGGTGAGAGATACCAATTAATGCAGCTACTGCGCCCGTTTGTGCGTAAGGACTGGAAGTACTCAGACTATGCACCACATTGTTTTGAATCACGTTGTTGGCTGCTGCCGCACTCACTCTTTCAATACCTATAACACTGAAGGCATTGGTAGCTGAAGATGAAGTACCATTGGCCGTATAGTGAATGTTGTTCACCAAATTGTTGCTCACTGTTGTAGGCCTTGCATTAGACACATGAATACCGGCTATGGTAGCGCCATTAGTAGCATTGAAGGTATTTCCGGTAGCATTGGTTAAGGGGGCATCTGCACTACCAATGGTATTGCCCGTTACAGTGATACTTTGCGAGATAGTAGAAGAACCTACCCTGATGCCATACATATTCACAATGTTGGCACTCGAGGTGGTATTGGATAGGTTAATGCCGCCGATGGTATTGTTTAGCACATTGATGGCTGCATTGCCACTATGGAAAATACCATGCACATTGGTGAATTGTCCGGCACTGCAGGCGATGGTAATGCTGCCTGCATGCGTAAGGCTACCGATGGTATTGTTGCGAATTTCATATTCACCATTACTTCCCAAAATGCCCGTGAAGGTGGAGCCTTGGGTTTGGAAGCCAGTACCTGTGGTGATATTGAAATTACGAATCACATTATTTTCTACCACATTGCCCGCGGTAATGCCGGTGGACATGGAAATGGCCGAGAAGCGATAATCCTGTCCCGAAGCATTTACCTGCCAGGTGCCAATGGCATTGTCACTATTACCGCCAATGAAATTATTGGTTACTACCATGTTGGCTGCGTTACCCGTGGCTGCACTCACCAAAATACCATACTTATCCGAAGTAGTAGTATGGGTGGCGGTCATGTAAATATGGTTATCGCTGATGGTGTAATCGGAGTTGTGCGAATCAATATACACCGCGGCATGCGAACTGGTGGATGCCAAGTGGTAATTGTAGAAATGGTTTTGGCTGATGGTGACATTGTCATTCACGCGGGTGCTGGTACCGGCTGCATAAATCCCCGACGATGGTTGACCGGCTAAGTTGGTCAGGTTGCGGATGTGATTGTGCGAAATGGTGATAAAATCGTTTCCGCTGCCACTGGCCGATGCCGTAGAAATGCGAACGGCACCGTTGAGCGTACCTTGCGTACCTGCTTCAATATTTGCATTGCGAATGGTGATGTTTTTCGCATCGTTAATCAAAGTAAAAGTGGAATTGAAGTTAGAAGCCGTAGTACTGTTGTTTCTGAACGTAAGGTGGCGTCCGCCCGCTGCTAAGTTGGAAGGATCGCGTCCATCAACAATAAAGCGGTCGGCACCGTTTATCCTGATCAAGCCAGCTACCGCAGCATTAGCACCCACATAATTGCCTTCAATCAAACGATCGGAATTGTTACTTGGGCGAAGCGTGAGCGTGTAGTTTCCTACACCAATTTCGGCCCATTCGTTCAGGGCATGTGTGCCTGATTCTGCCGTGAGATCGCTGATAATAGTAGCTGTAACGTTCCCGCTCAATGTAGCTTGGTTCACAATATCAAACAATCCACCGGGATTGGTGATGGATGGGAATACCCCACCGTTACCCACAGTGTAGTCTCCATTGAGAATGAGTGGAGCTGTCATCAAGCAGGTTGGCGGTGGGCCACCAAACATCGAAACATTGTCCAGCTTCACGCTAAACAGGTTGCTGTTGTTGTAGCCATTGCGTGGCTCGGCATAAAAGAAGATGGCTGATTTATCCACCACCGATGAGATATCGAAGGTCACTTCTAGATTCACGCAGTTGCGCAGCTCGTTGAAAGGAATGAACCGGCCATTGATATCGGTTTGGCTCACTTCTACCCCATTGATTTTGATGGATGTGCAAGCGCCGTTTACAAATTGATTGTCGGCCCACATGTAAAAGCGCATTCTGTCCAAAGGCTGTGAAACAAAAAAGGAATGCGACACATCGAGGAACATTTTCATGCTGGTGTTTCCGGTGCAATTCACCAAAGGCGTACGCAAGAAACAGCTGAAGAAATTGGTGAAGGTACCCGAGCGGCCCACATGGCCATCGGGACAACCATCAGTAGCCGAATACAATAAACCACCTGTGGTGCAAGTAGAAGGCGACCAGAAGACATTGGATGGGCCTGTAGGGCCAACTGTACTAAAGTTGGCATTGTTGGTGAATGGCTCCACCGGCAATACATTACCCCCAAGACCTTCGCGCACATCGCCATCATTGTTGCGGGCACGTGCATAGAAACAATACTCTGTATTGGCCTGCAAACCGATGATAGTAGTAGTACCCCATGCAGCCATGGTTTGGAACACTTCCGTAGCTCCTAAGCTTCCATCGGCTTGCACGAATTGGTTGGTCGCCGGGCTAAAGATGGAGTAAGTGGTTGTAGCCGGATTGGCCGTTGGCGTTTCCGGTTGCAAGCTTACATCCATGGTAAATGGGGTAGCATTGCTTAGCACCACCGGAGCCGGCGCATCAGCCGCTGTATGAATCGGGAATGTTGATCCATTGGTCCAGTTGCAAGAAGTTGGCCCAAATACACTGCGCACACGATAATAGAAAGGTGCATTGGGTGAATCGCCGGTATTGTGCGAGAAGGAAGTATTCAATCCGGTGTATAAGCTGTTCCACGTAAGGTTATTTGTCGAAAACTCTACTTCATAAGCAGTTACCCCGGCCACGCTCGACCAGTTGAGCTCGATAAAATGCGATGGGCCATTGGCTGGATTGCCAATTGTAGGCGTGAGCGTGGTAGGTGAGTTTTGTACCTGCACATTCACAGCGCTTGGTAAACTTTTAATACAATCAGGCTGTGTGCTGCAGCGGGCATTCACGGTATAAGTGGTGTTAGCCATCGGTGCATTGAAATTGATGTTTTCATAAGCACTGTTGAATACCGGCGTAGCCAAAGCAAATGCTGTTCCGTTCCAGAACAAGCTGCCATTGCTCCAGGAATATTCCCAAGTGCCGGAGCATCCTGAACCTCCACTTGGATTTGCCGCTAAAGTCACCGCTGAACCATTGCATACGGTAATGCTTGATGGTGTGGCATTGGCAGTGGCTGAAAGCGTTGGCCCGTTGCCGGCAATAAAGTTACCGGAGTGCGCACCAATATCAGTCGGTGTGAGTGTGCTGCGGTCGTTGCCGTCGAAGTCAATGTTGATGGCCAGAGATGTTCCGTTACCTTCGGCAGCGCTGTATTGCGTGGTGGAAATGCGCAAATTCACATTGGCCGAATTGCCGTCGGCATTGATGAAGGATGGGTCGCAAGCCAAACTATTGGCATCCTGATTGGTGGCCGTTTGCCAATTGAGCAAAGTAGCATAATCAGTAGTGGCTATGAATCCGGTGAAACCGCCCGTGCCACCGGCATTCAGAATATTGAAATTGGAATTGTTGGCAGGGCTGGTAAAGTTGGTCACACTGTTAGCCGAAATAGCATAATGCTTCCCGGTGCCCGAAACATTGGAGCGAGAATTGTTGAAAATGTTGTTCTTGATGTCGAGCGCAGCCGTATTAGCCTGACGAGAGAAGGCTATCGAATTGCCCGAACCGGAAGTGGTGCTTCCACCAATATGCACGGAGTTGAAGTAATATTGATGTCCGGCAGTGGCAGAATGATGCGAGAAACCAATGATAAATGGACTATTGGCCACACTGTTGCCGTTCACATCTATCCCCAAACGAATCATATTGTTGTGATACGTGGCCACCCCGGTCAGGGCCATCACACCCATTAAGCTGGCCGATGAATTAGTGCTTGGCGTATTGAAACTATGGATAAGGTTGCGCGAAACTTCGTTGGTTCCTGTGGCATTTCTAAACAGAATACCCAATGCCTGAGTAGCCGCAGTAGTGGAGCTATTTTCCAAGCCATAAATGGTATTTTGCGAGATCAACTGTCCGGCGCTGTTGCTGCCCTGATTAATTCCTATCAAAGTGGCTGTGAGCCCCGAACCAGCCGAAGTGGAATTGTTCACCAGCGAGTGAAGGGTATTGCCCGTAACGCTGCTTACCCCCCCTGACAGGTTGATTCCTATCAGTTGGTAAGTCGTGGTAGAGCCGGTGTAAGCTAAAGTAAGGTTGCGAATGGTATTGTTGCTGATGGTCGTATTTCCGGCCACTTGCGAAATACCAATCAATGAAGTGGCTCCGGCTGTCGTGAGCGTTTGCATATTTGAAATGGTGTTTCCGCTCACCGTAGCATTTCCCGAAGTAATATAAATACCATGGATCACATTGGCATTAGTGGTTTGGTTTTCGGTCACGCTGATCAGGTCAATCAGGTTGTTGGAGATGGTATTGGCAGCGCCTACCGAATTAATACCGGCAAAAGCAATGGCATTGGCTGCCGTGCCTCTCGACAGATTAATTCGGCGAATGGTATTGCCGCTCACTACAGAATTGCTCGAAGCTGCATTGGGATTCAGGAAAATTGCCTGATAAGATTGATTCACCGCGCCGGTAATGGTCATGTCCGTACCGCTGGAGTTGGCTTGCGTGCCTCCGATATGGTTATCACTGATGGTGTAGTTATCGCCGGTATTGTTCACCTGAATCCCGTATTTAATCACAGCTCCGGTACCAGTACGATCGGCATTTTGGTAAATGGAGTTGCCGGTGATGGTCCAAGCAGAATTGTTGGTGCTTACCCATATGGCGCTCGAAGTCTGATTAGGACTCCAAATATTGAAAAGTTCATTTTCCAGAATGGAAATATTGTCGTTTTCACGCGTAGCGGTACCCAAAGCAAAAATTCCGTTTGCGGGAAGGCCTGCCGATTCTTTAATATGGTTGTTGCGAATGGTGATGTTGTCATTACCATTGCCTGCTCCGGCGGTGCCAATGCGAATTACTCCATTGGTAGCGCTGGTTGAGGCACCTTCTATAATACTGTTGCGCAAAGTGTGATTGGTCGCATCGTTGATGTAAAGGAAGGTGGCATTAAAGTCCGAAGCATTGGTATTGTTGTTTACAAAACGTAGGTGGCGACCATTGGCAGCCATATTGTTGGGGTCGCGACCATCAATCACTACCCTATCTGCACCATCGAAACGGAACAAGCCCGCCACAGCGGAATTTGCCCCAATATAGTTGCCCGAAATGGTTCGGGCGGTATTGTTGCTTGGACGAATGGTGAGGGTATAATTGCCCGCACCCAATTCTACCCATTCGTTTAGGGCATGCAAGCCGGATTCGGCTGTAAGGTCAGAAATGATCTCTGCCACCAAATTGCCTGATAATGCAGCATTGTTGATGGATTGAAATAAGCCACCAGCATTGGTAATAGAAGGATAGGTTCCACCTGAACCTACGGTTACCACACCTGACAAAACATTAATCAAATAGCTGTTGATGCTGCCAGTGGCCGGGAAATTGGCAGCAGTGAGCACCACTGAATTAGGCGTAGTATTGAAAGTGGCAGCATTCACAGCAAAATTGGGCGTTGCAGCCACATCTTGCGCTACCACAAAATATTGTATGGTTTCCCCACCGCTTACCCCACCGCCAAACAGCAAAGTGTAATTGATGCTGAAATCAAACGGAGAAGTAGATGAGGAAGACTCTATAAACTTCCAGCCATTGGTGGCCGAAGTATTATCCACAAAAGTATTGGCATCGGTGCTGCGTTTGTAGTAAATTCGAGGCGCCAGACCCGGTGTAGTTTCCACCGCAATGTTATCGGTAATGGTAGCCGAGAAAGGGGGTGGCGTCAATACGGTTTGCGTGCCAATGGGGGTGTAGGTAATCACGGGAGGCGTAAAGTCAAGTCCGCCGAAATTGTTTTCATCAGCGCCGATGTCAGGAGCTGTACCTGTGCCCGCATAGCCTACCCCGCCAAAGCGAACATCGCCGTCGTAGTCAATGTAGATATTCACATCCACCCCGCCGCTTTCGGCCTGTGTCGGAATAGCAGTATCCAGACGAAGATTCACTAAAGTAGCATTGCCAGTGGCATTGAGGAAAGGTGGATTTTCGTTAAACGAGTTGGCATCTAATCCGCTCAACTGCCAATCGGCAATGGTGGTGCGTTGAGTAGCCACCTGCAAGCCCACATGGCCGCCTGTGCCTCCGGCAAACAAGATGTTGTTGGTAGAAGTTACTCCGGCAATGGAATTAGTTAAGCCAATGGCATAGTGCGCTCCGGTGCCTGCCCCATTGCTGCGGTTGTTCACAAAAATATTGTTGCGCAACACAGTGGCGGCTGTTCCTGCTGTTTTACCGAAGGCAAATGTATTATTGGCATTGGCTACACCTGTTCCACCCACAAATACTGAGTTGAAGAAGTAGCTGATGTTGGCTGTGGTAGAAAGGTGATGAATACCGTAGGTGAGCAAACCTTGCGTCACACTATTGCCATCGCCATCAATGCCCATACGAATTTTGTTATTGCTAATGGTGGCTTGCCCGGCAATGAAATGAATACCGCGAATCACCGCGGTGGTGCCGGTGGTGGCGCTGGATAAACTATGCACAAAATTATTCGAAATATCGTGAATAGGCGTTGTTCCGGCAGAAAACACAATACCGCTGATATTCACTGCCGCCGTGCCGGTGGTGGTGCTGCGCAAGTTAAATACGGTATTGCCTCTAATGATTTGAGGCGATGTCGTAGTGCTGCTAATGTCGGCAATACCCACCAAGGCCGCATTTGCATTGGTAGAAGTAATGGTGGTGGTTGCCGAAAGATTACTGATAGTGTTATTGGTGATTACATTGATTCCTGTGGTGCTTGTGGCAATACCACGCATGTAGGTAAGCCCCAAATTGCCTGAATAAACATTGCTGATGTTGTTGATGGTATTGCCATCTGCAATTGCATTGCCTGATGAACCAAGAAATATACCGGTAAAGCCTACAGCACCGCCTGCACCGGTAAATGAAATACCTGAAATGGTATTATTTAAAATGGTGTCGATGCCGGCGGTGATTTGAATACCAAATGCCTGGCTGGCCGTGGTGGTGTTCCAGTTGCTGGCTATACTGATGCTACCGGCTGCCCCACCGATGATATTGTTCTCTATATTGTTGTTACCCGCATCGCTTTTTATACCAGCAAAAAGTATGGCATTGGCAGCTGCACCATGTGCGAAATTCAGGTTGCGAATGGTATTGTTTTCTACTATACAATTAATAGCAGCATTGGCCGGATTCAATTGAATACCAATGAACGATTGATTTACATTACCGAGAATTGTCCATGGCGAACCGGCTGAAAGCGCTTCGCTGCCACCAATGTGGTTATTACGCAGGATAAAATTATCGCCGGTGGTATTAGTTACTTGAATACCGTATCGAGCTACTGCCCCTGTTCCGGTTCTGGAAAAGGTTTGATAAAAGCTATTATTCTCAATGGTCCAGGCAGAATTAAATCCTGCGACAAAGATTCCGTTGTTGCTCACCCCCGGTTGCCAGAAATTGAAAATTTCGCAGTTGCTAACGGTAATGTTATCGTTTTCACGACCAGTGGTGCCTAAAGCATAAATACCATTGGCAGGAGTTCCTGCTGCATCGCTGCGGTCGCGGATGTAGCAATTGTCTATGGTGATAAAATCATTACCCGAACCGGTAGCCAAAGCGGTACTGAAGCGAATTACCCCGTTGGTGGCACTGGCAGTAGCGCCTTCGGCGATAATATAGCGCATGGTGTGGTTTTGGGCATCATTTACATAGTTGAAAGTTCCTGCCCATGCCCCTGTATTGATATTTCTAAAGGTCAAGTGACGGCCACCCGCTGCCTGATTGGCCGGATCACGCCCGTCAATAATCACGCGGTCGGCTCCATCGAAGCGAATCAAGCTTGAATTAAGCGCCGTAGTCCCGGTATAAGTTCCTGAAACCAAACGGTTGGTATTGTTATTGGGGCGAATGGTAAGGGTGTAATTGCCCGAGCCAATCTCTAACCACTGGTTTAGAGCATGTGTCCCACTTTCTGCTGTCAGGTCAGAAATGATTTCGGCAATCAGATCGCCGCTCAAAGCTCCGGTATTGATGGCTTCAAACAATCCACCGTTGTTTGTGAGTGACGGATACATCCCTGATGTTCCAACTGTTACCACACCCGACAATACATTAATGAAATAGCTATTGATGGTGCCGGTAAGCGGGAAGGCAGCGGCAGTAAATGCCACGCTCGAAGGTGCCGCATTAAAAGTGCCACTGTTGATACCCACATTAGGCACCGGTGCGATGTCCTGCGCTACCACAAAATATTCGATGGTTTCGCCTCCTGAAGGTACTCCACCAAAAAGTAAGCTGTAGTCAATGTTGAAGGTAAAGGGTGAAGACGCCCCTGTGGCTTCTACCCATTTCCAGCCATTGGTGGCCGATGTGTTGTTCACGAAGGTGTTGGCATTGCCTAAATATTTGTAATACAGGCGAGGACGTGTGCCACTGCTGCCGTTCACCCCGCTGATGTCGGTGATGGTGGCTGTGAGCGATGGAGGCGTGAGCACCGTTTGCGTAGGAATAGGAGTATAATTGATGTTGGGTGGGGTGAGGTCGGCCGGAATAAAGTTACCTTCGTCAGCGCCCACATCAGGTGCTGTACCTTCTATATCGCCTACAATGGGATAGGGCCCGCGGGCATCGCCATCAATGTCTATGCTCACCGATGCAATCACCGTTCCTGCGCTCTCTATCTGGGCCGGAACAGCTGAGTCTATGCGCAAATTCACCTGCGAAGCATCGCCCAATGCATTAACAAAGGGCACCGGACCATAGATAGAATTGGCATCGTTGCCAAACACATTTTGCCAATCGCCAAGGCCGGGATATTGCGTAGTGGCAATGATCCCCACTCTACCATTTTGCCCATCAGCCTTGTAGAGGTTAAAATTACTTATCACTCCGGCGCTGGTGCTTAAGCCCATGGCAAAATGCTCTCCGGTTCCCGAGGTTTGCGCGCGGTCATTGATGAAAATATTGTTGCGAACGTCCAATGCCGAAGTGCCTGCCAATCGGTTGAAGGCAAAGGTATTGGTCGTACCCGAAGCTACTTCGCCGGCGAGCAATACGGTATTGTAATAGTACTGATTGTTGGCAGTAGTAGAAGAATGGCGAATTCCCATGATGCTTATGGGATTGGTAATAGCATTTCCATCGCTGCTCAAGCCTAAGCGAATCATATTGTTGTGGTATGTAGCCATCCCTGATAGTGCATTGATACCCAATTGCGCCGCAGCCGCATTGTTAGAAGCTGTATTAAAGCTATGGATGGTATTACGGCTTATAGCATTAGCACCAGAAGTGGGACCGGTATAGTGAATGCCGATAATGCTGTTGGCCACTGTAGTGTTTGTAGTCGAAAGTGTATGAATTATGTTTTGACTGATGTTTTGCCCTGGTAGAGTGCGCTGAAATTGAATACCGATATTAACCGAATTGGCATCTATCCCAGTGGAAGCACTCGCAACGCTCAAACTAAAAATGGTGTTTCCGGTTATAGTGAATCCACCTGCTGCTGATGCGTTGGTGGCAATGCCACGAATATTGCTGGCAGCAACAGCCGAAACCGCGTTATTAGTAAGGTTGGCAATGGTGTTATTGCTGATGGTATGTGCAGTACTTGCTGCCGTACTTAAGTAATTGATCCCATTCAAAAATTGACCTGAGCCATTGGTGCTGGCCGTGATGCAGTGAATGCTATTGGCCAAAGTGCTACTGCCTATGGTGTTTTCGTTCACAGTGCAAATCCCCCCTGAAATCAATATCCCATTGAAACTATGCCCTACACCAGCTACCGAGCCCGCCAGAGTAATTCCAGAAATCGTATTTCGTTCGATGGTACTGTTGCCTGCTAAATTGATGATGCCATTGGATGTGGATGGAGTGGTAGCAAAATTTTCTGTATTGGTAATATTGCCATTAGCAGAAGTAGAGCCGATAAGGTTATCAGCAATCAAACCCGCCCCGTTGGCATTTCTAATACCTACAAAGGATACAGCTGTAGAACTCGTGCCTCGGGAGAAACTGATGTTCGCCACCACATTGCTGTCCACTACGCATCCTGTGGCAGTGGTAGCGGGATTTAAGTCTACTCCAAAAAAGGTACCCGCCCCAACACCCGTGTAGGTTAAAGCTGCACCGGCAGCTAATGGCTCCGAACCCCCAATATAGTTGTGGCGCACCGTGAAGTTATCGCCGGTGTTGGAGATGGAAACAGCTGTATGAGTAAATGTGGTTCCATTAGCTCGGCTCACGGTTTGATAGAAGCTGTTGCGTTCTATAGTCCAGCCGGTACTGTTGGCTCCGATACTCACCCCTGAATGGGTAGATGCCGCATTCACATAGTAGTTTCTGATGTTATTCCAGCGAATTATATTGTTCTCATTCAAGGCGCCTGCTGTTCCAGATGAGTGAATTCCATTAGCCGGAGTGGCATTGTTAGCCGTATTCTCGCGGATTTCGCAGAATTCAATAAGGTTTTCACTATTGCCCCCTAGTAAGGTGGTGGAAGTGCTGAATAAGATGGTTCCGCTGGTGGTAAGTGTATTCTGACTTTCAATGTTCAGGTAGCGCAACACATTCGCAGTGGCGCCGTTGATAAAGCGAAAAGTGGGGTCGAAAGTTGCCGTAGACCGGGCATTTCTAAAGCCCCACTGAATAGGGCCGCTGCCGCCAGCACGGCCATCGAATGTCAATCGGTCTATGCCGTTTAAGTTAATCAACGCGCTTGTTGTAGAAGGTATTCCGGCTGTTAACAGGTTTACGCTACCGGCCGCAGGACGAATCGTCACCGTATGCGCAGGGCCATTGGTGGTGAATTCGGTAAAATTAACCGGATAGGCCGGTTCGCCGCTGTAAGTGGTAGGTAATTCGAAAATTACGTTTCCGGTTACCAATTGGATGCGGAGTAAATCGGCAATTACTGTAAGGTTTAAGGCCGGAACTACACCGCTCAAAGTGCTTGATGTGCCGATGGTGTAAAAGGCATTCTGATTGGTGTTGTCAATGGTATTGCTAAGCACCGAAGTGATGCTAGCTCCGATGTTCGTTCCCCCTTGGTTGGCGTAAGCGCCGGTGATGGTATTGGAATAGCCCACACGCGAATCGCTCAGCAATCCGGCAATTTCCAACTCCACGGTGTAATTCACAGGGTTGGTGCCGGCCATGCGCTCCACGCGCCAATGATAGGGTTGAATCGAAGATAATCCACCGCCAGCTGAGCCTCCCGGAGCGGCATTAACATGTTGCACGCGCAATTGCACGCCCGAAGCCGCTGCAGACGTAATCATGCTATAGCCGCCAAATTGTGCTCCATCCCCAACCGGAAAACGGTAGGTGCCCACCGCATTGATAGCTCTGGTCAGGGGGCCATTCACATAGCTCGTAGCATCACCACCAATAATAGCGGTTGCAGGTGTAGCGTTTAAAACACTCAATACATTAGTGGTGGTGGTGGTAAGAATACCGGACGTTAAGGTTAAAATTCCATTGGCAGGCAAATCGCGTGCAGCATGCAGCGTGACTCCATTGGGATTGTTGATGGTTAACCTTCTTGGACCATTTGTGGCAGGAAATTCATTGTTAGCAGAAGTTTGAGCTGCAATACCTTCATAAGTCAAAGTACTTGCTGTAGCATTTGTAAAAGATAAGGTATTTGCCACCCTTCCGCTTCTGATGCGCACATTCACGCCATTGCCACTTAAGGTGGGATTAGTGAAGGTCAATTCATCCGTATCATTCACCAAATCAAGCAAAATAAAACCTGTTGTAGCCGCCGGTTGGCCATTACCGGTTACTTGGCCGTTGGTGCCGGTGTAAATAAGATTAATACCTGCATTGTATGTTCTCGTGCCTGTACTTTGAATATTGCCCGTTGCACCGGTGGTGGTGATTCCATCCTGAGAGCCCAAACTCAATGTTGAGCCCGCTACTGTGGTAAAGTTGCCGGTATTATTTAATACACCGCTGGGACCAAAAATGGCATGAGCAGTGGCATTCATGGCTACGGGTGCGGTAAACGTTAAAGTGTTGTTTCCAAAATTAACCGTTGAGCCTGTGATGTTGACGTTAGAAAAAGTTCCTAAAATATCAGCCTTGGCCGCATTGTAGGTGGTATTGCCATTGAGAAAGATGAAATTTCTATTGCCGGTGGCTGTGGTACTGTTGATTTGCCCAGTAAAATTGCCCGTTTGGGTAAAATTGCCCGAAAGATTGATTACTTCCGTTTGAGTGGTTAATCCACCACGGTACTGAATAATGTTAGTATGCACATTGTTCTGTGCCAGAATGATTTCCAAGTTACCATTTATGGAAAGGGTATTCGTGAATGCGGTTGTGTTTTGTGTGTAGGCCGGACTGTTTAAAATAAGCTGAGCATTGGCATTTGATGTATTGTTAACGGTCACGTTATTGACGGTAAGGATTTGAGTTGCAGCGAGCGTACCTTTAGTCGCAAAACGCCCGCCGGTAATGATTAGATCACCCGTATTGCCTGTGGTCCAATTACGTGTACCAAAATTATTACCTACAATTTGATTATTTGTATTTCTAAATTCAAAAGAATTTACTGAAATCGGAAAGGTCGCTAAATTGATTTGCGTGCTTTGTGCAGGGCAATCCCAAACTACTTTACCAAAGTTTTGATTCAAACCCGCAGGAATTCCTGTAGTAACTCCGGTAATATTAAGGTTTGACTCTACACTCCAGTTGGCTGTAGGTACCGTTAAGGCTGTGGCGCTGTTATAAGTGTAAGTAGCATTGTCTTCAAAGACTAAAGTAGCCACAGAGCCATTTATGGCACCACCAAAATGATTTATCACCCCGGATGCAGACACCGTAACTATTGTTGAACCTACCGCAGTGGTCGTAAATGCACCTGCCCTTACAGTCAAAGTCCCTGAAATAAGTCCCCGCTGATTGGCAGTGGTAGCTATAGTGATGGTCAGTGCATTTGTGGCTGATGTTTGTAATGTTGATCCAGCTTCAACCAAGAAATTGTCATCGAAACCTGGACCATTAATGGTTAAAGTGGTGGTCCCAGAAGAGGTCAAGGTAACGTTGGTATTGTTAGTCACCAAAAGTTGCCGTATCGTTTGCGTTGGAACTGCAGTGACTACATGTGTGCCTCCATCATTGAATCGGAGAATATCCGTCGCAGCAGGAGTAGTTCGGTTAGGCGACCAATTAGCTGCTACTGCCCAAGAGCCGTTGCCTCCGTTCCAAGTGTAGGTGGTTTGGGCATGGATAGACAGTGAAAAAAAAACAAAAATTGAAAATACTACAAAGCGTATTGTTAGGTGCATACTTAAGTTTTTAACAAAAAGGTCACAAAATTAAGTAAATATTACGCAGATATTAAAGTAAGTTATCACCAAGGCCATTGCTCTGCAAAACAATAGACATCAAACCACTAATTATCAACCCTTTGAACAAAACCTTGATAGGTCAATGGGTATCAGATACGTTGAATTTGACTCTTATTTCGCAGGTGTGAAGAATCGAATTTGTTCCTGTTTTTTAACAAACATGGTAGGCGTACCACGAAAGTCGTCCACCTTACCGGTCACGCAAATGCACTGCTTGAAATACTCCTTGGTAGGATCGAAGGAGAAGTTTACCAAATCAGCCCCATTGATAAACACTGAAAACAACTGATCAGGATAAGGTTTTTCAAAATTGAGAAACACATTACCTTTCTTCGACAAAAATTTACCGGCCACGGTGCCACATACCGTAATCACATCTTCCTTACCGGCATAGATTTTTGCCTGCACGGAGTTAAAGGTTTTCTTTGGGAGCTTGGTTGGATCGAGTGGCGGAAATTCACTTTTCGCAAAATCACTGTTCAGGAAATAGCTCAGATTGCTTTGTCCCAAATAGGTCTCGCGCTCAGGAAGATTAGGAAAAAAGGCGATCCCGGTTAACTTTTCAATTTCGCCAATGCTCGTTACATAGGTTTCGGCAGCACTTAATTCTTTATAATTAGGAACCAGAAAAGCTATTCCTTTTTTCTCCACCGGATCAACGGCCACTTTATAGTATTTCCTGGGTATGGTTACCTTATTTATACTGCGCTCAAGCACCGGCAAATCATCTTCGAGCACCCCGCCAGTAACTACATACAACTGATTTTTTGAAGTGAAAACATATTTTCGGAGCAAAGACTCCACATCTGACCAGGTGCCCCTATTGAAGTTGGGCAACTGCGGAGACATGTTGGAATAGTAATAACTCTCGGCCAATGCCTTTGGATTCCAGCGAAAATCGGCACTTGGTGCAAGATGTCCACGATCATAGCCAAATCCGTCGTATTTGACCTCGCCTTCATCATTCACCTGTTTCAGAAAATAGTCCTGCTCCACGGTGCTTCCGGTCGAAACTTTCGGATCGGGCATGAAAATGTTGGTACGACCTTCATTGCCGGTAATGATATCAGGCAAGATGATGTGGTAAACCCAAGAAGCTTGTTCATGCTGTTCAACATACTCTAATGCCATCGCACTATGCTCGACCAATTCACCTTTGAAAGGACTCAGCGGATAGCCTAATTTTTTCATGTCAATCCGGAGCAAATCGAGTTTGAGTTCGGCTAACTCGTCTTTTTTCTTATCGAGCGACTGCGAAATCTGCTCAATTTCGGCTTCTTTGCTTGCAATTTGCTCTCTGACCTGTGCGGACAAAAAGAGAGGAAACAGAAACAAAAAAAGCCACTTGCTTTTCCTAAAAATCATATTCAAATCCTATCCCTAAATATTTATTCCAAGCCATAGTAATCATAGTGTATCCATGATTTTTCAATTGGCACTTCATTGCAAAATGAGCAATCCATTCAACCGAAATACCACTCATAGGAAGCGAATATTCAGATAAAAAAAACGCCCGACAAAAGACGGGCGTTTTTCTTAGGTTTTACTTAAAGAGAGCTAGTTATACCACAGTCTCCATCGCACGCTGATAGAAGCCATCCTTCAATTTTCCACGAATGCTTGAGAATGCTTCAATGGTGTATTTCACATCTTCTAAAGTGTGAACAGCTGTTGGAATCAATCGCAACATGATGATTCCTTTTGGAACTACCGGGTACACCACCATGGAGCAGAAAATATCAAAATTTTCGCGCAAATCATAAATCAAATTGGCAGCTTCTGGAATGGTGCCATTCAAATAAACAGGAGTTACCGGCGATTGCGTCTTGCCGATTTCAAATCCGGCTTCCTTCAATCCATTTTGCAGTGCATGAACGATTTTCCAGAGATTGTCTTTTAACTCCGGACG
The DNA here is from genome assembly GCA_046294625.1 of Flavobacteriales bacterium. GTDB lineage: Bacteria > Bacteroidota > Bacteroidia > M30B66 > M30B66 > JBKBKN01. Next base: position 44,110 of record JBKBKN010000002.1, read on the forward strand.
TGTGCGAAGCAACTCAAGTCGCTTCAATGCACCAACCACCAATGGCATCGGCAATGATTTAGCAAAAATCTGTGAGCGCATGTTGTAGCGAAGATATTCTACTACCTGCGCATCGGCAGCGATGAAAGCACCGATGGTAGCCATAGCCTTTGCAAAAGTGCCAAAATAGATATCTATACCATTCTGTACACCTTGTTCTTCGCCAGTTCCGGCTCCGGTTTTGCCCATGGTGCCAAATCCATGTGCATCGTCCACCATCAAGCGGAATTCGTATTTTGATTTCAAAGCCACAATCTCTTTCAACTTACCCTGATCGCCGCTCATGCCAAACACACCTTCGGTGATAACCAAAATAGCGCCACCGGTTTCGTTAATGATTTTAGTGGCACGCTGAAGTTGTTTCTCCAGATTATCAATATCGTTGTGCGGAAATACAAAGCGTTTGCCCATGTGCAATCTCACCCCATCAATGATGCAGGCGTGCGATTCCGAATCATAGACAATCACATCCTTGCGATCGACCAAGGCATCGATAGCTGAAAGTATGCCCTGATAACCGTAGTTAAGCAGAATAGCATCTTCTTTGCCTTCAAATTCAGCCAATTGCTTTTCGAGCAACTCATGATTGTCAGAATTGCCCGACATCATTCTTGCACCCATTGGATGAGCCATACCATACTGTGCAGCTGCTTCAGCGTCAGCTTTGCGCACTTCAGGATGATTTGCCAATCCCAAGTAGTTATTCAAACTCCAGTTCAGTCGTTCTTTGCCTTTGAAAACCATTCTAGGCCCTATGTCGCCTTCAAGTTTAGGAAAGGTAAAATAACCGTGCACATCCTTGGCATAGCTTCCCAAAGGACCGCGGTTAAGCTTTAGTTTTTCAAATAAATCCATGCTTGATTTTAATTTGGTGCAAAGATATGTTAATTTCCTGCTCCATTTCACATGGTTAATAAGATGTGTAAGGCTTGTTAATAAGCTTTTAATCCTGAAGCACAATGGCAAGCAGTTTAGCTCATCAGCTCGTTTAACTCCTGAAGCAAAACGCTATCTTCTCCTTCTGTTTCTTCGATATGCTTTATTAATTTATTCATTGCATTTTCCAAAATCTGATGTAGTTCCAACAAGTGCAAGTCATGTTGGACGAAATATATGCGACTGATATAGTCATCCATAAACACTGAGGCGATCATATCATCGTTTTTTTCTTGTTTTCTTATTCTGTCTATCGCATCAAGCATGGCTTTGAATAGTATTTCTTTATCAGCTTGTACAATCCAAAAAATCACATAATTTTCGCCAAACAAATCCATATCAGTACTTTCGCCTGCAAGCGATGAAGGGGTATCGTCGAAAAACAAAAATGCTTCATCTACTTGACCATCATCGTCGGCAAAGCGCCAGTCAAACATTTCTCTCTTCTCGGGATGGGTTGGCATTTCCGGTTTTGGAATCCTGTTTCGTAAATCTGAAATATTGTTGGAAGTGACAATCTCGTCGAAACCCATGATGGTGAAAGCGCCCGAATTATCAGATTTTACACGCACATTACTTGCTAATGCAAAAATTGGTATTTCCTTTGCATCAAACCATGCTTTAAATGTATTCATATTATAATTGAGTTGAATTGCCAAGCGAAACTACATATTTAACAATAGCCGCAAGAAAAATCTTAAAACAATCTGAGTTAAATTTCATTTACAAAGTTTCATGCAAATCATCTACACTTGTCTAATTTCTATCCTTGCCTTTATGAACATGGACAGCCAACAATCCAATAGCAAATTGACTATCAATCTGAATGGTCTACGAAACGACAAAGGAAATGTGATGATCGGCGTGTACGATAAAGCCGATGGATTCCCGGACGACTATCAGAAAATCTATCTGCAGAAAATTTATCCCGCATCTGATGTGATTAGTAAACCTATCATAATCGAAGTTCCTAGAAATAAAAAATACGCAGTAGCGATTATTCACGACGAAAATAAAAACAATAAACTGGATACCAATTTTTTAGGCATGCCCACTGAAGGATATGGCTTTAGCAACAACAAAACAGGGGTGTTCGGTGCTCCTTCGTTTAAGGATTGCTGTTTCGACATTGGGGATGTTTCGCAAAAATCAATCCATATCAAATTGAAATATTGATGATGCTGCTCGTATTTGCATTGCAAACTTATAGAGTGACTAAACGCCGAAAAGGTGAATAATGGTGCCTGTAAAGCTCTATTTAAAAACCTGTTAGGACTGCCTAAATCGAATGCAGAATACTGTTCTCAGCAAAATTGCATGTGTTATTCGGGATAAATCTTTATTTTCGCGACCACTAAATTGAAAACGAATGTACAAAAGAGTCTGTTTAATCGCACTAGCGTGTGCCATGAGCAGTGCCATAATGGCCCAAACGGGAAAAACTAGCACTTCCAACAGAAACCTGAATAAGCAAACCACGAAGGCAGAAGCCAACCCTCAAGTAGTGAAAGCGGCTGAAGATCCTGTGCTGATGACCATTAGCGGTAAAAACATTACCCGGTCGGAATTTGAGCACATTTTCAAAAAAAACAATCCCAAGGATGCTAAAATAGACCGTCAGGCATTGGATGAATATCTTGAGTTGTTTATCAATTTCAAACTCAAAGTGGCAGCTGCTGAAGCTGAAGGAAAAGACACGATGCGTTCATTTAAGAATGAACTTGCAGGCTATCGCCGTCAGTTGGCAGAACCCTATCTTCGCGACAAAGATGTGAGCGAAATGCTCATTCAGGAAGCTTACGAACGCGGAAAGACCGATGTGCACGCAAGCCATATTTTGATTGCGGTTGATCAGAACGCGTCACCAAAGGATACGCTTGAAGCATTTAAAAAAATCATTCGTGCACGTGAACGTGTTTTAAGGGGCGAAAGCTTTGATAATGTGGCTCGTCAGGTTTCTGAAGACCCTTCGGCAAAACAAAATGGCGGTGATTTGGGCTATTTCACTTCCATGATGATGGTTTACCCTTTCGAAACTGCTGCCTACAACACCCCTATCGGTGAAGTTTCTATGCCGGTTCGCACGCGATTTGGTTACCATATTGTGAAGGTGCACGACCGGCGCCCTGCTCAGGGACAAGTGCGTGTGGCACACATCATGGTGCGTGTGCCCGAAAATGCTTCAGATTCAACCGAAAAGGAATTAAAAGCTAAGATTGATGAGATTTATCAACGAGTGCTCAAAGGAGAAGACTTTGGCGATTTGGCACAAAAATATTCCGACGACCGCACTTCAGGTAAAAGCGGTGGACAATTGGCTTGGTTTGGAACCGGGCGAATGGTGCCTGAATTTGAAAAAGCGGCATTCGCTTTGAAAAGAGAAGGTGAAGTAGCCCCCCCGGTGCGCACTTCATTTGGCTATCACATTATCAAACTACTCGAAAGAAAAGGTATTCCAAGTTTTGATGAAGTAAAAGGAGAGTTAAAACTCAAAATCAGCAAGGATTCCCGCTCTCAACTGAGCCGCACTGCCATCATCGAAAGAGTAAAAACGGAAAACAATTTCCGCGAAGACCTTAAGGCCTTAGACGAATTAATCAAGGTGGTGGACACTACCTATTTGAATGCCAAATGGGATAAAGACAGAGCAGAAAAACTGAGAAAGCCCTTGTTTTCCATAGGGAATAAAACATTCACCCAATTCGATTTTGCCGACTACCTAGAGTTTAACCAATCAAGGCTAGCCTTCGATACAGATATTCCGGCATTGGTTCGTAAGACTTATCGCACTTGGGTAGAAGACAAAATTATCGAATTTGAAGATGCACAATTGGAACAAAAATATGATCAGTTCCGTCTGCTCATGCAAGAATATCGCGATGGTATTTTGCTATTCGAAATCACTGATAAAATGGTATGGTCAAAGGCTTTGGAAGACTCAGCCGGCCTTGCAGCATTTCATGAAGCAAATCGCTCCAAATACATGTGGGGTGAGCGTTTAGATGCTGTAATTTATACTGCAAAAGATGAGAAAACAGCAAAAGCCGCTCGCAAACTTATTGCCAAGCGCAGTAAAAAAGGCTATCAGCCGGAAGAAATCGTGAAAGAACTCAATAAAACTTCGCAACTCAACCTGCAAATGCAAAAAGGTTTATTCTCTGCCGGCGAAAACGAAGTAATTGACATGGCTCCACGTCAGACAGGTATTTCGCAGAACTACAACAGACCTGAAGGAGTGGTTTTTGTAGTGGTGAATAGTGTGCTTGCACCTATGCCAAAATCGATCAGTGAAGCAAGAGGACTCATCACTTCCGATTATCAAAATTATCTGGAGAAGGAATGGCTGAAATCGCTCAGACAAAAATTCCCGGTGAATGTGAATAAAGATGTACTTTACAGTATTCAATAAAAATTAAAACTTCGAAAACCAAAGTTCTGTGAAATGACAGAACTTTGGTTTTTCATTTCTATCCTATCACGAAAATGCTAACAGGCATTGCCAATTACAAGGTACTTCTCTTCCTTACCACTTTGCTGGCATGCTATTCGTGTGGGAATAAGAACAACAAGAATGAAGCGTATATAGCCAGGGTGTATGATAAATATCTCTTCCCCGACGACATTGATAACCTGGTTCCTTATGGTACACCAAAGGAAGACTCTATCAATATTGTAAATGATTATGTTCAAAACTGGATTAGACAAATGCTTTTGCTGAAAAAGGCAGAACTCAACCTTTCACCAGAGTTAATGGACATAGAGAAACAGCTGGAAGACTATCGAAACTCGCTGATTATTTTTAACTACGAAAGAGAATTGCTTCAGCAAAAACTGGACACTGTGGTGAGTATGGATGAAATCACGCAGTATTATAAAGATAATGAGCGCAATTTTCAATTGCGAAACAACATCATTCGTCTGCGCTACCTGAAACTTTCGGCCAAAACCCCTAATCTGGACAAGGTGCGTCGCTGGTACCGTTCCGAAAATGCTGATGACCTCGACAAACTTGCCAAGCTTGCAACCTTATATGCAGTAAACTATCTGCTTGATGATAACAATTGGCTCATTTTTGACGAAGTACTTAAAGAGATTCCCTTGTCAGGCTATGGAATTGACGATTTTAACAGAAATAAACGTTATTTTGAGATTAATGACGGACAATATATTTACTTTGTAGCCGTCAAAGGATTTATGATGAAAGAAAGTCGATCGCCACTCAGTTTCGAGATGGACAACATTCGCAAAATCATTATCAATCAACGCAAAAGACAACTAATTGACCAAATGCAACAGGATATCTACAATGATGCATTAAATAAAAATGAAGTGGAAATACGTGAGAAATAAACTCTTTGCATTTATCGTGCTGCTTATGGCAGGCTTTCTTCATGCTCAACCCACTTTAATCGACAAAGTAGTGGCTGTGGTAGGCGATAAACCCATTCTCTTTTCTGATATTGAAAATCAATATTTGCAGGTGGTAGGAAAAGACAAAGAAGACCTCGACTTTAAATGTGAGCTGCTGGAAGAATTGCTTTTTCAAAAATTACTTTTTGCACAAGCAGAAAAAGATTCTGTGGAAGTTAACGATCAGCAGGTAGATGCTGAGTTGAATAAAAAAATCAGGTATTTTGTAAGTCAAATCGGCTCGGTAGAGAGGCTCGAAGCGCAATTAGGCAAATCATTAATTGAGCTCAAAGATGAATTTCGCGATCGCATTAAGGAGCAACTCATCGTGCAAACCATGCAACAAAAAATTGCAGGCGATGTAAATGTTTCACCCGCCGAAGTGAAAGCTTACTACGAACGCATTCCGAAAGATAGCCTGCCACTCATACCTAGCGAAGTGCAGGTAGCCCACATTTTGAAAAAACCGCCCATCAACGATAAGGAAAAACAGCGCGTGCGCGAAGAACTGCAGCGAATAAGAAAAGACATTATCAATGGTCGCAGTTTTGCTTCCATGGCTGTGATTTATTCCGAAGATCCCGGCTCAGCCACCAAAGGCGGAGAGCTTGGATTTGTGAACCGTGGCGAATTGATGCCCGAATTTGAAGCTGCGGCTTTCAATCTTCAAGGAAAAGAGATATCAGATATCGTAGAAACCGTGTATGGTTTTCACATCATTCAGCTGATTGAACGAAGAGGTGAAACCATTAACTGCCGCCACATTTTGCTTACGCCCAAAGCTTCGTCGGCCGATTTGGAAAAAGCCAGGGTTACGTTGGATAGCCTTTACAACGAAATTGAAAAAGGAACCATCACTTTCGAAGATGCTGTCTTGAAATTTTCTGATGATGCGGAGACCAAATATAACCGAGGCCTTTTGGTAAACCCAATGTCCGGCTCCACCTGGTTTGAAATTGCTCAACTCGATCAACAACTCTTTTTTGTGATTGATAAAATGAAAGCGGGCGATGTTTCCATACCGGCATTGGTTAGAGTGGGTGAAAAAAAGGAAGCTTACCGTCTGATCAAATTAGTAAACAGAACAGATCCACATCGTGCTAATTTAAAGGACGACTACAGCCGTATTCAAATGGCTGCAGAAGCAGAAAAGCGCGATAAAATTTTAGGTGACTGGATTAAACGCAAGAAAAAAAATTATTTCATTAAAATTGACCCCATGTTCAACTTCTGCAATCTGGAAGAAGAGTGGAGCAACAAAAACTAAGCGAACTGAAAATGAAGAAAAATTTTAGTAACGACGCCGAGGCCGTAGATGGACTTAGAGATGCCTACAAAACCCTAAAGGCTGAAATTGGCAAAGTGGTGATTGGTCAAGACGATGTGATTAAAGATGTGTTGATTTCAATTTTCAGCAAAGGGCATTGTTTGCTGGTGGGTGTACCCGGGCTTGCTAAAACCCTTCTGGTAACCACCATCTCAAGGGTTTTGGGACTGGAATACAACCGTATTCAGTTCACACCCGATCTCATGCCTTCTGATATCATCGGGGCTGAAATACTCGATGAAGACCGCCATTTCAAATTCATAAAAGGGCCGATTTTTGCCAATATCATCTTAGCCGATGAGATCAACCGTACCCCGCCTAAAACGCAAGCTGCACTGCTGGAAGCGATGCAGGAAAAAGCCGTAACCGCTGCAGGCAAAAGATATGAACTGGGTAGGCCATTTTTTGTGCTTGCCACCCAAAACCCTATCGAGCAAGAAGGAACCTATCCCCTGCCCGAAGCGCAGCTTGACCGTTTCATGTTTAATATCTGGGTGGACTATCCAAAATATGAAGATGAACTGCTGGTGGTGAAAAGCACCACATCTGACCAACAGGTAGAATTGAGAAATGTAATTAGTGGAGAAGAAATTCTGTATTTCCAGGAGCTTGTTCGCCGCATTCCAGTCACAGATCATGTGTTGGAATATGCCGTAAAACTATCTGTTAAAACACGTCCCAACTCTGAGCATGCGCCTGATGTGGTGAAGAAATACATCGGCTGGGGATCAGGCCCACGTGCTTCGCAGTTTTTGGTGCTTGGTGCTAAATGCCATGCTGCACTAAATGGAAAATATGCCCCCGATATTGAAGATGTGAACGCTGTAGCCAAAGCCATTCTTCGCCACCGACTGGTGCGAAACTATAAGGCAGAAGCTGAGGGTCTAACCGTAGATCACATCGTAGATCAGCTAATGAGTAAATAGGCATAACCTGCGACTTTAACAAAATTTTTAGTACCCAAATTCGAAAGCTGACATAGGTCATTGTTTTGCATGTGCGAAGGGAAATACTTTCGTAGTATCAAAAAATGTATCTGATGGAAAGTTTGTTTCGCAAATATCTGACCGCTGCACCGCGCTATACATCCTACCCTACTGTTCCTGCATGGAATCACAAGAATTTTGACTTGGACAGCTACAAGGAAAGACTGAAAAACTCATTTATGACCGCTTCGGCTCATGGCGAAAGTATCAGTCTGTATATTCACTTGCCTTTTTGCGAAAGCTTGTGTACCTATTGTGGATGCAATACCCGAATTACCAAAAATCACGCAGTAGAGCAACCTTATATTCAATCGCTTTTGTTGGAATGGAGCATGTATTTGGAACTGTTTGAAACCACTCCTGTGATTGGCGAAATTCACTTAGGTGGTGGCACACCCACCTTTTTTACCCCCGAAAATCTAGGTATGTTAATAGAAAGCATTTCGAGTTCTGCCATTATCGCTGAAGATGCTCAACTGAGTTTCGAAGGGCATCCGGGCAATACCACCCTACAGCATCTCAAGGTGCTTTATGAAGCCAGATTTCGCAGAGCAAGCTTTGGTATTCAGGACTTTTCGCCGGATGTGCAACAAATCATCAATCGTCATCAATGTGTAGAACAGGTGGAAACAGTAACCCGTCAGGCACGCAGTATCGGATATGAGTCTGTTAACTATGATCTTGTATATGGTCTTCCCGGGCAAACGGTAGAAAGCCTGAAGAATACCTTGATGGAAGTGAAAAAACTAAAGCCCAACCGGATTGCATTTTACAGTTATGCACATGTGCCCTGGCTTAAACCGGCTCAAAAAAGTTTCTCAGCTGAGATTTTACCCGATGCAAATTTGAAGATGAAACTGTACCTTCTCGGGAAAGAAATGCTAAAAGAGTATGGCTATGTGGAAATCGGAATGGATCACTTCGCCTTACCCGGCGATAGATTGGTGAGAAGCATGAAAGAAGGTGAACTGCATCGAAATTTTATGGGTTACACTACCAGTAAAGCGCATGTAATGATTGGTCTTGGCGTTTCTTCCATTAGCGATGCCTGGACCGGATTTGCACAAAATCATAAAACACTCGAAGCATATTCAGAAGCACTGCAAAAGGGTGAGCTTCCCATTTTCAGAGGCCACCTGCATAGCAGAAATGACTTGGTGCTACGTTGCCATATTTTGAATATCATCTGCCATTTTAAAACATCGTGGCATAAAGCCCATCAGCAGTCCGACATGATTTACGAAGCCACCAAAAGTTGGAAAAAAATGGAAGAAGATGGACTAATAGAGCTGCACCCTTATGAACTCCATGTGACGGAAACAGGTCGGCATTTTCTGCGCAACATCTGTGCAGCACTCGATCCATTTCTAGAACAAAGTGCTGAGAAGAAAAATCTCTTCAGCTCGACGGTTTAAATGTTCTATTCGCTAGATTATTTGCCTTGCTGCATCAATTCTTCGATATGGTCTGCTTCGATGGGAATAGTTTCCATCAAATCTACATTGCCACCTTCGGTGATCAGAATATCATTTTCAATGCGAATGCCGAAACCTTCTTCGGGGATGTAAATACCCGGCTCGCAGGTAAACACCATTCCTGCACGCATATCGGCAAATCGAGAGCCTACATCGTGCACATCAATACCTAAGTAATGCGAAGTGCCATGCATGAAATACTTTTTATAAAGTGGATTATCTGGATTTTGTGCTTTCACTTCCTGCGCATCGAGCAAGCCCAGCTTGATGAGTTCTTCCTGCATAATTTCACCAACAGCTTTGTGATAAGTGTCAAGGTTATTACCCGGAATCAACATGGCCTTGGCCCGGTATAATACTCTCAATACAGCATTATACACATCTTTCTGTCTTGGAGTAAACTTACCGCTAACCGGAATGGTGCGGCTCAAATCGGCACAATAGTTAGCATAATCAGCTCCAAAATCCATTAATATGAGCTCTCCTGCTTTGCATGGCTGATTGTTGTCATTGTAATGCAAAACATTGGCATTGGCACCTGATGCGATAATAGGCTCGTAGGCATGACCGCTGGCACGGTTGCGAATAAACTCATGGATAATTTCAGCTTCGATTTCATATTCATACACACCCGGCTTTACATATGCAAGCACCCGACGAAATGCTTTTTCGGTTATTTCGCAGGCTTTTCGCATCAAGGCTATTTCAATTGGCGATTTGATCGACCTAAGTTTGTGCATCAGCAAAGATGCGCGCTCATAGGTATGAAGCGGATAAGCCTGACGAATCTCCTGCGCAAATCTCAATTCATGATAAGGCACATTGGTGTTGGCCCGATCATGATCATTTTGATTGAGATAGATATTTTTGGCATAAGTAATCAGCACATGCAAAAGACCTCGGAATTGCTCATTCCAAAGCACATGCTCAATACCTGATGCAGACATAGCTTCCTCTTTGGTGTATTTATGGCCTTCCCAAATGGCAATCTGTTGATTGGTTTTGCGGATAAAAAGGACCTCCCTGTGCGCAGGATTGGGAGCATCAGGAAATAAAATGAGCATGGTTTGTTCCTGATCTATACCGGTGAGGTAAAACAAGTCAGGGTTTTGGCGAAACTTATAGAGACCGTCTGCGCTACGCGGCATTTCATCGTTTGAAACAAATATAGCGATTGACTCAGGCTTCATCATCCCGACAAATCGTTTTCTGTTTTCAATAAAGAGCCTGTTATCTATTTGATCGTATTTCATGGCTGTGTTCTTTTAATTTGTACCCCTGACTGCATCCTTTTTTATGCCACCGAGGTGAAGTTGTGTATTGAGCTCAAATATACTTCAATGGATTGTTTTTAAAATTCATTTCGTCTTTTCCTGACAAAGCTCTACGAGCAAGCCGCCTGTGGAGCGCGGGTGCAAAAAGCAAATCAGTTTGTTGTCTGCACCATCTTTAGGCTGCTCATTGAGCAATTCAAATCCCGCTTCGCGTAAGCGGTTCATTTCTTCATGAATATCTTGTACATCGAAGGCTACATGATGAAAGCCTGGTCCTTTTTTTGCCAAAAACTTTGCAATTGGACTTTGCTCATTTGTGGCTTGAAGCAACTCTACCTTATTGTTTCCGACTTTAAAAAACAGGGTACTCACCCCTTCCGATTCCACCTTTTCTTCTTTGTAAGCGGGTGTACCTAAAAGCATTTCAAAAACTTTCGAAGCTTTGTCAAGATCTTCTACCGCAATGCCGAGGTGTTCGATATGATTAAATGACATAGACTAACTCTTATTTGGCATGTATTGAATCGGCTAGGTCTTTTTCTACGCTCACTCGCGGGGTTTCCACTATTCGGGTCATCTCACGGCCATCTTTCAGCAAGATTATAGTAGGAACATAGGTGATATTTAATGCTTCAAATCCTGCCACCTTGCTCTTCTTGTCACGATCTACTGCAATAATTCGAATTGACTTAAATTTTGCACCTGACTGCTCAATTGTTTTCCATAAAGCCGGGAAATGCATTCGACTGTCTTCGCACCAGGTGCCGATCACTACCACCAAATCAAACTCCGATGCATATTGTGCAATGTGCTTCATGGCTTCTGCATCGGGATGATAGTTATTTTGATTTTGCTGCCATTCCGGTGCATCAGAAAGCTGTGCAATAAATGTCGGGCTTAATTCGCCTTCCAGCACTGTTTCCTGAGCTTTTAGTTTTAAGCAAGCAAAGCTGATTAGGCAGATGATGAAAAAAAGTTTTTTGCTCATGCGATCTTTGATTTAAGAATGTTCAACAACTTGATGGCTGCATCAGGTATTGATGTGCCGGGACCAAAAATGGCTGCCACGCCGGCCTGATAGAGAAAGTCATAATCTTTGGGCGGAATCACTCCACCTGCTATCACAATCACATCTTTCATGCCTATTTTTTCCAGTTCGGCAATCAATGCAGGGATGAGTGTTTTGTGTCCTGCTGCAAGCGACGAAATGCCCAGGAAATGGACATCATTATCGAGCGCTTGTTGAGCCACTTCTTCGGGGGTTTGAAACAACGGACCAATATCCACATCGAAGCCCAGATCGGCAAATCCGGTAGCAATTACCTTTGCACCACGATCGTGCCCGTCCTGACCCATTTTAGCTACAAGAATGCGCGGACGACGGCCGCACAAAGCCGCTATTTCGTCAGATAGTGCCTTGGCTTCATTGATTTGTTTATTGTTTTCCACTGTTTTTGAATAAACTCCTGAAATGGTTCTAATTTGTGCTTTGTATCGGCCATATACTTTTTCCATAGCCGAAGATATTTCACCAAGCGTTGCACGCGCTGATGCTGCTTCTACTGCCAGTTCAAGCAAATTTTGCGAAGTATCGTTGCAGGCAAGTGTAATCTTCTCGAGACATTCATCTACCTTTTTTTGATCCCTACCTGATTTGATTCGCTGCAGACGTTCAATTTGAAGCTGTCTTACACGTGTGTTATCCACTTCAAGCGTATCGAGTTGAATATCATTCTCCACTTTGAAGTTATTCACCCCAACGATAATGTCCTCTCCGGCATCTATACGTGCCTGTTTTTTGGCAGCTGATTCTTCAATCCTCATTTTCGGAATGCCCGTTCCGATTGCCTTAGCCATGCCTCCAAGCGACTCCACTTCTTCAATATGTTTCCATGCTTTGGCGGCAAGTTCTTGTGTAAGGTACTCTACATATGCTGAGCCTCCCCAGGGATCTATCGCTTTGGTCACATCAGTTTCATATTGAATGAATAGCTGAGTATTTCTTGCTATGCGAGCCGAAGCATCGGTTGGAAGGGCAATAGCTTCGTCGAGCGCATTGGTATGCAAGGATTGGGTATGTCCTAAAATAGCCGCCATCGCTTCGATGCAGGTTCTCGCAACATTGTTATATGGGTCTTGTTCGGTGAGACTCCAACCTGATGTCTGGCAATGCGTGCGAAGCATCAGCGATTTATCACTTTTCGGGTCAAACTGCTTCACCAGCTTGGCCCAGAGCATTCTTCCTGCACGCATTTTGGCAATTTCCATGAAGTGATTCATGCCAATGCCCCAAAAAAATGAAAGTCGTGGTGCAAATTCATCAATGCTTAAGCCGGCTGCTATTCCGGTTTTGATATATTCCAAGCCATCGGCAATCGTGTAAGCCAGCTCAATATCGGCCGATGCACCTGCTTCGTGCATGTGATAGCCCGAAATGCTGATGGAGTTGAATTTGGGCATGCGTTTGCTTGTGTAGGCAAAGATGTCAGCGATAATGCGCATACTGGCTGCAGGAGGATAAATGTAAGTATTGCGCACCATGAATTCCTTAAGGATATCGTTTTGAATGGTGCCGCTCAATAATGCTTCGTTCACCCCTTGCTCCCTTGCCGCTACAATGAAAAAAGCCATAATCGGAATCACAGCGCCATTCATGGTCATCGACACCGACATTTGATCGAGTGGAATGCCATCGAAGAGTATTTTCATATCTTCTACACTGTCAATGGCCACACCAGCTTTACCCACATCGCCAATCACACGCTCATGGTCAGAGTCGTAGCCGCGGTGGGTTGCCAAATCAAATGCCACAGAAAGCCCTTTCTGACCTGCTGCGAGATTTCGTCTGTAAAAAGCATTAGACTCTTCGGCGGTAGAAAATCCTGCATATTGTCTGATTGTCCAAGGCTTGGTCAAATACATGCTGGTGTATGGCCCGCGCAGATAAGGGGGCAATCCGGCATCAAAAGCCAAATGCCTGATTGTCTTCAAATCAGCTTCGCCATAGGCTCCTTCAATGGCAATTCCTTCCGAACTTTGCCATGCTTTGGAGTGTTCCTTCGAAATACTTTTTTCAGGTGAAAAAATATCAATGCGCTTAAAATCCGGCTTATTACTCATTGCTTTGTCTGAGATGACAAATTAAGGAAATTATTTTTAATCAAAATCCAATCGCATCTGACCGTCGTTTCGCTCTAAATCAATCACCACTTTAACAGGACTTAGGTTTTCGAGCGAGACCGGTTTTGATGAATCGGCTTGTTCCGAATCTTTAGCCTCAGTTTCATCATTGGGTTCAGCTTCATTCACTACCGGCTTTTCCGGTTCGGGCAATGGCTCAAGTGCATCGACCTGAATCACCGGGTACACGCCTAGTTTTTTCCCTTTAGCCTTGAATCCTTTTACACCAATGTAGTTCCATATTTTAATTTGCTGCGGTTCTCTTTTAATTTTCCCGGTCGACTCATAGTGAACCTGCACCTGGGGGAATGTATCTGAGAATACGTTTAACAAGTGAGTACCAATTGATTCGGGTAAGAACAAATTTTTCTTGTCATTGAGTTCTGCCACAAATCTTTTCACCATCACCTGACCTGTTTCGCCATCTTTGTAAATGGCTGTGATTGGTTTCTCAGGAATCCATTTTTCTAAAATGAGTAAATCATCATCGAAATGGTGGCTCAAGTCGGTATTGTAGAGTTTGTAAAATCCGCTTTCTGTGATGGCCAATATTCGGTCGTCTGCTGCAAACTCACCTAGTAATCTTCCACGCTCATCAGCATTAAGTCGTTTCACGGCTTCGTCGTACCAGATTTTTCTCGCGCCAAGGGTGGATAAACCTTTCTCCTTGAGTAAGATTTTACGGATAGGGTTTTTCGTCAGAATGTTTCCTCCTGCCCCTCTTCCTTTGATTGCAATAGTGGCAAAATCGAAATCGAATGCCGTTTTTTTCAATTTAAGCTTTGGCTTAAGCACGACTTGCAAAGTCTCCGATTCCCCATTTGGATTGGCCGACAGATAAATAATTGATGAACCCTTAGTTCCCTTGGTAAGGTCATATTCTTTATCGCGAATCACGCCACCGGCTGCAAACCGCTTTACATAATACGGACCTGTTTTACCGTCTTGATAAACCATATTGTAAATGGTTCGGTCATCGTTTTTTCGGAACACACCAATGTGCATCACATCCTTGCCTACAAAGGTTTTTTCGCTGACTTTGGTCACTAGGAGTTGACCATCAGCCCTGATAACGATAATGTCGTCGATGTCTGAACAATCGCAGACATATTCGTCTTTTTTCAAGCCATATCCGGCAAATCCTTCTTCACGATTTACATAGAGCTTCTCATTGTTGATCACCACCTTCGACAATTCAATATTGTCAAAAGCTCTGATTTCTGTTCGGCGCTCACGACCTGGACCATATTTCTTTAGCAATCGCTCATAATAAGCAATGGCATACTCGATGAGGTGCTTAAGATGATGATTAACTTCTTCAATTTCATTTTCGAGTGATTTAATCTGCTCATCGGCTTTGAAGCTGTCAAACTTGGAAATTCGCTTGATTTTAATTTCCGTCAGGCTTATGATGTCGTCCTGTGTGATTTCTCGTTTGAATTTCTTTTTGTGCGGCTCAAGTCCTTTATCAATAGCCTCTATCACAGCTTCCCATGTCTCGCATTCTTCAATATCGCGATAAATGCGTTCTTCAATAAATATTTTCTCTAGCGAAGAAAAATGCCAAGCTTCTTCCAGCTCTTTTTTTTGAATTTCAAGCTCTGCACGCAGCAGATTAACGGTGTTATCAACCGACATCTGCAATATTTCTGTAACACTAACAAAACGCGGTTTGTCATCTTCAATCACTACGGCATTGGGTGACACAGACACTTCGCATGCTGTGACAGCATAGAGCGCATCAATCGTTTTATCAGGTGAAATACCGGGTGCGAGATAGATATTAATTTCTACATGTTCAGCTGTGTTGTCTTCTATTTTTTTGATTTTAATCTTACCCTTTTCATTGGCCTGTAGAATAGAATCAATCAGCGAACCAGTGGTAGTACCAAATGGGATTTCGGTGATTTGAAGCGTTTGCTTATCAACTTGGTTGATTCTTGCACGAATGCGCACCTTTCCGCCGCGTTGTCCATCATTGTACTTGCTAAAATCTGCAAGCCCTCCGGTAGCAAAGTCAGGAAAAATTTCCACTTCCTGATCTTTGAGAATGGCAATACTACCTTCGATAAGTTCAATGAAATTATGTGGTAAAATTTTGCAGGATAGTCCAACAGCAATGCCTTCGACACCCTGAGCAAGCAAAAGTGGAAATTTCACCGGTAAGGTTAAGGGCTCCTTGTTTCTGCCATCATAGGAAAGCCCCCAATTGGTGGTTTTGGGATTAAACAACACTTCGTTGGCAAACTTCGAAAGTCTTGCTTCAATATATCTTGGTGCGGCTGCTCCGTCGCCTGTTAGTATGTTGCCCCAGTTTCCCTGACAATCAATCAATAAATCCTTCTGTCCCATTTGCACCAGTGCATCACCGATAGATGCATCGCCGTGAGGATGGTATTTCATGGTATGCCCGATGATATTGGCCACTTTGTTGTAGCGCCCATCGTCGAGTTCTTTCATGGCATGCAAAATACGGCGCTGAACAGGCTTCAAACCATCTTCAACATAGGGCACAGCTCTTTCAAGTATGACATACGATGCATAATCGAGAAACCAATTTTCGTAAAGCCCTGACACGGAACGAACCTTTTCCTGATCGCCCTGCTCGTCACTTCCTTGTATAGATTCCAGCTCTTCGTGATTTTCTTCCATGGAAGGCAAAAGTATCAAAAAGGCAGTGTGAAAAGATTAACAAAAGGCCTGAGATATCAACAAAATCAAGTGTTTTTATAAAGCCATAAGATGCTGAAAAACTTATCAAAAACCGCTCAACAGTCCAAAATCATTCAATAATCGGAATCATTCCTCTCACGCCCATATCCACCACCGCATCGCCGGCTGAAGGTTCATAGAAATTATCCCCTGAATTTTCGATCCACTCAAAACTGTTATTGGTCGATAAGGAAACAATAATGACAATGTCTTGTGTTTCATCACCTGTAATTTGAAGATTGGTTTGCGTGCCTGTGGCATTAACAAAAAATCCGGTAACTACACACGAGCCCGCAGGGATGGGAGAAGTAGAATGCAATGGATTTACCACTGTAGTAGAGCCGGCAGGCGCTTGTCCGGTGATGGTATAATCACCCAGGAAGGGAATGGTCGTTTCAAAACCCCAAAAGCCTTGTAGTTTATTGGCATTCACTGTGATATTTTGGTTTTTAATTCGAAATGAATTGATGAAGGTGTTGAAACCGATGAATGAAGCCACTGTACCTGTACCATGATAGGCGCCGGACTTAAAACGAATATCGTAATTCTGATAAGCCAATGACACACGTAACCACTTATATGTACCAGGAGTTATTTCCTTGATTGGTTTGCTGTAGAAAACTTCGTTTTGTCCTACCTTTAAAGTTTTGCTAAAATCTATGGCTGTACTACCTCCTTGTTCGGTTTCAACTGCATGATAGAGTATTTTCCCACTTCCAAGCGGGGTCAAATCGCCCGGAGCCAATTCGATATAATGGGCAGCCATGGTATTAAAGCGGGGTGACTGCGCCCTGTGATTAGATGGCATGGAGGAAGGCATACCAATATTGTTTAATCTGGTTTGGGTGGAGTCAAAACGAAATTTCATTATTAATCTGGGACCTTCCGGTAAGGTTTTATCTTCATCCTTTTTACAGGAAACAAAATTTCCGGCTAATAAAAGTGTAACCGCAAAAATGAATAACACTTTAACTATCTTTCTCTTTGTGTTTTGAATAGCGTGCATGAGATTCTTATAATTGAAAAATATTCAGTCGAGTGCGAAATGTATTTTCAAATATAATCATTTTATTTGCATTCAATGGTAACGAAATGTAATGAACAGTAGTTAAATCAATGACTCAATTTTTTCACTAACAGTCTTTCACAAACCTTGCTGCTAAATATTTCATGCGTGTGATCGAGATAGCTAAGCGTCATTGAATCATCAAACAATTCCTTTGCTTTCACTAGAAAAACCAGTCCTAGATTTACATTTCTGCTATTCAGAAATCGTAAAAAATCATCCGATGCATTGGTCACTGCTTCGAGTTGGACTTGGTCGCCAATAAGACAGTCGCTCAAACGACTAAGTTCCTTCCAAACTACTTTCCCCTGTTTATCAGGTATTGGTGAACCATGTGGGTCAATTTTAGGAAAACCCAAAAGGGCATCCATTTTATCGAAAAACTTCGGCGCATCTATGTGCTCGATTTGCTCGGCAATGTTGTGAACTTCGTCCCACCCAAATCCCATTTTCTCGACTAAATACATCTCGGTAAGTCTATGTTTACGAATAATGAGTGCTGCCTGTTTAGCTCCTTCTTCTGTTAGCTTCAATGGCTTGTAACTCTCATAATGAACCAAGCCTTTAGCGGCTAGCTTCTTCATCATGCTGGTTACCGTAGGCATTTTTATGTTGAGCCTTTCCGAAAGTTCACTCACATTCACCTCTCCTGTTTCGTTGGAGAGTGCAAACAGTGCTTTCAGATAATTCTCAACTGCAAGGGAGTTCATTTAGCAAAAATAGTATTTGCAAAATAGCTTTAAGGATTTCATTCAAAATATTTGCAAAATAATATTGTTTGATCTATCTAACTATTTACTTTTGCGAAGTGAAAAAACATCAGTATAGATTTAGAAATTTCGTTATATTACACTATTTACTGAGCATGATTTTATTTCTATTGCCATTAACCGCTCAAGCTCAAGACGGTGGATCGTTGATAGGCGTAATCTCCCACAATAATGAAACATTGGTGGGCACCAGCGTAAGCATTCCTTCGTTGGGCGTTGGGGCCAACAGCAATAAAGATGGGAATTATGCTTTGAATGGATTGATTTCAGGAAAGCATGTAGTCAAGATTAAAATGTTGGGCTATCTGCCGATAACAGATACGATTACGATCAGTGAAGGAGAAACACTTACCCGCAATTATGATTTGAAAAAGGACTTGCTGCTGTTGTCAGAGTTTGTGATTTCCGGAAGCCGAAACCTAATTCCCCGTCAGGAATCGCCGGTATTGATAAATTCCATTTCATCGAAAACACTCAGCAATCTGCAATCTAACAGCATTGCAGATGGCTTGAGTTTTAGTCCGGGCCTTCGCCTAGAGAATAATTGTCAAAATTGTGGATTCACGCAAGTGCGCATGAATGGCTTGGAAGGTCCTTACACGCAAATTCTGATTAACAGTCGGCCGGTGTTTTCTGCCTTAGCGGGGGTGTATGGTCTTGAGATGATTCCACCCAACATGGTTGAAAGACTTGAGGTAATTCGTGGTGCGGGTTCTGTGTTATACGGAGGCAATGCCATAGCAGGGACTTTAAACATTATTACCAAAGAACCCATTCAAAACTCCTTTGAAGCATCGATTAATCAAGCTTATATCATGCCCGACACACCTGACCGAACGGTGAGTTTGAATGGATCGTTGGTGAACAAAAAACTAAATAAAGGTGTGCGCTTTTTTGCCTTCAATAGAAACCGCAATGCATGGGATGCAAACGGTGATGGTTTTTCAGAACTGACAAAAATTCGGAACAGCACTATGGGCCTTGATGCTTACTATCAAATTCATGAGCGGAGTAAATTGAAAGCCGGACTATTTTACATTCACGAATTTCGTCGTGGAGGAAGTGATATGGAACTTTTGCCACATCAAAGCCGGCTTGCAAAGCAGGCAAAGCATAAAGTGCTTAGTTCAAATGTTTCTTACGAAGCATTTAGTAGAAATTTGAAAAATAAATTTTCTATCTACAGCTCTTTGCAACACATTCAGCGAGACAGCTATTATGGGGTCGGTGGGCGCATTCTTATGCCCGGCGACACACTCACCGAGACAGATATGATTGCCTTAAACGCATATGGTGAATCTCAAGATTTATCATGGGTTTCAGGTGTGCAATTTAACCGAACTCTAAACAAAAATCTTTCGCTCATCAGTGGAATAGAACACATTCAAAATGATGTGAAGGATAGGATGATTGGCTATGGTAGAAAAATTGAACAACAAACCAATGCTTCGGGCACCTATGCAGAACTCACCTATAAAGGTAATCGCAATTGGCAAATCACAGCCGGAGCAAGGAACGATTTGTTACACATTAATGGCGTTTACAATCTTGGCGATGAACGTTTCGTCCAACAAAAAGCAATGATCGTGCCTGTTCCCAGAATTTCAACTATGTATCAGTGGAATGAAAACTGGGCTTGGCGTGCAACACTCGCTCAAGGCTATCGCGGTCCACAGGCTTTTGATGAAGATTTGCACATCGAAACAGTTGGTGGAAACGCACGATTTATTCGATTAGCCGAAGACCTGAAAACCGAAAAATCGAACAGTTTGAGCATGTCGATCAGTCATGAGAAAAGTGCGGGAAAAAGACAACTAAACATTGTATTGGAAGCCTTCTACACTCAGCTTCTCAACCCCTTCATTCTGACCGATTTGGAAGAAATATCCACCGGTGTTTCAGTGCTCACCAAAAGAAATGCATCAGGGGCTTCTGTTGGAGGCTTCAATATGGAAGCAAATTTTGCTTTTGGCGAAAAAATAATTCTGCAATCCGGCGCTACAATTCAATATGCGCAATACGATCAGAATGAGACACTATGGAGCCCTGATGATGAGTTAGGCGAAAATGAAGTAAGTACTAAAAGAATATTGAGAACTCCAAATAGCTATGGATATGCTCATGTAACGTATCGACTTCGAGAAAACATTGCTTTTTACTATTCAGCAATTTATACCGGCAAAATGCTATTAACGCATATGGTCGATCCGGAAACAGAACGAATCGAACTTAAAGAAACACCACGTTTTTTTGAGCATAATATTAAGATATCGTACACCTTAAAGAGAACGAAAAGCTTGAAGTACGAGATTCATGCAGGGGTTCACAATATTTCGAACAGCTTTCAGCGTGATTTTGATCGAGGTGCGGAAAGAGATGCAGGTTATGTTTACGGTCCTGTGCGACCACGAACAGTTTTCTTTGGCATTAGAATGGGTTTAGGAACCTAATTTGTTCTATTGAAAGCGAGGGGCGTCATGCCTTAATACCTCAGCCACTTCCAAAGCTCTTTATAATTCACCTTTTTACCATACATGAGAATACCTGTTCGGTAAATTCTTCCGGCAAGCCAAGTAGTGAATATAAACCCTGCCACGAGCAAGCCCATAGACAAGAGCAATTCAAAAACATGCACCTGAAAGGGCAAGCGAACCATCATAACCACCGGGGAAGTGAAGGGAATGATAGAAAACCAGAATGCGAGCTTTCCGGTGGGGTCTTGCATCACCGTTTGTGCCACCATGATAGCCAAGATTAAAGGCACTGTGATGGGTAACATAAACTGCTGGGTGTCTGCTTCATTGTCCACCGCTCCGCCGATAGCGGCAAAGAGTGCACCATAGAGCAAATATCCGCCAAGGAAATAAAAGATAAACACCGGAATCATCAGCCCCCAGTTAATTCCTTTTATGCGGTCGATGATTTGACTGGTTTCTATCATTTTATCTACATTCTCCACCGACGTTCCTTCCGGAGCAGTTTGCACGATTTGCTCAATTCTTTCCTTGTTAAAATTATCTTTAACAAACACACCCATTACTCCTGAATAAATTGCAAAAGTTAATACTACCCAAAGCAAAAATTGCGTGAGCCCAACCAATGCAATTCCAATGATTTTGCCCATCATGAGTTGAAAGGGTTTAACGGATGAAATAATAACTTCCACGATTCGGCTCGTTTTCTCCTCAATTACGCCCCGCATGACTTGCGCACCATATAGGAATATGAAAAAATAAATCATAATGCCTCCGACAAAACCTAAGGCAGTGCTCACCTCCACATCGGCTGAGCGACCCTTCTTTTCATCTTCTTCGGTGATATTGGCCAAATTGATTTTCACTGATTTTTTCACACTTTCCACCAGTTCAGGATCCACACCTTCGCTTTTGAGCATAATTTTCTCCACTTGCCGCTCAAGCTGATTCTCGATATAAATTTTTACTGTGAGACTAATTTGTGATGCCGAATAGATCTTAAAGTTGCGCTGATTGTGTGCAAAGTTTTCATCGGTTATTTTAGGCAAATGAAGTATTGCATAATACTTATTCTGCTCCAGATTTGCTCTTGCGTCATCAATCGGCTGCTGCGTGTAAGCAAAGCGAATAGTTTCGTTTTCTTTCAATTGATAAGCCGCAATGCCCAATTCGTCGATTACCTGAATAACCCGCATTTCCTTACTAGCCGTGGCTAACCAAATCGGCACAATCGCTATCGCTGCCATTAGAATTGGCCCGATGATGGTCATAATGATAAACGACTTCTTTCTAACCCTTGTTAAATATTCTCTTTTGATGATCAATCCGATTTTTCCCATGACTTAGTTTTGAACGGTTTTGATAAAAATTTCTTCCATTGTAGGTATCGACTCTCTCAGACCTGTGATTTGCACATGCGGAATTAAGGCTTTAAGCAAATCATTCACTGAATTGTCTCCAAGTAATTTAATGGTGAAAGTATGATGATCTTGATCGTCACTTCTTTTGGTTAGTATCTCTGCACCTGCCCATAATGCAGTGGTGAAGGCGATTACACTGCCTACAAATGAAATCTCAAAAGAGTTGTTTTTATACGCATCGCGAATTTCCGTCACACGGCCATCCAAAATCTTTTTTGACTTATTGATCAATGCGATGTGATCGCAGAGCTCTTCGACTGAATCCATACGGTGTGTAGAGAAGATAATGGTGACACCTTTTTTAGAAATCTCAAGAATCTCTCGTTTAATCAGATTTGCATTCACCGGGTCGAAGCCGGAAAAGGGTTCATCAAAAATGAGCAGCTCCGGCTCATGCAACACCGTAACGATAAACTGCACTTTCTGAGCCATTCCCTTAGATAACTCTTCCACTTTTTTATTCCACCAGGCTTGAATCTCAAACTTTTCGAACCAATATCGAAGCCTGCGCTTGGCCTCTTCTTTACTTAAGCCTTTGAGTCGCGCCAGGTACAAACACTGTTCCCCTACTTCCATCTTTTTATAGAGTCCGCGCTCTTCGGGTAAATAACCAATTCGCTCAACATGCTCCGGACGTAAAGGCTGTCCATTAAAAAACAGCTCACCTGTATCAGGCGCAGTAATTTGGTTGATAATTCGGATAAAAGATGTTTTACCGGCACCATTCGGGCCGAGTAAACCAAAAATAGATCCCTTGGGAACTGCGATACTGATATCTTCCAGTGCAATATAATTTCCATATTGCTTTCTGACGTTTACTGCTTCGAATATATTTGGATGCATGCGGCGAAATTAATGATTTAGCTTTTGCTTACTTATTGAATTGCTGTTTGATGCTATGTGTATCATTCTTCAAAAAGAAATTACAGTCAATCGCACATCAATTTGAATGGTGCTATCGATATCTCAATAAAAAAAAGGCGATAATCTAACTTGTGTAGATTACCGCCTGTAATAATTTCCGAGTTCTTTATTTTGCTTGATTAAAGCGTTGTGCAACTGCATTCCAGTTCACTACATTCCACCAAGCACCAATGTAGTCAGGGCGACGATTTTGATAATGTAGATAATAGGCATGCTCCCAAACATCAAGCCCCATGATCGGGAAACCTTTTACTTCAGCTATATCCATCAATGGATTATCTTGATTAGCTGTAGAAGTGATGGTTAATTTGCCATCGTGCAAAACCAACCATGCCCAGCCGCTGCCAAATCTTGTTGCTGCAGCTTTATTGAACTCTTCTTTCATTTTGTCAAATGAGCCAAAGGCAGTATTGATAGCACTGGCAAGGTCTCCGGTGGGCGCTCCCCCGGCATTCGGACCCATAATTTGCCAAAACATAGCATGATTGTAGTGCCCGCCACCATTGTTGCGAACAGCCGGGCCATATTTAGAAACATTTGCTAATATTTCTTCAAGACTCAGTTTTTCCGCATCAGTTCCAGCGATAGCATTATTCAGATTGGTTACATAGGCATTGTGGTGCTTGGTATGGTGAATTTCCATAGTGCGCGCGTCAATATGCGGTTCCAACGCATTGTAGTCGTAAGGTAATTTTGGGAGTTCGAATGACATGTTTATTGGGTTTTAAATGTTTAAATGTTGCGGTCAAAATTAGACAAACTTGGGCAATGTCAAATTCAAGCTTTCAAACAAGATTCAACAAATTATGTTCGCCATTTCGCCTTTTAACGGTGAAAGAATGTGAGAATATCATTGATATCCACCGGCTTATTTTCAGCTTTTTTAACATCGCGAGCAATCATCCCTTGCCGCATAAACAAAATTCGGTCACCATAATCAATTGCATGCTGAAGTTGATGTGTAATCATGATGGCCGTTATATTTTTTGCTCTGATCAAATCATTACTCAAATGCATTACTTTCTCAGAAACTGCGGGATCGAGTGCGGCAGTAGGCTCGTCGAGTAGCAATAAATCGGGGTTAACAGCTGTTGCCATAAGCAAGGAGAGCACCTGCCGCTGCCCACCTGACAAGCTCCCTACCAGAGCATTTACTTTGTTTTCCAGTCCCATAGCAGGCCATGCCAATGCTGTCATCAGTCGTTCTGTAAATTCATGATTCTTACCAAACCTGAAGCCTTTAGACTTATCGCGCAATTCTGCAAGCCTGTAATTGTCACTAACTGTTAAGTCTGATGCCACACCATCGGAAGGGTTTTGAAACACACGTCCGATGAACTTGGCCCTTTCAAAATCATTCAGCCGACTGATTTCTTTTTTGTTAATTGTAATTTTTCCCTTATCTGGCATCAAACTCCCTGCTATACAGTTAAAAAAGGTAGATTTTCCGGAGCCGTTATCTCCCACAACAACCACAAATTCGCCGGCATTAATCTCAAGATTAATATTTCTAAGTGCCTGGACTTCATCCGGAGTGCCTTTGCCAAAGGTTTTAGATAATTCTTTGATTTTGAGCATACTTCAGAATTTTAACTTGAAAGATGATTTGGAAGGATATGCCACAAATATCAAAACGAATAGCGCAGTGATAGCTTTGAGCCACAAGGGGTCTATTCCTGAAGAAATGGCTAAGGCAATTGCTCCTCTGAAAATCAGGCAGCCTAACAAAACACCAAGCATCCGCCACAATAGGCTTTGTCTATTAATCATTTGTGTGATTCGTTCTCCAATCATGGCCGCACCCAATCCGAAAATCACAATACCTATTCCCATGTTAATATCTGCAAATCCTTGCAACTGCGCCACCAAGGAACCACTCAAAGCGGTCATACCATTGGCTATTGCCAATCCGGCTATTTTTAACTTTTGGGGATTAACACCAAAAGCACTCACCATTTTTTCATTGTTGCCGGTGGCACGCATGGCAATGCCATAGTCGGTATGCAAAAGCATGAGAATAACGGCGAATACTACAAATCCTATGGTTGCGAAAACAAAAATAGCCCAATTAGTTTGATATGGGCCACCATCTGGATAATTGAGAATGCTCACTTTTTGAAGCAAAGGAATATTTGACCTACCCATTATAAAAAGATTAAAAGAGTACAGGGCGGTCATCACCAAAATTCCCGCCAACAGCGGGTTAACTTTCAAGCGGGTATTGATGATTCCCGTAGCTATTCCGGATAGCATACCTGATAAGGTGCCACACAACATGGCCAGCCAAGGCGATTGATCCAAAAACAGCATGACAGCAGTGGTGGCCGCGCCTAAAGTGTAAGAGCCATCCGTAGTGATATCGGGAAAATTGAAAATTCTTAAGGTAATGAATATGCCCCAGCACATCGGCGCTAAGGCAAGTCCCAAGAGCAATGATTGCAGATAATAATCCATCAATTGGCTTTAATATAGGATGGTTCCAAGTTAAGTTGAAAACGGCTTGCTTGGGCTTCATTATACATTTTCACTCGCTTTTTGAGTTTTCGGGGAACAGGAATTTTACCTTTTTTTAAATATCGAGCAGCTTCCATTCCCGATTCATAACCCCAATCGTACATATCGGCGCCAAAACCTGCTACAGCGCCACGCACCACCAATCCTGATTCGCTGGTGATGATCGGCACATTGGCTTCATTACATGCTTGCAAAATGGTTTCAAATGAGGCAAAAATGGTATTGTCGGGCAGGGCAAAGAAAAGGTCGATACCGTCTTTGGTGAGTGAACGAATGGCAGTGTAACACTCGGCAGAATTAGCTACGCCACGCGAAAGAATTTTGTATTCGCCCAATTTTTCAAAAGCTGAAGTTATTCTTTTCAAAGCATCTACGCTTTGTGGTTCACTTTGATTAAATATCACCCCGATGATTTTACCTTCGGGTCTGATTTCCTTGGCAAGTGTGGCTGCGGTATCTATATACTCTAATGTCTCATACACCCCAAAAAGATTGACCGGGTCTTTTCCTTTTTTATCTCTCAGTCCTGCCAAATCGGGACTTGGTGATACCATCATGCAAACCGGTATGGTACGCGTTCTTTGCACGGCGGTGATGGTACTCAGTGTAGAATTGGCCGCAATCAAATCTACACGCTCATTAATAAGATAGTCAACCGATTGCACAAGCATGGGAATATCTCCCTGCGCATTTCGGTAGATCACTTCAAAATCTTGTTTTAATGTCAAACCGCTATCTTTCAATGCATCGAAAAAACCTTTCTTGGCGCGGTCTAGAGTTTCATCTTCAACTGCATCAACAAAACCAATAACAGGTAAGCCTTTTTGCTTGGGCTGACAGGAATAAAAGGTGATTGTAAGGCAAAGTAAAAAAATGATTTTTTGAAGGTTTACCATAGCATATGTGTTGGATGAACGATGGGGCTAACTTAGTTTTTAATCCTGTAGGTGCAATTGATCTTCAATACAAATTCATCAAAAACCTATTTTGAAGTAAAAGTTTTACGCTAATGTCCTTTAAAACTACAGAAGATAAAACCCGGAACTCTCAAAAGGTTCATCGTATCGCCAAAAATGCGGATATCAACAATAAGAAGAAGTACTATTTCTCAAACAAAACACCGAATTTACTGTTATTTAAAATAACAAAAAACCAAAACATGATTAAGAAATTCTTTGCAATCGGCTTATTATCTATAGCCGTAGCTTGTGGCAATCAAGCTGAAAAAACTGAAGCTACTGAAAGTAAGGAGCAAACCACACAAGAAGAAAATACCGAACCTGGTGAAAGAGAAATCACCGTGAAAGTAATAGGTAACTCAATGGCCGATATGGCTTATGATCAAACTTCAATCACAGTGAATTCGGGTGACCAAATCAAACTCACCCTGATTAATGAGAATGAAGCAGAAGGCATGTATCACAACATCGTGTTTGTAAAAATAGGCAGTGGTGCTGAAGTAGCTGCTGAAGCTATCAAAGCAGGAAAAGATAAGGCTTATATCCCCGAAAATCCAAATGTGATTGCTGCTTCTCCTATGGCTGCGCCAAAAGAAACCGTTACGATGGAATTTACTGCACCTGAAAAAGGTTCTTACAATTTCATTTGCACCTATCCGGGACACTTTCCTTTGATGGTGGGTAAGCTTATCGTGAAGTAAGACAAGGTTTAACAATAATTTGTTAGCATATTGAAAAGCGCGCAATGTTTAATGCGTGCTTTTCGTTTACATTTGCGACTATGCTTCGTTGGATTAAAATCATCAACCAAAAAGCCCCTTGGGTAAAAAACAGGTATTTTATTGCCTGTTTCATCTTCTTGGTTTATGTCTCTTTTTTCGACCGAAACAGCATACTCAATCAAATCGAGCAAAAAGCTGAAATCCGCGAACTGAAAAGACAAACCGAATTTTATCAGAACGAAATTGAAGCTACCAAAAAATCTCTTCACGACCTTTCGACCAACTACCAGACGATGGAAAATTATGCGCGCGAAACTTTTCTGATGAAGAAAGACAATGAAGATATCTTTTTGGTGATTAACGAAGGGAAAACTGATTAGCTTCTAAATCCCCTCTTCCTCACGGACAAGTGATTATTTTATTTAGGTTTGACCCCACGACTGGATATGGAAAACCTATTTCAAGATTTCAACACAGCAAGCCGCGAAGAATGGCTGCAACAGCTCAAAAAAGACCTTAAAAAAGATGATGTTGATGCCTTGTTGCATCCCTTGATAGATGGTATCGTGACGCAGGCTTATCTTCGAAACGATGATCGGATCAAAGAGCATTCCATTGTCAAAAAAACGGAAGAAAAGAGAAAATTGATTTTTCATCCCAATGATTGGGAAATTTGCTTCTCCATCAATGCCAATGATGCACTCCATGCCAATAAAGAAGCGCTGCACTTTTTGCAACACGGAGCTGATGCTATTCGTTTCACCGGCGACCAATTATCCAATCAGGAAGAATTGCGCCTATTGCTTCGCAATATTCTGCCCGATGTGGTGAGCCTGCATTTCAGCAATGGAGAGGCAAGTATCGCCATTGCGTTAATGCTTGACCAAGAGTTTTCAGACAAAGAAAAAGATGCCATATCCGGCTCGGTTTCTTTTGATTTTCTCTCGGAATATGCCTTTATCGGCCATTTGCTTTACGGACCAAAAGACAGCTTCAGTGCACTTCGCCACATGAGCGATACGCTGAAGAAAAATTTACCCGGCTACCATAGTATTGCCATAGATGTGACAAAGTTTCACAACGCAGGCGCAAAGGCTGCGCAGGAAATAGCCCTTGCATTAAGTATTGGAGCAAGCTATGGAGCGTATTATGCCGAACAAG
The DNA here is from genome assembly GCA_046294625.1 of Flavobacteriales bacterium. Classification (GTDB taxonomy): domain Bacteria; phylum Bacteroidota; class Bacteroidia; order M30B66; family M30B66; genus JBKBKN01. The sequence continues at coordinate 72,460 of JBKBKN010000002.1, forward strand.
GACTCTGGAGCGATTTCGCACAAAAAAGCTTTGTGAACATGGCCCTTGACAGTAGCTATTTTATGAATATCGCCAAGTTGAGAGCCATGCGCCTGCTTTGGCAAAAAATGTGTAAAGCATTTGACAACAACCATGACGCGACCTTAAGACTGCATACTGAAAGCAGCCAAAGAAACAAATCATCGCACGACATTCACAACAACTTGCTTCGCTTAACTTTAGAGTCAATGGCTGCAGCCGTGGGAGGCAGCGACCTGCACATCTGCCACCGGCACGATGAAGGCTTTGTGCCTTACAACAGAGATGCTATGCGCTATGCGCTCAATATTCAACATCTGCTTAAGCACGAAAGCCATCTCGACAAGGTGCTTGATCCTGCTTTCGGAGCGTGGTATATCGAAAATCTAACCGAAGAGCTCATGAAAGAAACCTGGAAATACTTCCTTGAATTAGAAGATGCCGGGGGCTATCTGAAGGCGGTAGAATCAGCCAAAGTGTTTGAAATGGTGCATAGTGCCGCTGAAAAACGCCGTCAAGATTTTAATACCTTAAAATCTGTTACGGTGGGCTTAAATAAATATACCGGTGCCAAAACCTTTGAGCCTACACAATCTGCTCCGGCAATGACCGATTATAACCCCGAAGCCGATTTCCCTTTGCTGGAACCCATGAGGGTGATTGCCGATTTTGAAAAACTTAGAGCTGAAGTGGAATCAAAAAAACGTCAAGCCATACTTGTTTCCTTTGGCGACCCCAAAATGAGCAAAGCCCGACTGGAGTTTTGCAGTGGATTGCTTCATACAGCCGGCATACTTTTCACGGAAGCACCTTATGCCGAGCGTCCTGATTTATCAAAACTCTCCAAAGAAAAAGCTGACCTGTTCATTTTCTGCGCTGCTGATCAGGATTATGCTGTGCTATCCGATACAAGCCATCCAGCAATTGTTAAAGAAAAAGGATTTATTGCCGGAAAATTCACCGATGATGCTTTGCGCAAAAGCTTGAAAGGTAATCTTTTCGCAGGAATGGATGTGGTAGAATGGATGAAGGGATTAGTCTGAGACAATCAGGGCTGCTATTGGATGCTGATGAAAAGATAATTTTTGCTTGCATATAAATGTATTGCGGTGTCTAAACAAAACATCTTTCTTCGAATCACCGAACAGTCGACAACACACGTAAAAAACTTTTCAAAAATTAGCAGTTAGTAGGCAAACATCAACAACTTGCACGATAGCGTTGATATATTTTAGGTAATCGCGTTGACTTGCTTATATTTGCGGGCTTTTTACAAAAAATATTATGGCTCTCAAATGCGGAATTGTAGGTTTACCTAATGTCGGAAAATCAACCCTGTTCAATTGCTTATCGAATGCCAAGGCGCAAGCGGCAAACTTCCCCTTCTGCACCATTGAACCCAATGTGGGGGTAATTACTGTTCCCGATGAGCGACTCACCGAACTGGCTCGTTTGGTGAATCCTGAAAAAATTGTTCCCACCACGGTGGAGATTGTTGATATTGCCGGCTTAGTAAAGGGCGCAAGCAAAGGCGAAGGGCTTGGCAATCAATTTTTAGGAAATATCCGCGAATGCGATGCCATTTTACACGTGTTGCGTTGTTTCGACGACCCCAATGTAGTGCACGTGGATGGTAGTGTAAATCCGATTCGCGATAAAGAAGTGATTGACCTTGAATTGCAGTTGAAAGACCTTGAAACGGTGGAGAAACGATTGCAAAAAGTGGAGAAACAAGCCCGTACAGGCGGCGATAAAGAGGCCAAAAGAGCATTCGATATTCTCACACAAATAAAAGCGGTGCTGGAGCAAGGAAAATCCGCACGTACCTTGAGTTTTGATAAGCCGGATGATATTGAATTTGTAAACGAATTGTACTTGCTCACCGAAAAACCGGTATTGTATATCTGCAATGTGGATGAATCTTCGGCTGTATCAGGCAACACTTACACCGAAGCCATCAGTAAAATTGCCGCCGAAGAACATGCCGAAACATTGATCATCACCGCTGCGATGGAAGCAGAAATTGCACAATTGGAATCCTATGAAGATAAAATGGCTTTTCTGGATGAGATTGGATTGTCAGAACCGGGCGTGAATAAGCTCATAAAAAAAGCTTACAAACTTTTAAATCTAGAGACCTATTTCACTGCCGGAGTTAAAGAAGTGCGCGCCTGGACCATCACCAAAGGAATGAAAGCACCACAAGCCGCAGGTGTGATTCATAGCGACTTTGAAAAAGGTTTTATCCGAGCCGAAGTGATTAAATACGAAGATTACATCAAATACGGCTCTGAATCATCTTGTCGCGAAGCCGGCAAACTATCCATTGAAGGCAAGGAATATGTAGTGCAAGATGGCGACATCATGCATTTCAGATTTAATGTGTAATCAAGCTGAACCGATTTACCCAATAAGGGTTTAACAAAAAAGAATGTAGAAAATGATGCAGATAGAATCAGGAAGATACAAAATATCAGGGGTGGATGTGCTCGATATGTGCACTGAATTCGACACTCCGCTTTATGTGTATGACAGTGCCACCATAAACCGTCAATACAATCGATTGGTAAATGCATTCCAAAATGTGGATACAAAGTTTAATTATGCCTGCAAAGCGCTGACCAATATTAACATACTCCGATTCATGAATAGTCTCGGTGCAGGGCTTGATACCGTGAGCATACAAGAAGTATGGTTGGGGCTCAAAGCCGGATTCAAACCTGAAGACATCATTTACACGCCCAACTGTGTTTCGATGGAAGAAATTGACATGGCTGTGGAAGCAGGCGTGAAAATCAATATTGATAATCTGTCTATACTCGAACAATTCGGTCACAAATACGGAAACAAAGTTCCGGTTTGTGTGCGCTTGAATCCACATATTTTAGCCGGAGGAAATGTAAAAATCTCTACCGGACATATCGATAGCAAGTTTGGTATCAGTGTGTATCAGCTACGTCATCTGGAGCGCGTGATTGAGTCTGAAAACATTGTGGTGGAAGGCCTGCACATGCACACCGGCTCCGATATTCTCGATGTGGATGTATTCCTTCGCGGAGCAGACATTCTGCTCGAATGTGCGACTCAATTTAAAGATTTGAAATACGTTGACTTTGGCAGTGGATTTAAAGTAGCCTATAAACCCAACGATATTGAAACCGATATTGAATTGTTGGGCGAAAAAATGTCGGAGCGATTCAATGCGTTTTGCAAAGATTATGGAAGAAAACTTACCATCATATTTGAACCGGGCAAATTTTTGGTGAGTGAAGCTGGCTACTTTTTTGCCAAAGTGAATGTGATTAAACAGACCACTGCTACCGTATTTGCGGGCATTGATACCGGGTTGAATCATTTAATTCGCCCGATGTTTTACGATGCCTATCATCATATTCTAAACGTATCTAATCCTGAAGGAAAGCCGCGGATTTACACCGTAGTAGGCTATATCTGCGAAACCGATACCTTTGGATGGGACAGAAAAATAAATGAAATCACCGAAGGGGATATACTTTGTTTTAAAAATGCCGGCGCTTATGGCATGGCCATGGCCAGCAATTATAATTCGCGATTCCGTCCAGCTGAAGTATTGATTCACGGTGGACAAGCACATTTGATTCGAAGAAGAGAAACTTTAGATGATCTACTGCAAACTCAAATAGAGTTAAAGTTGGAAAAAGCTCAAGAAGCATCAACATAATGCTTTAACCGTCTTTTTTCAGAATATTTTCAACATTTCAAGCCCATATTTTGGCTACCTTGCCGCGCGAATACTGATTAATGTACAACATGGAGGAAGGTAGAAAACTCAGCACCAAAGAAAAAGCCCTAAAAATAAATCTCGATCGCTCATTGTACGGCTCTTTTGCCGAAATAGGTGCCGGTCAGGAAGTGGCTGCTAATTTTTTCAAGGCAGGAGCTGCTTCAGGCACAGTAGCTAAAACCATGTCAGCTTATGATATGGCTTTTTCTGATGCAATATATGGTAAAGGTGGCAGATACGTTTGTGAAGAACGGCTCATCCGAATGCTCGACAAAGAGTATAGCCTTTTGGGTAAGCGTTTGGCTTTCCGTGAGCATGAAACAAGTTTTTTTGCCTTCGCAGATACCGTTGAAACCTTGAATTTTCAACGTACCAACCAAGGCCGTGGATGGTTGGGTCTTCGTTTTCAACTGCACCCCATGTCGGAACCAAATGAATGTATCATTCACCTCGTGCTCAACGATAATGAAAACACCTGGCAGCAAAGAGCAATAGGAATCATTGGGGTAAATTTGATACATGCTTGTCTTTACCTCACACACGACATGGATATCTTTATCAAGTCACTGCTTGATGGTGTCGTGAGCGGAAGTGTTGAAATCGATCTCTTAAGGCTTACAGGACCCGATTTCAGGCATATTGACAATCGACTGCTTGCACTTAAATTGGTAAAAATCGGCCTTTGCAAAGCCACCATGTTTGGTCCTGATGGTAATGTACTGCAACCATCTGAAGCACTTTACAAAAAAAATGCATTGGTCATGAGTGGTCGTTTTAGACCATACACTAATGTGAATGAAGACATGCTTCAACAAGCGATGAAGAGTTTTGCCAATGATCAAGAAGTGAAGGCTGACAACATTATCACCGTTTCAGAACTTTCACTCAACACTTTGATTGATAAAAATGGAAATATCGACGAACAAGATTTTTTGGACAGAGCAGAAATACTTTGCTCCCTTGGCCACACGGTCATGATTACCAATTTTTTCGATTATTATTATCTCGTCCCCTATCTGTCTAAACTTACTCGAAACCAGAAAGTGGGTTTCGTACTGGGTATCCCAGCCATTGAAAGGATATTTGAAAATCAGCACTATGACAATCTGCGCGGTGGCTTCTTGGAAGCTTTCGCCATGTTGTTTGGCACCAATGTAAAAGCCTATGTTTATCCAACCTTAAAAAGCGCTTCAGGAAAATTAGTAACATGCAAAAACATTGATATTGCCCGTAAACTTCGTCCCCTGTTCGAGTATCTGCTCTTAAATGAAAAATTACAAGACCTGCAATATGCTTCATTGGATTACTTACATTTACAGGCAGACGATGTATTGGAATTAATTAAAGAAAATAAAACGGGATGGGAAAATTTTGTCCCCAAAAAAGTAGCAGAAGCAATCAAAAGAAACTGTTTATTTGGCTTTCCATGCGAACCATTCCTCACACGATAAATTGATATAAAATGACCTTCAGCGAATTTGGTTTCAGCGATTCAGTGCTTGAGAGCATAGAAGCTATGAATTTTAAAGACCCAACACCCATTCAAAAGCTAGCCATTCCTGAAATCTTAAACGACAAGGATATCATTGCCTGTGCACAAACAGGAACAGGCAAAACAGCGGCCTTTATATTACCCCTGCTCGAAAAAGCCATTAAAGCAAAATCGCAAACTGTTGATACGCTTGTGATTGTGCCTACCCGAGAACTAGCTTTACAGATTGATCAGCAATTAGAGGGTATGGGATATTTCACCGGCATCAGCTCAATGGCCATTTATGGCGGTGGCGACGGCATCAGCTGGGAAGCTCAGAAAGCAGCACTGTCAAGGGGAACAAATATTGTTATTGCCACTCCCGGAAAGATTCTTTCTTACCTGATTCTCGATCATCAATGGACCAAAAGCATTCGGCATTTGGTGCTCGACGAAGCCGACCGAATGCTCGATATGGGCTTCAATGAAGATATATTGCGGATTTTAAAATTTCTCCCATCAGAAAGGCAATCTATCATGTTCTCGGCCACCATGCCGCCCAAAATCAGACAATTAGCTTCCAAGCTCTTGAAACATCCGGTTGAAATTAATTTGGCGATATCTAAACCTGCTGCCGGTATTGACCAAAAAGCTGCTGTGCTATACGAAAATCAAAAACTTCCCTTGTTGATGGAATTGCTCCAAGAGAGAAATATTCGCAGTGCCATCATTTTTGCTTCCACTAAACAAAAGGTGAAGGACATTGAACAACAAATGAAAAAGCTCAAGCTCAATGTAAATGCCATACATTCCGACCTTGACCAAAAACAGCGCGAAGAGGTGCTCCTCAGCTTCAGAAATAAAAATTTAAAATTGCTTGTGGCCACTGACATTGTTGCTCGAGGTATTGATATTGACAGCATTGATCTTGTTGTAAACTATGATGTGCCCGGCGATGCAGAAGATTATGTGCACCGTGTAGGCCGAACAGCGCGTGCAGCTACCAAAGGAGAAGCTATAACATTAATAAGCAAAGAAGACCAACGAAAATTTGCTTCCATTGAACGGCTCATTGAGTTCATCGTACCTAAAATTACTGTTCCTGAGAACTTGGGTGAAACACCTGTCTATCAGCCATTGGAACGCAGCTCATCTAGCCATCCGGCAAAAAAATCCTTCAACAAAAACAAAGGAAAAAGACCGTTTAAGAGAAGGAATCAAGTTCAAAATAAATAAGTCAGCAATAATAGTACTGCAAAAAAACCTACACTTATCACATTCCAGCCGATCACCTTTTTGAGTGGAGCACTTTGTGGAAATACGGCATTTACTATTACAATATTTTGCAAGGAAATAGCATTTCCCAAAGCGCCGCCAATATGCAATAACACCATCACTTGCAAGAGATTGTCAGTGTAACCAAGTACCGTTTCAAAAGTTTGATGCAGCAAAAGATTACTCATCGTGAGACTCCCTGTGGTGAAACTGCCAAGAATACCAACAAAAGGAGAAATCCATATAATAAATGACTCAGACAAACCTGAATTTAAAATCAATTCAGATACTGGCTTTCGCATCATGCCCGAGAGAAAAACCAACAACAAAATGGTGACTAAAGTAATACCAGATTTCATGACACTTTTCGTAAAAATCTGCCCAAATGTTAGCATAGATTTTTTTTGAGACATTTTTAAGCTAAACCAAGCGAATGAGAACAACAAAATCAACAAACCCGGCTGATACGTGGCTACTTTTCGAATACCCGAAATTAGCTCCACATTGGCATAGCCAATAGCATGACGTGCAATAAACAAAACGATGACGAGCATTAGGTAAGGTTTGAAAAACTGTAACCAAAAAACGAGCTCAGGCTTCAAATCAGTCCAACGAGTACGAAAAAGCAGATAAATAATGAAGCCTGACAAACCTGCTATCACAGAAGGAAATTCAAGCGAATAATGTGACAACAAAAAGAGCATAGAAGCCGGTATCAAACCGGCTAAAAGCCCAAACGGAATCAACTGCCATCTCAATTTCACTTTTTCTGGTTCAAGTATCGATGCCAAACCAATCAACCATAATGGCATGATGAGCATCAAAGGAAAAAGTTTTACGCTCATTGCAGTGCTGAAAGGATGAGAAGTAGAAACTATATCTAATCCAATTTTGATGGGTGTGCCTAATGCACCATAACAAACCGAAAGCGTGTTGGCCGAGAGCAATAGTACTACAGTGGACAATGGTTTGTAGCCTAAGCTTATCATAATCGGTGCTATGAGCAGAGCAGGTACACCAAAGCCTGCCACACCTTCGAAAAAAGTGCATAAAAACCAAGCCATCAATAACAGAATATCGACTTGATCATAACGACTTTGCAAACGACTTGAAAATTCTTTGAAATGACCTGTGTGTTCTAGTAATCGATAAAAACTTATAGACCCAATGATCAATAATGCTAATTCAAAAGTGATGAGTATTGCATTCGCAGCATGCGAAGAAAGTTGGAAAGCTTCTTCCCCTGAAAAAAGAGTATGCACAATTACCATAGTAATCGATAAAACAAGACCCGGGAGCACTTTGTTAAACACAAAAACGCTGGCAACGAGAAAGATAAAAGCAAGCAACACGATCATGATAACCGATACAATTTTAGGCTAAAGATAGTGTGGCATTTATTGTTGTAAAGCACCATTTTCACCAAGGGCAAATCGCACAATTCCGGCTGTGTTGTTCACCCCAAGTTTATTCATGATGTTTTTTCGGTGCGTTTTCACCGTTAAGGGACTGATAAACAAGAGTTCTGCAATCTCTTTATTTGATTTTCCTTCTGCGATATAGCTAATAATCTGTAATTCACGATCTGATATGTTCAACCCTTCACAGCTTGGTGTTGGTTCATGCATGCTATCGGGTTTTTCGGCGTGATGAATAATCGCATCTACCACCTTACCACAATAGAATTGCTCCCCAGCGTTCAAGAATCGGATTGCATCAAAGAATTCATCTTCACTACAATCGTGAAGCAAATAACCCTTCAAGCCCTGTTCACGTAGCCAGCGAGCATCTTCTGCTACAGTGTAGGATGTGAGTGCCATCACAGGTCTGCCTTCACGATTCTTACATAACTCATACACCAGTTGTTTGTCAAATCCGTAAGAATAAAAGTCAACAATTACCAAGTCATCATTATTCTCTTTTTGCTTTTCAATAAGCTCCGTGGGCGTATCGACGGTGTAGACTATTTCATACCCAGGTGTCTTCCTGAAAATGGAACAAATCCCTTCTCTCACGAGAAGATTATTAATCGCAATACCTATCCTGATGTTTGTTGTCATTTAACGAAGCGAAAATACATAACAACTTGCAGCTTCACAAGTTATTTAGAAATATTCTAAATAGAGTTTTTAACACCCCAATTAAGGTTTGAAGTTTCTTAATGCAGTGTAAAGCTCAAAAACCGGTAAGCCAACCACATTGTAAAATGAGCCAATAATTCGCTCCACACCAATGAAACCAATCCATTCCTGAATACCATATGCACCTGCCTTATCAAACGGTTTGAAATGCTGGATGTAGTATTGAATTTCGTCATCGGAAATCTGTCTGAAATAAACTTCCGTAACTGCAAAGAAACTTTGGATATGCTCTCGGCTGCTTAAACTGCAAGCCGTGATTACTTCATGCTTTCTTCCTGAAATGGATTGCAACATTGCTGTTGCTTCAAGGGCATTTTCGGCTTTATTAAGCACATGGTCATCGAGCCAAACAATGGTGTCGGCAGTGAGGCATACCTGATTGTCTTGGAGCTGCTGTTGGGCTGTTCTGGCTTTGAGTTCGCTTAGAAATAATGGAATTTGTTCTCGCTTTAATTTATTAGAGAAATCTTCATTGACATCAATTTTCATCACTTTGAAATCAACACCTAATTCGCGGAGCAATTGTTGTCGCCTTGGAGATTTTGAGGCCAGTAGGAGTTCAAAAGGTAATTGAATCATTGTTTTATTGCTTAAATCGTAGCCCAAATAACCGTCATAGAAATGACACCACTAAGAATAATGAGCTTACAAATCAAACTCATTTTGCTGAAATCGGATTTTTGTTGCGCATTATTGGCCAAAAAAAACAAATAAACCAGGGGGATTTGAACAAAAACAAGTAGATAGTAAAATAAAACCTTTAACTTGTAGGTATCTAACAGCATTTGCTGCACAAAACCAAGAAGAATAACTGAAATTCCAATAAGAGCCATTAAAATAAACCTTGTATTTCTCAACCCGACAGAAATCGGTAATGTGCGCATACCTGCTTGATAGTCTCCCTTGGTGTCTTCGCTGTCTTTGATAATTTCTCTAATCATATTCATCAGGAATGCAAAAATGGCATAACCCATCACAAACAGGGCAATAATCATCATCATCCGCGAACCTGCACCAGATTCTACTCCATTAATGAGCTGCACCAACGATAGACCACCAAAACTAAATTCATATAAAACCACCGTGAGTGGAACCAGTGCTGCCAACCCTGCAATGATAATATTGCCCACCAACATTTGTCTTTTGAAATGGGTGGAGTAAAACCATAATGAAACAATGCTGAAAAGCTGGATGAAAATCAACTGATACTTGCCGCTTTTGAAGCATAAATACCCTGCTAGTAGAACTGCTATGCTGTTTAGCACAATATGCATACCCATAGCAGCTCTGCGTTTGATGGTTTTCCCTACAATCAATCGATCTGGTTTGTTAATCCGATCTGGTTTAGTATCAAAATAATCATTAATTACATAGCCCGCGGCTGCTATAAAAACTGTTGATATAACCAGCAGCACAAAGTCAAAATGACTCATGAGCAACTGTGGCTGAATAAAGTAAATGTTGTTTAATCTAAGGGTTACGTTTACTTTTTCTAAAATGGGCTCAATGATACCATAGCGAATAAAAATCTGGGTAAGTGCAATAATGACCAAATTCAATACCCTGAATAAACGAAACAACTCTAGAAACAAGTTTGCCATGTTGCAAATGTAATTGAAAATGAAGATGGAAAAAGAAAGCCTTACCGGATGCAACGAAGCAAACCAATGAGCAAGCATTCCGTATGTCCAGCTCATGAAATGATGTTAACAAATAGATTTGCGCAGATGGGTCTACTTTTTCAAATACAAATCCACAATCACGGGAAGGTGATCACTAAATCCACCCTGATATTTATTGCCATCGTAGGTGCTGAAGGGTTTTTCGGTTTCCGGTTTGCGTTTACCTTTTTGCAATAAGAAAGGTTCTCGATAAGCTCTAGCCTGATTGAAATGCGTGTAAGTCCTGTCCTTACCGTCTAATAAACTACCTGACACAATGAAATGATCTAAAAATCCCCATTGGTTCCTAAAATTATAGGTACCAGCGCCTTCTTTCATTTGCCAACCCATCAGATTGTATAGCTGACCCGGTCTGCGCTCCGCCGCTGAGTCAATATTGGCTTGAAGGGTTTCGCGCACACTACGATTGTCGGGATAATCGTTGAAATCGCCCATGATTAATATGTGTGACCTTGGCGCCTGTAAAAACAAGGAATCTACTACCCTTCTTAAATTTTGCGCAGCCGTAATCCGCTTAAATTCACTACCTTCTTCTCCACCCACGCGCGATGACCAATGGTTTACAAACACATGAAGATGTTCACCACTAGGCAATTTCCCTTTGGTATAAAGAATATCTCTTGTGTTGCGCTCACTATTGGGTGAAGATAACACTACAGGATAAGCGTTGAATTTTTCTGGTTTAAAGGTGCTTTTTCTGTAGAGCAAAGCTACATCTATGCCGCGTGGGTCAGGACTATCGAAATGAATGATGAAATAGTCATATTCCTTGAGTTTGGTGCGTTGCAATAAAAAAGTCAGCACTTTTTGATTTTCCACTTCGCAAAGCCCGATGAGATCGGGTAGCCTGTCCTGTCCCACATGCTCAATCACTTTAGTCAGTTGGTTCAGCTTGTGCGACAAGCGCTCATCTGTCCAATTTTTCTTGCCGTCGGGTAAAAAGTCATTGTCATTTTTAGTAGGGTCGTCAAGCGTATCGAACAGATTTTCGACATTGTAGAACATCACCCTGAAGAAATCACCTTTAGACGATGTTCGGGCTTGTGTTATTTTCTTCGAACAGGCATAAATCAGCACAGTTGTGCCTGCAATCAACAAAAAGAGCTTGAGATACTTTTTCATTTTTCAGCGTAGTGTAATGCAAAATCTTTGGCAAAATAGCTGAGAATGATGTCGGCTCCTGACCTTTTAATGGAAGTTAACACTTCCAGCACTGCTTTTCGTTCATCTATCCAGCCATTCATGGCCGATGCTTTGATCATGCTATACTCTCCGCTTACATTGTAGGCCGATATTGGCAAATGCGAATGTTGCTTCAAATCGCTGATGATATCTAAATAGGCCATGGCTGGCTTTACCATAAGAAAATCAGCCCCTTCCATAACATCTAATTCGGCTTCGCGCAATGCCTCACGACGATTGGCAGGGTGCATTTGATAACTTAGCTTGTCGCCAAACTTCGGTGTAGAGGCTAATGCATCACGAAAAGGCCCATAGAAACAGCTAGCATATTTTGCGGTGTAAGCCATGATAGACACTTCGGTAAAACCATGGTTATCTAACACCCTTCGAATATATGCCACACGTCCGTCCATCATATCGCTCGGACCAACAATATCTGCTCCGGCTTTAGCTTGTGCCAAGGCCATTTTACCTAGAATCTCCAAAGTTTCGTCGTTAAGAATTTTTCCTTCCCGCACCAACCCATCATGTCCATCGCTGCTGTATGGATCCATGGCCACATCGGTCATCAGGCATGCTTCGGGAAAAGCTATTTTTAGCTCACGTAATGCCTGATGATAAAAATTATTGTCGATACAACCATAGCTTGCGGTTTGATCTTTCAACTCTTCATCAACCACCGGAAAAATTACGAATTGTTGAAGGCCGGCTTGCATGCATTGCTCAATTTCCTTTTTTATGACCTCCAATCCCATTCTCGAAATACCCGGCATAGATGCTATGGGTATCTGAGCTTGGGCATCGGGCAATAAAAACAGAGGGTACATTAAATCGTGCACCCCAACATGGGTTTCTTGCACCATGGCTCGAATGGCGGCACTCTTTCTGTTTCTTCTTGGACGTTCGGTAATCATTCGCTTCAAATTTTCGGTGCGAAATTAACTTAAAAAATCCAAGCGATTTATGCTCACTCCTTCGAATAGTTTACTTTAAGATTTCCATTCTTAACAATGATTCGCTTCTCCATTCATTTGTGTGATATAAGCGCTTCATCTATCCTCATGCACTTTCGACTTACGAAAATCTACGTTATGCGAAATAGAAATCTGCAGGGTATGGTTGTTTTCATAATGAATAACATCTCCCTTGAAAATCAATTGATCTATGTATCCAGCCGGATATGAGTGGCCGGAAGCAATTGATATCCTAAGGCAATATACAGCCTGTTCTGATCAAAAATATTCCTTTGTGCATTGGAACCAAACGACGCGAAAGCTTCATCATAACATCTTATGAAAACTGCATCTTTTTGTAACTCTTTTTTGTTCAAGGGCAAAGTCACTGAAAGCATGTAGCGCATTCGGTTGGTGTAATTCACTTTATCAATATTTATTGAACCATTTTCATCCACTTTGTAGGTATCTGTGAATCGATGTTCCAATCGGTAGCGATGCGACAAATAGATTCGTCCAAAATTTTGTTTAAGCAATACGGTTTGCCATATTCTATTTTCGTGATAGGGATTGAGGCAATGTTGTTCGCCATACGGATAAGTGGTGATAGAACCATAGCCTACCGATACAATCGCATTGTCGCGTAAATGATAATCTACTCCTAATCTTAAAAGAGACTGTTGCCATTTTTCAATCCATTGATTTCTTCGCCATTGATATTCGGTATGAATACTTATTTTATCCGATATCCGGTGATTGCCAAAATACATATACCAACCATCATGATTCACACTTTCTATTCTTTGCTGTGCTTCAACTATGTTCAGCTTGACGGACAACAAAATCAATATGATTATCTTAATTGCTCTCATCATGCTTTTTTTCTTACTCTGGTGGCCAAAGGGTGTTTTGACAAGGGCTTATGAAGCTCTAAGCCGACTAAACTTACTTCTTTTTGCTGCTCTTTCATTTCAAAATCATAATGGTGTACGAAATTCATGAAAGAATGATCGATCAGTTTTGCATTTTTAAAATCCAACACCACCTTGTTATTACTTGAATAGGTAGATAACATTTTTTTAAAGGCAATGAGATTAGAAAATACTGCTACACCTTTGATATATATGGTGGTCACTTCGGCGGCATTATCTATAGTGTATTGTGCTTTAAATAAAGATGTTAATGTAGCACCATTGATGAGATGAAAGATGATTTTTACAGTGATCCCTGCAAATATTCCGAGCAATAAATCTTCGGCTAGTGTAACCACAATCGTAGTGAGAAAGATAAACAGTTGTTCCTTGCCGATATAATAGGTATGAATGAATTCCCTTGGCGCTGCAAGTCTGTAACCTGCATAAATGAGCATGGCAGCTAAAGCCGAATTAGGAATTAACTCTATGTAAGGAATCAGAAATATCATAGCCAATAGCAAAAACAAACCATGAAAAAAATTAGACCATTTGCTCTTAGCGCCAAAACCGATGTTGGAAGAGCTGCGCACCACTTCTGAAATCATGGGTAGTCCGCCTAGCAGTCCAGCTAGAAAATTACCTGCTCCCTGCCCGATTAAGTCTCCGTTATAATTTGATTGTCTTTTTTCAGGATCTAAGCTATCCACTGCCTTCACAGTAAGCAGCGATTCCAGCGAGCTCACAAATAAAAACATGAATACATATTTCCAAAAAACAAAAGTGTCAATAGCAGAGAAATCGGCATTGAAAGTAAGGTTTCCCCAAAAATCACCAATAGATACCAGCGAATAATTGGGTTCTGTTTGCTTAAAATGCCAGAATATGGTCAGCGGAATCGCCACCAGAAGCACAATCATCGGGGCAGGTACTTTCTTCAGCATTTGAATTTTCAATAAAGGGAAAACAAACATGATGATCAACGAAATAATACCTATTGCCGCAATATGCCAATGTGCATGAAGGATAAATTTTGGAATATCCATGAATAGCTCAATAGGTCCTTCCCCCTTATAAATCGTAGGGTCATCGCCCAACAAAACAGGGATTTGCTTGGCAATGATGATGATGCCTATCGCAGCCAACATGCCATGAACGGCAGAATGTGGAAAAAAATCGCTGAGCGAACCAAATTTCAAAAAACCAAATGCAATTTGGATAACAGACATTACCAGCACCACGGCACAAGCCACCTTCCACCCCTGTTCATCACCTCCAAAGTCCATCACTGCCCCTGCAGCAATGGTTATCAGGCCAGCAGCCGGCCCTTTGATGCTCAATTCCGATACTTTGAAAAAAACGGTAGTCAAGCCACCCACCATTGCAGTTAATACCCCCATAGAAGCGGGAAAACCACTGGCTTTCGCTATCCCCAAACTAAGGGGTAAAGCAAGAAGGAAAACTAAAAAACCAGATACCATGTCGTTCTTCCAATATTTGCGTAGCATCTGGAGAGCGGTCAATTTTGATGATTGAATATTTTTCTTCATTTTAATTAATGTTTGATCATAAATTGATTATGCTGATTTTATGGCGGTAGGATGAGTCGTTTTAATGTGACTCCCCAATAACAAACGGGCATATACGCGTACCAATGCTATTCCCGAAATGATATAAGACGAAGCAAAGAAGAAAGCCAACAGAAATTGATCTTCATGAATGTGACTGAAAATCAAATCCTCGCCAATAAATGAAGGCGTAATGGGAAATCCCATTAGACCTAAGATGGACAGTAGAAATAAAAATGCAATAGTTCTGTATTCATGAACATGACCATAGTAGGTATTCAACCCAAAATAAAACGGTTCTTTTCGCTTCATATACTCAAGCAGCCCAATTGCCAACAGCGCCGATGGTACAATTCCCATCAAATAAACAATCACGTGCTCGCTTCCAAAATGCTCATTAAAAGAAATACCTATGGCCATAAATAGGTGATTGCTCAGAACCATTGCCACGCTCAAACGGGGATCATTTCTCTCGGCAAATGCTTTCATAACCATCACTAATCCTACGAATGCATACCCTATGGGGATAAAATTGATGGTCAGCAGATTCAATTCAATAGCTGATAATTTAATCCACAGACCTACCGCAAAGAGCGGAATGATAAAAACCCCAACGTTACCATAATGGATAAATTTGATTTTTCTACCTATAAGCTTAACAGGCCTAAAAATGAGTTTATTCAATAAAGCATCTAGATAAAATTCCTTAATGGCAAGTAAATACAAGGTTTGGAACACTCTTTTCGATACATCAAATCGTTTATTATGAATGCGTGGTCGATAATGGTAAAACATATCGCGAATCTTATAAGCTACAACCGATGGGGATATGAGCAATTGATAGGTTCGGAAAAAGGCATTACCCATAAAATGAACCAATGCTAAATTTTCAAACCCTGATGCAATCTCTATAAACATGACACCGATTTGCGAAATAGAAGCGTAAGCAATTTGTGTTTTGATAGTTGATTGCACTCTTGAAATCATGTAGGCGAGCACTGCTGTGAGCAACCCTACCATTCCAATGATAACTCGGGCGGCTAATTGCTCGCCCCAAAAATGATTGGTGCGCAACAAAAGAAAAACCCCAAAGTGCACAGATAAAGAACCATAAAAAATGGCGCTTGAAGGGGTTGGCCCTTCCATAGCCTTTGGAAGCCAAGAGCTGAAAGGCAACTGTGCTGATTTTACTGCCGCCGCAATCAATATGGCAATAGAAATAAACAACCCAATTCCACTGTGACCTTGCAAATGTTGGTGCACAAGTGTTGCATTGTTGAGCTTCATGAAGGTGATATTTTCATGATAAAGGTGATGACTCGCCCACATTGCCAGAAGTATGCCCACATCGCCTATGCGATAGATAGAAAAAACTTTCAGCGCATTTCTTGAAGGCAAATAACGATTACGGTAAAAAGCAATGAGCAAAAAAGAAGAAATGCCCAGCATCTCCCAACCTATAAATAGGGTCTCGAAATTCCCTGAAAGTGCTGTAAGATTATAGGATGCAAAGAAGAACAAAATCGTATTGAAAAACCGCTTATATCCCGGTTCAAGGTGCATGTAGTTTCTACTGTATCTGACAATTAAAGTAGTGAGAAACGAGCCAATGAATAAATAAACAGCGGTTACCTTATCAAAGTAAAAATCAATGATGAATGCATAATTTTCGGTTTGATAAAGGGCCAATTCTTTGATATTAATCTCAGGAAACCCCTGAACTGACCACCAAATCGAAAAGACAACTATCATGCACAGATGAAGTAAAGTGCCGATAAAGGCCCAGCGCGAAATATTTTTTTCTTTGTGAGAAGAAATAAAGAGCGAAGCCAAAAAGAGCAGCAACGGCCAAACCACAAATGATGCTAAAATATATTTAAGTTCCATAGTATTAATCTTTTAGTATATAAACCGAGATTTCGCCATCAGGTGCAGCTACTGTAGAGTCAATACTTTGAGCAACCGGAAGCTGTGTATTAACACATTCATACTTTGAAAATTTACCATCACTGAATACAAATACTTCTTTGCTTTCGGGATGAATCGCGGAGAGATGAATCCATTGATTCCGAAACCATTCCTGAGTTGGTTCATGCTCCTGAAGCACTTTTTCGATTACTTCGGGATACTGTTCTACAATCACCATCAACCTTAGGGGTTGGTGAATATCCACCATTTGAGCGGGCAAACCGGTGCGCAAGTCACCGTCAATTCCATTAGCCACTCCCAGCAAGCCTATCACATTGTGCGGTAATTTAGATCCCGCCCCCAATCTTTCCTTATCCACTTTTGAGAAGTAATACTCCAAGTTGATGCCTCCGCAAACGGGAGCCACCGCTTTTAGAATGTTCAAGAGATTAGTGCCATCAGGGTCTTTTGAATAGTCATACGAATTCAAAAATGCTCGTCTATCCAGAAAAAGATGCTTGTTGCTTGATCTTCTTCCGACAATGCATAGTGCGTTGGTTGCATGGTTCCATTCGGGGCGTGGCTCAAACAAGGATAAAGCGCGCAGCTTCACACGGGCATGAATTTTCTCTTTACTACTTTTTGTATCTTCAAGAAAAAACTTGCGTGATCGCTCCTTAGCATTCAATGTGAGTGCTTCATTAAATTTCACTTGATATGCCTGATGCATTGCCTTTAAATCAAAAGGAATAAGTTGCTCATCATAAAACTCAATCTCATCGCGGGTGGTATCATGCAGGGCTGCAACAAAATGTGTATCACTGGGGATATTGATTCCACGAGAGCGCAACTCCAATCTGACTTCTACCAAATTAAGCATACTGGCTGCCACACGTGCATTAACTGAGCCCGGCCTGCCACTGCACGCGCCGCAGTCATAACCGGCATAATGGGTATTGTTCACACTACTTGCTCCATGTCCTATCAGATAAACCAACGGAGCAAAATCATTGATTAAACCAATACTCTTCAACAAACCTTCCATTCGGTTAGCGATTTCTTCGATAGTAAACCCTAACTGCAAATGATGAACATATTCGGTCTCCTGCTTGGATTTAAATGCGAGCTTGCCATTTTGGTCCATATGATGAAAAGATGAAACATGCAGCGCAGAAAAGCTTGGTTTAAAAATATTTCCAGCAAGTTTGAGCGCCGACCAAAAACCCAAAGTTTGACTCAGTAGCCATCCGCCGGCTACACCCTGTCCACGCTTGTTTAAATGC
This sequence comes from Flavobacteriales bacterium, assembly GCA_046294625.1. Classification (GTDB taxonomy): domain Bacteria; phylum Bacteroidota; class Bacteroidia; order M30B66; family M30B66; genus JBKBKN01. The sequence goes on from JBKBKN010000002.1 coordinate 90,615, forward strand.
CAATCCGATTTGTGCCTTTTTTTAGCCTCATATTCTTTTATCAAATATTTCGGTTTGACAGGAGCCGGACAAGATTTGGTGTAAAATTTTCCATGTTCTGGCTGAAAGTAAAATTCAACATTGAAGAAACCAGCTGTTCCGAAAGTTTCACTTCCCGGTATAACTTTTTCAATATGCCTTCTGAAAGAACACTCTCTATCGTCGATACATAAGATAGCCTGTAATGACTTGGTTACTGTTTCAGGAAGCGGTGTAGAACGGGTCAACCCAAGCAGCACTTGATCATAATAGCTCCATTCGAAAATTTCTTGCCAAATACTGTATACATCAAATAACACATCATGAAGTATTGGGTCAAAAAGTCGTGGAACATCATCGGTTGGCAATGAATGTGCCAAAGGATGCCAATTCGATTCCCCGAACTTAGTATCTAGAGCATCTATTTCGAGTAAAAGCTCCAGGAAAATAAACTCTTCATACCGCACTTTTCGTTGGTCGAGCAATAAGTTTCGGTCATCTTCAAGCACACTAAACATACCCGACCAACCGGGATGGGCAAATTGCTGATCAAAAAGATATTGTTCATACCATGCGTCATCTCCAACGATTATTTTCAATAAATCTTCAATTTTGTAGTATGAGTCATTCAAATATTTTTGGGCACGTTTACTCATAACAAGCGGCACAAAAGAACTTTTTTGCAATTTTCGCACTGCGCTTAAAAATGATTTTTCGATATTGGGAAAATGCCAAAGTGAAATCCCCTGATCAAGGTAGCCACAAGCCAATCGAAACAAAGTTGGATGAACGTTTTTGTCCAGGTTAAACTTCAAAAAATCCTGCCATTTGTTCCTAAGCCGACCTATCCGCTCCGATGTGGATTCATCAAAATTTTCGTGCAACAACTTTTGACTCCATTGGGCAAACGCTTCTTCGCCTTTTGCCCTTTTGATTTTTTCTTCAAATATAGCTTGGTTAATTTTCCCTTCATGATACATCTGTCGATACTCACTGAGCGACAGATATGTCTTGTATCCAAATATACGATTGGCTTTTTCAGCGGCTTGATGAAAAATTTCGTGCTGAAAAGCATGCAAAGTATTATGATGAATGAAATCCTTTAGAGGATTCTGGTTAGGTAAATAATGTTTTAGTTTATGTAGCGATTGTGCAGTATCGAAATAGGCACATGCTTGAACTGTTTTTGGTTGCATGACGATGTTTTTATTAATTTTTCAAATGGACTGATTTTCAGAATCGAATAGCCAGTAAAAGTCTGTTGCGATGGGGTTGGAGTGAGATTAGTCTTGAAACCTCTGGTAAACTACAGGCCGAGACTATTGCAATACAAGCAAATTTGTTTAGACCAGTGCTTGATTCTATTAAGGAAGGATGATTGTGTCAATCTGACCTTTTGCGCAGAAGCATTCTATTAGCTGATAACTAAACGGTTTTGCTGAAGAAGTCGCAAAATCAAAACGCTAAAAACGATAATACTAAATGCCTCTTCCAGGTATGAAAAAGCAAAAATAAAGGTCTTATAGCCTTTTTCTTTAGCAGCGTGAGTTGAAAGAAGGAAAGATTGGCCAGACTTATATCACACAAAGCTTTTTTCACAAAATCGAAATCGCTTTGATGCTGTTGGTTTTCCAATTGTTTTTTCTGATGCTTTTTGTAGGATGTTTGGTTGACTTCCGATATGATAAACCAATAGCACTGTAATGTATAAAAATCATCGGCCTTAGCTGATGACAAAATAGCATGGCTTGAATGTAATTGAAAGGAAGTATTTGCTTTATGGGTATCTTGCTTAAATCCACCGGATAACCATCCAAAAGCATAGAAGATGAAATATAAAATTAGGCCGATTGCACCTAAACGCCTGAAAAATATGTATGACAATTTGATTTTTGTGTCAGGCATTGATTATTATTTTTCAATAAAATTCAATAGGCTATATTAGGACGAATTTTAATTCCAAATATCATGCCGAACTTATACCATCTACAACCTTGTTTGACTAAACAAAATTTGAAGTAAAACAAAAACTATCTCCATCAAACAAACCTATGTCGCTGAGCTTCAAGTGCGGTATCACGAGCAGCGCCATAAATGAAAGCGTCATAAAAGGTGCTCGCAAATTGCTCCCCAATTCATTTTTCACGAACTGGTCTAACTGGATATAGTTTGCAGCAGTTTGATAGGCATCCATGTTGGTCATCAATCCTGCAACCGGGAGAGGCAAAAGAAGTTCCTTATCGCCATTCAAAGCGCATAACCCGCCTTGTGATTGCATTAATAGTTGAATGCAACGAGCAATGCTTTGGTCATCCACACCCACCGTCACGATATTGTGGCTATCATGTGCAACAGTAGCCCCAAATGCCCCTTTTTTAATGCCCATTCCTTGTATAAAAGCCACTGCTGGAATTACATCAACATATCGGTTTACCACCACGATTTTCAAAACATCTTGTTGGATATCAGACTGAATTTCGCCGTTCAAAACAGGCATCTGGGCAATTCTTTTCTCGGTGATTAATTGTCCTTCCAATGCACCGATTACTTTTATTTGGCACTTTCCGCCAGATTGAACTTTTAATTGCGAAGCATCTACATGGCAGCTATTAAAGTGATTAATCGCTTCTGATTCTATGCTATGCAAAAGGCTCTGCCCATTATCAGCCACCATCACACCATCAATCCAGGTGTTCAGAATTTGGAAGTCTTTTAAATTATTCACCCGAATAAAATCAGCCGGGTCGCCTACCTGCAACATGCCGGTGTTTAGGCTATAATGTTCGCGTATATTGAAGGAAGAGGCACGAAGCACATCAAACAAATCGTAGCCCAGGTCAAGGGCTCTCTTCACATGCTGATTGATATGCCCTTCGAGTAAACTATCAGGATGCTTATCGTCTGAGCAAAACATCACCTTTTCAGGATGACTGGATAGCAAGGGATGCAGCGCTTCGAAATTTCTTGCCGCACTTCCCTCCCGAATTTGAATTTTCATGCCGACTTCGATTTTATCTAAAGCTTCCTCTAAGGTGAAACATTCATGATCAGTGCTTATACCTGCGGCAGCATAGGCTTTGGCTTGTTCACCCATCAATCCGGGAGCATGACCATCTACAGGCTTTTTCAAGCGATGCGCAATAGCAATCTTTTCCATCACTTCCTTATCGCCTTGCAAAACACCCGGAAAATTCATCATTTCGGCAAGGTAAACAATTCGCTTATCGCCCAGCAACTGCTCTACTTCTCGGGCGCCTAAATAAGCTCCCGCTGTTTCAAACAAAGTGGCGGGCACGCATGAAGGCGCTCCAAAATAAAACTTAAAGGGGGTTTTACCCGCGTTATCAAGCATAAAATACACCCCTTCCATTCCACATACATTGGCTATTTCATGCGGATCAGACACGGTGGCTACCATGCCGTGCACCACAGCAAGCCGGGCAAATTCAGAAGGTATCAACAAAGAACTTTCCACGTGCACGTGAGCGTCGATCAATCCGGGAAGGAGATACGATAAGCTAACGACATCTTCACAAGGATTTATCGCTTCAATGATTCCATCCTTTACAAGCACCTCTGCGGCCATGATTTGCCTTGCAACCACATCTACTACCCTACCCTTTATGCAAAATGAGTTTTCCATAATCTAGTTTAATTTTTGATTTTCCAGTTTATCATAAAACGAAGATAGGCCAATGAGGTCGGCAAGATGCGCATTTTTGAATTCCCTTTTCGACGGCTGCTTCGCAATATGGTTGGAATTTCTTTCACTTTTGCTCCACATGCCATAGATTTGCATAGCAGTTCAACCTTACAAATAAAACCTTTTTGTTCGCAAAAATGGGGATAATGCTCATCTATTTTTTGTAATAGTTGCATGGTGTAAATTCGGTAAAATGAAGTGAGTGTATGAAAGCGAAGCCCCAAAATTTTTCTTGCCATAAAATTGGCGATTTGTGAAATTAATAATCTTAGTAAACTGGTTTTTTCAAACTTGCCACCTTGCATATATACCGACGCCAAGGCCAAGTCATAACCATCTGCTATGGCTTGCTTCATTAAAGGAAGCTCATCAAGATTGGAAGTATTGTCGCCTTCGATGGTCAATACCATGATCGCCTTGTTCACTTCATGTTTTAACAAATAGCCAAATGCGCAGTCGAAAGCTGCTCCGGGACCAGCATTTTTTTCTAATCGAAGACACATGACCTGATCGCTTGTATTGTTTTTGAACCAGGCTTGTGTAGCATCGGTCGATCCATCATCCACGAAAATAATTTTATCTCCCTGTTCAACCCATTTGCTAAGCTCTTTTAACAATTCGCTCAAATTGTCTGCTTCATTAAATATAGGAATGACTATCCGCAGCATGGAATCATGTTATAATAATTTCTTCGCTCGGATATTCATAGCTGTTGGTTTCAATGTTTCGTACAATGGCCGCCAGAATAGAGAGCGTCCCCAATCGGCCAATGAACATGAGCAAACAGACGACCACCTTCGATGAAGTGTTGAGTTCGGGGGTGATACCTAATGAAAGCCCCGTAGTGGTATATGCTGAGAAACATTCAAAAACTACATGTAAAATCGGTAAATGGGGCTGAAAAAAGCAGAGAAAAACCACCCCTACACCTATAAATATGAAAGACAAAAATATGACTGCATAGGACTTCCTAATGGTATCATCGCCAATTCTGCGGCGGCGAAACTCAACTTTTTGCTTTCCCTTCAATAAACTACCCAGATTGAGCAAGGCGACCGAAAAAGTGGTCACTTTGATGCCGCCGCCTGTAGAAACTGGTGCTGCCCCAATCCACATTAATAAAATGATGATGAGTATCGTAGGCTTACTGTAACTGGCAAAATCGACTGTATTGAATCCCGAACTTCGCGCTGTTACTGATGAAAACAAACTATGCAAAATTTTCTGCCCCTGACTTTTATCCCACAACAAACCATTCCACTCGATGAGAGCTACCAAACCAAATCCAACAATCAATAAAGCAAGTGTGGAAATGATAACAATAGCCGTAGTGGCATTAATTACACGATTAGGATGAATATATCGCTCTTTAAAAACAATTTGTCGAAATCTACCTATTAGCTTTCTTTTGAGAAGCCCATAATAAGAAAATACAATTGGAAAACCTAAACTGCCTGAATAAACCAAAACCATGATTACACTAAGAAAATAAAAAGATTCATTCACCCCTTCATGCATCAGACCATTGGGCAAATTGGAAAATCCAGCATGGCAAAAAGCAGATATTCCATGAAAAATAGCCACAAATAATTTATCACTATCTGGAATAGAAACAACGGGCTGCAAAGCAAAATATAAATTGATGATGCCTACAGATTCCAAAAGCAAAGTGATAAAAATAATCTTGTAAATTGTACTAAATATTTCGCTTAGCTTGTCCACACTGAGCACTTCTTTCATGGCCATATTGCCTTGAAAAGAATTGGAATCTGTTTGCAGAAAAATAGCAAAAAAAGTGGCAAAGGTCATTATTCCCAAAGCTCCGGCTTGCGCCAATAAAATAATAATTGTTTGCCCCAAACGAGTGAAATCTTGTGAAACATCGAGCACTGTTAATCCGGTGATACAAGTGGCACTGGTGGCAGTGAAAATTGCATCAATAAACGAAATTTCGATGGTGGTGGCTCTTGGCAGCATCAATACCGCCGCACCCGCAAAAATAATCAGGCTAAAGGCGGCCATCATCAATATAGCCGGTTCGAATTTCAGCTTCAGTATCCTTGAAATTCCGAGTGAAATTTCTTTTAAGAAAATAAACAGAATCGCGATACTCGCTAAATATCGATGATGGAGATAATGAAACAAGCCCTGATCTATGTGAATAATTTTAAGCTGAAAAAGCAGTAAGGTCAAAAGGAGTAAATATGCCGGGATAAGATTCCATTTATTTACACCTGCCGTTGACCTGGCGATCATGGCCCTGACAAAGTACCAAACAGCCGAATAAACCAATACAAAAAGATGGTATTCTCTGATCAATTGATAAACCGGCTTAGAAAACTTTAGACCAAAACTTAACACCACCATGATCACTGCAGCTGTAACCATCAAAAAAAATAAGCCCTGCATGGTATTCAGGGTTCTTTTTCTCAGCTGTATTTTATCGTCAATATGCATGGACATAAAGCAGCAAATTAAAACGAAAATTCAAAACAGCCGTGCATACTGATGGTGCATTTAAACAAGACAGCAGCAGTTTCATGTCGAAATTTCGGCTGTCAACAAACTACAACACTGGCCTAACCTTGCAATGCTGCGCGAAGTACAATGTAGTGGAAATACTCCATTTGTGCCTGCATGCCAAGTTTTCAGTTATTTTTCTGGATTTGTTAATTTTCGATTACATGGCTGTAGGTAATGTTCACGGTGGGCTCCAGCATTTTGGTCACAGAGCAGTATTTGGTCATGCTGAGTTCAATAGCACGCATCAGCTTTTGTTCATCCACCTCTGCACTTACAACATATTTTACATGAATGGTTTTAAAAACAGCCGGCACAGCATCAATACGTGTGGCACTAATCTGCACTTCGAAACGAGCTGGATTTATCTTTTGCTTTTTTAAGATGCTTATTACGTCGATACTGCTGCATGCTGCCAGACTTGCCAGCACCCCTTCCATAGGTCGTATTCCTTTGTTTTGACCACCTATTTGTTCGTTTGCATCAAATGAAACAAGGTTACCGCTTGCATTCTCTGCTTCAAAATGATAAGCATTGTTTTTGCGTTTTAGAGAAATTTCCATTGATTTTTTGCTTAAAGATAATAAGATGATACGAAATAGCACCCGGAGATAAAATGTGCTTCTTAGTTAAAGCCTTTAATAAAGGTTTTTCAAAAATAAACCAACAAAATTTTGATAGGCTTACATTGTTTTCTTATTATCGCAGTGTCAACTAATTCTCCAATGGCATGAGTAATTATAAAAAAGTGGAACTAGAATACATCCTACGATGCTCAGCACCGGTGCTCTACACCTTCCTATCCACCCCCAGTGGACTATCTGAATGGTTTTGCGACAATGTGAATATCAAAAATAATAATTACTTTTTTTTCTGGAACGGTGGAGAAGAGCAGGCTGCTCAGGTGGTGAGTAAAAAGGAGAATGTATTTATTCGTTATCGCTGGGAAGACGATCCCAAGGAGAAATTTTTGGAATTCAGGATTGAAATAGATGATATCACGCAAGAAGTAGCGCTCATCATTACCGACTTTGCCGAAGAAGGTGAAGAAGAAGAAATCAGATTATACTGGGACAACGAAATCACCAGCCTGCATCGTGTCATTGGTGCATAAATCATTAGATTTGCACAAGATTTGAGCATTGAAGACCTATTATAAATTCCTGCTTCGGACTTACGCAGGTCCTTTCATTTTTACCTTTTTTATTGCCCTATTCATTCTGCTCATGCAGTTTGTTTGGAAATACGTGGATGAGCTTGTTGGAAAGGGACTTGAATGGTTTATAATTGTAAAGTTGCTCGCTTTAGTAAGTGTCACCTTGGTGTCGTTGGCTTTGCCATTGGCAGTGCTTCTTTCTTCTTTAATGACCTTCGGCAATCTTGGCGAAAGCAATGAGCTAACCGCATTTAAGGCTTCAGGTATTTCGCTTCAGAAAGTAATGCGACCGGTGTTTACATTTTGTCTGATACTAAGTATTGCCGCCTTCTATTTCTCCAACAATCTGCTGCCGGTAGCTAACCTCAAAATGCGTTCCCTACTACATGATGTGCAAAATAAAAGACCTGAACTCAATATTAAACCCGGTGTTTTTAATAGTGATATTGATGGCTATGTGATTAAAGTGGGCAAAAAAAGCCAAGATGGTGCAGAGCTGGAAGACATCATTATCTACGACCACACATCAAGACGTGGCAACGATAGGGTTATTTTGGCTGAGCGGGGCGAAATGAAACTGTCTGACGATAAGACTTATCTAAGATTGCATCTGTACAATGGAAGCAGCTTTAAAGAACTTCCGGAAGATAACAAGCAGGTGAAAAAATATCCTGTAATCAGAGAAACTTTTGAAAAAGACATCATTGTTTTTGACCTCAGCATATTTAAAATGAATAGGACTGATGAGTCACTTTTCAAAAAAAATTATCAAATGCTTAATCTCGATCAGCTGCAAAGTGCGATTGACACCATGCATCAGGCATTAGATAAAGAAAAAAGGGCTTTGTCGGGTTCATTAATTCGTACCAATCAATTTGAACCTCAACAGCGAAGTTCCGCTTTCAGCATTGAACAACTCAACCCCGAAACAGCTTTGCCCAATCAGGATGTGCCTGCAACTATGGAATCTCAGTTTAAAGCACTTAGCAAGCAGCAAATGTTGCAATTGCCTGAATTTTCAAAAATTTCCCGCATGCGCGACACCGTGAATGTGCTGAATAATTTCAATAAACTGGAGCAACTTCGCGTGTATGAAATTGCCGATAATATTTTGCGCAGCAACAAAAATACGGTGGAATACTCCATTCAGTCATTCCGCATTCAGCAAGAGCAAATTAACCGACATGCCATCGAATGGCACAGAAAGTTTACACTTTCTTTTGCTTGCATTGTATTATTCCTAATCGGAGCTCCGCTGGGAGCTATCGTAAGAAAAGGCGGTTTGGGCATGCCGGTTGTTTTTTCAGTCATATTCTTTGTGATATTCCACATGGTATCCATCACCGGTGAAAAACTCGCGCGAGAAGGTGTGCTTTCGCCATTTGAAGGAATGTGGCTCTCTTCCATGGTGCTTTTGCCTGTAGGTTTATTTCTCACCCTGAAGGCCACCCGCGACTCTGCGCTTTTTGATCGCGAAGCTTACCTCAGGTTGCTCATGCGCTTATTTCCTAAGCTTAAAAAGAATAAATCTTAAATGCGGATTCTTCAGATATGCAGCAAACCTTCTTTTCCGCCTGTCGATGGTGGCACTCAGGCCATGCATCAGTTGAGTGAAATCCTACTGGAACAAGGTGTAGAACTAAAGATTTTATGCTTCGAAACACCCAAGCATCCTTTTCAAGCTTCACAAGAAGGCTTCCTAAAACGTACCAATTTTGAATGCATCAAAGTTGACACACGAGTAAAAATAATGGATATGATCGCAAATTTGTTTGGCAAACAATCCTATCATATCCAAAGATTCTTGAACACAAATGTGGAAGACAGATTAAAGCAATTGCTTGCAGAAACTGCCTTCGATGTAATTATCCTTGATAGTCTTTTTTCGGCTGCATACTATGACACCATCAGAAAAAAGACCAATGCTAAAATCTATCTAAGAGCACATAATGTCGAATATATCATTTGGGAAAATCTTGCCCGCGGGGCTAAAAATCCGATAAAAAAGTGGTATTTCAACTTACTTACCAAACGACTAAAAAGCTTCGAAGTGCACATGATCAACTCCGTTGATGGCGTGCTGTGTATTTCAGCTGTTGACCTTGAACTATATAAGCAGTTGAAAGGTCAGCGTCGGCTTTATCTGATTTCTTTTGCTTCTTCTAAAATTGCTCAGCGTCCTTCATTGCTCCAGCAAAGTCACCCAAGTGCCTATCATTTAGCATCCATGGATTGGTATCCAAATGTAGAAGCAGTGCAATGGTTTATCAAAAAGGTCTGGCCCGTATTGAAGGAAAAAAATCAAAAAATTGAAATTCATTTTGCAGGCAGAAAAATGCCTGATTCCCTCATAAAGCAGTCTGAGCCCAGATTGCACATTCATTCACAAGTTGACGATATTTCCTATTTTTTAGATGCTCATACAATGCTCATTGTACCCTTGCAATCGGGCAGCGGTATCAGAATCAAAATCGTGGAAGGTCTTGCAATGGGCAAAGCCATCATTAGCACATCAAAAGGAGCAGAAGGTCTCGGTCTGAAACATGGAGAAAACATTCTTATAGCCGACACGCCGGAAGAGTTTGCACAGGCTATTTGCGACTGCGCAGAAAATATTGAACTACACAATAAAATTGCGGAAAATGCGCTTAAATTTGCAGCCGAAAAACTGAGCCGGCAAGAGATTGGAAAAAACCTGATGGCTGTTTTACAAATACATTGACTTTGAAGATATTAGCTACACTTTCACGCTTTCCATATCCGAGCAACAAAGGAGATAAACTAAGGGCTTATCATCAGCTTAAATATCTTGCAATCAATCATGAAGTGCATCTATTTTGCTTGAGCGACGAAGTGGTTGATGATTGGCAGATTAAGCATATGCAGGAGTATTTTGCATCTATCCATGTATTTAAATTAAACAAAGCTAGCATTGGATGGCGTCTTCTCTTGAACTTTTTCGGACATAAACCTTTTCAGGTAGCCTACTTCACTGATGCAACAGCGAAGAAAAAACTCATGGAACTCCGGGAACAGATTCAACCCGATTTGATTTATTCTCAGCTCGTCCGCATGGCAGAGTACGTTCGTGACATGAAAGGAGTTCAGAAATTTATCGATTATCAGGACGCTTTTTCAAAGGGATTGCAACGAAGGTTAAAATTCAACAATTGGTTCAAGCGCATTTTCATCAATATGGAATATAAGCGGATGAAAAGCTATGAAGAATCTGTGTTTGATGATTTTGATCAATGTGGAATCATCTCTTTGCAGGACGCTAATCACTTTCCTGCATCGCAACGAAACCGTTTCCACATCATTCCTAATGGCATCGATAGCGACTATTTTGCTCCGGCAGGACTAGAAAAGAAAATTGATTTGCTGTTTACCGGCAACATGCAATATGAGCCCAATGTGAACTGTGTTCATTATATCATCCAAAAGGTGCTCCCTCTACTTTTTGAGAAATACCCTGACTTGTATTTAATGGCCGCTGGCACATCGCCGGTTCCTTCACTCCGACGAGCCGAAGGCAGGCACTTAAAGCTAACAGGCTGGGTCGATGATCTTAGAGATTATTATGATCAGGCGCGCATCTTTATTGCACCTCTTCAAATCAGCATAGGCATGCAAAACAAAATACTGGAAGCCATGTCAATGGGCTTGCCGGTGATTACAACATCTATTTGTAACAACCCAATAGGAGCTAAACATGCACGAGATCTGATAGTGGCCGATACACCTTTTGACTGCGCCATGGCCATTGAACAACTACTGAGCAATCCAGAAATGGCAAAGGAAATAGGCCAAAATGCCAGAAAATTTATTGAGAAAAAATTTAAGTGGGATAAACAAAATGCCCGTCTGCCTTTTGTGTATGTCGAAACCATGTAATATATCTGCTTCACCGGAATTTCAATAATCAAAACCCAATCTATGAGTAAACTGAATACCATTGAAGAAGCTATTGCAGATATCAAAGCCGGAAAAGTAATCATTGTAGTGGATGATGAAAACCGCGAGAATGAAGGAGATTTTCTTTGCGCTGCCGAGCATGCAACCCCTGAAGTGGTAAATTTCATGGCTACACATGGTCGCGGTTTGATCTGTGTGTCGCTCAATGAACAAAGGTGCGATGAACTTGCACTGGATATGATGGTGAGTCAAAATACGGCCAGTCACGCAACAGCATTCACTGTTTCGGTTGATTTACTTGGCCATGGCTGCACCACCGGTATTTCGGCAAGCGATCGGTCCAAAACCATCATTGCCTTGACCAATCCCAACATGAAACCCGAAGACTTTGCCCGCCCTGGACATATTTTCCCATTAAAAGCTAAAAATGGCGGAGTACTCAGACGTGCCGGACATACCGAAGCTTCTGTAGACTTGGCGCGCCTCGCCGGACTATATCCCGCCGGTGTGATTGTAGAAATCATGAACGAAGACGGCAACATGGCACGCTTGCCCGATTTACTGAAAATCGCTGAAAAACATCAACTCAAGATAGTATCTATCGAAGACTTAATTGCTTATCGACTGGAGCATGACTCTCTGATTAGTCGTGAAATCGCTGTGCAGTTGCCCACAGAATGGGGCGATTTCAACTTGGTGGCTTACTCACAAACCAATACCGGACAAAAACACCTCGCCTTAACCAAAGGAGAATGGCAAAAAGATGAACCAATTTTGGTTCGGGTGCACTCATCATGCGTTACAGGCGATATTTTTGGCTCCTGTCGCTGCGAATGCGGTCCGCAGCTGCACGAAGCCATGAAAATGATCGAGCAAGAAGGTAAGGGAGTGTTAGTGTACATGAATCAGGAAGGACGAGGCATAGGTTTACTCAACAAACTGAAGGCATACAAACTACAAGAAGAAGGATTCGATACCGTTGAAGCCAATTTGAAATTAGGTTTCAACATGGATGAACGCGACTATGGTGTGGGCGCACAAATACTCCGCGACCTTGGTGTAAGCAAACTCAGACTGATGACCAATAATCCCACCAAGAGAGCTGGGCTAATCGGCTATGGTTTAGAAATCGTTGAAAATGTGCCTATTCGCATCAAACCCAACGTACACAACCTGAAATACCTTCAAACTAAGAAAGAGAAAATGGGGCATGACCTGGAGTAATTTCAAAGCCCAGAGAATTAAAAGTGGTAGTTAAAAATTAAGTTGTGCAGAAACATATCAACCTTGTTGAACACATAGCGTTGATCTCCGTAGGTTTCGCCAATACCATGCTTGAAAACCAAAAGATATTGAATATCAATACCTGCAAGAATGCCGCCAAGTGAATGGCGTATGTCTAAATTGGTCTGCATGTAAGATGGAAAACCGTATTTGTTCAACTCAAAATTCAACACATCGGGCATGTCGAAATAGCCAACTGAAAGATTGATCGATGAGCGATAGGGTAAAAACTTGTGCATATAACGCCCTACAATCGCGTGCACATCGCCATATCCATCATTTCTTTCACGGGGCATAAAGGTAAAGAAAGGATCCCTGCCCCACTCTCGTGGAAACAAGTAGCGTCCATGCGAGGTGATTCGATTGTAATTTAGAGAAAATTCGTTCTTGTTTGTTTTATAGCCTAATCTGCCACCAAAAGTGTAGGCTCTGGAGCCCTTTTGCACATAGGTTTTGGATGGGTCGTGATTGCCTCCATCGTTAATGGCGTCTTGTCTGATACCTTGCAAACCGGCAATTATGGCTTTACTGTTATTTTGTTTGAAATCAAAATCAAGTTGGGCAAGCGCAGAATTTTGAATATTATCTATGTGATAATTCCACAAATGAATATTCATCCATTCATTCATATTATAATGAACTCCGGCCACAGCAACTCCCCTACTCTCCAAATTACCTGCATATTCAGAACGCGTACCGTCAGGATTTACGCCTACAGGATACACGCCAATCGATTCAGCTCCATGGTACCAGCGCACGGTGCTTCGCGGCGAAAAGCTGAATATAAAACCACCTTCAAGTTTAAGTTTATTCATCTGCCTTAAGTCTGCCCAGATACCCTCAACTCCGGTCGGACGCATCCTGCCATCCTGGAGATTGATCAAAGGCGTATTGATTAAAAGCTTACCAAAAGTGACAGAAGAATTTTTCCAGTTGTATTTGATGTAAAACTCTTCCATTCGATCGATTTCATTTTTATTTTCGAAATTGGTGATGTCAAATAATCCTATTTCATAGCGATTAGCCATATTGGTAATGGAATCTCTAATACTCAGATCTATGGAACCGGTATTGAAAATAAAAAAACCACTAATGCCAATCTGCCAGCCATGAAACTTGGCCGACTCAAAACGCAATCCACCGCCTGATGCATTGGCCCAGTAATCCTGCAAGCCCGGAGCATTGTCTGTCGCCATAAAAAAATGACGAAAATGTCCATGAGCCTGACCTAATTTGAAAGCGTACAGCAATGAAGTAGTATCTGCCGTCTCAGTGGTTTTGCCTCGCCAGATATGCGGCTTTTCAAGCACTCCCTGGTGTTGCCCGAAAATGGGTAGGATAACACATGTGACTCCGAGTAATAAAAATATTTTTCCTAGCCTAATCATAATTAAATTTGTCACGTTATGTTCATTTTAAAAACCTGCTTTGATATAAAACCATCCCTGCGATTGACGCTCCACTATGTGTAGAATACCTGCCTTAACAAATCCAATTTCGGATATAAGCTCATCTTTGGACACATTGCGTTCCTTCATCGAGAATTCGCAAGCATTGAAGCTCACGCCTTGTTTGGAAAATTGCCCGATTTTATCCTTAACCGCAGATTTGTCTTTATGCAATATCGCAAGTCCAGGTCCATGACACACCACTTCGATTTGTGTAGCAGGCTCCACTAAAGTGATGTTAGATAATTGCTTCATTAATGCTTTATGTGCTAACGTATCGTTGGTTACCAGTTGAAAAACGATTTTATATGCTTCTCTTTTTTCCTGAGCATTTGCCGAGAAAACACAAAGAAGGGTGGCGAGTACTAAAAGAATGGTCTTCATGTTGGTTATTTTCTAATTTTAATTATTTAAACTCATAATCCACACCCCATACCTGAGTGAGCAGAGTATCAGGCGCATCTAAGGCTATTGCATTTCGCGGCAATTCAGGCGTTACCGGTGAATTGTGCTTCAAATAAGCAAGTAAAGTGCTGTGCAGAGTATATTTTGTATTTTGTGTATCCTTTACGTCCTTAAAACGGCATAACATATCTTCAGGATCGCCGTCGCGTTCGCAGGCGCAAATACTATAAATCTTCTCCATTTCCAAGGGTTTTCCTGCAATGGTCACCGTTTGCACCCTTTTGCCCTTTTCTCCAAAGGCATTGAACGACACTTTCATTCCTTCAAATTTGATCACCCACCCGCCAAAACGTTCTGAAGCATTCTTAGCAAAAACATTATTCAGTTCTTTTTCCAGCCACTGTTTGATTTGAGCTCCCGTTACCTTACCTGTGCGTATGGTACTGTCCACAGGCAACATGTCATAAATGTAGCCTTTGGTGATAGGCACATTGCCTGTGGCATCTCGGGTTACTCTTGGCGGACAAAATCGAAAACCATTTGACAAAACGATATCCATATCCGGCAACTGCCATTTCAGGGCATTTAGGATCATGGTATCGATGGTGTTTTCAATTACAAAATATCTGTAAAGTGGCAAGGTACTATGACCCACCACTTCGTAAATATTGCTTTCAAACGGCTGCTCATTGTTCTTGATTACTATACTTACTTTTTGATTTTCAGGATACTTCTTAGGGTCGATTTCTACCAACTCATATTTTTCATCCGTCACTTTTCCATTTTGAAAAGTAAGTTCTAATTTGCCCACAAAAGAGCCGAATGCGCCCGGCTCAACCACTTTGGCGTATTTACCTTCAATAGGTTTTCTGATGCGCTCATGCGTATCGCCGCCAAAAATATAGTCAACCCCCTTACAGTATTCCTGATTGCTTAAATGCAATTGCTGCGACAGTCCAAGATGAGAGAGTAATATCACAAATGCACATTGCTCCTGATTGCGAAGTACATCTATGTAATGTGCCAGATTCTCTTCCGGATGTGTGTAAATGATCCCTTTCGAATAATTGGGTGATTGACGAATGGGAACAAGCGGATCGGTGTAGGCCAAAAATCCAATTTTTATGCCGGCAACATGCCAAATATGATAGGGTTGAAAAATCAGCTCACCACGTTTGCCATCACTCATTTCATGAAACATGTTGGTGCAAATTTTGGGCGCATTTAAAGAGCCCATCAATTTTTGCATTGCATGTTTGTAATAAATCACTTCCCAATTGCCGGGGATGAAAAGATCATAATTCAGCGTGTTAAGGATAGGAACCATAGCCTCACCAGTGGTTTTTACCGAGAGCTTAGAACCCTGAAACATATCGCCGGTATCGACCAAGAATGTGTTTGGATGCTTTTTTCTTTGCTGGTTTAAGTAGCTGGCAACATGAGCATATCCTCCTGTTTTGCGAAACACGGATTTGCCATTTTCCCAGAATAGTTCATCATGTGGGTGTACCTGACAGTGCACATCTGTGGTTTGTAAAATATTCACGGTAACAGTTGCGGAGTCATTCAAGGACGCTTGGTCATTAAACAAGTCCTGTTCGCTACCTTGATTAGCTGCGCTAAGCTGATTCATTAAACCTGCGCCGAGTCCTATAACTCCGGCTTTTTTTAAAAATGATCTTCTATCCTGTGGCATAATTTTCTCCTTTATTTTTTATTTGCGTAATATTCTTGGATGGGTTTGAATGGACCGTATTTGTGCTGCGATTCGGGAAAAGTATCAGCAAAAGATCCAAATGGATGGTCGATAGGTTTATTAGAGATATCAGGCCAGTCTTTGGGAAACTTCTTCGAAGGGCGGGGCTGCGAATTTACGAATGCAGACACATCCCAAGCTTCTTCATCGCTCAATAGGGGGGTTTGGTGAGTAGCCCCAAGCGGCATATTATATTTCACGTATTTTGCAAAATTGCTCATGCGGTAAAGCCCTGCAGCATCGTTGTAGCTGTGTTTGCCCCATAGCGGCGGATAGATGTATTCTGATCCATCAGCCAACTTCACACCTTCACCATTTGCCATGTGACAACTTTTGCACTTTTCTTCATAGACAATTTTGCCACGTGCTGGATCAGCCGCACGATCTAAGAATGCAAGATCTTTCAAACCCGAACCTTCGGCCTTTTGACCTTTAGGAACATTGGTTCCCAAAAATTCAATGTAGGATTTTATGGCCTGCATCTCTTTGCTGTTTTCGGCCAGCGGCTTACCATTTAAACTGCGTTCGAAGCAATCATTTACACGTTTGTAAATATCTTCTTCCGAACCACTTCTTGCTCTGAATTTTGGATAAGTTGATGCTACAGATCCGTAGTTGTTACCAAATACTTTGGTACCGGCATCTAAATGGCAATTTTGACAATTTAATCCATTTGAGATTGGGGCCACCTTACCTTTAGGTCCAAGATATTTGGAAGTGTGAGCAATGAGTTCTTTGCCATAGCTTACCAAATCTTTTTGAGCAGGATCAGCAATAGTGTTCAAATCAGGGGCTTTCCAGTACAAATTGGCTTCGGCTTCAGTATCCGTTGCACTTGTTATGTTTTGCTCGGTTTGGTTTGGCTTCTTACCGGAGCTAAACATCCCTTTAATTGCATCCCCATTCACCATGATAAACGGTAACAATAGCAGCACGATAGAAAGAATGATAACCAGACTCAGTAATCTTTGAATAGCTGAGACAAGATTGTCTATTTGTTTATTTCCGGTTTGATTCAGGTTTGAATTTTCCATCATTTCCATGTTTTAGTCGTCAATGGGGAAGTTTGTCTTTGAGTACACCATATAAATAAGTACCTACGATGGCAAATAAAAACACTATGCTCATGGCAATATATCCATAACCAATATTCACTACCATAGGGCCTGGGCATGCGCCGCTCAATGCCCATCCCAATCCGAAAATAGTGCCGCCGATCAGATAACGTACTACTGATTTTTCTTTTGGATGAAACACAATTGGATTGCCAGCAAAATCTCTGATCTGGAACTTTTTTATCAAAGCCACACCTACCACACCTAAGGTAACCGCTGTCCCAATGATTCCAAACATGTGAAAAGACTGAAAACGAAACATCTCCTGTATGCGATACCAAGACAAGGCTTCCGACTTGGCCATTACAACTCCAAATAATATTCCCGTGAGTAAAAATTTTAAAAACTTCATATCCTTAATGCTCTTATAGTTAAAAAATAAGTGGAAAAAACACAAAAGTCATGACCAAACCGCCAATAAAAAATCCAACCACGGCCAGGATGGATGGAATTTGCAAATCAGATATACCACTAATGGCATGCCCCGATGTGCAACCGCCGGCGTAGCGCGCGCCAAAGCCTACAAATAAACCGCCAATGGCAAGTATCAGAAAACCTTTAAAACTCAGTGCATTTTCCCAGCTGAATAATTCATCAGGTTGAATAGAAACCGGAGCTTTAAAACCCAATTCTTGTAAATCTTGAATAGTGCTTTCTGAAATTTGAACAGCCTGATCGTTTGACAAAAAATGACCAGCAATAAAACCTCCAATAACAGCTCCTACTAAAAATACCAAATTCCAAAGTTGACTTTTCCAGTTGAAATTGAAAAAAGGCACCTTCTTTCCTGCTCCCGCAATAGCACAAATCGTGCGCAGATTGGCTGAAAAACCAAATGATTTACCAAAATAAAGCAGCAAAAACATGATAGCAGAAATCACCATTCCGGAAAACCACCATGACCAAGGTTGTAATATAAAATCTAACATACAATATCTAATTAATTCAAATGAAATGAAATGATAGGTTTAAACATATGATTGATGAGCTTTTCTGCGGCACTATTGTGAAATAATCCACCTTTGCCATGTGTGCCAATGCAAATAATATCTACTTGATTCATTTGACTAAAGTGGATCACCCCATTTTCTACATCGCTATCCTTGAGTATATGCATTTCGACTTCAGCTAATTGATTGGTCAACGCAAAGCTTTTCATTATGGACTGAATTTGAGCTACATTGCCATCCGACAAATCGGTGGTGATTTGGAGAAAGTGAATTTTGGGCTGATATGTGTTAATGAGTTTATGCAACAAATCAGGGAGCTGATAACTCTTTTCATAGAAATTGTGAACCAACAATATGTTTTTGATGTCAAGATTGGATCTATCGCACATCAGCGATAAAACCGGAACTTTCGATTTTCTGGCAATTTGTTGGGTTTCACTGCCCGAAATTTTTTCTTTCATGCCCCAAGCTCCTTTCGTGCCCATGACGATGAGGTCGAAATCGGCTTTTTCTGCAAACTCAAGTATAGTATCTGTTGTTTTACCCAATAGAAGTTTAACATTCAAATCTGCTCCATATAGTGTTTTGAGCTGGTTGAGCTTCCTTTCAGCAATTTCTTTTTGCGAAATCACATAGTTTATATCAATCTCGCCACATGTTTGAATATGCCCTTGGGCGTCCATTGTAACTGTATCAGGCACATTCAGCACATGGAGAAAGTGTGTTTCAACTTCTGCTTTCTCTGCAAGTTTTTTCACCATAAGATATGCATATTCAGCCTGCACGCTAAAGTCTGTCGGTATCAATATCTTTAATTTTTTCATATCATTATTCAAAAACAATCGCAGCAATGGAAGTAATATCCTTTGCTGCGACAAGCGTTTGCTAAACTTATTTCTTGGTTTTATTTTGTTGAATGGCACGATCCACATCCATCCAAGTGCTGCCGTTAATTACGTTGGTGATACCATTACGCTCTAAAATCTTCTTAGCTTGTCCGGAACGCGCTCCACTTCTACAAAAAACTACGATCTGCTCCTTATCTTTAAACTCATTTAAATGGTTTTGTAATTCATTTAATGGAATATTTACAGCGCCTTTAGCGGAGCCTTCCTGATATTCGGCCGGTGTACGAACATCAACTAAAAAAGCTTTATCATAATCTACACTCGCTGTTGACTGGGCCGTGCAACTTGAACTAAAGCCATAAACAAGCATCGTTATTATCAATCCTATCCCAGCTAAAACTTTGTTTGATTTTATCATTTGTTTAATTGTTTGTTAATCTGTTTACTATATCAGCAACATGCTGCCAGGTGCCACCATTTATTACATTGTTTACCCTGTGCCGATCAAGAACCGATTTGGCTTGAGCTGATCTTGCACCACTGCGGCAAAACACCACTACCGCCGATTTACCTTCAAACTGTTTCAGATTTCGGCTCACCAGATCGTAAGGGATATTGATGGCACCTTTTACCGTACCTGCAGCAAATTCTGCCGGTGTACGCACGTCAACCAGCAGCGCACCCCTCGCTATGGCTGATTCTAGCTTTTGATCTGTGCTTGCTAATCCTAATATTTTGGACAAAAAACTCATAATACAATAATTTGAAGCAAAATTACTTAACCTCGAATTACGGCACAGTTACTTATGTTACAATGCCATTAGGCTGTACCCTTTAGAATTTTGTTCCAGTAAAGCCAAGGCAAAATGTGTTTCTTCAAAATCCACATGCTCGTTCTAGGTTTGGTTTGATCAAACGGAAAAGTCATCGTTGGCTTATTGGAATAATCAAACTCTGCAAGCATTAGTTTGCCATACTTAGTTGGAATCGGGCATGCGCTATATCCTGTGTATTGGGCATTCACATGCTGATTTCTCAACACAGCCAACACATTGCTTACTACCACCGGTGCTTGTTTGCGAATAGCTGCTCCGGTTTTGCTGCAAGGTGCATTGGTGCAATCGCCGAGCGCAAATACATTAGGGTATTTGACATGCTGCATTGTATGTTTGTCAACTTCCACATATCCGTAAGGATTTTTAGCATCAGCCAATGGACTCTTTTTGATAAAGTCAGGGGCTGATTGTGGTGGCACAGCATGGCAGATATCAAACTTAAGCTCCTTTTTAACGATTTCGCCTGCTTCATTTTTTTGTTCAAAAACCACTGTTTTCTGTTCACTATTTATTTCTAAGGTGTTGGCCAAAAAATGGGTATGAATATGATTATTTTTTACAACTTCTTTAAGTGTTTCAGCATATTCTTTCACGGCAAAAATGGCCCCTGCTCCTGACACATAATGCACTTCGCACTGGTCAAGAATACCCTTTTTACGCCAGTAGTCGCAGGCTAAATACATAATTTTGTGTGGTGCACCTCCACATTTTATCGGCGATGTTGGATTGGTGAATACAGCAACTCCACCCTTAAAATGCTTAATCAGCTCCCACGTGTAAGGTGCATGTTCGAAAGAATAATTGCTGCTTACTTCGTGCTTGCCTATGGTTTCTTTCAAGCCCTTTATCTTTTCCCAATCAAGCTTAATGCCAGGACAAACCACCAAAACATCATATGTAAATACTTTACCACTTCGGCTGAGTATAGAATTTTGTTCCGGTTGAAAAATCTCAGCCGCGTCTTTTATCCAATCTGCTCCCTTGGGTATGTAATCAATCTCATTTTTTTCGGTTGCTGCAATGTCAAACTGACCCGCACCAACCAGAGTCCAGGCCGGCTGATAATAATGTTTTTCTGATGGCTCCATTACACCCACCTGAATATTTTTATCTTTCCTTAACAATTGCGCGGCAACTGAGAGTCCTGCGTTGCCACCGCCGATAATCAGCACTTGATAATGAGTTTTCATAGCATTTGGTTTTTTAGTCAAAACCAAATTTTAAAAATTCATTTTTTAAACTGCGTAACAAATGTTACACTCCCAAGGCTGTCTAATAAAATTTGCTGATCAAAAAGGAAGGAAGAAACTTTAAGTTGCTAACTTATTAAAACACAAATAATTTAGAAAAGTGTGCCGCTCTGTTTGGCTTGGTAAACAAAAAAACCCGCATAAATAAAAGTCACTAAGAGAATTCCCCTGCCTGTTTTGTCCATTTTTAGGTTCACCATGTAGATTCTGAATGGAACAATATTGGTGAAAATGCTCAACACGTATAGTGTATTATTATCAAATAATGGTTTACTTACTCCACCCCTTTCGATCTGATTGAAAGCGGAAAGTAATATAAACATTAAAATAGGTATGACGGCACCGAGCGATGTGCCAAAGGCCATATTATCTTTTTTGAAAAACTGCATTCAAGCTAATTTAAGGAGTTTCCCAATTTTTAAAATATGGAATGGTATGGTGTGCAGTGATATCAAATTGCACCGGCACAACTGAAACATATCCGTTTTCTAAAGCCCAGATGTCTGTATCAGTGCCTTCATCGTAGTTTTTAAACACCCCTGTCATCCAATAGTAAACTCTTCCTGCAGGGTCTTTGCGCTCGTCAAACTCTTCTTCCCAACTGGCTTTAGCTTGTCTGCATACTTTTATCCCTTTGATGAGTTCAGGTGCCAGATTGGGTATGTTCACATTCAAACAAGTGTAGGCCGGCATCCCTTCTTTTAGGGCTTTGGCAATCATGGTGCGTGCCACTTCCATGGATGCGCTGAAGTCGGCTTCAATAGAGTAATCGAGCAACGAAAAGCCAATCGATGGGATGTTCTCAATAGCACCTTCCAATGCAGCCGACATGGTGCCGGAGTAAATCACATTTATG
This sequence comes from Flavobacteriales bacterium, assembly GCA_046294625.1. Lineage (GTDB taxonomy): Bacteria > Bacteroidota > Bacteroidia > M30B66 > M30B66 > JBKBKN01. The sequence continues at coordinate 112,675 of JBKBKN010000002.1, forward strand.
GATGCATTGGACCCATGATTGATACCGGACACCAGCAAGTCGGGCTTGCGATGCAATATTTTGTTTACGGCAAGTTTTACACAATCCACAGGCGTTCCGGTGCAGGCATATTCCACTCTGCCATCGGCCTGTTTCATGGCCTGCACCCGTAGTGTAGAATTAATTGTGATTGCATGTCCCATTGCAGACTGTGGTTTGTCTGGCGCTACCACAAGTACTTCTCCAAACTCCATGGCAACAGAAATCAATGCGCGAATACCCGGTGCGGAGATTCCATCATCATTACAAACTAAAATCAAAGGCTTACTCATTCATCTAAATATTGATGCTGCGAATTTATTCCTATTTCATGAGCAGGAAAAACAATTTTCATTAAATGATATACATCACGGCACTAAAGGTTGTCTCTAATTGCTTTGAGCTGAGCATTAATGCTAATGAGTCGGTCTTTTAGGTTTTCTTGGATTGCAGGATCAATGGGCTCGCCTAACTTCAGTGCATTTTTTGCCCCCTGTAGGGTGAATCCCTTCTGCTTTACAAGTCTATGAAGCTGTTTAAGCTTTTCTACATCAGTCTGCTGAAAAATCCTATTTCCTTTTTTATTGGTTTGCAGTTTAAACAAACCTGTTTCTTTAACCCAAAAACGTACCAATGAAGTATTTTCCCCTAATATTTTAGCTACTTCGCCGATACTGTAAAATTGCTTGCCAATGATCTCTTGTGACATTTGATCCCGAAGATTGGTTTCGAAACTTATTACAAATCAAAATTAACAAAAAGGCCATCCGAGTGGACAGCCTTTTAAAATCATTACTACTTCTAACCCAAATAGGTTTTCAGGATTTTGCTTCGAGAAGTCTGCTTTAAACGGCGAATGGCTTTCTCTTTGATCTGCCTAACACGCTCGCGCGTTAGGTCAAATTCTTCGCCAATTTCTTCCAATGTCATGGCATGTTCACCATTCAACCCAAAATAATATCTAATTACATCAGCTTCGCGTGCAGTTAATGTAGATAGAGCCCGATCAATTTCTTTTCTCAATGAGTCTATATTTAATCCTGCATCAGGACTTGGGCTATCGCTGGAGCGAAGCACATCATACATATTACTTTCTTCACCTTGCACAAGGGGTGCATCCATAGAAATATGACGACCTGAGTTTTTCATCGACTCCTTCACATCATTCTCGGTAAGCTCTAGCACTTCGGCAATTTCGTCGGCTGATGGCTCACGTTCAAATTCCTGCTCAAGTTTCGAAAATGCCTTATTGATCTTGTTGATGGAACCAATTTTGTTCAAAGGCAAGCGCACAATTCTCGATTGCTCTGCCAAGGCTTGTAAAATGGACTGACGAATCCACCAAACGGCATAGGAGATGAATTTGAATCCGCGGGTTTCGTCGAAGCGTTGTGCCGCTTTAATTAATCCTAAATTACCCTCATTAATTAAGTCTGGAAGGCTTAGTCCTTGATTTTGATATTGCTTTGATACTGAAACTACGAAACGTAAGTTGGCTTTAGTAAGTTTTTCCAATGCTGCCTGATCTCCTTGACGGATTCGACGTGCGAGCTCTACCTCTTCTTCGGCCGTGATAAGTTCTACCTTACCAATTTCCTGTAAATACTTGTCTAATGATGCGGTTTCGCGGTTGGTTACCTGTTTGGTAATCTTTAGTTGTCTCATGTATTCTTGCTACAAATTTATTTGAAAACAGGGTGCAAAATTAAGTCATTTAGCTTTACGAATAACGATAAAAAATTGCAACTTTCTGCAAAGATTTATAAATGATTTATTCATTTCTAAAACGTCGCTAAATCAGATAAGTTGCAGAAAATTGTTAACAATCCATGCCAAAATCTTGCATTCAACTATTGCTACAAAGGGTATAAAGGAAATTTTTTTTTGCAGAAGCTGAAATTTTATTTTGAAAACCATACCTATTACAAACTCTATTTCTTTGAAATTAATAATCCTATTTGACGACCGGCCATTGCCGCTATCCCGGCTGCAATACCGCCAATGAGTCCGGTAATAAAAATTAGCAGTGCAGAACTTTCCGGCAAAGGGAAAAGTGCAATTATACGCTTGGAGAGTATATGATTATTTCGAATATCAATAAGGATTGCATGAACAAGCCAAATTAAAAACACTGCGATCAAAGCAGAAAAAAAAGCACTGCCGCCATCCGAAGCTGTGAACCATGATATCACAAAACAAACCATTGCTGTTCCCCACCAAGGCAACACAAAATGCACTGCTAAGCTAAAAATCAGAAAAAGAAAGAATTTCTTGTAGAAATCACCTTTTCTGCTCCGGCTTGGCCTGTTGCTTGAATAGTATCCCTGAATTTTGCCCATCGTTTTCTAAGAATATGAGTGAATAATATTTTCCTTTTACCCAATCGTCTATTGCATTGGCATAGTAAGCACTTCCCGGATTTCCGCTTTGCCCTCCGGGATAAATTCCATATGCAACCACAGGTTTTCCCGGGCTCACAATCATTTTCCACGAAGGTCCTTTGCGCGAAGATGTGGCATTCACAATACTCTCTCCTCCACCATTAAGCACTCCACTAATGCTAAATGCAGGTAACCTGCTCAGATGCTGAATGGTCGTGTATTTAAAGTTAGCCCAGGTAAGTTGTCGACCTGATTTCTTTTTCCAGTTGGTGATATCAACCACAGATTGCTTAAAGGATTGATTCAGAATATCAAACATTCTTTCCTGTTCAGTAGTAGAAATACGATTGGTAAACATACCTTCGGGGTCGGTTTGCAAATAACGAATGGTATGAAATGTTGATGGCTTTCGCATGCTGCGCTCTTGATTCGATTCGAATTCATCCCAAAGCATATTGCTAAATTTTTCCCACCATGCTTCGTAATATGCCGGGGCTTCCAGTTCGGGATCATTAAAAAATATCCACGCTTTTAGAATATTGAGCGCATCAAGCTCCTCGCGCGAAAACTCCGATGCATCGATGTAGCTCAGCATTAAAGGTAGTGATTCTGCGGCGTAAAGGTTATAATTATCATTTTGTAATCGCATCATGTCTTCTATTTTGAAACGGTTTCCTTCTCCGAGCAATTGATTGATGCGTCGGTTTCGATAATATTCAAATACGCCTGTGTAGTAATAGGGATAAGCATCATCTGTCGGATGCTGATTGGCTGAGCTTACAAATTTTCGCTGCGGATTGACGCTTTCAGGAATATCATCAAAAGGAATATACCCTTTCCATTGCTGATTGGGGTCATCGCCTTGCAAAACGGTTCTACCTTGCCCCTGTTCTCGCACCGGAAATTTACCCTGCTGTCTGATGGCTATATCGTTGCTATGCGATGCAAAAACAAAATTCTGTCCCGGGCAATCGTAGGTTAATAAAGCATTGCGATAGTCGCTAAAATTTTTTCCGCGATTGAGTTTGTAAAAGGTCAGCGACTCATTAGAAGGTTCATGCAAGGTCCAACGCAGAGCCATATTCATCTTTTCTTTACCTGAAGCAAAATTGCGGTCGTAAACCAATAGACCAAATGATGTAAACAGAATGGTATCGAATACTGAACCGGAGCCACGCACTTTGAATTCTTCTACAATGTAACTAAAGTCTCTCCAAGACCCATCATAGAGATATTGGGCTCTTTTGTCATCCTTAATGCTAATTTGATACCAATCGCGCACATCTATTGCGCCATTGGTCACCCCCCAAGCAATGGAATCATTGAAGCCGATAATCACTGCCGGCGCTCCGGGCAGGGAGACTCCGTAAACATTGACTCCGGGAGCATGCAACTGTAATTCAAACCAAATGGAAGGCAGATTTAGGCTTAGGTGCGGATCGTTACAAAGAATTGCCCTTCTCTCTGCTGTTTTTTCGGCAGCTACTGCCCAGTTATTACTTCCATATCCGGGTTCGGGGCGCATAAGCTGATCGGCGGCAATCAATGCCTGAATCGGCAAATTCTGATTGGCCTGCAAGTTTTGTTCAAAGCTTCGCTTAAATGGAGTACCTAACGGGATAACAGGGTCTTGAAGCGTATCAGGAAAGTCGGGAAATAATTTATTCAAAACTTCATCTCCATAAAGCTTTTGTACGTTACTCAATTCAAAATCGCGATCATAGCCTGTAAGCATGTTGCCCATGTATTTGAGTAGAAGTGCTGTTTTGAATGGACTCCATGGTTCGGGCTCGTAATCGAGTAATTTATACTCAAGTGGTAAGCTTTTGCTATTCAATTGATGAATGTAGGCATTGACGCCTGCAGCATAGGATTCGAGCATCATGCGTGAGGTGTCATTTTGCATGGCCATTTCTAAGGCTTTCTCTGCACCATATTTCAAGCCAATTCGTCTGGCTTCGCGATCAACTTTTAATGCTTTGCTACCAACAATTTCCGACAAACGACCTGCTGCAGCATGGGTCTGCATTTCCATTTGCCACAAACGCATCGATGCAGTCACATAGCCTTGTGTGAAAAACAAATCTTCATCGTTTTGAGCAAAAATATGTGGCACCATTCGCTCATCCCAAAGTATGTTGACACTTGCCTTAAGCCCTTGAATGGAAATCATCTCATTCTTATCATCATCTTCTGAATTCGCATTTTGCCAAAACCCATATTGTGGATTAAAAAATTTACCCAGCGGAGGTAATTCGAGAAGTTTGAACTGATAAAAAACAAATGCCGAAGCGAAGAGTAGCAAGGAAATAACCGCTTTAAATGCTTGCATAAGATTGTATTTGAGCGATGAAATTACTTTAAATACACAAAATATTTCAATCGATCAAATGAAGTTATTGCCATTGCTTTGTTAATCAAGCACTGATGAAATCGTTCACCAGCTTTAGAATCGCATGTTTATCGTCAGGATGAACAAAGTGTGCTTGCAGCTGATTTTTGATGTAGGTGACTTGCCTTTTGGCAAATCGTCTGGTATTTTGCTGAATCATACCAATGCACTTTTCCAATTCAAACTTATCGTCAAGATATGCAAAGATTTCTTTGTAGCCCACCGTTTGTAAGGCATTCAGTGCGCGGTATTCTTTGAGTTGTTTACACTCTTCTACCCATCCAAGCTTTATCATATGTAAAGTGCGCTGATTGATTCGTTTGTAAAGTTCTTCTCTGGGAAGGTACATAGATAGTACTAGGGTATCAAAATCTCTTTCGACCTTTTTTCCTTTTCGAAATGATGAGAAAGGTTTTCCGCTTGCGTGAATCACTTCAAGAGCCCTGATTATTCGTTGTGGATTATTTACATCAACTTGTTGGTAATACTCCATGTCCTTTTCGCGGAGCATATCCTGTAAAACATAGATGCCTTCGTTTTGAAAAATATTATTTAATGCCAAACGATAGGCTGAGTCAGCTTCTGGCAATTCGTCAAATCCATGAAGTAAAGCCCTGATATACATTCCTGAGCCACCACAAACAATCTGAATCGGTTTGCGCATGAACAAATCATGGAGCTTTTCCAAAGCTTCTGCTTCAAATTTGCCGGCATTGTATGCTTCAGTAATGGAGTGTGTGGCAATAAAATGATGTGGAACAGCCTGCAGTTCGCTATCATCCGGAGCTGCACTTCCTATTTTTAATTCCCTAAAAATTTGCCTGGAATCTGCTGAGATAATCTCGCAAGCAAGTTGTTGTGCAAGCCAAATAGCTAGGGACGTTTTACCCGAAGCAGTTGGGCCTGTTATAACAATCAGTTTAGGTTTCACAAGCGTTTCGCTTATTCATCGTAATCGTTTCGACTACCATATCCACCACCATAGTCATCATCATCTCCTCCCATGCCATATTCATCGTCTTCTTCACCATAGCCCCCAAAATCGCTATCCTCATCTTCTTGGTCACTGGTTTCAATGAAGTTTCCGCTCATTTCATTTTTAAGCTTCTCTATTTCGTCATCGGCTTCCACTTCAAAGTTTTCGGGCAAATCAGCAATTGTTTCAACCACTGCACCATCCACACTTGCATCAACTATATCGGTATCCTCGACAGCATCATTAGTTAATTCATTTTCCAGAAAATCTTCTTCAAACAATGCATCATCGTCTTCTTCTTTGCTGCTAGTTTTTCTGGTTCGTTCCCTAACAGGAATAACGATGGTTTCCAAATACTGCACAGGTGGAAGCCCGACTGATGTCGCTACCAAAGGGTACAAGGCTTTTTTGTCTTGCACAGGCATAATTTTGATCAGTTCCAGGGTAAATTGCCACGGCTTTTCAGGGTCATATTCCAACAAAAATTTCTGATGCGGATCATCAATCTGTTCCACAATTTCCATTTTGTGTAAAGCACCTTTCTCTTCGGGACTAACTTTGCCAATGTGGCCATTCTTCCGCCAATTATGATCAGCTAGATAAAAGTTTGCCTCATGACGCTGGTCAAATCCTACAGACTGCAAAGCACATTGAAGCAATTCTGCAAAGGTTTGATCTGATTTGATATCAATGTCGCGGTGCACGTCATCATAATCATCAAATTTAAACCGGAATCTTAGTAAGCTCATATCTTCTATTCTGTTTGTGGTTCATGTATTAAGGTCAATCCTAAACTTAATCCTGTGTTTTTCATTACTTGTAGCGCTGCTTGGCGGGTATTTGAGATTTCCCCTTCTAGTATAGCTTCTCTAATCGCATTTTTGATCAGACCTACCTCTTTTCCCGGCGCAATATCAAAAAAATACATGATATCTTCACCAGTTACCGGAGGTTGCCAATTGCGAAGGTGGTCTTTCTCTTCTATTTCTTTTAATTTATGCTTTACCAGTTCGTAATTGGAGAGATAACGCTTCACCTTATCTTCATTTTTTGAAGTAATGTCTGCTTTACAAAGCAACATCAAATCATCCACATCATCACCTGCTTCGAAGAGCAATCGACGCACTGCCGAGTCAGTCACTTCTTCTTTAGTGAGTGCGATGGGGCGTAAATGCAGTTGCACGAGTTTTTGCACATAGCGCATTTTCTCGTTTTGAGGCAGCTTTAAATTCCTGAAAATATGCGGTACCATTTTCGCACCCCGATCTTCGTGACCATGAAAAGTCCAGCCGTGCTGTAGATCGAATCTTTTGGTGAGTGGTTTAGCAATGTCGTGGAGCAAGGCTGCCCAGCGCAGCCATAAATTGTCAGTGCTATTACTTAAATTGTCAAGCACCTTTAGCGTATGGTAGAAATTATCTTTATGTGCCTTCCCGTTGATCACTTCCACCCCTTTCAATGCGGTGAATTCAGGGAAAATAATTCGTAGTATCCCGGTTTTGTCCAGCAATTTAAAACCTTTGGAAGGCACTGGTGACAGAATGATTTTGTTCAACTCATCAGCAATCCGCTCTTTTGAAACGATTTTGATTCGGTCAGCTTTAGCTTCAATACCGGAAAGCGTATTTCCATCAATTTCAAAATTGAGTTGAGTAGCAAATCGAATGGCGCGCATCATTCGAAGCGGATCGTCTGAAAAGGTGGTTTCGGGCCCTAAAGGCGTTTTTAAGCGTTTCTCTTTCAGATGTGTTAGTCCACCAAAAGGGTCAATAATCTCATCGGGATTGGATAGGTCAATAGCTAAGGCATTGATGGTAAAATCTCTTCTTGCCTGATCTTCTTCAATCGTACCGTTTTCAACAATTGGCTTCCGGGAGTCGCTGCGATAAGACTCTTTGCGTGCACCCACAAATTCTATTTCATAATCTTCGAAATGCAACATGGCGGTGCCAAAGTTTTTGAAAACACTGACATGTGTTTCCGGACCAAGTCTTCGGGCTACTTCTTCTGCAAGTGCAATACCGCTTCCTTCAGTCACAAAATCAATGTCTTTACAAGGTCTCCCCAAAAGATAATCGCGCACATATCCACCAATCACATAGGCTTTTAAACCAATGGATTCAGCAGATTGACGAACGATTTCAAAGACAGGATGTGAGAGGGCAGGATGCAAAGTGTGATTAAATATGCGCACAAATTTACATTGAATTCCTTTGCTTACAAGGCAGAAAGCAGATTCAATGTGATATTTATTAAAAACAATGCTGTAAATAAAAATACTCCATTGGAGGTATTGCACAAATGTGTTGCAGCCTATTCTTTTGCAATTGAAATAATTATTTAAAATAAGTCTAAATAAAATGAAGAAAAAAATTATAATTCTCAGTCTTACCAGCTTGATGATGCTCAACGCATGTAAAAAAGAAGATGAATTACCCGCATTACAAATTCCAACTTCTTATGATGGGAGTAATTTCTTGACCAATACTAACACGCAGAGAAATGTATTGAGTCAACTTGCTGCTTTAACAGATGAGGCAAAAAAAGGGAGAAATGCTGCCAACACCGTTGAGCGGAGTGCATTAGAACAATTATTCAACCAAGGTAATCCAGCACTTGCTTCCGTAATTACCAATTATTTTAAAACAAGAATAGAAGGTAATGGGGGAATTATGGCTGAGTTAGCCAATGCTAGCGGATCGACGTGGATTCCTGCAACACCCGATGGCATATCGCAAGGTGGAGTTTACGGTGGATATCTGTTCGACGAATTTGGAGTGGAACAAGAACAGCTATTAGAAAAAGGTCAATTTGGGGCCACACTATACAACCATGCCATCAGTTTGATGAGTGGAAACATAACTTTAGCTACGGTGGATCAACTGCTCGCAATATTTGGTGCTAAACCAGCATTTGCAAATTCCGGCTCTAACAATGTGTCCGCCGAAGTGCGCGACGTTGCAATGGCTAATTATGCTGCCAGAAGAGATAAAAATGATGGAACAGGTATGTATTCGCAAATGAAACGTGCTTTTATAAAGCTTCAAGCTGCTGTGAAGGCAGGCGCAGACTACAATACCGACAAAAATGAAGCGCTTAAAACCATCCAAACGCTTTGGGAAAAAATTAATGCCGCCACTATTATAAATTATTGTCACAGTCCTATTGCTCGATTAAGCGCTACTTCGCCCACCGATCAGGACAAAGCTGCGGCACTGCATGCCATTGGCGAAGGTATTGGTTTTATTGAAGGATTTAAAACCATTAACCCGGCAGTTAGAAAAATCTCTGATGCTCAAATTAATGAAATTTTGGCGCTATTCAATGCTGCACCCGGTGAACCTGCTTCTGTGTATCAGTTTGCCTTGGCTCCTGAAATTCACTTGCCTAAATTGCAGCAAGCCATTACAAAACTTCAGACTATTTATGGTTTCACCAATCAAGAAATAGACGAATTTAAAAATAACTGGGTGGCCATTCAAAACAGATAGTTCAATTCAATTTTAAGATGTGCCGAAGGCGTGTAATTGCGCGCGTCTTCGGTTTTTTAAAAGAATGTAATCATGAATAGAAAAAAAAATTTCATCCCGGCAATCGCTCTATCGCTATCGCTTTTGGTTGTTGCCTGCAATAAAGACGACAAAGCAGATGATGATAATGGATTTGACCGGACGATCATGCTCCGTAATTACGCAGAAAATTTGGTCATTCCGGCTTTTAAAGATTTACAAACCACAATTATTGAACTTCAGCAAGCAGCACATAATTTTATCAATGAAGTAAACTTGAATAAACTTGAATTGCTACAGCAAAAATGGGTGGATTGTTACCAAGCATTTCAATACACCAATGCCTACAATTTCGGGCCAGCCGGAGAACAAGGTCTCAACCGGAGTATTACGGAAGAAATTGCGACTTTTCCCGTATCAGAAAATAAAGTGGATCAAATTCTTAATGGTGCATCCTACAGTTTCAGCGATTTTAACCGCGATGCACGTGGTTTACTCACTGTAGAATACTTGATTTACGGTAAAATAAGTCAAAGCAATACGGATGTAATTCAAGCCTTTGCTGAAAATGCCAATCGGCGTACTTATTTGTTGGAATGCATTGCAAATGCCAAAACAAGAGTGGACAATGTAGTGAATGCATGGTCGCCTGCCTATATCAATCAATTTGTGAGCAACAGCGGAACAGCTGCAGGCAGCAGTACTTCTCAATTCTATAATGAGTTTGTAAAAAGTTATGAAACCATCAAGAATTTTAAAATAGAGCTTCCGATGGGGCTGCGTCCGGGCCAAATGCAGCCAGAACCCCGATTGGTAGAAGCTTACTATTCTGGCAAAACGCTTGATATGATTAAAGCACACCTAGGTGCTATTGAAAACATTTATCATGGACGCACCAAAACAGGAGTAGACGGCGTAGGATTTAAAGAATATCTTGAAAATGTAATCAACGGGAAGCAGTTGGTAACGAGCACACTCCAACAGCTTGAAACAATTAATACTACCTTAAATGCGATACCAACAAATAGTCCAGTGTCGGAACAAATTATTAGCAGCCCTGCCCCTTTAGAAGCTTTTCGTGTGGAGCTGCAGCGTCAAACCCGATTTTTTAAAAGCGACATGAGCTCATTGCTGGGTATAGCCATCACTTACAGCAGTGGAGACGGTGACTAAAAAAATGATTGTAACAAAACTTGCTACGACGTTTCGCCACATATCTCAATCAGGACATCCCTGCTGCTCCCTTGATTAGCTTCCGTTTAATCTTCGGGGCTTTGATGATTTTCAGCACCCTACGGTTCATGTATCTGGGCTGGATCGAAGATCACTATGTTGCACCACTATTGCATTTCAAATACTGGGGCTTTGAATGGATAAAAGCGCCGTCGGCTCCCGTGTTGTATGTGATTCATTATTTGATGATAGCAGCTGCTCTGGGCATCATGTTTTTGCACGGAGTATCCTACAGAATTGCAGCACTTGTGCTGTTCGCCTGCTTCACTTACACCGAACTCATCGACCTCACTTACTATCTCAATCACTATTATTTCGTGAGTCTGATATGCCTATTGCTGATTTTCATGCCGGCACAAGTAAGTCCGTTTGCTGATTTGAAGCAGCAAGTCGTACCGCGCAAATCCATCCTGCTCCTAAAAACTCAAATTGCGATCCTATACATTTATGCAGGCTTGGCTAAAATTAATTACGATTGGCTGATAGAAGCGATGCCACTTAAAATTTGGGTGCCAGCCAATGATAAGTTGCCGCTTATAGGCCCTATTTTCAAATGGGAAATCACACCTTACCTGTTTTCATGGACTGGTATGCTTTACGACACCTTCATTGTGTTTTTCCTCATTTGGAAACTTACCCGCATTTGGGCCTATTTTACAGTCATCATTTTCCACACACTCACCGGTCTGATGTTTCAAATCGGTGTGTTCCCCTTGGTGATGATAGGGATTGCCACTATTTTTTTTAGTGATGAATGGCATGAACGCTTGGTGAGATTATTCACATTCAAAAGACAAATTCCAGCAATCCAACTTTCCCTCAATCGTTTGCCCCGGTGGTGGAATATCACCTTTGGCGCTTACATTGCTTTCCAATTGCTTTTCCCGTGGCGCTATGTGCTCTATCCGGGCAATTTGTTTTGGACTGAAGAAGGCTATCGGTTCTCATGGCGGGTGATGTTGATAGAAAAAGCCGGAACAGCCACTTTTTATGTGAAAGACACCCAAACCGGACGCGAAGGTATTGTGGACAATCGCGAATTCCTTAACGATCATCAAGAGAAACAAATGGCCATGCAGCCTGACATGATTTTGCAATTTGCCCATTTTCTTGGAAAACATTACGGCGCAAAGGGTGTTCATAAACCCGAAGTAAGAGCCGAAGTGTATGTAACCCTCAATGCGCGTCCTAGTCGCCTCCTAATTGACCCGAAAAGAGATCTCATGAAGGAGCGCGACACTTTCAAACCCAAAGATTGGATTATTCACTACGAAAATTGAGTAAAGCATCATACATATCGTTTTATCTCGTCTTTAGGGCCAACCTTTACCCAATTGTTGTTTGCATGTTTTTACTCACTCCGGCAATCCTTCATGCCCAACAAGTGGGTACCATTAAAGGTATAGTGATAGACGATAAAGGCGAAAAAATACCTGGAGCCGTTGTGTATCTCGAAAATACCGGATTTAGCCAGTCAAGTGCAGTCAATGGTGCTTTCAAATTGGAACAGATTCCTTTTGGTAACTATCAGCTAAATGTGTTCTTGCCGGGCAAGCAGGTGACACGTAAAGCGATTGAACTCAATACACCTGAACTACATTTAGACATTTCGCTGAAAGCTTTATCGAATGAAATGGATGTTGTAATCATTCAGTTTGATAAGCAGAAAGACTTTGGGCTTACACGCATGGCTGCAGTTGAAAACTTTGGAATTTATGAAGGTAAAAAGACCGAAGTGATTGAATTGCAAAATGTGAGTGCCAATTTAGCTACCAACAATCCCCGGCAGGTTTACGCCAAAATCACCGGTTTGAATATTTGGGAGAGCGATGGTGCAGGACTGCAGCTAGGTATTGGCGGGAGAGGCTTGTCTCCAAACCGCACAGCCAATTTCAATGTTCGTCAAAATGGATATGATATTTCCGCTGATGCCTTGGGTTATCCCGAAAGCTATTACACACCGCCTGTTGAAGCATTAGAGCGAATTGAATTGGTTCGAGGGGCGGCATCACTCCAATATGGAACTCAATTTGGTGGCATGCTTAATTTCCGATTCAAACGCGGCACCGATGAGAAAACAGCTGATGTTGTAAGCCGTCAAACTGTAGGTTCTTGGGGCTTTTTCAACAGCTTCAACAGCTTGGGCGGTACTTCAAAGAACAAAAAACTAAATCACTATTCCTACGCACAGTATAAACGAGGCGAAGGCTTCAGACCTAACTCAGGTTTCAATGCCGTGAATTTATTCACATCAATTGACTACCAACTCAGTAAAAAATTCAAAGTCGGATTAGAACTTACCAAAATGAGCTATCTAGCTCAACAACCCGGTGGTTTGACAGATAAAAATTTTGAGCAAGACCCACGTATGTCGCTGCGCGAACGCAATTGGTTTGAAGTGGACTGGAACATGGCAGCCCTGCATTTAACCTACGAATTCAATGAAAAAACACAAATTAACAGTCGCAGTTTTGGTCTCCTGGCGCATCGCAATGCACTGGGCAATCTCGAAAGAATCAATGTGGCGGACTTGGGGGGAGAAAGAACAATGATTGGTGGAGAATTCAGAAATATTGGCAACGAAACACGTTTGCTGCACCGCTACAGTTTCTTGGGAGAATCCAACACATTATTAATTGGAAGCAGATTGTATTCAGGCTTTACATCAGCCCGCCAAGGCAATGCAAACGATAGTTCAGGACCTGATTTCTTTTTCCTGAATCCGGACAACCTTGAAAATTCTGAATATGATTTTCACAATTTCAATGCTAGCCTGTTTGCCGAGCATATATTTAATTTTGGTTCTCGATTTAGTGTAACACCGGGAGCACGCTTCGAGCACATCGCCACTTCAGCCGAAGGTTACTATAAAATCAGGGTAAAGGATGCTGCGGGTAATCTCATAGCCGAATCAAAAAGAGAAGAGCAATTGGGGCGCACACGCAATTTTGTGATTTTCGGTTTGGGAACAAATTACCGAATCACAGAGCAAACCAGTATATATGGAAACATCACACAAAACTATCGTGCCATCAACTTTAGCGATATTCGCATAGTGAACCCTAATTTCAGGGTAGATGAAAACATTCAGGATGAAACTGGCTACACTGCCGACCTTGGCATCAGATCAAAAAAAGAAAATGTATACAATATTGAGTTCACCGCTTTTTTGGTTCGCTACAATGACAAAATCGGCCAAGTGTTGCGCGCTGATCAAGCTCCACTTTTCTTAGATTATCGTTTCAGAGGCAATATTTCCGATGCACGCAACATAGGTCTTGAATTTTTCGGCGAATTCAATTTTCCTACCCTATGGCAAAATGAGAAAAAGCAAAACTTTGACTGGGTTTGGTTTATCAATGCCGCCGTGGTTGATGCCCGCTATATCAACACCGACGATAGCAGCATCCGTAACAAAATAGTAGAAATGGTACCACCACTCATGCTCCGAAGCGGCACACAGCTCAACTATAAAAAATGGAGAGCGGGTTTTCAAATCGGACACACTGCCCGTCATTACACTGATGCGACAAATGCCGAACGCACTGCCACTGCTGTAGAAGGAATAGTTCCTTCCTATCAGGTAGCTGACCTGAGTTTAGCCTATAAATTTGGACGTTTTTGTGTAGAAGGCAGCGTAAATAATCTGTTTAACCAAATGTATTTTACCCGCCGTGCAGAAGGCTATCCCGGCCCAGGAATTATTCCGGCTGATGGACGTGGATTTTATTTTACATTAGCCGGAAGGTTTTAAACAATCGTTTCTTCTTTTTCACCTATCCGACATACTCAGATAGAATTTGATGCGATAAAAATATCAAGCTGATCTAGGCATGATTATTTCTATAGTTTTGTAAAAAAAATACGAATAAAACTGATATTCTCATCGCTCACGCTCATCACATTATTGCTGCTGAATTCTTGTCATACAGAAGACTCCGGTTCGGTAAATGAAACGAGAATTTCTACTTTCTATGAATTGTTTTATAACGAAAACACCAACAAAACTTTTGCCTTGGCTAAGTTTACATTTGGAAATGCGCTTGATACCACGCTCGAGTTAAATGATCCGGCTCAGGTCACTTTCAATGGTTATTTTATACTTCAAAATCAAATCAGCGGATTTTATGAGAAGGAATATAACGGAAGAATTACACAGGGCACCTTCGTTTACACCGACCTTGATGACAGTGTATTTACCAATACAACGCCTCAGATGGATTCATTGCAATTTCCTGAGATGCCGCAAGTGATTGATATTTCGAAGGCGCAAGACACTTATATCCAATTGGTTGATAATCCGGTAGCCGACAACAAAGTAGTTTCACTCATTTTTGCACTTAAACTATTCACTCAAGCTACCATTGGGAAGGATTCGATTCGTATTTTTGCAAATACGATTCAAGATGTGAATATAGGACCACATATTGGCATTATGGATCGAACAAAAACAACCACACCTGCGCAAAAGCCGGATGCAGGCGGTAAAATGGTTGTGAAGTATAGACCCCAAAATAAAAGTCTTAATGTGAGCAATTAACAGAGTTGTGTAAGATGTTGATTTTATTAAAATTGGCTTAAATCCTATATCAATGCGCATACTATTTGCGCTTCGTGAAAATGCGCTTATTTTTGCCCATCATTTTAAAACAAAAAATATGTGGCAAGAAATAGACGGCAAGCTTCATAAAGAGTTCATCTTCAAGAATTTCATTGATGCTTTTGCATTTCTCTCCAAGGTTGCTTTGCTCGCCGAGCGAGTGAATCACCATCCTGAAATCAGAAATGTGTACAACAAAGTAGATATCTACCTATATACGCATGACGCAGAGAACACGATTACCGAGAAAGACAAGCACCTTGCTGAAAAAATTGACCAGGTTTTTAAAACGGTCTGAAACATTCGATTTGTAAAAAATGAAACGCCCGGAAATCCGGGCGTTTTTATTTGATTGCATTTTGCTGTCCACATTTTAGACCAAAATCTGATATACCGCATAGGCGCTCAGATAAGCCAATGCACCCATATAAACAAACTGAATCAGCGGCCATTTCCAACTGCCGGTTTCACGTTTTACCACGGCGATGGTGCTCATGCATTGCATGGCAAAAGCATAAAAAAGCATCAAAGCCATTGCAGAAGCAAGATTGAAAAGTGGTAATCCTGTTCGGTGGTTGATATCTTGCTGCATGGCATCCCTAAGATTGCTAAACTCTTCGGGATCTCCGGTATTGTAAATAGTGGCCATTGTGCCCACAAATACTTCTCTTGCTGCAAAGGAGGTAATCAAAGCAATGCCAATTTTCCAATCAAAACCCAAGGGAGCAATCACAGGCTCTATGGCATGGCCTAAAATCCCGGCATATGAATTTTTCAATCGTGCCGCATTCAGTTCATTTTCGAGCTCATCGTCGGCGATTACGCCTTTCATGTGCGCCAAATTAATTGCATCTTCTGCATTTTCAATTCTATTGGATGGACCGAAGGAAGATAAAAACCACAGAACAATAGCAATGGCAATGATGACCTTTCCTACATCTAACACAAAAACTTTTAACTTATCGAAAACCACCTGCAACACAACTGTCGCTTTGGGTTTCCGATAAATTGGAAGCTCCATGATAAAATAAGATTTTTCATCCGATTTTACCCAATAACGAAGTAACAGCGCAGAAAAAACTGCCGCAAAAAACCCAATAAGATATAAACCCAGCATGGTTAAGCCCCGAAGATCGGCAATTCCAAAAACTTTATAGGAAGGAATGGCAATGGCAATCAGCAATGTGTAAACCGGCAAACGGGCAGAACAGCTCATGAGTGGTGTAATCAAAATAGTGATGAGCCTTTCCTTGTAGTTCTTAATCGTGCGGGTTGACATGATGGCCGGCACAGCGCACGCTACTCCCGAAATCAATGGAATCACAGAGCGTCCATTGATGCCAAGTCCACGCATAAGTCTGTCCATAATAAAGCTTACACGCGCCATATATCCAGTATCTTCCAAGATGGCGATGAAGGCAAAAAGTAAAGCAATCTGTGGAACAAACATAAGTATGCCACCAAGTCCGGGAATAATTCCGCCAGCTAAAAGGCTTGTGAAAGCTGAATCGGGTAAGACTTCGGAAACAAATTCGGATAAGGCTGCAAATCCTTGGTCAATCCAGTCCATAGGGGCTTCAGCCCAACTGAAAATTGCCTGAAAAACCAAGGCAAGTAAGCCAATGAATACAACAAAACCCCAGATCCTATGAGTGAGTATCGCATCAATTCGTCTGCTGAATGCGAAGGATTGTGTTTCGTCTGATGGAATGATAACACCATTTATAATCTCATTAATCCTTGCAGAGCGCATCATTGCTTCTTTTTCTTGATGATCTAAAGAAGATGGCGAAACAATTGTGTTTGCTTTTACCCAGTCCAAATATCCGTGATCGGTAGCAAATATTACGGATGGCTTCGATGGCTTGAAGTTAGCCATAGCAGTTTTGAGTTCTCGGATGCCTGTTTTCTCCTTGGCACTTAAACCAATCACCGGAATCCCAAGCGCTTCGGATAGTTTATCGAGCTTTAGGCTCTGATGGCTTTGATTAAGTAAGTCCATCATATTCACAACCAGCAATACCTGATGCCCCAAATCCATCACCTGAGTGCATAAACTCAAACTCCTTCCAAGATTGCTTACATCTGCAACCACCAGCACAAAGTCAAATTCAGCTTTGTCAGGTTCCTTTAAGAGTACTTTGGCTGCTTCTTCTTCATCAAGAGATTTGGGGTAGATAGAATAAGTGCCCGGCAAGTCAATTAATTTAAAATTTACTTTTTTACCTCCACGGGTGTCGTGATAACGGAAACTTCCGGTATGTCTTTCTACGGTAACACCGGGGAAATTGCCGGTTCGCTGATTCAACCCTGTCAATGCATTGAACACGGTCGACTTTCCGGAATTTGGATTTCCAACAATAGCAACCGTAAAATTTTTGATTTCTACTTCCATTTTCAGGACGCAAAAATAATGTGGATCGTTTCTGCCTCGGCACGTCTTAGGCTTATAAGCGAGCCGTTAAACGAAATGGCTATAGGATCACCCAAAGGTGCAATTTGTTCTAAAGTAACTTCCTGTCCGGGAAAACAACCTAACTCCATCATTTTCAAACCAATATATTTATCTTGATACGATTTAATAAATGCGCGCTCTCCTTTTTTAAGTTGCGTCAGATTTAGTTGTGCGTTCGACATTTATAATTTTTTAGGAAGTAAATAAGCATTGCTAACGGATTTCCATTCGATGTGCACTGAAGGTGCTTTGAGAATGCACCGAGATAAAAGCCACACCTTTTTTTCGCCGATGATCCGGACAGTCGCACTTTTTCTTTTTCAGTGTTTTGCAGCCACTAAACGAAACTGCAAGAGCGATAAGCAATAAAACAAATTTTTGCATGTTACTTTAACGCATCAAGGTTAAAAACGTTGTCTTCCACCCAACCTTTGCCCCACTCTTCCAACTCTTGTTGTGTCCATAATCCTGGGTAAAAAATTCGCTTTTGGAAACGAGGCGGCAAATACTTTTGCCAATTAGTTCCGCCTGTGGCGCGAATGTCTTTCGGGTCGCGCTGCAAATAACGCACTGCCGATTTGTAGTGCGCCAAAGGCCAGTTTACATTCACATGTAAGTCTAAATGCCGGAGACTTTGCGCGAGTTTACCATCGACTTTGTCTTCGTCAGAAAAGCGTTCGAATAGCGCATAAAGATTTTTTTCTTTGCTTCTTTCAGCCAGCTTGATCAATTCTTCGGAATACTTTAACTCAAACTGCCGAAGTGTAAGTGTTTTTTTGCCTGTGGCTAGTTCCGTAGCTCCGGCTTTCCAGTAGATATACTCAAACATGCCTTTGTAATCATTAGCATCAGTCGCGAATTTATCTCTGTGGTCTTTATCAATCAGATGTGTGAAATGTGTGGCACGGATCTCAATCATCCTATATTGTGCTGATTGAAAGCCAGATGCCGGCAACAAAGACATACGAAATTTGAGAAACTGCTCTTTTTCCATGCCATCCACCATCACTTCAAACGATTTCACCAAATTGGTAAAATAGCGGTTCACCCGATTCACACGCATGAGAAATTCTTTTTTATTTAAATCCTGTTTTTCAGCCAACTGCTCCAATTCTAACAAACACAACTTGAAATACAGTTCGGTAATTTGATGATAAATTATGAAAATCTGCTCATCCGGAAAACTTGTTTTGGGGCTTTGCAGGCTCAATAAAGTATCTAAATGAATGTAGTCCCAATAAGTGAGGTAATCGGCATAAAGCAGACCATCGAGATAGGATTGCAGGTCTTGCCCCATAGCATTATATTTTGCTTCGAGTTGGGCAAGTCTTTCGGCAATTTCGGGCTTGATATCCATATCGATGTAGTTTGATTGTTCGGCAAATTAAGTTGATTTTACCAATTCATCAATGGCAAAAATGCGTTCTAAATTTCTGATGAATACAGTTTTCGGGCTGATAGCTGCTATTTATCTAGGGCTAATTGATGTGCAAGCCCTGAATATTCTTTGAGCGCCATTTTGATAGAGCCTACGAGCACTTTGGCTTCGAGCATCACGGGTATTCTATTTTTGTCGTCGCTTACCCACAACGTAAGATCTTCTTCATTCTTAAATACACGTCCTTGTTGAATAATCGGGCGCACTTTGATACATTTAATTTTTCCTGCTTTGGTTTTCACCGTTTCCCTGCCAATAATTTTCATTTGTAGGGGAAAAATTTCTTCGTCAAAAAAGGTGTTCAGCGAAATGATATCTCCTGCTTTATAATTGCTCAAGTCTAAGCTTCGCGCATAATAAAAAGCGGAGAGAATATCTTGCGTGTAAGGTGGAACTTCAAACAATTTTCCATCTATATTTCTGCCTTGATCAGTCCCCGTTCTTTTAGCTTTTACGGTATTTTTCTGATGGTTGAAGGTGTAGTCTTGATTGATAATGAATCCACCTTCATCTACTCTGCGAATAAACAAATGTGGCAACAGTGTTTCTTCATCGATAAATGAATCGTAGCGGTCTCTCACTTTGAAGAAGAAGTTGAACGCACCCAGCGATCGGCCATGACCAATTACATGGAATACCGAACGGTTGTTGAAGGTTTCCTTCTTTTCATTTACTTCAACAATAGCTTCACCGGCATCGATTAGTCCATAATGCACCCGATATTTAAGCAATTCTCCTCGTTTGAAGGCTAAGTCTTTAACCTCCGAAGGTGGATTACTGGCCAAAAGCAAGCCTGAAGAAAGACAAAATAAAATGAGCAAGCGATTCATGACAATCAGTTTTTCATTCATCTTAAAACAAAATGCGTTCCAATTTATTGATTTATTAATTTCACACAAAAAGTCTCCTGTATCATTGCATTTTTTTTTGCCGAGAAGTGCATGTACAACATAAGACCTACATTTGCCTAATTCAATATTGAGATATGTTAAGCATTAAACCATCTGACCTGCCTGTAGCCAAATTTCACCAATATGTGTTAGGTTCTGTGGCACCACGTCCTATAGCTTTTGCAAGCACCATTGATTCGGCCGGCAATATAAATTTGAGTCCTTTTAGCTTTTTCAATGCTTTTAGTGCCAATCCACCTGTATTGATTTTTTCTCCGGCGCGAAGGGTGCGCGACAACACAACCAAACACACCTACGAAAATGCAAAGGCGACCAAAGAAGTCGTTATCAATGTGGTGAATTTTGATATTGTACAGCAGATGTCACTTGCCAGCACAGAATATCCTGCCGGCATAAATGAATTTGTGAAGGCCGGACTTACACCCATCCCTTCTGAATTGGTCAGACCTCCACGCGTGAAAGAATCGCCGGTGCAATTTGAATGTGAAGTTATAAATGTGATTGAATTGGGCGACCAGGGGGGAGCAGGCAATCTCATTATATGTAAGGTTTTGCTCATGCATATCAATGAATCAGTGCTCGATGGTAATCAAATGATTGACCAGCAAAAAATAGATTTAGTGGCTCGTATGGGAGGCGATTGGTATTGCAGAGCGCATGGCAATGCCTTGTTTGAAGTAGAAAAACCTGTGGCCAGAATGGGAGTAGGCATAGATGCCCTTCCCGAACACATTCGCAATTCAGCGGTGCTCACCGGCAATCAGTTAGGCATTTTGGGAAATAGAGAAAGCCTACCCGATGAAGATTCTATCAGCTCTTTCAGAGAAAGCGAAGAAGCTCAGCCCTACCTGACCTATCAAAAAGATTCACGTGAACTTCATCAGGCTGCTGCCCGGCTAATCGATCAAGGACAAGCCGACAAAGCTCTGACTTTGCTCTTGCTTTAATGAATTGACCGTGTGACTTTTTCGGTTAGAATGAATGAAGAATTTGCTCAGGAAATTTTTATCTTTGTTAAAAATAGAAAATTATAATGCGAAAGCTAAGTGTTAAATTTTTCACCATCTTTCTATTCATTTCCGCATCCTTTGTTGAGCTTTCAGCTCATGAACATGCCGCCATCAAAGGAAAAGAGTTTATCGAAAATAAAAATCAGTGGGATCAACAAGCACTGTTCAGAGCAGAAATGCATGGCTTGCATCTATATTTGGAAAAAAATGGTTTTACATACCATTTTTTCGACAAAGAATTTTCTTCAAAAATGCACGGTTTTCAAGGCAAGCCCAAGCCGGAAGATTTCATTTTGAGGCAACATGCCGTTAAAGTCAGATTCCTTGGTGCAAATCCGAATGTGCAGGTAGAAAAAGCTTTTCCCAGTCAGCATTATTATAATTATTTTATTGGCAAAGACCCAAGCAAATGGGCATCACAGGCTTATGCCTACAAAAAAGTGATGTACAAAGAGCTTTACAAAGGAATTGACCTTGAAATCTATTTCACCAACAAATCACTCAAATATGATTTTATCGTAAAACCCGGTGCTGATCCTAATCAAATCAAAATTGCCTATGAAGGTGATGAAGGATTAGAGCTTGTAGATGGTGCATTGCTAGTGAAAACTTCCTTGGAAAATTTCATGGAGTCAAAACCCTTGGTTTACCAAGATTTGCCGGAAAATGAAGTTAAAAGCGCCTATAAACTCGATGAAAAAGTGCTGAGCTTTCAGTTAGGTAAATACAACAAAAAAGAAACCTTAATCATTGACCCCACACTAGTATTTGGGACGTTCTCAGGTTCCACTTCCGACAACTGGGGCTTTTCTGCCACTTACGATGATTTGGGAAATGCATATTCTGCAGGCATTGTGATCGGAACCGGTGGACTACCAATTACTCCCGGCGCTTTTCAGGTTAATTTCAATACAGGCGGTCCCGGCGCTTTTAATCCGATCGATATCGGTATTTTAAAATACAATCCTACAGGGTCAACATTGATTTACGCTACTTATCTTGGTGGCAATGGTAATGAACTACCCCATTCCCTCATGGTGAATGGTAACAATGAGCTTTATATTTACGGTACCACTGGCTCGGCTGATTTTCCGATTACACAATTTGCCTTTCAACAAAATTTTGCAGGCGGTCCTACTGCTTCCATGCTTAACGATTTTATAGTTTTCCAGCAGGGTACCGATATGTTTGTGAGCCGATTAAATGAAAGCGGTACTCAATTATTTGCCTCTACGTACATCGGTGGCACAGGCAATGATGGAATAAATTCTGACCCCGCTTTGAAATACAACTACGCCGACGATGCCCGGGGCACGATTTTCATCAATGAAACCACTAACAGGGTTTACGTGGGTAGCACCACTTCATCCAATAATTTTCCGGTTACCCCCAATGCCTTCCAATCAACTTATGGCGGCGGTGTGCAGGATGCTGTGTTATTTCAATTTGATGTGAATCTAAATACGCTCATTTTTTCGAGCTATTTAGGTGGAACAGGTGCTGACGCCATCTACACCCTTATGCTCGATGGACAAAATAATGTGCTTGCTTCTGGTGGTACCACTTCCAATAATTTACCCGCTACACCGGGCGCATTTCAAGGTTCACTCCAAGGAGGAACAGATGGATTCATTGCCAAATTCACCGCCAATGGACAAAATATTTTAGCGCTCACTTACTATGGTACATCTGCCTACGATCAGGCCTATTTTGTAGAAACGGACAAGCAAAACAATGTCTATGTGTTTGGACAAACCACAGGCAACGACAACAACTTTTTTATCAATAATGTCAATTATTCAAATCAGCGTGGCAATCAATTTGTAACTAAGTTCAATCCCAATCTCACGCAGCGCGTTTGGAGCACGGCCTTTGGCAACGGATTTGGTTGGCCCGATTTAGTGCCCAGCGCCTTTTTGGTCGATTTGTGTGGAAGAATTTACACCAGCGGTTGGGGTGCTGCTTTTAATTTTCCTACACCGGGATCGGTGCAAGGTTTACCTATCACCCCCGATGCCTTTCAACCGAACACCACCAATGGTAACGATTTCCATCTTATGGTGCTTGGACCTGATGCCAATAACTTGCTTTATGGTACCTATTTAGGTGGTCCATTCAGCTCCGACCATGTAGATGGAGGCACCAGTCGTTTCGATAAACGCGCGATCATCTATCAATCGGTGTGTGCAGGATGCGGCGGAAACAGTGATATGCCAACTACACCCGGTGCTTGGTCGCAAACCAATAATGCACAAAACTGCAACAATGGTTTGTGGAAATTCGACTTTCAACTTCCACTTACAGTTGCCAGTTTCACTGCTCCTGTTGCCGGATGTGTGCCATTCAGTGCCGATTTTATCAATACGAGCATCGGCGGAAGCCAATATGAGTGGAATTTTGGTGCAGGGCCGGGCTCCGTTTCTACCGATGTCAGCCCAAGCTTCACTTACACCGAACCCGGCGTGTATGTAATACGCCTTGTAGCCTTCGACCCTAATACCTGTAACATCAGAGATACAACATTCCGCAGCATTATTATTACAGAAAGCACGCGCGACACCTTGCCCATGGTGGAATTATGCATCAATGATGCCACGGTGATTGGTTTCGATCCGGGACCCAATCCCTATCTCACCTACAGCTGGTCGCCTGAACAATTTCTTAATAATGCCACCATCGCGCAACCCAGCGCCTTCCCGACCGATACAACTACTTTTACTCTTTTTATCACTTCCTTTGGTAATTGTGTGGACACACTCAGTCAAACAGTGAATGTAAATGTGGGCGAAGTGGAAGCCGGACCTGACATCACGATTTGTCTTGGACAAACCATTGAAATCGGCATTCCCGACAATTCGGGTAATTTCACCTATCAATGGGAGCCTTCTAATTTGGTTATAAATGATGCTACTTTACCAAATCCATTGGTAAACCCAACGGCTACCACCACCTTCACACTCTATCGCGCTCCGGTGAGCGCTCAATTTGGTTGTCCGGCGTTTGACTCACTCACAGTAATTGTTGTAGATGGTTCACCAAGTGCCGAATTTGATTATCTCATCAATCCCAACTGCCGCTTTGCCACTATTCAATTTACCAATACCGGAAGCGGTGCAGATGAATTTTTGTGGGTGTTTTCTAATGGTGAAACTACCAGTGCCGAAAACCCAAGCTTAATTCTCGAATACGATCAGGAATTGCAGGTATTTTTCGTAGCCATCAACTCTGCATGTCGCGACACGCTTGACGAAGGAGTAACCATCAAACCCTTGAAAGATTATTTCGTTATCAATAATTCGAATGTGTTTACTCCTAATGGCGATGGCATCAACGATTGTTTTAGCCCAGCTTTGCAAAACGCACCTTCCCCATCTGATAAGACATTTTTAGAATGCTCAGAGTTGGTGGTGTATAACCGTTGGGGTGTGAAAGTGTATGACAGCAAAGATTGGGGTGAAGGTTGCTGGAATGGCAAGACCGAGAAAGGGGAAGCCTATCCAGAGGGTGTTTACTTTTTCTATTTCCGCACTGAAACAGAAAATTTACATGGAACTGTTACCTTGAAACTTTAAAATGTTTCCGGACAAAGAACTACTTCTTGGACAAGTTGATCCTACACAAGATCATCGATTTGTCTCATTTGTGAATGAAAACCATGAAACTCATTGGCTACTGAAAGAAACTTTTCTAGCCTTATCTGACATGATAACCCATGCAAAAGCACAGGATATTGAATTAAATGTAATCTCTTCTACCCGAAATTTTGAGCGGCAGAAAATGATTTGGGAGCGCAAGTGGAATGGCTTGACTGAAGTAAGCGGATTTACTCGCGATGTGTTTTTAACCTTACCAGGCATGGAAAAAGCCAAAGCCATCATGCGCTATTCGGCCATGCCGGGCACTTCTCGACATCATTGGGGAACTGATGTAGACCTCAACAGTGTAGAACCCGAATATTTTGAAACCGAAGAAGGAAAAAAGGTTTTAAACTGGTTAGATAATAATGCCTTGCAATTTGGTTTCTACCGATCTTACACCGAAAAAGGATATAAACGACTTACAGGTTACGAAGCTGAACCCTGGCATTGGAGTTATTTTCCCAAAGCAAGCACGATGTTAGCATCTTACAATGCTTTGATTGACTACGCAGATATCAGTCGGTTCGATGGCTGTGAACATGCCCGGCCGCTTCGTGTGATCGAAGATTACGTAAATGGCGTGGCCAAGGTTAAATCTTAAGCGAAATACCTAGTTGCAAATGAATACCTCCTGCTGCAATCCGATTGTCGAAATTGTTGAGATTCACTTCAGTGCCTGCAACCGAAAATGAACGCATTTTCAGATTGTGCGAAGTGTAACCCAATTGCATGTTTAATCCAAAAATGGCGGTAGGATACCAATTAAAACCACTATAAATGCCAAACGGCGTAGCACGATAGTTTGACGTTTCAACGATGATTCCCTTTCTACGGTTGATTTCTAAATTAGCAACACCAACTTTGGGTGCCAAAAACCAATTGAAGCGGTCTTTATTTAAGGCGTATAGACGTAAATCGAAGAAGAACGAGCGATAAGTATTTCCAGCAGCTTCTGCATTATCCGGATTTTCGAGATAAGCTCCGGTATTGAAATTAAATCCGGCAGAGAAGAGTTTGGCAGGATTGTATTGAAAATTCAAAGCTAGCATGCTTGTGGCAGCAGCGCCCTCATCTCTATTAAGCTCAAAACCGTTGAACTTACTGGTGTAAACTGTTCGGTGTACACCAAAATCATAATTCAACTGCGCGGAGAATGTTCCTTTATCGTGCGATTGAGCAGTTAGTATTTGGCTAAATGCAAAAAGAAATAGTGCAGAAAGAAGTTTTTGCATAATATTAAAGATTTAATCCACTAAAGATATATCAAACTGCACCAAATCAATAAATTGCTGCACGCGTTCATCCACTTCAGATTCATCGAGATGTTGGATGCGCTCTGTACCAAATTTTTCTACACTGAAAGAAGCCATGGCAGAACCAAAAATCACCGCACGTTTCATGTTATCGAAAGAAATGTCGCGGGTCTCAGCTAAATATCCGATGAAACCTCCTGCAAAGCTATCGCCTGCGCCTGTGGGGTCAAATACATCTTCTAATGGCAATGCCGGTGCGAAAAATACTTGCTCGCGGTTGAACAGCAGCGCACCGTGTTCCCCTTTTTTGATTATTAGGTATTTAGGCCCCATGTCCAAAATCTTTTGCGAAGCTTTCACTAAAGAATACTCACCGGACAGCTGACGTGCTTCTTCATCGTTGATGGTTAATACGTCTACTTTTTGCAATACTTTTTTCAAATCATCCAAAGCAATATCCATCCAAAAATTCATGGTATCTAGTACCACGAGCTTGGGACGCTCATTTAATCGCTCAATGACTTGTAGCTGAACCGATGGAGCCAGATTTCCTAACATGAGAAATTCGCAGCCTTGATAAGATGCCGGAACCACCGGGTCGAAAGTGGCAAGCACATTTAATTCCGTAGCAAGCGTATCTCTTGAGTTCATGTCATTATGATAACGACCTGACCAGAAGAAAGTCTTTTCACCTTGCTTGATTTGCAAGCCTTCTGTATCCACACCACGGCGCTTCATCATGTCAATTGCACTTTGCGGGAAATCATCGCCAACTACCGAAATCAATTTGATGTCTTTATGGAAATAACTGGCAGCCAAGCTGATAAAAGTGGCAGCACCGCCAACGATTTTGTCTGTTTTGCCGAAAGGCGTTTCAATGGCATCGAATGCAACGGTGCCGATAACTACTAAACTCATGCAGTGATTGTATTGTTAATTTTTGTGTTTTGATAAACTTTAATTGCCACAGATAAACACTCCATTGCCGCACGCAGATCATCGGTATTGAGCACATATCCTATGCGGACTTCGTCTTTGCCTAAACCGGGGGTAGCGTAGAAACCTGTGGCAGGTGCCAGCATTAAGGTAGCTCCATTGTGGCTAAATTCTTCCAATAGCCAACGACAGAAACGATCTGAATCGTCAATCGGCAAGCGAGCCATAGCATAGAAAGCTCCTTTAGGTTTGGGGCAATATACTCCTGGCATCTCATTGAGCAGCTCTACTAAAACATCGCGACGGTGGACATATTCTTTCACCACCTTGTCAAAATAGGTCTGCGGTGTGTCAAGTGCACCTTCTGCAGCTACCTGCCCAAAAGTGGGCGGACTGAGTCTAGCCTGTGCAAATTTTAAGCAGACTTGCATCAATTGTTTGTTGCGCGTTACCAATGCTCCTACGCGCGCACCACACATACTGTAACGCTTCGAAACACTGTCAATCAGAACCACATTGTTTTCAATACCGTCTAATTGCATAGCCGAGAAAAAAGTGTTACCATCGTAACAAAACTCTCGATATACTTCGTCGGCAAACAGATACAAATCATGCTTTAAAACAATATCGCGCAACTGCTCCAATTCCTCTTTTGAATAAAGATAGCCGGTTGGATTACCGGGGTTGGAAATAATAATTGCTTTGGTTTTGGACGTGATTAATGCTTCAAACGAATCAATCGGCGGTAAGGCAAAACCACTTTCAATGGATGATTTCACCGGAATCACCTGCGCACCAGCAGCTGTGGCAAATCCAAGGTAGTTGGCATAAAAGGGCTCTGGAATAATAATTTCATCGCCTGGATCGAGGCAGGACATGATGCCAATCAGTAAAGCTTCCGAACCACCTGTGGTGATCATGATGTCATCTGCTGTTACCGGAATTTGATTCTTCTGATAATAGTTGGCCAGTTTCTTACGATATGAAGCAATGCCGGCCGAGTGACTGTATTCGACCACTTTGGGTGCAAAATGCCTGATGGCATCAAGCGCTTCTTTTGGTGTTTCAATGTCAGGTTGTCCGATATTGAGGTGATAAATTTTGATGCCTTTGGCTTTAGCTGCATCAGCATATGGCACTAATTTTCTGATTGGCGATTCGGGCATTACTTGCCCTTTTCTAGATATTCCCGGCATGTGCTTTTTCTTCCTTTTTTAAGGCGCAAAGATGCGAAAAATATCATAGAATCAGCGTGTTTGTGCGCTAATAATTATTGAGCTATTTGTGACTAATTTTATCAATAGATTATCACATAAACTATAAAGGCCAAGCATCATCTATTTTCTCAAAATGGTCACCTCTCCATTGAAGGATTCTCCATTACCCAACTCCAGAATGTAGAAATAAACTCCATCAGGAGCTCCTCCTCCATCCCAATCATTCTTATAATCGTTTACAGAGAACACCACATTGCCCCACCGATTGTAGATCGTGAGTTTCGCATTTTGATAAACTTCCAAACCATTAATTCGGAAGAAATCATTGAATCCGTCGCCATTTGGCGTGAATGAATTTGGAATAGTCAATTCGCTAGCTATGATGTAAGAGACAGAAGCAGTGTCGCTGCAACCTGCTTGGTCTGTCACCATGAGCGTGATGGCAAAATCGCCGGTTGAATTAAACGAAGTTTGCGGATTCTGCAGCTGCGACTGAGCACCATTACCAAAATCCCAAGCCCATTGATTAATAGGTGAACCTGATGCCTGCGATGCATCGGTCAACAGAACAATCACCCCGGGCTGTGTGCCATTGGGTGGATTAATGGTGAATGCCGCCTCTGGTCCACTTCCTGTTACCGTAATTGTATCGGAATCGGTGCAGCCAAAAATATTCCCTACCTGCACGAAATAAATGCCAGGGCCAACGGAAATCGTTTGGGAATTCTCACCTGTTGACCATTGATAATTAAAAAATCCTTCTCCGGCATCCAATATTGCGGTCTGTCCATTACAAATAGTTTTATCGCTCAGTGGTTCAATGATCGGGTTGGGGTTTACGGCAATTTCGGTTAACACCGGAGGTGAAGTGCAACCGTTCAGGTTGGCTACTACGGTATAAACCCCTGAATTTATTTCACTTACATTTTCAATGAGTATCGCATTTCCGGTTTGAGAAAATCCTGCCGGATCTGTCCAGGTGAATACAACTCCGGTTTGGTCAGCCACCGAAAGACTAATTTGCCCACCATCGCATACCAAAGATTGTCCTAAAACAACAGGTGTTTCAGGTGTTTCGCTAAATAAAATATTGACCGAATCTCTTCGTTCGCATCCAAACGCATTGGTTACTTCCACCCAATACAAACCTGATTGGGTAACAGTGAAAGTGCTGTCAGTAGAACTATCGTTCCACAGATAAGTTCCTTCGCCGGCATTGGGATTTAACACAATGGGTGTATTATCGCAAATCGTATCATTTAAGCCCAAATACACATCGGGCGAAGGGTTGATCAATACTTCGACTGTGTCTGAAAAGCTCTCGCAGCCATCCAATATGTAGAATCCAATGTAGGTTCCGCTGGCTTGTGCAGTGAGTGCACCCAAATTAATTGTTTGCCCGGTGAATACGGCATTGTTTGGACCAAACCAGCGGTATTGGGCGCCCTGCAGAGTAGGCTGCATAGTTAAGATGACCGGATCGCCTTCGCAGAGTTGTGTGTTTCCGATTATGGCCGGTGTTTCCGGTCGCGGAGCTGTTTCTACAATAATCGTATCACGTGTTTTACAGCCCTGAAAGTCTGTGATTTCTACCCAATATAATCCGGCTTCTTCTATAAGGAAGGTATTGCCTGTGGAACCATCGGACCATTCAAACAAATAAACTCCTGGCGGATTTAACAATAATGAAGTTCCTTCGCAAATAGTATCTCGACCACCCAGATTGATTGGCGGTGCATAATAAAAAACATCTACTGTATCCGTTAGTGGACACCCCTCTCCACTCAAGGTAGATACCCAATAAGTACCGGGTGTATTGGCAACAATTCTTTGTGTGGTGTCGCCTGTGCTCCATAAATAAGATGTTTTTCCGGGTCCTGCATCCAAAATGGCGCTATCGCCAAGGCATAATGCGCGGTCAAGACCCAGGTTAAGCTTTGAGAAGTTGGAGAAATATCCATAATTGCATGTAAAGCCATTGGATCGATTGATGGTGCCCATGGCAAAAAGCTCAGTACTGAAATTGGTCACCCTAAACGCTTGCCCTGCCTGCACATTTGGGTTGTTAGTCAAATTAATGTAAGCATAAACCCATTCTCCATTGGTTCCCGGAACTAAGTTAAAATCAGATGCCTGAATTACTCCCGAAATACCATTCAACTGAAAATTACTTTGAAATCCGTTTTTTATTGCAAGGTAAATATAGAAGGGGCCATTGGTTGCGCGAACCAAACTCACTCGATCCGAGCCTGTGCACTTGAGCGATGGAATGATACCACCAGCCAATTGTAACCCCTGACCGGAATAGTGAAACACATAAATATTCTTAGATGAAGTGATATATGCCACATCTTCGCCTGTGGCATACATATGCACATAGCTCTGACCTTCATTAAGTGTTGCCACAGGAACTGGGTTGCCATTGATAAAGAGATCAGTATTATTTTCTGTTGCTACAATTACAATGCGATCGGCATTGTTGGTAAGCTCTCCTTTGGTAACAATATATTCATCACCCAAATACTCCACAGGTATCAACTGATCGCCTGCTAAGTCGGCTTGCGGGCTGATAGCAGGATCAAATTGTAGCATGTCATCTTTTAAGGTTATGGCAATGGGTTTGTTGCTTACTACCTTGGTCCCCACAGGATTGTTGATTCCCAAATTTCCAAGTGACTTGGTGGAATAAGTTTGTCCTCGGTTTAAATTCACATTGAAGGGAACACCGCCGGGATGTCCTTCTACATCAATCGAAGGCGTGATGGTTACCACTGTGGAATCGTCGGTGGCAATAATATCAAATGCTGTGTAGCAGACCGGATTATACACAAAGCTTCCGTTAACTAAAGCATTCTGCCAATGTGTTTGAAAGGGAATAAAAAATTTTGTCCCATTGGCATTTGAACCTTTCAATGCAAAAATATCGCTATTGTTGGTGGCTCGGATATCATAATAAGCTGTGATTGGTGCTGTAGAGCGAATCAGTAAACCGGTGTTTAAAACTGTATTATGCGGCTTAGTCTCCAACAGCTCAATAAAGGGTGTCAAATTTACTTGTGCCACTGAGTTTGCAGCTGCATTTAGGATGATAGGCTGAAATGATAAATCGGATGGCTTCCAGATTTGTATCGTGGCCGGCTCATCTAAAGTAGCAAAAACCAAAAAAATGGGTCTATCGCGGGTTTGAGATGAAGTAGCTTCAGGTGGCGCAAACCAAAATTCGGTATCAATCTGAGCGTAGCCTGCAAAAGCTGCACAAAAAAACGTAATAAACAATAAAAGTAAGTTTTTCTTCATTGGAATAGCTTTGGTGCTTCTCAATATTATGCTGAATCGGCCGATTTTTGTTTGCTTATTATACTTTAATCTATTGAAAAGGTTGCTGAATTTATCTATCTAAGCTTTTGCAAAGCTAAACCTTTATCTTCTATTAAGTTTATTAAGCTATCGTAAACTTGTTTCTTATGGTGTTTTTGTGAATTGATTGTTGCCTGAAATCGTATCATTTTTCCATAAGTTTGCGCACACATTCATTCTCATGCACATTCACATCATCAACGGCCCTAACCTCAACCTGCTTGGGAAACGAGAACCTGACATTTATGGTAAGGAAACTTTTGATGGCTTTTTGGAACGTTTGATTGGTCTGTTTCCGAACTGGCAAATAACTTATTTTCAATCGAATGTAGAAGGCGAAATCATCAACAGTCTTCATGACTATGGCTTTAAGGCAGATGGTATTATTTTAAATGCAGGGGGCTTCACGCATACTTCAGTAGCTATCGGTGATGCTGTAGCTGCAATTAAAAGCCCGGTTATAGAAGTGCACATTTCGAATGTACATGCTAGAGAAAGTTTCAGACATCAATCTTTTATTGCTCCACATGCCAAAGGTGTTATTTCCGGATTTGGACTTGACAGCTACCGATTAGCCTTACATTTTTTTGATTTGCAGAAATTATAAGACGTGAAACGATTTTTCTTGACCGGCATTGGAACCGATGTTGGTAAAACCATAACCGCTGCCATATTAGCTCAGGCTTTAAAAGCCGAATACTGGAAACCGGTTCAAGCGGGTAGTCTTGAATTTACCGATACCATGCGTGTGAAAAGCTTAGTCAGCGAGCCTGATTGCATTTTCCATAATGAAGTTTACCGTTTGCAACAGCCCATGTCGCCGCATGCAGCTGCAGAACTCGAAGGAATAGATATTGAATTAAGCGATTTCAAACCTCTACATAATCACAAAACAATAATCATTGAAGGTGCGGGAGGGCTATTAGTACCCATCAACTACCGAGAACTTATTATTGATTTGATTCCAATGATTGCCGATGAAGTAATTTTAGTATCAAGAAATTATTTGGGCAGCATCAATCATACATTATTAAGTGCTTTTGCGTTGAAGCAAAGAGAGATTCCGGTGAGAGGCATTATTTTCAATGGCGCTCCAAATTACTACACAGAAAAAGTGATTTTAGATCAAACCGGTTACAAACCTCTAGCTCACATCCCTGAGCTGGAAGACATTAGTCGTGTAAGTGTGGCTCAAATTGCTGCGACCATTGATGTTGAATTATTCAAATAAATAGCGTGTAGTAAACAAAAATCCCCTGCCGACGGGCAGGGGATGAAAATCAGAAGGCGCACACCGAAGTGTGCAAACCTGTGTTTTCTACGGCATTATAATTGAGCTGCGAGTGGCAACTCGAACTATAATCAGACATGCACACCTCCTTTCTTTTGGTTAAACTGCTCAAATAAACAAAACAATTGGCCAAATCGTTCGGCATGTATTAAAAAATAATTAACCGAAATTAGGTAACAGACTGCTTTTGATTTGAAAATGAATGCGTTTGCTTGTTAGCAAATGTTAACGCACACGTCGAAAAAGGAAGCTTGATAGTCCTGTGGTAAGCAAAACAATGGTTACAGAACTAATTGGCATGATGATGGCTGCGATTACCGGAGCAAGTAAACCTTGCACCGCAAAATAAAGACCAATAAGATTATATATTAATGAAAGGCCGAAGCTGGAAAACAATACACTTTTGCTCTCCGAAGCATACTCCATCACCTTATCAAATATTGGCAAGGTCTCCCCTTTCATGATGCCATCGCAGGCAGGAGAGAAATTGTTGATGTTGTCGGAAACCGCAATACCTGCATCGCTTTGCTGAAGGGCACCGGCATCGTTTAAACCATCACCAACCATTACCACTTTCTTTCCTTTTGCTTGCAGGTTGGCAATGAAGGTTTTCTTTTCGTCAGGTTTGCAATTAAAACGAAGATTTTCAACTCCTTCAAACCAGGGTGCAAGCACAGCCGATTCACTATCATTGTCGCCACTGAGCAGATACACTTCCTTGCCGCTTTTTTTCAGTTTGCGAATCATCGAATCTACACCAGCACGATAAGCATTTCGGAACTCATAATGCCCGACAGGTTTCCCTGAGAATGAAATATACACTCGTGTGATATTGATTTCTTCTGACTTGTTTAACGATCCTGCAAAAGATGCTGATCCTATCAATAATTCTGTTTCACCAAATCTTGCGACAATGCCTTTACCGGGCTTCTCGTCGAAGAAATCAAGGCTGAGTCGATTCTTGATATTGAATTTCTCTGCCAGCATTCGGCTCAACGGATGATTCGACTGGCTCACTGCAGAAGCTATCATCTTCATTTGATCATTTGTGAGTGAGGCACCTTTATACTGAATATTCGCCTGATCTGCGCGAGTGATGGTACCTGTTTTATCAAAAACCACTACATCGGCCTTGCGCAGCGCTTCAATTACAAAGGCATTTTTAAGATAAACGCCCCTGCGTCCCAACAAGCGAAGCATGTTTCCATTGGTAAAGGTGGATGACAGTAATAACGCGCAAGGGCAAGCAATAATTAGAATAGTAGTTACCGCATTCATTGCTCTCATACCTTCGCTCTTCATTCCCCAGTAAATAGCTGCTGTGAGTGCAATCAGCATCACTACAGAAGAAAAATAAAGGTTGATTTTGGTTACTAAGGCGTTTTTATGCTTTTCGTGCTCTTGTTCATCGCGGGTATTATTCCACAATTGGGTCAGATAACTTTGCGAAACACTTTTCTTGACCTTCAGATCGACTGATGCGCCTTCTATAATGGCTCCTGCATACAATAAATCGCCTTTGCGTTTACTCACTGCCACAGACTCCCCGGTCACAAAGCTGTAATCAATTTTTGCATAGTCAGATTCCAAATAACTATCAGATGGGAGTATCTCTTTATTACGCAACCTGATTCGATCGCCGGGTTGCAATTTATTCACATGAACACTCTTTTCGCCTTGTGGAAATAGTTTAGTGACAGCCACCGGAAAATAGGACTTGTAATCACGCTCAAACGAAAGACTGTCATACGTTTTGTTTTGAAACATGCGTCCAATAAGCATGAAAAATACCAATCCGGTAAAGGTGTCCATGTATCCGGGACCTGCATCGAAAATGATGTCATAGAGACTGCGCACAAAAGTAACAATCAAGGCCAGCGCAATAGGCCCGTCAATATTAATGTATCGTTGTTTTAAAGCTCCCCAAGCTGATCGGAAAAAGTCGATACTGGAATAAAAAAGTACCGGTAATGATAAAGCGATGTTAAGATAACCAAACAACTGCTTCATATCAGGACTAATGTTCGCCCCTTTTCCGGCAAAATATTCCGGGAAGCTGAGCATCATCACGTTACCAAAGCAAAAGCCGGCAACACCTATTTTATACCAATAATAGCGGTTCTTGGCATTGCTTTTCCGTTTCTCTGTATCGCTCAGCGAAAAGCTTGGCTCATAACCAATAGTGGTGAGCATAGTAGCCAGTTCCGACAAAGCTATGCGATCTTTGTCGAAAACAATATGTACTTTTTTGCGCGGGAAATCGACCCTAGAGCTTATCACACCGGAATTGAGACGTGTAAGATTTTCCAATAACCAAATGCAGGAGCTGCAGTGCATGCCTGGAATGTATAACTCAACATGAGCTTGCTGTTCTTGCCTAAAGCTAGCCAAAGCGTTCAGAATGGCTTCATCATCGAGCCAGCCAAAACGAAGGTCATGCTTTTTGCTTCGGTTTATCCCCGGATTATTTTCTATCGCATAATAATTGCACAGTCCATTCTCATCCAACAACTCGTAAACCACCTTGCAGCCTTCGCAGCAAAACGGCTTTTCTTGAAATATAAGCGCATCATCTTTGCAGTCTTCACCGCAATGATAGCATTTACTCAGTTTCAACGTTTCTGCATTAATTTTCATCATTATTCTCCGGGCACGCGTCCAATTGCCATTTCCGTGATTTCATTCACTTGCTTCTCCAATTCGCTCAGTTTCGGAAATAGGACATTATCTTCTAAATAAAAATGATTCAATAAATCGCCTTCAAATTCTATTAATTCTGCAAAAAATAGTGATGTAATCGGTGAAGCACCTTCAAAGGGTTTGAAATCATTGGTTTTTTGCTTAATCTGATGCCAAAAAGCCATCAAATCGTTATGTTCTTCAGTAAAATGCCTAAGTGTGGTTTTGGACAGGTTGATATTCAGAAATTTAATGTGATACTTAGATCTTTTGATTTGAAGCAACTTTTTAATGTATGGAAACAGAATCTCTTCTTCGTGTTCAATGTGCAATAAAACCTTTTCAGAAAAAGCATTAATAAGCGAACAGATTGGTGCTAACTGCGGGGCAATTTCAACATCAGCGATTCTTGCTTTTTCACAACTTTCTTTGAGCAAATCCAACATGCTGACCACATAGCCATGATGTCTGTTTACAATGAAGCCAATAATCTCATCAGCTTCTAAATCATGAAAATTAAAATTGCGAAACGCAGGCATTTGATATGTCATTGAAATGAGAATACAAATGTTTTACAATAAGCACGCAAAAGAAATGACCAAGGTCAATCTAAAACATGACAATTATCATGTTTTTAGGGCCAACCAAATTGCATTAAACCCCAAAGAGAGATCCTCCTTTAGCGAAAATTCGATCTATTCTTTGTTCCACATCCGGATCTTTTTCAACCGGTGGGGCATGGTGCGGTTTAATTCTTGCATCGATGATTAAAGAACCTCTGCAGCCCCAATGTTTGAATTCATGGAAACTGTCCACACCATAAATATCATGCGAAGGGTTGCTTCGGGTAAAGCTTACCCAGAGAAAATTATTGATATGGGCGGCAACAAAGTGGCTATCGTCGCAAAGGATAATTAATGGAAATTGATCGGCAAGTTCTTTAAATCGTTGCAACTGATTCTCCAGGTTCTTTAGCTCAGATTCGGCGTTATGATAATTGGAAAACTTAGGCCCTTTAATGGCCAAAATGCCCGGCATCACAACCACAGGCTCAGCAAAATTTCCTTCGACTTGAACATTTGAAGGTAGCAATTCGGGCAAATCTCTTTTTTTATCCCCTGCTGCAGCAATCACCACCTTGGAACCACTGTTGAGTGATTCGCCGGAGTAATCCAAAGTATCCATACTGGTTTTGGTGTAAAAATGCACATCGCGTGTCCAATCTACCCGCTCAAGCACATGCATATAATATCCCCTAATGTCGTGAATATCGAGCTGTGGATTGTCTTCTTTGGAAATAATAAATAAAAACTTGGCCAAAGACATTTGCCCAAAGCCTAAAATATGATTGGCAATGGTAAGAATTTCTTGTGGTTTCTTCTCTTGCAGATAAGGGGTGTAGCGCTCGCTGCCGATAGCCAAGAGCAAAGGATGAACCCCTGCAGCATCTACTGCATGAACAGCATGCAAACCGGGAATTTCGGTAGGAATAACCGGACCGGTAAGGTCATGAATTAAAGCGCCAAAGCTGGTATCTTCCTGAGGCGGACGGCCTACCACGGTGAATGGCCAAATGGCATCGCGGCGATGATAAACCTTTTTCACACGCATCAAAGGAAAATCATGTGTAAGGCTGTAATAACCTAAATGATCGCCAAAAGGCCCTTCAGGTTTATTTTCGCCCGGAAAAACTTCGCCGGTAATCACAAAATCAGCATCGGCTGAAATGCAAAAACCATCTTCGTTATAAAAATATCGAAAGCGTCGGTTGCCCAATGCGCCCGCGAATGTGAGCTCGCTCAATCCTTCCGGTAAAGGCATCACTGCCGAAAGGGTGTGCGAAGGTGGTCCACCCACAAAAATGCTAACTTTAAGCGGCAAACCTTTTTTATTGCTTTTGGTTTGATGCACCCCAATGCCACGATGCAGCTGATAATGCAACCCTATTTCTTCATTGAGTTTGTAATCATTGCCATTGAGCTGAATGCGGTACATCCCAATATTGGAATTCATCACACCCGGCTTTTCAATATCTTCGGTGTAAACAATAGGTAAGGTAACAAATGCTCCACCATCCATAGGCCAATGCCTAATCAAAGGTACGTCTTCTATTCTGCAGGTAGCAAATTGAATTGGTTTACTAAACCAAGCTTTGGATGGAAGAGCCTTCACTGCCGTAAAAGGCGCTTTCCAATAGCGCGGCAGCTTTTTAAATGCTTCGAAAGGATTGGCTTTTAATTCTATGAGCTTTTTCACTTCATCATAAGTGTCGCGAAACATGAACTTGCTCCGATCGAGCGTACCAAACAAATTGGAAGCTGCTGTAAACTTTGAGCCTTTCACATTGGTAAACCACAGTGCTGGTCCTTGTTTTTCATACACCCGATGGTGAATAGCTGCCATCTCCAGATGTGGATCTACTTCTTCGGTCACCCTTCTTAGATGTCCGTGTTTTTCCAAATCAATTAAGCATTCTCTCAAACTGCGATATCCCATAAAAGCACGATTTCAATGTGCAAATAACAATGATTACATTAAATTGTGCTGCAAATAATGCTTAATAATTCGAAAGCTTATTTCTGAATAACAAATCTGGCACTCACGCGATCAGTAAATTCGGGATTATCAATCACTGCATGATAAATCCCACCGGCGAATCGACGAAAGTCAAAGTCAATTTTATTGGAACCATAAGTGAGGTTAATCATTTCTTTGTAGACTAAGCGTCCGGCGGCATCATAAATCACAAGTTCAAAAAACTTTCGTCCCTGAATGGTGTTGAACAAATAGATTTGTCCTGAGCCATCGCTGGGATTGGGCCAAATTTGCATCTCGGTGCTTGGTTTTTTGATAAAGGTAGATCGGGTAAACCTTCTGCAACCATCAGGATCGGAATAGAATACCTGATAGAACCCATCGCGAAATGGAATCAAATTGGTGGTGTCGGCATCTATAATGGGGTTGCCATTGTAGTACCACTGGATATTGGTAGAGCCTTCTGGAACGATTAATTGATCATCCACATAAGTGATTTCAACCGGAATCTGACGCATATTGTCGAGCATCAAAGCTCCGTTTTTAATATTCAGTGTATCGATAAACCAGGCTTGAAAAGCGATTTTGGTTACTGTTCCATTTTTAGGCTTGCATTCTATATTATAGGTTCGCCAATTAAAATGTGAAATGATGTCTGATTCCCATAAAAGTTCAAACTCATCTTTGTTTTCGCAACTGTTGTTAAATCCCCATACTCTCAATCGGCAAGGATTATTGAACTGCACATTGCTGCCATTTACAGCAGCTCTGAATTCATTGCTTACGCATAAATCTATTCCAAAAGTCAGGCAAGAATCTTTTTGAAGTGGTTTGACCAGCTTGGCCCAAACTGTTTCGGCTGTTCCCGGCTGACTAACTTCGCGGGTTACAAGCGAAATGTAGGTTTTTCCGTGACTTGCCAATTGATTAACCCCAAAAGCTCCGGGCTGCGTATCGGTGGTGGAGCCATCGTTGCAATTGTTCCAATGATTGGGCGGAACATTAGCTTGCTGAAAACCTTCGAAACTATCGTTGAAGGTAATCTGTTCTCCGGTCACAACCTGCGCATATAACCCATACGAAAACAATAAAGCAAAAAGGGTATTTTTAAAATACAACATGATAGAATTTGAACGAAGAAAATTACAAATTTAACGCCATAATTTAGGCTGATTCAAATATTTCCACAAAAATTAACCCAGCCTTAACGGATCATTTTCATCCAATCCTTTTCTCGCTTTAATTAGGTTAACATCTTATGAAAAAGTTTTGGCAAATGTTCTTGCAAACATCACAAGAATACACAACTTTTGACCAATCAAATACGGCCTATGCAACAATACCATGACCTCTTACGTCACATTCTGAATCACGGTGTGCAAAAGACTGATCGCACAGGAACGGGAACAATAAGCTGTTTTGGTTATCAAATGCGATTTAATCTCGAAGATGGTTTTCCACTAATTACGACCAAAAAGCTTCACCTGAGATCCATCATTCATGAGTTGCTATGGTTTTTGAGTGGTGACACTAACATTAGTTACCTGAAAGAAAATGGAGTGAGCATATGGGATGAGTGGGCCGATGAAGAAGGAAATCTCGGACCGGTTTATGGCTATCAATGGCGCAGTTGGCCAACCGCCGATGGAAGAGCCGTTGATCAAATCAGTCAATTGATTCAACAAATAAAAAGCAATCCGGACTCTCGCCGATTGATAGTGAGTGCATGGAATGTAGGCTTTATCGAAGAAATGGCGCTACCACCTTGTCACTGTTTGTTTCAATTCTATGTAGCTGATGGTAAACTTTCCTGCCAACTCTATCAGCGAAGTGCTGACACTTTTCTTGGAGTACCTTTCAATATTGCATCCTATGCACTGCTCACCATGATGGTGGCTCAGGTTTGCGATTTAAAACCGGGAGAGTTTATTCACACTTTTGGCGATGTGCATTTGTACAACAACCATATCGAACAAACACAACTTCAATTAAGTCGCGATATCAGACCCTTACCTACCATGCGCATCAATCCCGAAGTGAAAGATATTTTGGCTTTCCGCTTCGAAGATTTTACGTTGGAAAATTATGACCCACATCCACACATTAAAGCAGCTGTTTCCGTATGACCTTATCTTGCATCGTAGCTGCTGATTTGAATAATGGAATTGGGAAAGACAATCAATTGCTCTGGCATATTCCTGCCGATTTGAAATACTTTAAGTCGGTGACCATGGGCAAACCAGTCATCATGGGGCGTAAAACCTATGAATCTATCGGCCGCCCCCTTCCCGGAAGAAGAAACCTGATTATTAGCCTTAGCAGTACTGCTATCGAAGGTTGCGAAGTATTTTCTAGCATTGATGATGCTCTTGCAGCTGTGAAAGAAGAAAAGGAAGCCTTTATTATTGGTGGAGCAGAAATCTACAAGCAAACCTTGGGAATGGCTGATCAGATTTATTTAACAAGAGTATTTAGCGAGTTTGAAGCCGATGTGTTTTTTCCTGAAATAAAATCCGGAATATGGGAGTTGCTTTTCTCCACCGGAAAACAAATAGATGAGAAAAGCGGTCTGGAATTTTGTTTTATCACCTACAAGCGAAAAGACCGACTAAGCAGATACTAAAGTCAAAAACCGTCTTCTTTAAAAATATACCGCTTCAAGGCCAGGTGATAAAACCCAAGCTTTTGATTGCGACTCACTTTTAAAACCTCGTCAGACTCTGTGGAAGAAATGCGTTCAAACTCCACCGGCAACACTTCTCTTCCATCCTGATCCACCAAACCTTTTTTCTGGTTAAAGTCAATAAGAAAAAGTCCGGGTCTGAAGGGTTGAATTTGGCTTTTTTCAGCCTTCAACATTTCTTTTCCTTGCATATCAATCAAGCCATATTTCCCATCCTTTTGCACAATGGCGCGGCCGTTATTGAAATTTCCAACTCTTTCAAATTGATGCGGAATAACCAATTTTCCCTGTTTATTGATGAAGCCCCATTTATTATTCTTACGCACAGCAGCTAAGCCTTCCCCAAAGGGCAGAGCATCTTGAAAAGTAGGATTAATGAGCACCTTGCCATTTTTCCCGATAAATCCGCGTAATTTACCCTTGTTGGTTATTGCCATGCCATCCGAAAAAGAGTGAATAGAAAGTGCATCAACGCTACACTCCAGATTAATTGGAATGACCAATTTACCAATGGTATTCACATAGCCACATTTGTTTTTCAAAGCCACTATAATAAGCTCTTCGCTCAATTCACCAATGGCATCGTATTTTATGGGCAACAAAATTTTCCCTTCTTTATTGATGAGACCGAATTTTCCATCCAGTTCCACTTTTGAGATTCCTGAGCGAAAGCTACCAACACTCTCATACTTAAGTGGTATCACTATTTTACCTTGTTGGTTTATAAAACCGCCGAACTCGTCTTTAGCTACTGCTGCCATTCCTTCGGAAAAGGGCGCTGCTTCGTCAAACTCTATTTCGTGAATCACTTGTCCAAGGCGGTTCACAAAGCCATATTTATTTTCGAGCGATACTAAGGCGATATCTTCCTGAAAATCATAAATATCGTCGTAAATAGGTTCCACCACAAACTCCCCCTTTTTATTTATTAGACCAAAAAAGCCGTCTTTTTTAACGATAGAAATATCATTACGGAATGGTTCAGCACTCTCAAATTGTGCTTCAATCACCCATTTTCCGCTTTTATTGATAAACCCATATTTACCATTCTTGCGAACTGCTGCTAAATTTTCAGAAAAAGCATCTGCATCATCATACACAAATGGCAGCATTTCTTTACCTGACTCATCAATAAAACCTGCTTTTCCATTGCGAATCGCTACCAAAAAGGTTTTACGGGACAAGGCAATGTCTTGCATTACTTTTTCCTTAAAAGGGTAGTCAGGAAAGTCCTGTTTAAATGCTGCAAATTTTTGAAGAGAGAAATCGTCCACATACAGATTATAAATGTGCTCCCAGGCATCATTGACATTTCTGTTGTCGGGAAAACGCTTGATAAAATTGTGATAGCTAGAGATGCTGCCATCTTCAATCATCATATTGTAAATGAGATCTTCTGCTTGCTGCAAATAGGGGCTATTTGGGTTTTTAGAAATAAATCTGGCAAAGCTTTCAATCGTATTGTCTTCAGTTTCTTCGTTAAACAGAGCTATTTCGAATTTTGAACGCGCTTCGTTATAATCATCTGCGTCGGGGTATTGCTCCATGAATAGCGCATAAGATGAAGAAGTCGCAAGGCTATCTGCAATTAAAAATGCCAAACGATTTCGCTGCTTTATAGTCTCTTTTAGCAAAGGTGAGCCCGAATAATGATTCAGATAGTGATTAAAAGCTGCAATTGTATTTCTCTGTTGAGCATTTTTAAATGCATCGTGATAAATGCTGCTGAATAGTTCAGCATAGGCTGTCGAATCAATTTGAAATCTTTTGAGCTTAGCTTGTTTTTGAGGGGTTAATAGCTTGTATAAACTCTGCGATACATAGG
Source organism: Flavobacteriales bacterium (assembly GCA_046294625.1). GTDB lineage: Bacteria > Bacteroidota > Bacteroidia > M30B66 > M30B66 > JBKBKN01. The sequence continues at coordinate 155,012 of JBKBKN010000002.1, forward strand.
CTTTATGATAAGCTTCATCTAGATTGTAAAATGGATTAAGTTGGACTGAATAAATCTTGGCAAGACCAAATTTGGATGCCACCGGATGACGCTTTTGATTTTTTAAAAATATTTTTCTTGCTTTGAAATAGTTATACTCGTCAAGCGCTGCATATGCCCGTTTCATCGAACTGAATTGAGCCTGCACAGGTAAAGCAGACAGAGCAAACAAAAATAGGGAAATGGATAAAATCCTTTTGAAATTCATAAAATTAAAGGCAAATCTAAGAAAAGGAAGTTAAAGCCGAATTAATCTATTCCGTCCATCACGATTTAACTACATACCACAAGGTTGATTTATTTAACACAAATTCGATTTTCATCAATCTCAAATACGCTATTTTCACACACTCAAACAAAACTTAAAACTCCGAACTATGAGCCCATTAATTATCACAGTTATCGTAATTGCCATTGTCGTATTTTACATTATCAGCGTTTACAATAATTTGGTAAAACTTCGCATTCGTCGTGAAAATGCCTTTGCCGACATCGATGTACAATTAAAGCAACGCCACGATTTGATTCCACAATTGGTAAACACCGTGAAAGGTTATATGCAACATGAAGAAGGCGTGTTAACCAAAATCACCGCAGCCCGTTCACGCGCGATGAGTGCAGGCACTATTGATGAAAAAATCTCGGCTGAAAATGAGTTGAGCATGGCAATGCGCAGCTTTAATGTGCAGGTAGAAGCGTACCCTGATTTGAAAGCCAATCAGAATTTTATGCATTTGCAAGGAGAAATCTCTGACATTGAAAATAAACTGGCCGCCGTGCGTCGCTTTTTCAATTCTGCAACTAAAGAGCTCAATACTGCCATACAAGTGTTTCCGAGCAATATTTTCGCCGGCATGTTTGGCTTCAAAACCGAGCGCATGTTTGACCTCGGCGAGGAGCGCGCAAGCGTGGAAAAAGCACCTGAAATTAAATTTTAATCCATGCCTATGGATAAATATGTTGGTATTCATACACAGATAAGCCGAAACAACCGCTTATCTATTTTGTATCTGCTTGCTTTTCCGGCGTTGATTCTTGCAACGGTTTATGCTTTCTTATACTTCGTGTATATGGGGGAAGATGGTGTACCGCTTTATGAAGTCAATCAAACTTTTACGCAAGCAATTCCATATGTAATCATCGTGGTATTGATTTGGTTTCTGATTGCCTATTGGTCAAATACTTCAATGATTAAAGCCGCCACAGGTTCAAAAACCCTAAGCCGCAAAGAAAATATGCGTGTTTACAACCTGGTAGAAAACCTTTGCATGACAGAAGGAATGCGCATGCCAAAGATAAATGTCATTGAAGATTCCGGTTTGAATGCATTTGCCAGCGGCATTAATGAAAATACATATACCGTGACCTTAACCCGAGGGATCATAGACCAATTAAACAATGAAGAACTGGAAGGTGTGATTGCCCATGAGCTCATGCACATTAAAAACCGCGATGTACGCTTGCTTATCATCACCATCATTTTTGTTGGTATTTTCTCCTTTCTTATGCAAATGGCATTCAGAAATATTCTTTATAGTGGCGGCCGTCGAAAGAACAACAAGGATAGTGGTAAAGCTATGCTTATTGCATTAGTAATTACAGCTATTGCCTATTTTTTATCGCTGATTTTTAAGTTTGGATTATCGCGTAAGCGCGAATATATGGCCGACTCGGGCGCTGCAGATATGACCAAAAATCCAAGAGCATTAGCTTCGGCTTTGCGTAAAATTAAAGGAAATTCTCAGGTAAAAAGTGTGAAAAGTAGTGATGTAAAGGAATTGTTTATTGACAATGTGCCCGATGAGTCAGCCGGATTTATGGGCGGCATTTCTGGATTATTTTCCACACATCCACCTATTGATAAGCGCATTGCTTTGTTAGAGCAGTTTTAATCAAATTGCATTTTACCAATTGAGTTTTAAGCTCTATTAAACGCGCATTTCACTCTTAATGCTTATACTCTTTTACAGTATCAACAAAGCAACGCACCTTGTCTTTTTCAATATCGGGATAAACACCATGTCCCAAATTGGCGATATGCTTTTCATGACCAAATGCACGGAGCATTGCTTTTGTTTTTTCGGCAATAGTTTTAAAGTCGGCATACAAAACACAAGGATCAAGATTACCTTGCAAGGTTTTATCCGGACCTATGATTTGGCGTGATTCCCTTGCATCCATATTCCAATCGAGACCAATTGTGCGACAAGATGTGCGAGCAAAATCGGCGCGAGCAAAGAAAGCTCCCTTTGCAAAAACAGTAACAGGAGCTTCATCGATTGCCTTACAAATCTGATCAATGTATGGAAGTGAAAACTCGCGATATTGCTCCGGAGATAAAATGCCTGCCCAGGAATCAAAAATTTGAACGAGATCTGCTCCACTTTCAATTTGTGCTTTCAGGTAGGATATAGTGCTGTCCGTAATCATCTGCAGCAAGCGCTTTGAAAGTTCGGGTTGGGTGTAAAGCATTTTCTTTGCCTTTGAAAATGTTTTTGACCCCGAACCTTCAGTCATATAGGCAAATATCGTCCATGGTGCTCCTGCAAAGCCAATGAGCGGCACACGTCCATTAAGTTCGCGCTTCACTATTTTCAGTGCATCGAGCACATAGTGAAGGTGCTCATAAGGGTTTGCCACATGAATCAAATTCAAATCAGCTTCTGTTTGAATGGTTTTTTCGAACCAAGGACCACGACTTTCGAGCATTTGATATGGCAGTCCCATTGCTTCCGGAATTACCAGAATATCAGAAAAAATGATGGCTGCATCCACACCCAAAATGTCCACAGGTTGGATAGTTACTTCTGCAGCAGCTTCAGGTGTTTCCACTAGCGCCTTAAAATCTTTGAGTTTTGCACGCACTTCTCTGTATTCGGGTAAAATTCTTCCCGCCTGGCGCATGAGCCAAACTGGTGTTCTTTCGGTTTTTTCTCCACGCGCTGCACGCAAAATCAAGTCATTCTTTTGGCTCATAATTCAATCTTCTCAGGGCTAAATTTCAGTCTGCAAACCTAATTCAAACTCCCGAAATGAAACGAAGATTTAATAAATTTAACCACATGGCCATACTCCTATTGATAAAAAACGAAATGCTTAGCAATATAAATTCCGTAACATTGTGATTAAATGGCATGAACAATGACTACAACTGCTTACAGAATTACATCCGGAGAACACTTTAAACTAAATGATTTCAAAACTTCACCTACCACAGATGCTGATAAAAGTGAACTCAAAGAAAGAATTCAATCTGACATTGAAGAAATCAAAAAAGTGCAGGAGTTGTTTTTTGCCGACCGACGCTATGCCGTATTGATGATATTTCAGGCAATGGATGCCGCAGGAAAAGATGGTGCCATCAAGCATGTGATGTCGGGCATCAATCCGCAAGGGTGCAATGTGCATGCTTTTAAAGCGCCAAACTCCACTGAACTGGCTCATGATTTTCTTTGGAGGCATCATCAAGTAATGCCTGAACGGGGTAAAATTGGTATCCACAATCGCTCACATTATGAATTTGTGCTCACTTGTAGAGTTAATCCTCATTATGTGCTTAATGAAAATTTACCTGATGTCCGGCAGGTAGGCGACTTGGACAAAAAATTCTGGGATGCGCGACTAAAACAGATTCTACACTTTGAGCAGAAGCTTGTTGAAAATGGCACATTGGTACTCAAGTTTTTCTTAAATGTTTCTAAGGAAGAACAGAAGAAACGCTTGCTTGAGCGTATTGATGTACCCGCTAAACATTGGAAATTCGATCCATCGGATTTACAATCACGTGCTAAATGGGATGAATATATGTATGCCTACCAGGAAGCCATCCGTGCCACTTCCACCAAGCAAACACCTTGGTATATCATACCTGCAGATGATAAATGGTATGCCCGTGCGCTTATTGCGCGCATATTGAAAGAAACTTTACAATCGCTGGATATTCGATATCCGGCTATGAGCGAAGCTGATATGCAGAAACTTGAAGAAGCGCGAAAAAAGCTTATTGGAGAATAAATGCTTAGCCATAACGAAAGCATAGGCTAATGAAATATGTGGCTTAAAACAATCACTACTTAGAAAATCGCCAATCATTTCCCGCTCACAATCAGTTTGGAAACGGATTTATAGCCATCGGCTGAGAGTATTATTTGATAAATCCCGGGCGTAATATTGTTTACATTTATCTGAATTTCTTGCCCTGAGGCGACACGTCCGATGCGTTCAGAGCGAATAGTCTTTCCGGAAAGATCCACCAATAACATGATCATATTCTCCTTGGGTTGTTCGAAGTCGAGGCGAATGCGGGCAATGCTCTTGGCCGGATTGGGAAAAATGGTGAAAGTAGTCGGATCCTTTACAGGCGTTTCGCCAATAGAAGTTACATCATCGTGCACCTTTATTAAAATCGAAGCCGTATCAGAACATTCATCGCGGGTAGCACGGAGCAAAACCATATACTCACCTGCTTGCTGAAAAATATGATTCACTTGCGATAAACCGCTTTGCATCATGCCATCACCAAAATCCCAGAAATAATTCTGAGCGCCTTCCGCTTGCGCCCAAAGCATCACTTCCGGAAAATCCATACTTACTTCAGTGGCTGAAGCTTCGATTGCTGCAGTCACACCGCTTCCTGCCGGCACTATGGCAGAATAAGATACCTGAATATTCTCCACTTCAAGATTAAACAGAATGGTATATTCACCTGCAGGTAAGTTTTCGATGTTTCGTGCACCTGAAAAAGCACCATGACTTTCTACCAGAGCATCGTTTGGATTAAATATGCTGTATTCCCAAGGCGTAGTGCTTGGATTGAAAATCTGAATGCGCCCATCTCCACCCACGCATGATTCTTTTATTGCAATTACACTAACTCCGGCGCGCACTTGCAAAAAGTAACGTCCATCAGAAGTTCCCTGATTAAGAAAAAGATTGACTACAGGTTGTTGATTCAGATTGTAAATATTGCCGCTCAGCCGATCTTCAAGAAATACAGTTGTAGTGGGGTTCAAATGGACCATTTCGGCCAAACGAACCTGATAACTACCTTGTTGTGGCGCGTGAATAATCAAAGGAATCGTGTCAGTAGCTTGCAACACTTCTCTGCTTTGAATGGCCAATTGATGCACATTTTTTCGGGTTGCCATATAGAAGGCCGGTTGAATCGGTGGCACTTTCAGGGCATCTTTCTGTGCAGAAAAAGATGTATTTTCGTTGCTTTCATGGAAATAAATTAAAGTCTCATCTGCTTTATTGTCTTTGACCAAACGTAAACGTAAATAAGCATAATCGTGAGTGATATTCACAGCTTGCTTAGTTATGACTTCACTTCGATGAGCATTTCTGAAAGTGAGGGAGTCGTCTGCTTCGGTTTTTATAAAAAAACCTTCCAAACTCATCACATGCTGCAACCCACCGTTCACCATTAAACCTCCCGAATTACCCAAAGGCAAATAAACTGCATAATTGCCACTGAAGTGTTGATTGGTCGATGCGGTATAACATGCTTTGTGAACCGCCGAAGGCAACTCATTGGCCACTTTGTTCCAGTCAATGGGCGAAGGATAGGGGTTTCCAATTAAATTCCACCCTGAAATATTGTACTCCCCTTCGGCATTCGCCTGAATTGGTACTTTTACGTTACCATGATTGATGGTACCTTTTAATTTAAGTGTTTCGCCGGCTTGAGTAAGTATAGCATAGCCTTGGCCTTTACTTAGCAGTGCATTGGCCTGCAAATAAGAACGAAATCCCTGATTGAAATGTTGATCCACAAGACTGTTGTCGTATTTCCAAAAAGCAGGAATAGGATCGGTAGCTCCCGGTGGCAATGGAACATTGTCGACTCCATTTAAGGAATGCATCATTGAAAGGTCGCTTAAATGGGCATCGCTGAATGCAGATGACAACAACTGCATGCCTTGACCGCTTCCATGAATGTAGCGCTCCATGTTCACATGACCTTGAATTACCCCGTTGCCTTCGCCAGAAATCAACCCCGTGGACAAAGAATCGGATTTTATGGTGAGCTTATTATTGATATTCAATACCCCATCTTCTACTTTCAATACGCCTTGCACATTCACCTCCTGCAACATATCGCGTTGACCGCTTCCCTTGAGCGTAAGGTTATGGTATTGTCCACGCATGAGCACTTGTGCAGCATTGCTTTCATAAGTCACATCGCCTTTAAAAACAGGTGATCCAAAACCATTCAGGGCATAAATCTGCATGCCCTGGGTGTTACGCCTTACCCGAAGGTGATCCGCTTTACCCATGGCAAAAACCCCTTGTCCGTCAGGACGATTGATTTGATGATCGAGAATAAGTTCCGTACCCGGCAAGCTATCTATACCCAATTCAAGGTTTCCGCTGATGGTGATATTTTTAGCGGTAAGTGCTCTACCACCGGGCTCTCCCGGGTTATAAAACATCAGGTGTCGTGCGCTAAAATCACGGTGCGTACCCAATGTCACCTGAAAATCTTTATTGGTTCGTACCCAAAGGTTATGATAATTGGCTGAAGGTACAACCTGATTTACCGAGTGGTTCCACATTTCACCATTGCCAAAAAAAGTAGTTCCCTGTCCGGCTTGAAAGGTAGAATCGTTCATCACCACTGATGCCGCATCGCCTTCAATCACTAAAATGCCTTGCTGCTGATTGAGTACACCTTGCTGCAAAAGAGCATACACGTTTAAGATGTTAGTGCCCAATTGAAGCGAAGAACCTTCATTGATACTCAGATTGCGCAATACCATATCGTTGATGAGTCGATATGTGGAGCGAGCTGTGATGAAAATATCTGATCCTAGGAAGCTTCCAGTTCCCCCCAAAGTTTTATCTTCTCCACCGCACAGGGTCAGATAGTTGAGCGTGTTATTAGATATTACCCCATGATTGGTCAAATTGCCAAAGCAAGACAAAAACGAATGATAAGTAGTTTTGAAAGTCAGGCTTGCCCCCTGCTCTATCAAAAGATTTTTACATTCTGCTGCATTGGTTCCATTCAATTCGGGATAGTGGCTTCGACCTGATGGAATGACCACATCATTGCAACGAAAAGGCACTTTCCCCCCACTCCAGTTGTTGGGGTCAAACCAATTATTATTTTGACCAAGCCATGTGCGGGCTTCGGGGGCAGAAGGAAAAAAGGCAAAACGCGTATTGGTTGGCGCAACTACTTTAGGGTTATTAGACTTTACCAAAGCACGGGCATCGGGGAAACCCAAACGCGATTCTGCCCAGCCATTAACAATGGCCGAAACGCTTCGTGCATGAACATTTTTGCTGTTTTCTCCGCGCAAGCCCACTTGAAAAAATTGGTGATAGCCTTGCCAACAATAGGGTTCCATGTTGTAGGCAAACTCAATTCGGTTGCTTCCTTCATAAAGTATAATCTGAAAGTCAAACCTATTTCGGTTTAGGCCACAAAAACCGGTGCCTTCTCCGGGGTCATTAGCTTTGAAATTGTTCCACTCCACGGTGAAACGACGATTGGGGGATGAACCTGTAGTAAGACAGCGTATGGCGGCCAAATCAGCATTCCAGCGGCCCTGCAAATCACCGTTCAATGCAGAAACAATACCTTGGAATGGCATATCGGTGAGCAAAACATTGGTAAAAGGAACCAAGACCCCACCGACTTTTGATGGGTTGAAATTACCAAACCAAATCCAGCCGTTGGTTGTAACGCCTACCTTATTATAAGTTTGGCCATTGAAGGTGAAGTTAAATCCAAGATTGATATTGGGGAAAAAATCTTCGTCGGTAGGTGAAATATCAAAGGGGTCAGCAGGCAAATCCGCTCCTGAAGCTAAAGTCATCGTGGGCGGATTGACCGGAAGTGGCGTGTATGTTTGCGTAGTGCTGAAATCAAACGCATAACTACAGTCAATCTGAGCTTGAAGCGGCAGCATGGCAATTATGAAAAACAGCAGAAATGTAGGTAAAACCCTTTTCAATAACATGATGTTGATGTCCTTTACTTTTACTGTTATTTTTAAGTAATGTTTCAAAATTTGAACGCGTGTTAAAACTATCTTTACCCAATAATTTAATATGGACGAACAAGATCATAAACACTTCATGCGCGAGGCCATTCGCTTATCGAAAGAGGGTATGGATAATAATCAGGGAGGCCCGTTTGGTGCCGTGGTAGTAAAAAATGGCCAAATCGTCGGTCGAGGTTATAATAAAGTTACATTGCTCAACGACCCTACTGCCCATGCCGAAGTCACAGCCATTAGGGATGCATGCAACCAATTGGGAACATTTCAACTCGACAATTGTATTATTTACACTTCATGCGAGCCTTGTCCGATGTGTCTTGGAGCTATTTATTGGGCCCGGCCTGATGCTGTTTATTATGCCAACGACCGAAAAGACGCTGCAGATATAGGCTTTGATGACGACTTTATTTACACGGAAATCAATATGAAACTTGACGAAAGAAAAATCCCCATGTTGTCCGTGCTCAGAGAAGAAGCCATCAAAGTATTTCAGGCATGGCAGGAAAAAGGAGATAAGACCTTATATTGATGCCACGAAAAGAAATTCTGCTGCTGCTAACACTAGCGCTCATTCAGTTTACCCACATCATGGACTTTATGATCATCATGCCCCTTGGAAGGACACTGATGAACATATTTGAGATAAATCCTCAGCAGTTTGGTTTTATCGTTTCATCCTACAATATCACTGCAGGCGTGATGGGCTTTTTCGGCGCCTTTTTTGTGGACAATTTCGATCGCAAGAAATTACTGCTTAGCTGCTATTTGGGCTTTCTGGCCGGAACATTTGCTTGTGCATTCGCTCCTGATTATGAATTTATGCTTGCTGCACGCATTCTAACTGGGGCTTTTGGCGGGCTTATGTCTACACTCATCTTATCTATTGTTGGAGATGCCATTCCGGAGTCTAGAAGAGCCACGGCTATGGGATTTGTGACTGCTGGTTTTTCCTTAGCGTCTATTTTTGGTGTGCCATTTGGCAATTTTCTTGCTACGAAACTTAACTGGCATGCTCCTTTTCTTTTCATTGGCTTGTTAGGAATTGTTATTAGCGCATTGGCCTGGTTTTCGATGCCTTCCATGAGCGGACATATCACAGCAAAAGCACACCGTCCCGGACCAATGACGATCATTAGCAATTTGGCCAACAACATCAACCAACGCAGGGCGCTTATGCTCATGAGTTTGCTTATGCTCGGACAGTTTACGGTTATTCCATTCATTGCTGCTTACATGGAATCGAACGTGGGATTTTCGCAAATGGAAGTAACGTATATTTACTTGTTTGGCGGGCTTTGTACGGTGTTTTCATCACCATTGGTAGGGCGTTTAGCTGATCGGGCAGGAAAAAAGAAAATTTTTAACCTGTTTGCACTTTTGGCTACCATACCCTTATTCCTCATTACCCATATGGGAATGATTCCTATATGGTTGGCATTAATCGTTACGTCCATCTTTTTCATCGTTGTAACCGGAAGAATGATTCCTGCCATTTCCATGATTACATCAACGGCTTTGCCCAAAAACCGAGGGAGCTTCATGAGTTTTAACTCATCTGTCCAACAACTCTCTGCAGGCATTGCCGCCTTTATAAGTGGCGCCATCGTAGTGGAAAATCAGGCAGGACAACTCGAAAACTACAATATTGTGGGTTATTTGGCTATCATTTCATCGCTTGCAGCTATTTATGCAGCTTCCAAAATCTTTTCGGTTGAAAGCGCCGTGAAAGAACAGAAGCCTTCTTGATACGGAAGATCCCAATCTGTAAAACGTGCTTAATGTTTTGCCATAAGCAAATGGCCTTAGTTTATCATTTACCCAACCATTTCAAAGCATTTTGCGATAAGAGTTTGTTGCGCAAGATTTGATCACTGATATGTGCTTTAATCAAGGCTCCCGGAATGTCTTCACCTAAAGGGAAAGGATAATCGCTGCCAAGCATCACCATATCTTCGCCGGCAAAACGAATTAAATAATCCAACATCATAGGGTCATGAACGAGTGAATCGAAATATATTTTACCGATATAATTACGTGGGTTCACCTGATTATCAATTTGAACCAAATCAGGTCTGCAATGATAACCATGCTCTATGCGACCAAAAGTGGATGGGAATGAGCCACCACCGTGTGCAAAGCAAAGACGAAGGCGCGGAAATTTTTCTAAAATACCCCCAAAAAGAATGGAGCATATAGCTCGTGAAGTTTCGGCCGGCATACCCACCAACCAAGGCAGCCAGTAGCGCTGCATATCTTCCTGCCCCATCATTTCCCAAGGGTGAATAAAAATAGCTGCTCCGAGTGACTCTGCAGCTGCCCAAAAAGGTTCAAATTCCTGTTCATGGAGATTTTTACGGTTCACATTGGAACCTATTTGTACCCCTTGCAATCCAAGTTGCTGCACACAACGTTCCAGCTCTTTAACTGCCAATGCTGAATCTTGCAGGGGAACGGTTCCTAAGCCAAAAAATCGATTAGGATAACAGCGCACAATCTCGGCAATGTGGTCATTCAAATATCTAGAAATATCATAGGCATCTGCAGCTTTTGCCCAATATGAAAACAGCACCGGTATAGTGGATAAGACCTGCATCGTTACCCCGTGTGCATCACATTCACGCATGCGTTGATTGGGGTCCCAGCAATTGTTCTGTATTTCACGAAAAAATTTATTGTCCACCATCATTCGTGCACAACATGGCTTGTGGTGATCTAAAAAAATAAATCCCCCATAGCCAAACTTTTCAGACCATCGGGGCATATTTTCGGGAATGATATGCGTGTGCACATCAATGGTTAATTCTTGTGGGCTCATGGCTTTTGCATCACATTGCCGCATTTTTGGCAAGTGCGTTTTTCATCAGATTCATAAAAGCGATCCATCACCGGGGGGAGTTGTTTCACAATATCTTCGAGATGAAAATATTCTTCAAACAGCAAGTTATTGCACGATTCACAATACCACTGAAAACCGTCTTTATCTTCTGGTCTGCGAATCATCTCCATCACCAAGCCCACGGTATTTTCAGGTCTTTGCGGGGAATGTGGCACTTTGGGTGGAAGTAAAAAGATTTCTCCTTCATTGATGGGAATGTCCACCTGTTTGCCATCTTCAATTATGCGAAGCACCATATTCCCTTCAAGCTGAAAGTAAAACTCTTCACTTTCGTTGTAGTGGAAATCTTTGCGCTTATTTGGCCCACCTACCACCATTACAATGAAATTTTCGGCTGTTTTATACACTTGTTGATTTCCAACAGGTGGCTTAAGCAAATGGCGATTCTCATCAATCCATTTTTTAAAGTTGAAAGGTCTTTGTATGGGCATATCGCGTAATTTGCGTGCAATTTAACAAAATACACCAGTAAACTTTTCAATCATGCAAATCTCACTAATCGGAAAACGAGCTTTGGTATGCGGCAGCAGCCAAGGGATTGGCAAGGCAGCAGCCATTGCTCTTGCTTTTGCCGGTGCTGATATAACCTTGCTATCACGCAATGAAGATAAATTAAAAGAAGTAAAATCCGAACTCGATACCATACGCCAGGGCAAGCATCACATTGTTACAGCAGACTTTTCCTATCCTGAACAGGTTCAAGCGGCTATTGAAAAGTATCTTTCCGAAGGCCATGAAATTGATATACTAATTAATAATACCGGAGGTCCCCCTTCAGGGCCCATTACAGAAGCAAGTATAGATGCATTTCGTTTGGCATTTGAACAGCATTTAATCAATAATCATTTGCTCACACAGGCTTGTCTGCCGGGAATGAAACGAAAAAAAAATGGACGAATTATCAATATTATTTCTACATCCGTAAAACAGCCCCTTCCCAATTTAGGCGTTTCGAATACCATTCGTGCTGCGGTTGGCAATTGGGCTAAAACCATGGCCAATGAGCTTGGCCCATTCGGCATCACCGTAAATAATGTGTTACCCGGCGCCACTGCAACAAGCAGATTGGACAATATTTTTGAGAATAAGAGTAAAAAAACAGGGGAATCTATTGAAAAAATTGAACAAGAAATGAAAGCTGAAATTCCGGCAAGGAGATTTGCCCAGCCTGAAGAAATTGCCGCTGCTGTAGTTTTCCTTGCATCCAATCAGGCGGCCTACATTAATGGCATCAATTTGCCGGTGGATGGTGGAAGAACAGGTAATCTTTAATGGAATAAATTAGTAGTGAACAAATCCGTTAATCATTTTCTTTGCTTGGAAAAAGAGATGATAATCAAATACTTTCCTTTGCGCCAACATCCTGAATGAAAGAGCTTTTCCGCAATTTAAAGTTTGACTTACCTGCGTCATTGGTGGTATTCCTTGTTGCCCTGCCTCTTTGCCTTGGCATTGCAATAGCTTCCGGTGCCGATCCTTTTGCAGGAATCATTTCGGGAATAATTGGCGGGGTCGTAGTTGGTTTGTTGAGCGGTTCACAATTGAGTGTGAGCGGACCGGCTGCCGGACTCACTGTGATCGTGATGAATGGAATTGCATCAGCAGGAAGTTACGAAATATTCCTGCTATCTGTATTTCTTGCCGGTATTCTTCAACTCATTATGGGTTTCAGCGGAGCCGGAATGATCGGTGCTTACTTCCCCAATGCTGTTATTAAAGGTATGCTCTCCGCCATCGGATTGATACTCATTCTGAAACAAATTCCACATGCATTAGGCTCTTCTCAGTTCAAAGATGTGACCGGATTCGTTACCGGAGGTGAACCGGACAACAGAGGATTCGATGCAGATATTTCCAACACATTTTTAGATATCATTGAAGCATTTGAACAGTTAATTCCGGGTGCATTTATCATCAGTGTGTGCTGTCTTTTCTTAGGCATACTTTGGTCTATTTCGGCATTACAAAAGTTTGCATTTTTCAGAATAATACCGGGTCCATTGGTCATGGTTCTTGCAGGAGTTGGTATCAATGAAGGTTTTCAGTTATTTTATCCTGATTTGTACCTCCAAGGCGACTTGCTTGTTAGCGTACCGGAAAATGGAATCGAAGGTGTGATGAACCAACTGAAATCGCCTGATTTTTCCTATTTATGGAATCGAAAAATTTGGGTTTTGGCCATCAGCATAGCTTTGATTGCAAGTCTGGAAACCCTTCTCAGTATTGATGCGGCAGATAAACTCGATCCATTCAGAAGAATTACACCACTCAATCGCGAACTCAAAGCTCAGGGTGCAGGAAATATTCTATGTGGTTTGCTCGGGGGAATTCCGCTCACGGCAGTAATTGTGCGATCATCGGCCAATATCTCAGCAGGAGGCCGCACCAAAATGTCGGCCATCATGCATGGCTTGTTGCTATTACTTACGGTACTTTATATCCCTGATATATTAAACAGAATTCCATATTCAGCTTTGGCTTCGGTATTGTTGATGGTGGGTTTCAAATTGACTACCCCATCTTTATATCTGGAAATATTTCGCAAAGGATGGACAGCATGGGTTCCTTTTGTTGTCACAATTTTCGCCATCTTGTTTACCGATCTTTTGGTTGGTATAGCAGTGGGTATGGTGGTTGGATTAGGTATTGTTTTAAAACGCAATTTTACATCAGCGATTTTTCTCGATCAAGATGGCAGTCATTACCGCATCCGATTCAATAAGGAAGTAACCTTTTTGAATAAAGCAAGGCTAAGACGCATTCTTCGCACCATCCCCAAAAACTCTACTGTTGAAATTACCAACCACGATGGGTATTTTCTCGACGATGACATCTTAGAAACCTTAGATGAATTCGTTACACACGCAGGTTTTAGAAATATTGAGGTAAAAATACATGGCATGCACAATTTATCTTAACTTGTGCTTGTATTTTTAAACTTCTACCATGTCGAAAATCCTACCCATTTTTTACTGTGTTGCTCTGTTTATTCAATTTCCATTTTTATCGAAGGCTCAACTCATAAGTGTAGAGTTGATTAGACAAGAATCCAACGCTGATATTTTACAAATCTTGAATAATTTTGGAGTCCCCCCAAGTTTGATCAATACGCAATATCCGGTGGATATGTATCGTGTGCGGTACTTTACTACTCATCCAGCCGACCAACAACCCGTGGAAGCATCAGGAGCTTTGATGATCCCAAGGAACAATTCTTGCCCTACTCCATTAGTAAGCTATCAACACGGAACCGTTTCTAAAAAAACAGACGTTCCCTCATTTAATAGTTCTGAAGCAGATATTGGAAAGGTTTTTTCAAGTTGCGGGTATGTAGTTTGTCTGCCTGACTACATTGGCTTAGGCACTTCGCCAGGCATGCACCCTTATGTACACGCCAAATCGCAGTCCGATGCTGCACTAGATTTGATGCGAATGGCTCGCTTACTTACTGATAGTTTAGACTTTGCCTTGAATGATCAACTATTCCTGTTTGGATATTCTCAAGGTGGACACGCTACCATGGGCTTGCACAAAGAGATAGAAGAAAATTATGCGCAAGAATTTACGGTGACAGCTTCGGCACCAATGTCTGGACCTTACGACCTAAGTGTAACACAAGCGCAAGTGCTCGTTGCCGATTCACCCTATGCCACACCGGGTTATTTGCCTTATGTGGTGCTGGGTTATCAGTCTGTGTATGGCAATTTTTATGATGATGTTAGTGAGATATTTATCGCTCCTTACAACGAAACGATTCCGCCACTGTTTGATGGCACCTACAGTATGGGGTTCATCAATAATCAGGTGCCATCTATTCCAAATCAAATTTTGGTTCCTGAACAACTCGATGATTTCATCAATAATCCGGACAACCCGCTACGTTTAGCACTTCAGGCCAATAACGTGTATGACTGGACACCACAAGCCCCTATAAGGATTATGTATTGTGAGGGCGATGATCAGGTGATTTATCACAATAGTGTGAAAGCTTACAATACGCTTGTGGCCAATGGTGCCACGCAAATCGAACAATTTAACTTCGGAAACTATGACCACGGTGGCTGTGTTCAATTTTGTTTGTTAAGTGCATATGCTTACTTCCGCGATCGCACAGACCTTTCAAACGGAATGCTGGCCGACCTTGATATTACTCCGGCAAATGGAAGCAACTCGCAGGATGGAAGTGTGAGTGTGAACATTATTGGTGGTCAACCACCTTACCAATTTCAATGGTTCAATGGCTCAACCAATGACCAAATAAGTGGCTTGAATCCCGGTAGTTATCCAGTGACCATCACCGATGCCTTAGGCTGTAGTATTCGAATTACGGCTCAAGTGGGAAGTGTAACCGGAATTGATAAACTTGAGCAGGCAAAGCTTAGACTATTTCCTAATCCTGCAATTGACCAAATCATTATAGAACTTCCTGAAAATGGAGAGTTAAGCATCTATCAAGCCGATGGCCGATTAAGCTATATAGGAATATTTAACCAACAAAGTCAGGCTATATTAGATTTGCATGGCTTTGCTCCTGGATACTATTTGATTGATTTTCGAAGCTCAAATGGAAGCAGAATGCGAAGCAATTTTATTAAACGATAAAATTTTCTGTTGCAAGCGGTTTGATTTTGTTTGAAATTTGTGTGTAATTTTATACTTTCGTTGTGATCAATTCACTTAGCAAAATGCTAAAGGTTAAAGACTTATTTGAACAGCAAATTTTCGGCGTATGCACTTGGCTGGGCGATAAGTTGCGGATGAAAACTTCGCAAATCAGGCTTTTTTTCATTTATACTTCTTTTCTCACCTTAGGCTCACCTATCATTGTGTATTTACATCTTGCCTTTATCCTGCGCATCAAAGAACTCATTCAAAGCAGCAAAACAAGAATTTTTGATTTGTAGCAATTAGAGATTCACGCTGCATTTTTCTCTCCTATTGGGGCTTATTATTGCTAATTATACATCCCAAAATTGAATAAGCAAGTGTTTGTGCTAAAGCGCCAAAACTATGGAAGCTTGATTTAATCACGAAAAAATGGGCATTATCTTGAGCTACATGAAGCACACAAAGTTCAATTCCAAATTTCAGAAGTCCTATTAACATACTACCTGTTATAATTTAGGGCAACTATTCCCGTTTGGTAGCCATAGGCTTATGAAATTTGCAATAGGCCGTGATAAAAGCGAATAGTAGAATATGAAAATCGGAAACGGAAATGTTTCGACAAAGTTAATCATCAAAAAAATAGCAATCTGGTCAACAGTAGCTATAACTACTGCATTCACTTTAAGTCTTTTATTAATTTGGGCATTTGAAGGGAAAATCAAAGCTTTGGCTATAGAAAGCATCAACGAAAAGGTAAACACTGAAATTAAGGTTGCTTCTATAGACTTAAGCGTTTGGAAACATTTTCCCAATATTTCGGTGGTTTTTAATCATGTGCAAATTGCCAACGCAAAAACCTTTAATAAACCCGGTAATTTGCTTGAAGCTGAATCACTTTCCTTGAGTTTTCGTTTTTGGAACCTGTTTGGCTCAGATTATAAGGTCAAGAAATTGTTTGTAGAAAAAGGCACATTGAATCTATTGCGTAATATTGATGATGAAGTGAATTACATCATTTGGAAACAAGATAGCACCTCAACCAACCAAAAATTCAGTCTTAAATTTGAGCACTTGCAGTTTGACCGTGTGGTCTTTCGCTATGCCGATCAAACTATGAAAACGGATGCGCGAGCACAAATCAAACGACTCAAGTTAAAAGGTAAATTGAGTGAAGATATTTTTGACCTTCAAAGCGAAATTCAAGGCCATCTGGAATCTGTGAAAGTGGATGAAACCCACTATTTATCCGATAAAAGTCTGAATGCGAATTTGCAATTGCAAATTAATACGCAAACAGAAATCATCTCTATTTCACCATCCGAAATAGAAATTGCTGCCCTGCTTCTAAAAACATCAGGGACATGGATGTATGCCGGAGTTGGCAGTCAGCTG
The DNA here is from genome assembly GCA_046294625.1 of Flavobacteriales bacterium. Lineage (GTDB taxonomy): Bacteria > Bacteroidota > Bacteroidia > M30B66 > M30B66 > JBKBKN01. The sequence continues at coordinate 171,959 of JBKBKN010000002.1, forward strand.
ACGCTAAAAATGGAAGGAAAGGATATGGATATTCGCTCCATCCTTTCACTACTGCCATCAGAAATGAGTCAGGACCTTACAAAATTTGACAGCGATGGCGATTTTTATTTCAATGCTAATATTGTTGGCAAGCTTAGTAAAGATGAAAACCCTGATATCAAAGCTGATTTTGGCATTCGCAAAGCAACGATCAAACAAAAGGAACAAAAGATTAACATCCGTAATCTAAATCTGGAAGGCAAATACCACAATGGTAAAAGACGTAATATCAATAGCAGCTTGATTGACATTAGCCAATTCAGTTTCGAAACGAGCACAGGTCAATCGAAAGGAAGATTCAAAATGGAGAATCTTTCAGAACCATTCATCGACTTAAAAGCTGATTTGAACCTGATGATAAGCGAAGTTTATGCTTTTGTGGAAAATGAAAAACTAATTTCCCCCGAAGGAAAATGCAAGGGAAACATTGCCGTGAAAGGGAATTTCCAGGAACTCAGCAAAATTGACAAACAAGGGTTTAAAGGTGTGATTGCCAGCGGAAATCTTGAAATTAATCAAGGAGCATTTATGCTGAAAGATTCAAATATCCGATACAACAACATCAATGGTCTTATTCAGTTTGAAAACAACAATATCATCGTGAAACAACTCTTGGCCAATGTTTCCGGAACAGCAATCGAATTGAATGGAAAGCTTGGAAATGTGTTTAGCTTTTTAGCAGGAAATAAACAGCCACTTTACATTGATGCCTACTTAAAAGCAGAAGAACTCAATCTGGAAAATTTTATCGGGAAAGAATCTAAAAACGGGCAAGAAACTTACGATCTCGAATTCCCTTCGCATATTCATGTTAACCTAAAAACCAGTATTGATGGCTTTCGTTTTAGAGCATTCACAGCAAAAGATATTCAAGGACAGGCTACCTTGCAGAATGGGGTTTTTGAAACACAAAAACTTAGATTCAAAACTATGGATGGTGTGGTGGATGCATCGGGCTATGTGAAGCAAATGCCAACCGGTTCATTCCTAATTGATTGCAAAGCTCAATTTGACAAGGTGAATATTCGAGAATTGTTTGTCGCTTTCGATAACTTTGGTCAGGAAACCATCACTGCAGCCAATCTGCAAGGAATGCTCACTGCCAATCTTCTTTTTAGGGCATCTATGAATTCAGATCTGAACATCAACCAAAACGATGTTTATGCTATTACCGACATCAAAATCATAAATGGTGAATTGATTAATTTTCAACCCTTAAATGCTTTGTCAAGATTCATCAGTCTTGACGAGCTGAAACACATTCGTTTTTCGGAACTAAAAAATCAGATTGAAATCAAGCAAAGGAAAATATTTATTCCGGCTATGGATATTAAATCCAACGCGCTCAATTTGAGCCTTTCAGGTACACATAGTTTCGACAATGATATTGATTATCACATCAATTTATTGCTCAATGAATTGCTTTCTAAAAAAGCCAAACGAAGTAAAAAAGAGAATACCGAATTTGGCGAAGAATTGGTAGATGGTAGTGGCGGCATGCGTCTTTATCTGTTGATGACCGGCAAGGCAGACAATCCCAATTTCGTATATGATCGAAAAAGTGCTAGAGAGGCTCGCAAAGAAGTGCGTGTAAAAGAGAAGGAAGAGCTGCGAAATCTTTTGAGAAAGGAGTTTAAGAAAGAACCTGATAACCCATCAAATCCCCAAAGCAAATCGGGCTCAAACAGAAAAATTGAGATTGAATTTGATGAGTAAGGGTTTATTCTGGCAGCTTTTTTCGTTTTAGCCAGATAGAATTACCAATCACTATCACATCGGAAAACGCCATGGAAAAAGCTGCAATCATTGGTGAAAGATATCCCATTGCAGCTAAAGGAATTGCCAGCACATTATAGAAAAATGCCCAAAACAAATTCTGTTTTATGGTACGTAAGGTGAGCTTACTCAATTTCCAGGCTTCCGCTAGGCTTTCAAGATTTTCTTTATTAAGCAAAACCACCTGTGCAGCATTCACTGCCACCTGTGTGGCATCGCCCGGTGAAATTCCGGTTTGTGCTAAGCTGAGTGCTGGTGCATCATTCACCCCATCACCCACCATGGCAATATTAGTTTCTGAAGCTAACTTTCGGATGATTTCGAGTTTTTGCTCAGGAAGCTGTTCACTGTAAACATGTTTAATTCCTAGTTCATCAGCAATTTTCTTACAACGATCTTTTTTGTCGCCGCTCAACATAATGGTTTCTATACCTTGCTGATGAAAAGTTTCGATCATTTCCTTAGCACCCGGCTTAATTTGATCTTCTACTTGCAATCCTGCAATTGGCTCACCATTGATGCTCAAATAAAGATTGAATTTTAATTCCGGATGGTGGTTCAAGATTTTTTCAGAGCCTAATGAAACCACTTCGTTGTGCTTATTCTTACCGGTCATACCCTTGCCTTTGAGCTCCCTGATTGCAAATAAGTCTGCAGGAGAAATGGTATCTTTAAACTCATTTTTAAGTGAAACCGAAATGGGATGCGAGGAGCGCTCTGCTAATGCAATGATATTTGACTTAATATATGATTCGTCTAATCCGTCTTTGATGATTTCGATTTTCTGCAGTTTAAACTTGCCCGTGGTTAAAGTGCCTGTTTTATCAAAAACGATTTTTTGCACTTTGGCAAAACTCTCGATAGTTAGGCCTCCTTTAATTAGAATACCACGCTTTGCAGCACGACCCAACCCAACTGAAACCGCTGTGGGCGTGGCAAGGCCCATAGCACATGGGCAGGATATGACCAAAACTGCTACAGCATTCATCAATGCTTGTTGAGCTGATAAAGCAAAAATGAAATAAGCTGCAAGGAAAGTAAGAATAGCAATAGCTACAACCACCGGCACAAAAACTGCGCTTACCTGATCACCCAATCTCTGAATGGCCGGCTTTTCACCTTGTGTTTTTTTCACCAATTCAATAATGC
>JBKBKN010000003.1:0-168053 GCA_046294625.1 Flavobacteriales bacterium
CTAGAAAGAGCTAGACAAGATTCGCTTGCTAGAGTGAAAGCAGAACAAGATGCGCTTGCAGCAGCCGAAAGGGCACGATTAGAAGCACTCGAAAGAGCTAGAATAGATTCTCTTGCTGCCTTGAAAAATAAAGAAGACGCGGAAAGAGAGCGACTAGCCGCATTAGAAAGAGCGCGCCTTGACTCCATTGCACGTGCAAAAGCAGAACAAGACGCATTAGCCGCTGCGGAAAGAGCTAGATTGGAAGCACTCGAAAGAGCCAGACTCGATTCGCTTGCCAAAGCAAAAGCAGATCAGGAAGCATTAGCCGCTGCTGAAAAGGCTAGACTAGAAGCACTCGAGAGAGCTAGACAAGATTCGCTTGCTAGAGTGAAAGCAGAACAAGACGCGATTGCAGCAGCCGAAAGGGATCGATTAGAAGCCCTGGAAAAAGCACGTAGAGACTCGCTTGCAGCATTAAAAAATAAGGAAGATGCTGAAAGAGAACGATTAGCTGCCCTTGAAAGAGCACGCCTTGATTCTATTGCAAGAGCAAAAGCAGAACAGGAAGCACTCGCCGCAGCGGAAAGAGCCAGACTCGATGCTCTTGAAAAAGCAAGACGAGACTCGTTAGCAGCTCTGCGTAAAAAAGAAGATACAGAAAGGGCAAGGCTAGAAGCACTGGAAAAAGCCAGAAGAGATTCTCTTGCGCGAATTAAAGCAGAACAGGACGCACTTGCTGCAGCTGAAAGAACAAGGCTTGAAGCTCTTGAAAAAGCAAGAAGGGATTCGCTTGCTAGAATAAAAGCAGAGCAAGAAGCTCTTGCAGCAGCTGAAAGAGCGAGATTAGAAGCTATTGAAAAAGCAAGAAGGGATTCGCTTGCTAGAATAAAAGCAGAGCAAGATGCTCTTGCAGCAGCTGAAAAAGCAAGACTGGAAGCTATTGAAAGAGCTAGAAAAGATTCCATCGCTTTAGTTCGAAAAAAGGAAGAAGAAGAAAAAGCGCGTCTAGCAGCAATACAAAAAGCAAAACAAGATTCTATAGCAGCAATTCAGCAGAAAAGAGATGATGAAAAAGCTCGATTGGCGGCATTAGAAAGAGCAAGAATAGATTCTATCAACCGTGTAAAGACTGAAAAATTACTTGCTGATCAAAAACGTTTGGAATTGATTCAGTTGCAGGAGCAAGCTAAACGTGATTCTCTTGCTGCTGAAAAACGAAGAAAAGATAAAGAAATGCAAGACAGACTTCTTGCAGAAGAACTGGCCCGAAAAGAAGCTATGGAAAAGGCCAAACGTGAAAAAGAAGCCAATGATGCTGCTTTGCGTGCTAAACGAGATGCGGAAGAAAAAGCCCGACTTGAAGCAATTGCCAAGGCTAAAGAAGAAGAAGCTAATCGCATAAAGAAAAAACAATCCGACGATGCACTGGCTGAACAACAAGCTAGAGAGCAAGCTGAACTCGAAAAGTTAGAAAAGGCAAGACTCGAAGAAGAAAAATTAGCTAAGGAAAGACTGGCTGCTTCTGAATTGCAAAGAGGTGGAAAAACCTTAGATTCTTCTAAAGTTGTTCTGGTAATTTATGATGCTGCACGACTTGGCTATAAAGTTAAGTACTACGGTTACATCAATTTTGGAGATGGCACCGGAAATAAAGAGCTAACCAAAGAGCAGTTCTTGGAGTACTCCAGGAAATTCAAGGTAAAGAACCCCTAAATAGATTTATTTACATGCTTGTAATTTGCTAAAGCGCAAAAGACAAATACTTCTGATTCCTTTGTTTAAAGGCTACTTCGAGCCTGATGCGATTTCAAACATAGCGTAGATTTTTACTGTCCAAAGCAGATTCTTCTGTTAACCGGTAGGCAACAAGATTACCTCCTTTTGCAACACTGTAGTCCAAACAGCATATATTCGCTCTGTAAATTGATGGTTCTCCCTTAAGCCAGTAATGACCAAAAAATACATTCTTGTCAGTGTGGTGATCAAAGTTAAGTAATTTAAATGCTGATAATTCGATTGGCTGCTCCGGCAAATGAGCAATTGTCTCAACACTAATTGATTTATAGGTCATAACCGATGGATCTTCCCACCACTTTATCCGTATTTCAGTTCTTCTTGTTCCATCTTTATCAGTAAAAGATAGACCTTTAGGCATTCTCAGTTCTTTACCTTTTAATGTCTGCTCAATGGCTTCATTTAAGGCTGTGCCAATCTTCACGGATTGGTAAATAAGTTCGTCAGTCAGTCTGTCGTCAACTAAAGTTTTTCTTAGAAATTCAATGTTGTTAATGTCCCAACAAGCATGAACCGCTCTGAAAGTTTCCGTTTCGTAGTATAAAGGCAAGGTCTTAAACCACTCTAAATAGTCTTCATATTCTTGCTGCCTGTTTTGAAACTGTTTAAGCGTCTCGTAATGCTGAATGATGTTTTTGATTAAATGTTTTCGAAGGTGCCCGCCTTCAGTTTCTTGAAAATGAAAACATAGAGCATTGTATTCGTGATTTCCTATTAAAGCAACTGCATTTTGGCTGTCCACCATCGCTTTAACTATTTGAAGTGTTTCTCTGATTTTAGGTCCTCTATCGATATAGTCGCCAACAAACAATGCTTTTCTTTCAGGATGCGAGTAGGTTCCATTGCGATTACTGTAGCCTAACTTTAACAGTAACTGTTCGAGTTTATCTGCATGCCCTTGGATGTCACCTATTATGTCAAACATATTATGATGGATGTTACAAGGGTACCTAAAAATCTCAGTCAAACTGAAAAACTTTAACACTTAGCCATATTTCTATGCACTACAAATTACCTCAAACTGAATTACCATTAAAAACGAGATAAATCAGTACTTTTGCAAACTAACTTTAAGGATATGGCTTCTGTACTTGAAGCAGACACTGAAAAATATGGTCTCATAGTTCAACGGATAGAATAGAAGTTTCCTAAACTTTTGATGTGGGTTCGATTCCCGCTGAGACCACTACGTACATAATCAGAAGTTCGGTTTGAACATGTATTTCTTGTAGAATTCATTAATTGCTACTACAGCTTCCTCGGCAGTATCAACTAATACAAATAAATTCAAGTCTTCCGGACTGATGTAAGGATTCTCGGCCAATAATTGCTCTTTTACCCACTCCACAAGGCCTGTCCAAAATTTCTTATCAACCAACACGAGCGGAAAGCGTGCGATTTTATTTGTTTGAATAAGTGTAAGTGCTTCAAAAAACTCGTCTAAGGTGCCAAAGCCCCCAGGCATAATCACAAAACCTTGAGCATACTTCATAAACATAACCTTCCTCACGAAGAAATAGTCGAAGTTGATTATTTTATCACGATCAATGAATCTGTTTCCTTCCTGCTCAAAGGGAAGCACGATATTTAATCCTACTGACTTACCTCCCCCACGGTGAGCTCCTTTATTACCGGCTTCCATAATACCCGGACCACCACCGGTGATGATACCATAGCCTTCTCTAGTGAGACGGTAGGCAATATCTTCTGCCATTTTATAATGAGCGTCTTCTGGTTTTGCACGCGCTGAGCCGAAAATCGAAACACAAGGTCCGATCTTGCTGAGCTTTTCAAAACCTTCTACAAACTCGGCCATGATTTTGAAAATCTGCCACGAATTTGATGTTTTGATTTCTGTCCAATCTTTTTCTTTAAAGGCTTCGATAATTTTATTCTCGTGCCCGTTTTCTTTTTGTTCTGACATATCGTTTATCTATTCTTTAATTCTATGTTTAAGAATCGACCTGTGTGGCTTTTCTTGTTTTTTGCTATTTCCTCCGGCGTGCCTTCACAAACGATGGCTCCACCCTTCTCTCCTCCTTCGGGACCAATATCTATTACATAATCAGCTACTTTTATAATGTCCATATTATGCTCGATCACCAAAACTGTATTTCCTTTGTTAACCAATTTCTGCAATACATCGAGCAAAATACGAATATCTTCGAAATGTAGGCCTGTGGTTGGTTCATCTAAAATGTAGAAAGTTTTACCTGTATCTCGCTTAGATAGTTCTGTAGCCAATTTTACTCTTTGCGCTTCGCCCCCTGAGAGCGTAGTAGATTGCTGACCTAGTTTGATATACCCCAATCCTACATCTTGTAATGTTTTGATTTTATGCAAAATAGAAGGAATGCCTTCAAAAAAATGCACAGCATCATCAATTGTCATCTCTAACACATCGCTGATGGATTTACCTTTGTATCTCACCTCGAGTGTTTCACGGTTATATCTTTTTCCTTGGCAGGTTGGACAATGAACGTACACATCGGGTAGAAAATTCATTTCTATAACTTGCATGCCAGCCCCGCCACAGGTTTCGCATCTGCCTCCTTTTACATTGAAGGAAAAGCGCCCAGGCTTGTACCCTCTAATCTTGGCTTCGGGTAGCTCTGCAAACAGCATGCGGATGTCCGAAAAAACCCCACAATAGGTTGCTGGATTTGAGCGCGGTGTTCTGCCAATCGGTGTTTGATCGATTTCAATCACTTTATCCAAATGTTCTAAGCCTTCAATTTTTTTGTAAGGCAAAGGCTTTTGATGACTATGGTAAAAATGTTGACTTAAAATGGGATATAATGTCTCCGAAATAAGTGATGATTTACCGCTCCCTGAAACACCGGTCACGCATACCATCAGCCCTAATGGAATCGTTAAATCGACCTTTTTCAAATTATTTCCACTGGCTTTGTAAAGTTTTAGATACTTTCCATTAGGTTGTCTTCGTTGCTTAGGTATTACAATGCTGATATGATTATTCAAATACTTGGCGGTGAGCGAATCAGAATGAATGATATCCTTTACATTTCCTTGCGCCACTACCCTACCACCATGCACACCGGCTGCCGGGCCAATGTCTATCACATGATCGGCTGCTAAAATCATATCCTTGTCGTGCTCCACTACTAGCACAGAATTTCCAGTATCTCTTAAGTCTTGCAGAGCCTCGATCAGTAAACTGTTATCGCGTTGATGCAAACCAATAGATGGCTCATCGAGAATATAGAGTACACCACGCAGTTTTGAGCCAATTTGGGTTGCCAGTCTGATTCGCTGGGCTTCGCCTCCTGATAAAGTTGCAGTTGGTCTATTTAGTGTCAAATAATCCAAACCAACATTTAGGAGAAATTTCAATCTCGCCCTGATCTCTTTTATCACATCGGCACCGATCATCTTCTGTTTGTCAGACAAGTATTGATCTACCTGAGCAAACCAAACTGATAATTGGGCAATGTCTAATTCTGCAAGTTGAGCTATATTCTTATCATGAACTTTAAACCATAGTGCCTGCTTTTTCAATCTCGCGCCTTCACATTCAGGGCATCTCACCGGATTCATAAAATTCTCTGCCCATTGCTTAGTTCCTTCGGTGGCTGCATCTTGATGCTGAGATTGTATAAAATTTACAATTCCATTGAAACTCATACTAAATCCACTGTGAGCAAAGTCCGTATCCTTAATCTTTAAAACTTCTTCGGTACCGAATAAGATCGCATCAAGACCATCTTTATCTATGTTTTTAATGGGTTCATTGATAGAGAATCCATATTTATCAGCAATAGCTTCTATTTGTGTGTAAATCCAAGATTTTTTATATTCTCCCAAGGGTTTTATGCCACCTTGTTTGATGCTTTTGTTCAAATCTGGAATAATCTTTTTTAAATCGACCTGATTGATTTCACCTAAACCATGACAAGATGGGCAAGCACCATAAGGCGAATTAAACGAAAACAGATTAGGAGCTGGTTCATCGTAAGAAATACCAGATGAAGGGCACATCAGGAATTTACTGTAACTTCTTATTTCGTTGGTTTCCTGATCCAAAATCATGAGATGGCCTTTACCCATTTTCATCGCTGTTCGCACCGACTCTGTGATTCTACCTTTCGCAGACTCTTCGGCTTGAATTCTATCTATCACCACTTCAATATCATGGACTTTGTAGCGGTCAAGCTTCATTCCAAAAACGATCTCCTTCAATTCATTATCTACTCTAACCCTACTGTATCCTTGTTTCCGAATTTGCTCGAACAATTCTCTGTAATGACCTTTTCTACCTTTCACCACCGGAGCAAGAAGCACCAGTTTTCTATCTTTATATTGGTCCAAGATAAGCTGAATGATTTGCTGCTCTGCATAGCGAACCATTTTTTCTCCGGTAACATAGGAATATGCCTCGCCGGCTCTGGCAAAAAGAAGGCGCATAAAATCATACACTTCTGTGATTGTTCCAACTGTGGATCTCGGATTTCGATTCGTTGATTTTTGTTCGATAGCTATCACTGGACTTAGGCCTGTAATTCGATCCACATCCGGACGCTCCATTCCCCCCATGAATTGTCTGGCATAAGCTGAAAAACTTTCGATGTAGCGTCGCTGACCTTCTGCATAAATAGTGTCAAAAGCCAAAGAAGATTTTCCGCTTCCACTCAAGCCGGTTATTACCACGAGTTTGTTTCGTGGAATTTTTATATCAATGTTTTTAAGATTATGTTCTCGTGCCCCAAAAATCTCAATTGACTCAGTATAACTCATGAATATTTACCGGAATAGCAAGTGCGAAAATAAAGTAATGCCAACCACCTAAACAATTTAATTGACTAATAGTTGGGTTTGACCAAAGTTTATGATGGTTAATTCCCAGGCGTTTCATCGCTCGTTTCACGATCAATCATTTCCAAAAAACGAGGATTATCGAGCAATTCTTTCTTGGGTAGTTTTAATGCATACGTCTTCTTATCGGCATTCAATAATGCATCAGTTCTAATCCATGCATTGAAGTAGCGAAAGGTTTTGTAGGGATATCCTAGGTTTGTAATAAACTGTGGTAGATTTTTTATGGTGGAATCAACTGTGATTGTTTCTGTTGGAATAGCCGGGTAAAGGTCTTTCTGTCTGAAATAGAATCCATACTGCTTAGGATTATTCACTATTTCTTTGATTGCAACCACACGGAAAACATATCTTGACGTTTCTTCATTCAGCGATAAGTCATAGTAACTTTTTGTTTTTTGACGTTCCAATTGCTTCGCGATTCCATTAGTACCCATATTGTAAGAAGCAGCAACCAAGGTCCAGCTTCCAAATTGCTTGTAGGCATCTTTAAAATACTTACAGGCTGCTTCTGTTGATTTTTCGATATGGTAACGCTCATCAATATTATCATTGACCACTAAACCATAGGCCTGTGCAGTAGATGGAATAAACTGCCAGAATCCAGCCGCCCCCTTAGGGGAAACATTTAAGGTGAAACCACTTTCTACAAGTGCTAAAAACTTAAAATCATCAGGAATTCCATTTCGTTTAAGTATCGGTTCAATAATTTTCATCCAACGATTTGCTCGTTTAATCATCAAGAGTGTTTGCGATTGCCAGTAGGTATTGACCAAGAGTTCTCTATCGAGTCGCTCTCTAACATCAAAATCATTTACTGGAACCTTTTCTCCAGCAAATTCAACATTCTCTGGAATGTTTACAGCAAAAACCTTGTAGTGTTCATTAAACTTTTGCTGGAAGAGCGAATCTTCATCAATCGGTTTATTGTAAAAACTAAAAAGTCTGATGAAAATAAGCGAAACAAGCAAAAACAGCATGGAAACCGAAATCCTAAGGATTGGTTTCTGCTTGCTTCGTATGATTTTGTGAATCTTCAATCGATTTTGGTTTTGGTTTACTGATACGAGTGATACTGTATAACGTTAAGAAAATTATCAAAAATAATGCCCCAAATAAAAAAGTATAGAGCTGAGTCCATTCTTTTATGGAATTGATGATAATCACACTCACAAACAAGGTGCCTAATGAAATTAATATAAGAATAAATGCCACTTGACGATCTGTGAAGCCAAGATAAGAAAGATGATGGGTAGTGTGGTCTCTTCCTCCCACAAAGGGAGATTTACCTTTTAACATACGATTGATAGTTACTGAAGCGGTATCGGAAAGCGGGACAACAAAAATCAGGATTGCAACCAAAAATTGTTTTGCAGGGACAGCCACACCATGATAGTCCACACCATTCCAAAAATATTTTATCCCTAAATAAGCCAAAAAAACCCCAAGAAACTGACTACCGCTGTCACCCATATACATGCGCGATGGATTCCAGTTATAGTAAAGAAAACCGGCAATAGCCGACAATATCCCTAAGAAAATGGTCAGGTCGATGGTAGGATAATCACCGTTAAAAATTATAATTGCAACAGCAGCGGATATTATGATGAATGAAGTAGATGAAGTGATGGCGTCCATATTGTCGAGCATATTGATTGAATTCATCAATCCAATCACCCAAAGCATGGTGAAAGCATAGTTAAGCCAATCGTAAGGAAATATTGAAATCACCAATCCGGTAAAAAGGAAAAGAAAAGCACAAATGAACTGAACTGAAAATTTCAAAAAAGGCTTGGTATTGTAGGCATCGTCGGCTAGTCCCATGGCAAAACCGAGTGATGTGGTGATAAAAAATCCAAAAAACGATGGATTCTTAATGATCTCTTCATTGCTAAAGAATAACACATGAAATACCAAGGAGAATAGAAACAAAATGTAAAATGAAATGCCACCGAAAGCAGGCTTTGTGGTTGAACTCCATCTTATTTCATCCTTTTCATTTTTGCGCCCCATGCTGAATGAAAATTTCAATAATAGTCCATTGGCTATAACAGAAATTATCACCATGGAAAAACAGAAAAAAATTAGCAATGATGAAGGGGAAAAAAAGTTAAAATCAATCATAGGCTGTTCACATTAAAAAGGAGATTTGAATTTACTAAAAACAATATTGTTTTTATCTTTTTCTGACAATATGGGGTTATCAACTCCCCATGAAATAGCTAGTTCATCGTCATTCCACATGATACCTCCTTCAGAATCTTTCTGATAGTAGTTGCCACATTTATAAGCAAAGATAGTATTATCTTCAAGGGTTAGGAATCCATGTGCAAATCCTTCCGGAACGTAGAGCATCCATTTGTTGGTTTCATTTAACTCAACACAAAATGATTGGCCATAGTGGGCTGAATTGCTGCGAATATCAACGACCACATCAAATACCGACCCACGTATGACTCTGATAAGCTTAGATTGTGCAAAAGGCGGTGCTTGAAAATGAAGCCCTCGTAATACTCCTTTCTGAGATAGAGACTGGTTTTCTTGAACAAAATCATCTTTGATTCCGGCATCATGAAATGCTTTTTTTGAATAATTCTCGAAGAAGTAGCCGCGTTCATCTTCAAAAACTTTTGGCTTAATCAACAACAAGCCCGTAATATCTGTCAATTCCACGATCATGACTTGTTGATAAGACGTTTAAAGTATTCTACTAAATTAAAACGTTCTCTTCGTATGTCTTCGTCGTAATAGCCGAATCCATAGCCGTAACCGTAACCATAATCATAATCATATACACCACTGTAGCCATATCCCGAGCGCTTGATGTCCACATTGTTCATCACAATGGATAGATTCTTAATGTTATTATCCTGAATGAGCTTATTCACATTGGCCACAAAATTCCGCTTACTGTAATTTTCGCGGAACACGTACACAGGATAGTCTGCAAGTTTAAATATCTTAATTCCATCAGTAACCAAACCTACCGGAGGATTATCAACCACAATTAAATCATACTTCTGCTTAAGTTCTTCCAAAACATCAGACATTCTTTTACTCAAAATAAGTTCAGATGGATTGGGTGGCACCGGACCCGCGGTAATAAAATCTAAATTTTTTAAGCTGGAATTATAAATACAGTCATCTATTTTAGATCGACCAATGAGGATCGTGCTCATTCCTTTATCATTGCTCACACCAAAACCAACATGGATTTTAGGTTTGCGCATATCAAGGTCAATAATGATTACTTTCTTTTCTGAAAAGGCAATAATTCCGGCCAAATTCATTGCAACAAAGGTTTTACCTTCCCCTGAAATCGTTGAAGTAATCGCTAACACTTTAGATCCTGTTCCTGATGACAAAAACTCAAGATTACTTCGGATTGCCCTAAGAGACTCCGCAATTAAAGATTTTGGTTTTTTGTCCACAATCAATTGAGATACAGGAATTACATCACGATAGTTTGGGATAATTCCCAATACAGGTGCATCGATATAACTTAATATTTCATTCAACGATGTAATTTCATTGTGGAATAAATATCGAAGCACGATGAGACCTAAACTTGCAAAGATCCATCCGATAAGTGCGCCTAAGGCAACCTTTCGTTTCTCCGGAAACAATGGAGAAGAAGGTATTTGCGCATATTCCAACACTGCATTCTCCGGTGTAATACCTGCTACAGCGATGGTTAACTCCGACTTTATTTCTACCAGCTTATTGTAATACTTGGCATTGATTTCATTCAGCTTATTTAATTTAATAAACTCAAGCCTGTCATAACCGGTATTATAAGAATCTATCTCCCGCTGATAATCAGAAATTCTTCGCTCTACGTCTTCCTTTTTACGCTGAAGATTTGATTTGTGAACCTTAATTGCTTCAAAAAGCAGTTGTTTTTGGATATTGAGCTGGAAATCGAGCTTGGCAATAGCGGTGTTGTTAATCGTTTTTGAATAAAGCGCTTCTTCTTTCCTTGTTAACAGCTCCTGAATGCTAGCAAGTTGCTTATCTATCATGGTGCCCGATGATAAACCGGCAACGAGTGAAATTAATTTGTAAACATCGATGTCTTTGTCTTCTCTGAGCGTTTGCTCCAGGTTCTCAAATAAATTGTAATCACTATCTATGGTCAGTTTTTCTTTCTCTAAATTAGTGATTCGTTGAGCAAAATCCGGCAAAGCATCATATTCCAGAACGTTGTTACGTAATTTAAAACTCTGTACAGCTTTTTCACTATCATACAGTTTGTCGTACATGATATTCAACTGATCATCGACAAAAGAGATGATATTGCGCGAGCTCTCTGCCTGCTTTTCTATATCATACATCTTAAATTCTTCAACAATGTTGTTGCAGACATCAGCCACTTTGTTGGGGTTTCTTTCCTTAAAAGTGATTTCAATTGTCCCGGCTGACTGGTTCTTTACTTTGATTTCGAGGTTGGGCGAAAACAAACGCACCAAATTTTCCTTTCTAATATTGACGAAAAAATAGATATACTCATTGGTGCCTTTTTGATCAGCCTTTATTCTTTCATAATTGGTTACACTAATCCTCACGGAATCAGCAAACTCGGTTTTTACCCAAGTGTTGGTGGGAAGCTTCTCAATTGTTTCTTTGTTGCTGATCGAATACTTAATTCGCAAATTTGACTCATCAATAAAATTGACGTAAAAAGGTAAATTGAAAATATTTTCCGTCGGCTTAAGAATCTCGACTCTGTAAGGATTAGACGTGTAAAGCTCCGTATTCAACACACTACCCTTGATGTAATAGAGGTTATCTAATTTAAGTTTGCTAAACACCTTATTGAGAAAAACCGGAGATCTTAACAATTCTATTCTGGCCGATAGATCATTCTTGATAAAGTCATTCTTAATTAAGAAATTGGATGTCTTATCACTTGCAGTGATTTGGATAGTAGAACTGGCTTGGTAAATTGGGTGAGTGTATCGCAGGTAAAGAAATGCTATAAAAGTGGCCAGAATGAAAAATAAAATAATCCAAGCGATATTCTTTCGCGTGACTCGAAGTAAAAGACGAAAATCGAAGTCACTATTTAGGTTGGATATTTTACGAGTCTGACTCATTTGATGTCTAAAGTGAGTTATTTATGATTAAGAATGTGAAAAATAAAGTATTGATAACCATGAGGTATGGCATCGCTCTATTTAGAAAATTAAGTACCAGTTCATTTCTTGTATCCACATAAATAATATCATTTGCTTGCAGCATAAAATCAGAATCTTTCAGATTATCTATTTTTGAAAGATCTACTCTGAATATTTTCTGCGAAGCTAAACCATGATCTCTTATCACAATTACACGATCTGCTTTACCATTTGGTGGCACGCCACCTGCACTTGCCAAACCTTCCAACAAAGATGTATTAGGATTGACTAAATTGAGTATTCGTGCACTCCCCCCCGTTCCGGTAAAAATAACGACTCGTCGGTTGTTGGCTGTAACGTTTACAAAAGGATCAATGAAATATTTCCTAAAGTTCTCTTCCAGCAACAATTCCAATTCACGAACCGATAAATTGTTCACATGTATCCTGCCTAGCGTTGGTAACTTTATTGTTCCATCAAACTCTACAGTTACTAAATAATTGCTTCTATTACGCAAATTCATCATGTTAATACCCTGAACACTTCCTGTTATATCTCCACCGATATTTTCGAATATCATGTTCCCGGAATTAGGAATCATCATTATGGATAAATTATCGTTGATGCCTATTCTATATTCCCGATTGCGATCCGCTTCTTTCATCTCATCGAAATTGAAATTTCGCGGAACCTTAAACATGATTGCTCTATTGTTGCATCCACTGAAAACTACTGCACTAAGAATGACGAGAGCAAAAATAATTTTGAAATTTATCCTAAGCTTAAATTCTAACATCGTTTTCTTCAAGTAGTTTATAATACAATGATGTAAAATCATCAATCAAACGTGTGTAATGATATTTATTTTTCACATGCGTCCAACCGTGTAAAGATAGTTCTTTTCGAAGTGTTTCATCTTCTATCAATCTGAGAAGTTGATCTGCAAACATGTCTGCATTCTCCTTTTCCCTGCAAAGTAATGCTGTTTTATTTTCAATAACTACATTTTCAATGCCTCCCACACAAGTAGTAACAATAGGTTTGTTTGCAGCTTGTGCTTCAATTAGACTGACCGGTGTTCCTTCATTTAGAGATGTTAATACTATAATGTCTAAACCTGCATTGGCAATATCAATGTCTTTAATCCATGAAGTAAATGTGAGCGGATTGATTTCATTAGAAATAGTTGCATCTACGAATGATAGCTGTAGGTCTCTTGCATAATTTTCAATACGCAAGCGATCTTCGCCGTCGCCAATAATAAAAAATCTGACCTTTTTTTTGGTTTGGTCTAAAACACGTTTTACAATATCTAAAAATAATTTGTGATTTTTTATTGGAACCAAACGACCTATGATGCCTACAGCAATCTCATCTTGAGCAAGTTGATATCTTTCTCGAAACTGAGTCCTCTTAGCTTCTTGATTTACAGTGAATCTGCTTAAGTCAAATCCAAGTGGAACAACTGTAATCTTTTCGGGACGACAGATTCGATGCACCAAACAAAGTTCTGATTTCTGTTTTTCACTTATCGCGATGATTGTTGAGCTTTTTCTTGCAAGATTACGCTCTATGTTTTTATACATCACCGTTTTAATCTTGCCAAAATATGAATGAAAAACGTGACCGTGAAAGGTGTGCACAATCACTGGAACATTCATGGCTGAAGCTGCCAAACGGCCTATTGTTCCGGCCTTAGATGCATGGGTGTGAACAATATCAGGTTTAAAATCCTTAATTAACTTGGTTATTTTCTTGTAAGCTTCGAAATCGTTTTTTAAGTCAATTTCCCGCTTCATTTCGGGTATAACAATGGGGTCGAGACCGAGATTCTTCACTATAAACTCCGAGCTGTCTTCTGTTTCGTCCTTCTCACCGCCTACCAAGACCGTTTCAAATTCTGAAGGCAAATACTTCGATAGATAGGCTGCATTGTAGGTTGGGCCACCTAAATTAAAACGATTGATGATTCTTAATATTCTTGGCATTTTGCAAAGCCCGAAAGCCGAGCAAAAATAATCATTTATGCCACTTAATCCACCAGTGCTGAAAAACAATCAACGCCCAGAGTTTGGCCGCTACATCACCGGGATTGGACGAATGTAGTTGTTGATGCAACATTTTTCCGATATCTGGTTGGAAAATATTTTGCTCAATTAAAAATTCCTTTTTGAGATACGTATCAAAAACTCTGCTATGCAGCGAAGTGCGAAACCAATTCAACAAAGGGACTTCAAAGCCATGTTTGGGACGGTGGTATAATGATTCCGGCAAAATATGACGGAATGCATCCTGAACAATCAATTTGCGTCCCTGCCTGTTCACTTTGTAGTGCGATGGGAGACTGAATGCGAAGTTAACTACTTCATAATCAAGAAAAGGAACTCTGACTTCGAGGCTATTTGCCATGGACATCAAGTCCACTTTGGTGAGCATGTCATTGACCAAAACCAATCTCACATCTGCGCGCAGCATGTCATTGATTCCCGCTTCACCATCAATCAGAGCAGTAAACTCTTGTTTGATAGCACTCAATTGCTCCTTATCGGCTGCTTGCTTAATTATTGAGTTTAGATACGCTTCATTAGCATAGCCACACCATGCCCAATATCTATCAGCTGCTGTCATAGAAGCACCGCGCGTGAGCTTATGAAGCTGACGAAACAAGTTACCAGCTTTGGAATTTCTCGATTTCGGCAATAGGCTGAATATCGGCGAAGCAACTTTCATTAAGGGACGTAGATGAGCCAACTGACGAAGCTTGAATTCACCTAAATGTTTGTTATAGCCTCCAAATAATTCATCCGCCCCATCACCAGAAAGCGAAACAGTTACATGCTTTCGGGTTTCTTTACTTAAAATATACACTGCAAGGGCTGATGAATCTGCAAAAGGCTCATCTATGTAGTCGAGTACGTCATCCAAATGAGCATATAAATCATCGTTTCGAAGCTTGAAGACGGTGTGGTTGGTATTATATTTTTTAGCTACTTCAAGAGCGTAGCTTGTTTCGTCAAACAGTGGCTCATCTGAATAGCCAATCGAAAAGGTATTTAGGCTATTGACCTGCATGGCTGCTAAAGCGGCAACCACAGAAGAATCAATACCACCGCTTAGAAAGGAACCAAGCGGAACATCAGAAATTAGTCTTCGTTTCACTGATGCATCCATCAATGCATAAAGTTTCTTGCAAGCTTGGTCATAGCTGATTTCATGATTAATGTCTTGGGGAATGGTATAATAGTTATGACTACCAAGCTTCCTTGCCTTCAGCATAAGATAGGTTCCCGGCTTCAGTTTTTTTACATCCCAGTAAATACTATGTTCGCCAGGGATATAATTTAAATGAAAATAATGCCTCAATATGTTTGCATCAATCTCTTTTACAGGCTCATATGCTAATAGGGATTTCATTTCCGAAGCAAAAGCAAATTTATCTTCATCCTGAAAATAGAGCAGAGGTTTTATACCAAAACGGTCGCGTGCGATGAACATACTTTCTTCCATAGCATCATAGATCGCAAAAGCGAAAAAACCATTGATCTTTTCAAGACATTTGGGTCCGTCTTGAATGTAAAGTTGCAATAATACTTCAGTATCACTGGCACTTCGAAATTTGTGCCCCTTCTCTATTAAGAGCTCTCGGTGTGTTTGATAATTGAAAAATTCCCCATTAAAAACAATTGTGTATCGCCCCGTCTCGTCAGTAAATGGCTGAGCAGCTGCATTGGATGTATCAATGATAGAAAGTCTGGCATGACCAAGTGAAACGCGTCCTTTTTCAAAAACACCATTGCCATCAGGCCCACGCAATTTCAATTGCTCCACTGCTGCAAGAGTCATTGGAAAGCTTTCTTTTCCCTTCTCAGTAAATGCAAATATTCCGGCTATTCCGCACATGATTTGATTCAAAAAAAATGCCGGTATCACCGGCATTTTCACTGCTTAATGATTACAAATGTATTACTTCGCCATAAGCTGCTGCTGTGGCTTCCATCATCGCTTCTGACATAGTAGGATGCGGATGTACAGCTTTGAGCACTTCATGACCAGTAGTTTCTAATTTACGAGCGACCACCGCTTCAGCTATCATTTCGGTTACATTTAGCCCAATCATATGACAGCCGAGCATTTCGCCATACTTGGCATCATAAATTACTTTCACAAATCCATCTTTAGCTCCTGCAGCACTTGCTTTTCCTGAAGCTGAAAAAGGAAATTTACCTACTTTGATTTCATAGCCGGCTTCACGAGCAGCCTTTTCGGTCATGCCTACACTAGCAATCTCCGGAATGGTGTAAGTGCAACCGGGAATATTCTGATAATTCAATGGCTCAGGATGATGTCCGGCAATTTTCTCTACACAAATGATTCCTTCGGCTGATGCAACATGAGCCAGTGCCTGACCTTTTACCGCATCGCCAATGGCGTATATTCCCTTTACATTGGTTTGATAAAAATCATCAACAGCCACTTTTCCATTTTCTACTTTGATACCGAGTCCCTCAAGACCCAATCCCTCTATATTGGCAGCAACGCCAACAGCCGAAAGTATCACTTCTGCTTCGATGATTTCTTCACCTTTTTTGGTTTTCACCTTGACTTTACAAAGCGGACCGCTAGTATCCACCGATTCAACAGAAGCTTCAGTCATAACTGTTATTCCTGCTTTCTTAAATGAACGCTCGAGTTGTTTCGACACTTCTTCATCTTCTACCGGCACGATGTTTGGCATAAATTCTACCAAAGTTACTTTTGTGCCAATGGCATTGTAGATGTATGAAAATTCTGAACCGATAGCGCCTGAACCCACCACAACCATGCTTGAAGGTTTCTTCTCCAAGGTCATAGCTTCACGATAGCCTATGATTTTCTTTCCATCCTGCTTCAAGTTAGGCAGCTCTCTGGAGCGAGCTCCTGTTGCAATGATGATATGCTTTGCTTCATGAAGCGCTGACTTGCCATCGGCTCCCTTCACTTCCACTTTTTTGTCTTTAGTGATGCTACCGAATCCTTCCAACACATCGACTTTATTTTTCTTCAAAAGAAAGGTTACTCCTTTGCTCATTCCACCAGCCACATCGCGGCTGCGTTTAACCATAGCGGTGAAATCCACTTTAGGATTTTCTACCGAAATTCCATAATCAGCAGCATGATTAATGTATTCAAAAACCTGAGCACTTTTGATTAATGCTTTGGTTGGGATGCATCCCCAATTCAGACAAACCCCGCCAAGGCTTTCTTTCTCCACTACGGCTGTCTTTAATCCAAGTTGAGCAGCTCTGATTGCGGCTACATATCCGCCAGGTCCACTACCTATTACGATAACATCATATGCCATTTTATTTGTTTTTAAAATCCGGATGCGAAAATATAAAATAAGCTGAAGCCAAGGATAATTGACACAAAGGATTAATTAAATTTAAAATAACCCTGCCAATAATTCATCAATGTCGGATACTTGCGTATCCCAACTGCACATAAATCGGTATTCGCTTTGCTGTGCGTTCCATTCATAAAAAAATCCTTTGCTGATTAATTTTTGATACACATCTTGCGGCAAAATGGCAAATACCGCATTTGCCTGAACAGGTTGGGTAAGTATTACTCCATCTACCCTTTCGAGCTTTGAAGCTAAATATTGTGCCATTTGGTTTGAATGAGCAGCCAATTGAAGATATAAATCATCCTTAAACCAGGCTAAAAATTGGGCCGAAGTATATCTCATTTTAGATCCCAATTGCATGGCCTGTTTTCTGATATACTTTAAATTATGCTGGATGGAAGAATTTAATACCACCACGGCTTCGCCTTGCAGCATACCATTCTTGGTACCTCCCAAGCTTAATATATCGACTCCACAATCGGTTGTAAATACTTTAAAAGGAATTCCTAAAGAAGATGCTGCATTAGATAGTCTTGCTCCATCCATGTGAACCAACATCTCATTACGATGCGCAAAATCACAGATAGCACCTATTTCTTCAGGAGTATAAACTGTTCCATATTCCGAACTTTGCGTAATGGAAATTACTTTGGGCTGCACATGATGCTCAAATCCTTTGGCATGAAGCAAAGGCTCTATCTGATCGATAGTAAGCTTACCCTGATTATGTGGCACAGTGATTAACTTGGCTTGAAGAAATTTTTCAGGTGCACCGCACTCATCCACATAGATATGAGCCACATCGGTGCAAATTACCGCTTCGAAGCTTCTGATGCAAGCCTGCAAAGCAGTAACGTTTGCCCCTGTGCCGGAAAACACCGGATAAACCTCCGCATTTTGTCCAAACAGGGCTTTAATCTGTATTTTTAATTTTTCGGTAAAAGGATCATCTCCATATGATATAACATGCCCATTGTTAGCGGATGTTATCGCATTTAATATGTTAGAATGCACTCCCGAGCAATTGTCGGATGCGAAGAGACGTTTAATACTTTTATTTTCTTGCATAATCAATTACTTCGAGTACAAAATCCTTATAATCCTTTGCTGGAATGATGCTTCTGTTGGTGCGATAAGACAGCACACTAAATACCATAAACAAGCCAATAAAAAATGCCTGAAAAAAGATAATTGACAATGCCAAAATGGTTACACTGGCCCAACCCGGAATAGCAACGTGTGTGATAAACTTCATCGTCAATACTACCAGAACGCCGGAAATGGTAAACAAAATCAAAAAGATGGTTAGAAACAACAGCCGCACAGCCATCTGATCCATATAAATGGATACGGCACTAAGTCCATGAAGCACCAAATTCGTAAAATTCATTTTAGATTGTCCGAAATATCTTTTACCTCTCTCCGAATCTACTGTTGTGTATGGTAGTCGAGATCGAATGACAGCGCCTGAGTAATGATTCCAAATTTCAGAGACATGAACAATTTTTTGAATGTACTTTGATGGAATCACACTAAAATTTCCGAAATAAATGCTTTGTCCGGTGAGAAGCTTAAAAACCAATTTGTAAATTTTATAGAAAAACTTAAAAAGCGTTGATTCACTTCGTTTTGATCTTTTGGCAAAAACAATTTGCTTGGATATTTCAGATTTATCAATTAAGCGAATAACATCTTCCGGTTTATCCTCGCCATCGGAGTCCATTACAATAAAAAAATCAAATTCTTTAAGATTAAAAGCTGCATAGGAAAGTCCAACCGCTATTGCTTTTTGATGACCCACATTCCTATTAAGTGATATCAGTTTCACATTAGCCTTCGCATTTTCTACAATTACTTCTTGCGATGAACAATCATCAACTGCCACAAACAGAATCCGGTCAAATGAAAACTTTTCTGCAAGAAGCGCTGTGGTATTATCTACTAGTTTATTGTAGGATTCCCAGTCATTAAATACCGGTGTTATGATTGCTACGCTTGCTGACATTATTTTTTTCTAATCGGAAGCAATGATAATAAAATACAAATTAGAAAATCTACATATGTTTATTTTAGATGTACTTTTGGAAGCCGTTTGAGACTACAACATCATTCGTAATTATCCAAAACCCTATCCTTGCAATAATGCAAAGTTTCAAAATCCTGAACTTCAAAAAGCCTTTAATTCAAATTATTTCTTTGGGAGCCTTACTTAGACTTCTTTTCAATTTGTTTATCGCGAAATACTATTTTGGAACAGATAATTTTTATTTGGGCGGAGATACCATGGCCTGGGGCAGCATGTTTGAAAACCTTTGGAATCATGGGGTTTATGTATATGGGAACGTAGCGGAGGCTCATGAATATGGTTATTTCTTTCGTATGCCGGGTTATTCATTCTTTCTTGGTTTTTTTTGGTTGCTGTGCGGGCAAAACTGGGAAATGGCTATTCCAATGGCAGGGTGGTTTCAAACCATTATGGATATTTTTAACATATATCTGGTTTACAGAATTAGCCTATTAATCTTTAAGCACAAGGGAGTAGCCCATTTCACTGCACTAATCTATGCATGCTACCCATTTGTGATTGTATGGAATCCGCACACACATTCCGAAATCGTCGGTATCACCTTCGGTTTGCTGGCTGTTTTGTTTTTTTTGAAAGGAGATTCGAGAAACTATTTAATCAGTGGAATCATGCTGGCTATCGCTTCTTTCATGCGCCCACAATACCTGTTTCTTGCACCTATCTTTGGCTTATTATTGATTTTGCTACAAAAATCTGATGTGAAGACATTGATGAAAAATGCAACACTTTTAGGTTTAGGTTTTGCGCTGATTTATGGCCCATGGCCAATGAGAAATTATTTCAACTACGGTAAACTTATTGTAACGCAAGATTTGAGAGGCGCTCCACATTGGGATGTAGACGTGATTAATTTCATGCAATACATCTACTCTGTTAAAACAGAGTGGGAACCCCAAATGAGCCAGATTTTAGGCCAATCAGATGTTGAAATCCCAAAGATCATACTAAACCACCCAAATGAAGCTGCCGAATTGAAAGTACTATTTGAAAAAGCCAAATCTTGCTCGAGGGGCTTCAGCTACTGGAAAACAGCTCAAAGAAAATATCAAAAAGAACGCGGATGCACTGATGAAGTAGCGATGGGTTTTAAGGAGCTCAGGGCTAGACATATAAAAATGTTTCCTTTAAACTATTACATAATATTGCCCCTGCAAAACCTTAAAAAAGCACTTTTAAAATCCAGTCTTAGTGGGGAAAAGACAACAATTAAAAAACTGGCTTCTTCACTTTTCATTATTCGAACATTGCTTATTTTATTGGGCATTGCAGGACTCATTTTAATGATGAGAAACAAGGTAAATCTTCCAGTAGTACTAATGATTGGGGTATTTTTTATTACGATTTACCTTTTTTTATGTGCCGGAACAAGTCCTCAAATGAGAAACATAGAAGTTCGTTATTTTCTGCAGGCTGATATATTTCTGTTATTCCCCGCTGCATGGATGCTATTTCATCTGATAAGAAAAATCTTCCCTAAGAAATTCAATTGGGATTCAACCTTAAACTAATCAACGTTACTCTTCTTCAGGTGGCGGTAGCCCTCTTTCGCGCATGCGCTTCATCAATTGCATCCTAAATTTTTGTTCCGCTTCATAAAGCTGTGCCACCTTGCGAGCGGGCAACACTTTTCGGATTTGCTGGTGATTGTCGCGCATTAAGGTACTTTGTCGCTCCATAAGCTTCAATTCATCTGCAAAACTGTCATCCAGCTCTTTATCAGATAATTTATCCAGATTTTGATTTCGGTTCTTGCGTGTTTTTCTGAGATCTTTTCTGATTTGCTCCAATTCATTGGTAAAATTATTGTAAACCGGCCAAAACAGCTGCGCTTCTTCAGCGCTTAAACTCACTTGTTCGGTGATGTAAGCAATTCGCTCAGCCTTAATGCGTTCTCTCATGGCTTTATCTTCAAGTTTTCGTTCGCGTTCCATACCGCGTTGAGCCATTAAAAATCCCGGTGAGACTAGCATAAAAATAATCAACTTTTTCATTGTTCGATATTTAATTTATTGATAATCATATAATTCCCACCCCAATTCCTCATCAATCAAATTCATCCATTCATCATTTTCGTCTTGATGGACGGCTAAGTAGGAAGGAGTTTCATCGTCAAGCAATGCATAATAGAAAGCGGAAGCTAATTCGGCTTCATCTGACTCATCGAAATCGAGATAATACTCCAAGGAGAGATGCTGTTGAAATGGATCTGAGTTAAAATCATCTTTATTGATAAAAAGCTGAAAACCTAATACAAGTATGATCAACGAAACTGCCGCTGCAAACATTGGTTTGAGTATGTATAGATGGGCATTTGTATCTTTTTCTATAGAAAGCTGAAGCCGGTTTTGAATTCTTGAAGGCATCTCTTCAAAATAGCCATCCGGCACCTGAAATGGTGACCTTTGATAATCCCCATCACCTGCTTCAAATTTTTTATTTATGTTATGAATGTCCTTCATACTACTTGATTGACCTTACTCGGATACAATGGTTTAATGCTGAAGCATAAATTCTTCAATTTTCTTCACTGCATGGTGATACGACGCCTTAAGCGCACCAACTGATGTTCCCAAAATTTCTGAGATTTCTTCATACTTCAAGTCATCGAAATACTTCATATTGAAAACGAGTCGCTGCTTTGTAGGCAAGGTTAAAAGCGCTTGCTGCAGTTTCATCTGTATTCTATCCCCACTAATTTGATTTCCAGTTTCAAGATGATAGCTTAATTCCTTTTCAACATCTACAATGGGGAGAAAAAAACGCTTTCGCTTTTGATTTAGAAAGGTGATGCATTCATTCGTTGCAATGCGATAAAGCCAAGTAAAGAGTTTGGAATCTTCTCTAAAAGCGTTCAGACCTTTGAAAGCCTTTATGAATGTATTTTGTAGCAGATCATCAGCATCATCATGCACGATCACCATTTTACGTATATGATGATAGAGTCTTTCCTGATGTTTAATTATGATCAGGTTAAAGGCATAGTTTCTTTGTAGTGGGTCAGCAAATAGTCTGATTAATTCTTCATCACTATATTCCTGCATAATCGGCTTTTTTGAAGCGGCAGGATTTGCTTTATTTTCGACTTATTGCTTTGCGCGCAGCAGCGATAATATCCGGCACATCCAAACCATATTTTTTCATCAATTCTTCCGGTGTACCGCTTTCGCCAAAGGTATCATTAACAGCAACAAACTCGAGCGGAGCGGGACGATTTGCAGCCAATACCCCAGCAATGCTTTCGCCCAATCCTCCAAATCGCTGATGTTCTTCAGCACTTACCGCACAACCGGTCTTAGAAACCGAAGCTATGACTGCTGCTTCGTCTAATGGTTTAATGGTGTGAATATTTATTATTTCCGCATAAATTCCTTCCCTTTCCAATGCTTCGCAAGCCATTAAAGCTTTCCAGACCATGTGGCCTGTTGCAAAAATACTCACGTCTTTGCCTTCATTTAGAAGAAGTGATTTGCCAATCTCAAATTTTTGGTCGGCAGGTGTGAAATTAGGCACTTTGGGACGCCCAAATCTAAGATATACCGGTCCTTGATGTGCTGCGATCGCAAGCGTAGCGGCTTTGGTTTGATTAAAATCACAAGGGTTTATCACCACCATATGAGGAAGCATTTTCATCATCCCGACATCTTCCAAAATCTGATGCGTCGCGCCATCTTCACCTAAGGTTAGTCCGGCATGAGAAGCACATATTTTTACATTCTTTCCGGAATAGGCAATTGATTGACGTATCTGATCGTATACTCTCCCGGTTGAAAAATTAGCAAATGTTCCCGTGAATGGTATCTTTCCCCCAATGGTCATACCCGCTGCTATTCCCATCATGTTAGCTTCTGCAATCCCTACCTGAAAGAAACGGTCAGGAAATGCTTTTTCAAAGGCGTCCATTTTAAGTGATCCGGTTAGATCAGCACACAAGGCCACCACATTGGGATTAGTTTTACCTAATTCGAGCAACCCTGCTCCGAATCCTGAACGCGTGTCTTGCTCATCTGTGTAAGTAAATTTGCTCATTATTTCTATTTTAAAACTACTTGTTGAGAGCTACCTGCTACAACAGTAAATGATTTTTCTATGGTAAATAAAGTTTCTTTGGCATTCTTAGGTCTGAAGACTACCTTGTAATTTCCGGGTTGCAATTTAATCATATCCTGCAAGGACTGTTCGCTAAGATTGCATACCCATTTCCAAGAACGCTTTTCTTCAATAAGTATGCTGGAATAACCAAATGCCCCCATTTGAAAGCTAACAATTCCCGGTTCGTCTATTTTAACAGCTGTTGTATGACTTTGAGCGATGTTCACATTGTTCACATAAGTTCTGGGCAGAGTGAGAATCTCAACATCATAGTTTCCCGTAATCATTTTCGTAACTTCCTTACTCGTGGCAACGTGCAGTGTTTTATTTTCGCCTGACTTTCGGATGATATAGGTCAAATCTTTGATTTTATCACTTTCCCCGGCCTGAATTTTTAAAAAACCTTGTGGCACATCAATCGGAATAATGGTGTGCTTGCCGGGGTTGAGTTGAATATCATTTTTTTCAACTTCAGGGATCGTGTGAACGGTAACTCGGTATTTGATAAATGGGTCAATACGCAAGGTGTCAGGTAAGCCGCGGTTATTCATGGTGTGCATAAAATGATGCTTCACCTGTCCGGTTTGCTGATCATAAATGGTCATAGCTACATCGGTTTCAGTAGGTCTGCCATTTTTGTCCAACAAATTAATCTGACAAGTGGAAACGTTCAATATCTGGGTGATGATAATGTTAAGCACTTGCGAAAAACCGTTTTCAGTTGCAGCATCATAATAATTACCGAGACAATCGAAAGTTTTGGTAATATCTTTATCCAACTTACCTACCCCGACGATAAATGGCTTCAATATGATGTTTTTACTTTGCAAAGCCTGAGAAATAGCACAGGGATCGCCGCCGCATTCTTCTTTCCCATCCGTGATTAGCAAAACAATATTTCGAGCCCTATTGTCGGGAAAGTCTTTGGCACATGCTTCTAATGAAAGCGCTATTGGTGTGGTGCCTCTTGGCTGCGTAGTATTGATTTTATTCTTAATCAAGTGCGCATTATCCCGACTGAAAGGCACTTCCAGTTTGGTATCGTCGCAGTCCTGAGGCGGAAAATTTTTCTGATGTCCATAAGCTCTCAAAGCCAATTGCACATTGGGTACTTTTGAGAGACTATCCACCATCTTATTGGTTAACCTGCGTGCAATATTTATTTTGCTGTCGGTTTCCCAAAGTCCATACATGCTATTGGAAAAATCGAAAATAATCAGAATTCGTGTGGGGGGTACGGTTTGCTCACCTCTACCCTGTTGTCCATGAAGCTGGAGCGATACCAACAAGCAACATGTGAAGATGTAGCGCATGAATTTCGCTTTGTGCATTAAGCTATGTACGCTTTTATTCTCCAAAGATTGTGTTTCGCTTTTTAAATTCTAAGTTGATTCCTAATAATCACCTAAAGTTTCGGGCATTTGAGCTAGCGCTGATGCCAACTGTGCGTCGTTTGGCGCCACACCATGCCATTTGTGACTACCCATCATAAAATCTACTCCCATGCCCATTTCTGTTTTCATCATAATGGCAATGGGCTTGCCTTTTCCGGTGAGCAATTGGGCTTTTTTCATGGTTTCTTGAATATCCTGAAAATCATGTCCATTCATATCTAAAACTTCCCATCCAAAAGCTCTGAATTTTGCATGAATATCTCCCAGACTGAGCACTTGCTCTGTGTCTCCGTCAATTTGTTTTCCGTTCAAATCGACTGTTGCAATAAGATTGTCAACTTTTTTTGCTGCTGCATACATGGCAGCTTCCCAAATTTGGCCTTCTTGTAGCTCTCCATCACCATGAAGAGAATATACCAAGTGCTTGTCTTGGTTGAGTTTTTTGGCCAATGCCGTTCCCACAGCAACAGAAAGTCCCTGACCTAATGAGCCGGAAGCTACTCTCACGCCGGGCAAACCTTCTTCAGTTGCAGGATGCCCCTGCAGCCGAGTATTGATTTTACGGAAGGTGCTCAATTCTGACACATCAAAGTGGCCTGTGCGGGCAAGCACGCTATACCATACAGGAGAGATATGCCCATTGGAAAGAAAAAACACGTCTTCGCCAATTCCATCCATGGAGAATGGGCTGGCTTTGTATCGCATGATATTAAAATACATCGCTACGAAAAAATCAGTGCATCCAAGTGATCCGCCGGGATGGCCTGAATTCACCGCGTGAACCATTCTAACGATGTCTCTTCTTACTTGAGAAGCAATGGCACTTAATTCATTGATTGTCTTCATTTAACAAATATTTTTCTCAACAATGACGCTTGATCTTCTACAGTGAAAGGTTAAAACACTGCATCTTTCACAATCGGATTTATGTTGAGTATTTTGAGCCGCAAACCTACAAACAATTGATTTGAAAGACAAAGGAAAGATTAACAGGTTATCAACGATAATGTAAAGCTGCAGACTGCCATCGCTTATGCGCTAAGGAAAGTCTCAAGTTCATTGATATTGACAATTAAATACATTTGCATCTGTATGCATATCCTTCTTTTTTTGATTACTGCTTTGGTACTGGCTTCTTGCAATCGGGTTAATAAACTTGATAAACCCACCCATCAGCAAGTTATCGATTGGGCTGATAAAAGAAAAACCAATCAACTGGTCGAATTGCTACAATCGGAAGATTGGGAGTTGGCAGAACTTGCTGCGCTGAAGCTTGCATCAGTACAGGACGAAAATGCATTACCCTATCTCTTACAAATTGTTGAAGACAAGGAGAAATTATCATCACTGCGCAAAAATGCTCTTTTTGCCATTGGTCTTACGGATATCAATGGGTTAGTTTCAAACCAATTGGCTTTACTCATTCCCTCTTTAGCCACTGAAAAAGACATCTTTGAAGAGCTTATCATTGCATTGGGAAGAAGCCACAGGCACTTCGAAGATTTTATTGATAATGGTATTGCGGTAATTGGTAATGAAACCGCAATTGCCCGTGCATCTGTCTATCACAGTATACAATTCCGAATCAATGCAAAACTACGTTCAGTGCTTTTGGACATCATTCAGAGCAAAGACTATGAAGCAAAACTTTATGCAGCCACTGCACTTCAACGCAGCAGACTCAATGAAGATGATTGCAAAAAACTTCTTCAGCATATTGAAAATGAAAATAATGATGAAGTGAATTACTTCTTGCTTGCTGCTTGTAAAAGCTGTTCTCTTGATGAATATTTTATTGATAAGATTATTAATAGTCCAGCAGGTCAATCAAGGTTGAGTCGAATTGGCTTATTGAGAGGCTGGAAGCAGGTCCAACTAACGAGCATCGAAGGATTGTTAAAACAAATTTTTCAGGAAGGCGACTTTTCACTTCAAGATGTTGCGGCTCAATTCATTTATTCATCGGTCGATGAGAATCGAAAAAAAATTGCACGTCAAATACTGCTGTCAAATACTAAGCTTTATCATGAAGCCGAAGCTAAGCTATATGCCACTTTGCTGGAGAATGCCACGCTTAGCGAAGCTGACGGCATCTCGGGTGTAATTGATCAGCGCTATCAGCTTGCCGAAAATGAATATCATAAAATGTCTCTGCTACGTGCCTTTGGATCACATTGGTCGAATTTCACCTGGCTGCAGACGGAAGCATTTAACACGGAAAGCATTTTAATCAGATTGGCCTCTATTGAAGGTATTCTAAACATCAGGAAGCATCCATCTTTTGATAGTCACAACAAGCAATGGCAACAAAATGCGCCTAAATCAGCCAATCTTTTTCAGTTAATCGCGCAATCCATACAAGATGGTTTGGAGACATATGATGTTGGCGTATGTGCTACTATAGCTGATTTTTTGCTTGACACCACTGTGATTCCAGATCCAACAGTCCGAAATCAACCATTTAGGATAGCATTATCTGACACTAGTGTGTTAACAAGAGCTTTGAGAAAAATGCGACTCCCGCGTGACATTGAAACCTATAACGCATTGATTTCGGCAAGGAATTTATATCAGCAGCAAAAAAAATCCGGTTCAGCTAAAATTGAATTCAACAACCCCATTGATTGGAATCTTGTGAATCGAATCCCAGAAAAGCAAGATGTGAAAATCAGCACCAATCGAGGTGATATTTATTTGAGACTGTTTGTAAATGAAGCTCCTGCCACGACCGGTTTTTTTATCAAACTCATTAGAGACGGGTATTTTGTCGGTAAATCATTTCATCGGGTCGTTCCCGGTTTTGTAGTTCAGGCTGGTTGCCCCAGAGGGGATGGATTTGGTGGTTTGATGGAAACCTTGCGAACTGAGATTTCATATTTGCGATATCAAAAAGCAGGCTTACTAGGTATGGCATCTGCTGGAAAAGACACTGAATCAAGTCAATTCTTTATTACCCTTGCGCCAACCCCACATCTCGATGGTAGATATACGCTGTTTGGTGAGGTAACCAAAGGTTTAGATGTGTTGCAGCAAATCATTATTGGAGACCGAATCACAGATACCGCCATTATGCCTTAGATGAAGAATCTTCGGCTCGCAATTCCATCAGCGTAATTTCAGGTTTTATACCTACCCTACCCAAATATCCCAGAAAACCTAAGCCGCGGTTAACATATAAATATTGATGACCTTTTGCATAGAGTCCTGCCCATTGCGGATAGACATATTGGGACGGACTCCATTTGAATCCGGGAATTTCAATCCCAAACTGAAACCCATGCGTATGTCCTGAAAAAGTCACATGAATATCGGGGTGCTGTTCCATTACTTTGGCTTCCCAATGCGATGGATCATGTGAGAGCAATAGTTTATGAGGGATGTGTTCTACGCCTTTCTTTGCCATTTCAATATCTCCCTTACGAGGAAATCGTAGGGCTCCCCCCCAATTTTCCACTCCTAAAATCGCCAACTGCTCACCATCTTTTTCAATCACGCGGTTATCATTAAGCAGCAATTCCCATCCCATAGACTTATGAATTTGCTTCAACTGTTCAAAGTTTGCTTCCTTTTCTGCTCTGCTAGGCCACATGATATAGTCTCCATAATCATGATTACCTACAATGCTGTAAATACCATAGGTAGCAGAAAGTTTTTTCCAGATATCGACAAATGGCTCAGCTTCCGATGCTTTGTCATTTACTAGATCGCCGGTAAAAAAGATCAAATCAGGCTTTTGTTCCATGATAAGTTCTACTGCCTTTTCGAATGCATTACCATTGATAAAACTACCAGAGTGAATATCTGAAATCTGCACGATTTTAAGACCATCAAACACTAAAGGCAAACCCTTTACTGGCACTAAACTCTTTCTAATCTTAAAGTCAAATGCAGTTTTCACCATACCATAAATCATTGATGTGAAGGGCAAAGCCGCTAAAGTGATGCCTGCATAACTCAAAAATTTGGCTCTTGAAATGGTGTTTGCTTCCGATGTAAATGCTGATTCAGGGGGATTTATTTGCATTATCAGCCATCGAAAAAAACGAATCACATCGTCAATAACTAAAAAAATAGACCCGGTGAGCTTACTTGCAAAAACAATAAAAATAACACACATGACATAAGCAAAAAGTGTCCGATTGATCCATTGATTTTGATAAGCAATCAAAAGTACCAGTGCGCTGAGAATTGTAATTATTGAAATACCCCAATAAATACGCATGGTCATTGACTTGATCGATGGTGTGTAGTCAGAAGTGATGGTTTTTATAGATTGGAAAAAATACCAATCTATAGCTAAAACAAAGAGAAGTGGAAAAATTAATCTGAGAATCAATGGGGCGATTTTTGATAAAATAACAAGAGAGAACTAAATTCGTTTAAATTCAGCTAACAAATATACAGCCAGAATATGACCACCCAAGGCAGTGAAGAACAATTAACGATAATTTCGCATTCGAACCCCATCTTAATAGAGCGACAAAAAGTCTTTTATAGCGCCATTCTGTCAGGGCTATTGGTGCTTCTTCTCTGGATTATTAAACTTCTTGAATGGAATCTTGGGACAAGCTTCAGAATGCTAGCCAATTTACCACGAAATCTATCACACATCCAGGGTATCATCACTGAACCCTTAGTACATGGTGATTTTGATCATTTAATCTCCAACTCTATACCACTTTTTCTGCTTGTGTGGGCAACTTTATATTTCTACAGAAATATTGCTGGCAGAGTCATTGCACTTATTTGGATAACAACAGGACTTGGTGTATGGCTGCTAGCCCGGGAAAATTATCATATCGGTGCGAGCGGCATAGTTTATGGGCTTGCAGCTTTTCACGCCTTTAGTGGAATTCTACGCAGAGATATGCGACTGATGGCCATTTCTTTGCTCGTGGTTTTTCTTTATGGGGGAATGATCTGGGGGGTATTTCCGGTATTTTACAAAATGTCGTGGGAATCGCATCTACTGGGAGCGCTAAGCGGCGCAGCAGTTGCCATTGCATTTCGAAAATTAGGCCCACAGAAGCCCATTTATTTTACCGACGAAGAAGATGAAGATGAAAACAGAAATGATGAAGAAGAGCTTATACAACCTGTTAACAATAACAGCCATACTCTGGATATACCTGTTACCTATCATTATGTGGAAAAGAAAGAAAAAGAATAAAGCCAACAATTATTGTTAAAACAATTGGGTAATCTAAATGACACCGGGAATTTGGTACAATTTTTACCCAATAGAAATGTAGAGAAGAAAATTAAATTGCAATTAACAAATAAGTGTTACTAATTAACATTTGTGGCAATGTAATTGTTATCTTGCAGAATTAAATTTGCTCACAAGCACTTAAATATAAAATACAATAATCAGATGGAAGCAAGATTTTCACCAAGGGTAAAAGATGTGATTTCTTACAGTCGAGAAGAAGCGCTCAGATTAGGCCATGACTACATGGGTGTGGAGCATCTCATGCTAGGAATCATTCGCGAAGGAGAAGGAATGGCAATAAAAATATTGAAAAACCTTGGCGTTGACATACATGAATTAAGACGTCAAATAGAAGCTTCAATAAAAGTTTCAACAGGTAAATCATTAAACCTCAATCAAATCCCTTTTGTGAAACAAGCAGAAAAGGTGCTTAAGGTAACTTATCTCGAGGCGAAAGTTTTCAAGTCAAACCTGATTGGGACAGAACATTTATTGCTTGCCATCTTGAAAGACGAAGATAACATCGTGACAAAAACGCTTGAAAAATTCAATGTAGATCACAGTGCTGTGCGCGATGAATTAAAAAACAAAGCAAGTGAAGAGCCACGTGCGCAAGCCCCCAATCCTATGGACGATGATCCGGATGATGATGGAGGCGCATTTGGTGGTGGCGCTAGCGGAGGCGCAAAAAAAACAGGAGATTCGAAATCAAAAACGCCTGTGCTTGATAATTTTGGACGCGACCTGACCAAAGCTGCAGAAGAAGGTAAGCTTGACCCTATCGTAGGTAGAGAAAAAGAAATAGAGCGTGTTTCTCAAATTTTGAGCCGTAGAAAGAAAAACAACCCCATTCTGATAGGTGAGCCAGGAGTAGGTAAATCAGCTATCGCGGAAGGACTTGCGCTTCGAATTGTTCAGAAAAAAGTATCCCGAGTGCTTTTTGACAAACGAGTTATCACCCTCGATTTAGCTTCTCTTGTTGCAGGTACAAAATATCGCGGTCAGTTTGAAGAACGTATGAAAGCGGTATTAAATGAATTGGAAAAATCGCCTGATGTAATTTTGTTTATTGACGAAATTCACACCATAGTGGGTGCAGGTGGAGCTTCAGGATCGCTTGATGCTTCCAATATGTTCAAACCTGCATTGGCACGTGGCGAGATACAATGCATTGGTGCTACAACACTAGATGAATACCGCCAATACATTGAAAAAGACGGAGCACTTGAGCGTCGTTTTCAGAAGGTAATTGTTGATCCGACATCTGAGGAAGAAACCTTTCAAATCTTGAATAACATCAAGGCAAAATATGAAGATCACCACAATGTGAACTACACAGACGAAGCATTGAAAGCATGTGTTCAACTCACGCAGCGATACATCAGCGATCGTCACTTGCCCGATAAGGCTATTGATGCTCTCGACGAAGCTGGATCTAGAGTTCATATCACCAACATTCATGTGCCACAAAATATCCTTGATATTGAGCAAAAGATTGAGAATATCAAAGCCGAGAAAATTAAAGTGGTAAAAAGTCAGCGTTATGAAGAAGCAGCAAAGCTTCGCGATGATGAAAAGAAACTAAACGAACAACTCGAAGCTGCCAAAAAAGCCTGGGAAGAAGAAACACGAAACAATCGTCAAACGGTTACAGAAGAAAATGTGGCAGAAGTAGTTGCTATGATGACCGGTGTGCCTGTGCAACGAATTGCCCAGAACGAAAGCAGCAAGCTGGTGAAAATGGCCGATGAACTTCAAGGTAAGGTTATCGGGCAAGACGACGCGATTAAGAAAGTAGTAAAAGCGATTCAAAGAAACCGCGCAGGACTTAAGGATCCAAATCGTCCGATTGGCTCATTTATTTTCCTTGGTCCAACGGGTGTGGGTAAAACACAATTGGCAAAAATTCTTTCTAAGTATCTGTTCGACAGTGACGATGCGCTCATTCGTATCGATATGAGTGAGTACATGGAGAAATTTGCCGTGTCGCGATTAATCGGAGCACCTCCGGGCTATGTAGGGTATGAAGAAGGTGGACAGCTTACTGAAAAGGTACGCAGAAAGCCCTACTCTGTAGTCTTGCTTGATGAAGTGGAGAAAGCCCATCCGGATGTTTTTAATCTCTTGCTGCAAGTGCTTGACGACGGTCAACTTACCGATAGTTTAGGAAGAAAAATTGATTTTAAAAACACCATCATCATTATGACTTCGAATATTGGTTCGCGTCAATTAAAGGATTTTGGTCAAGGAGTTGGCTTTGCCACATCTGCCAAAGTGAGCAGCGCATCTGATCACGAGAAAAGCGTTATTCAAAATGCTTTGCGTAAGGCATTTGCACCAGAATTTCTCAATCGTGTGGACGATGTGATTATGTTCAATAGCTTATCCAAAGAAGAGATCAATAAAATTATTGATATTGAATTGGCTAATGTATATCGCAGAATTGAATCTATGGGCTACAAAATCAAGCTCGATGATTCGGCTAGAGACTTCATCGTCGAAAAAGGTTACGATCAGCAGTTTGGTGCAAGACCGTTGAAAAGAGCCATTCAAAAATATGTGGAAGATCCGCTTGCAGAGCAAATCATAAACTCCAATATGGCTGAAGGCGACACCATTGATTTGTCCTTTGATGAAGACAAAAAAGAAATCGTGGTGAAGGTGCTTAAAGCAAGAAAAAAGAAAAAACCGGAAGACACCGCTGAATAAAAAGAAAAAAGGGCATTAAGCCCTTTTTTTTCTTTCGTTTTTGAATCCAATCAAGCCTGCAATTTCTTCCCGCACATTATTGAGCATAGCCTTTTGGATTTGTTCGTCGGTAATTTTTAAATGTTCAAATAAGAAATCAGCAGTGGCATCCAAAAGAATTTGTGCTTGGGGAAGCTCAAAATAGAGCATACCTGTGCGGCGCAAATAAAAATCCAAAGGCTGTAAAACCATTTCATGTTTAATGGCATACTCAATTTCGGCAAAATAAGGTACAAGGCCTTTCTGTTCATGCGAGAAGTTAGGCCAAATTTGATAAGCATGTTCAACGATATGCTCAGCTGCAGCGCCATAAGATTGCACCCAACGACGTATGAGTGGCGGATTTGCTTGTATCTGTGTAGCTTCACCGCACAGTTGGTCAATATATGCTTCTACACTTACATGGTCGAAATGACCACAAAGTGGAATATGTTGGGTGTGCGAAGATTTTAATGCTTTTGTAATGCTCTTGCTCTTTCTTAAACTTTTCACCACCAGATTGGTGACTTTCTTGGCCATGAGCCTATAGCCGGTGAGCTTTCCACCTGCTATGCTAATTAGCCCTGAAATGGAAACAAAAATTTCGTCTTTACGTGAAATTTCAGAAGCCGATTTCCCTTCTTCGTAAATCAATGGCCGTAAACCTGCCCATGTGGACTCCACATCATCGAAACTCAAATTAAGTTTTGGAAAGGTCTGGTTGATTGCCTTTAAAATATAAGCCACATCTGTCTGGTCGGCATATACCTTTTCCAGGTCGCCATCATAAAAGGTATCGGTCGTTCCGGCATATACAACACCATTGCGGGGTATGGCAAAAATCATTCTTCCGTCTCCCACATCAAAATAAATACTTTGAGCCAGTGGAAACTTAGGATAAGGTATAACAATATGCACACCTTTAGTAAGTTTCAAATGCTTGCCTTTGACTTTACCATCCGATTTTCTGACTTCGTCTACCCAAGGACCTGCAGCATTCACTACAGAGCGTGCCTTGATGGTATGCCGTTTACCGGTCATTTGATCTTCCATTAGCACTCCGCACACTTGTCCGCTATCGTCCTTTATAGTTTCAATAGCTTTGGCATAATTAATAGCATGCGCACCTTTATGAACAGCTGTTTTTAAGATTTCAATCACTAGTCGCGCATCATCGGTGCGGTATTCGCTGTATATCGCGCTTCCTTTCAATCCATCGTCGCTGAGCAAAGGTTCTAAAAGCAAGGAAGATTCTTTACTCAATATTTTTCGTTTATCTCCTTTACGCACACCGGCAAGCAATTCGTAAAGCCAAAGCCCGAATGAAGCAGCTAATGGAGAGAGCGAACCATGCTTCACAAAAGGCAGCATCATTCGCTCCGGGTGCACAAGATAAGGAGCATTCCTATAGGCTATTTTTCGTTCCCTCCCAACATTATAAACTAAAGCAAATTCCAATTGCTTTAAATAGCGTAATCCACCGTGAATAAGTTTAGTTGAACGGCTGCTGGTACCCCACCCAAAATCTTTTTTTTCGATGAGTAAAGTTGTTAAACCACGCGAAGCCGCATCTAATGCAATGCCTGCGCCGGTGATTCCTCCACCTATAACCAGCAAATCATATTCACAAACCGGCAATTGTGCAATCCACGACTTACGTAAACTGGCCGAAAACTGTTCCTGCATATGCTCTTTGATTTCCGCTTACATCAAACGCCTATTGCTTTTTTTGGGTTTTTATGGTGCAGCCAATAGCTTTGGTGACTTCGGGTGATGGTTTTTCATTTCTGATCACCGCTTCTATAGCATTTTCAAGAAATTTTTCTTTAACTTCTTGCTCATCTTCGTGATTATCATCGATCGCACCAATGTAAACCACTTCGTTGCCTTTAGGTGTTTTTTTTAGTAAAAAAACATGGGGGGTGCGAGTGGCACCATACATTGGATAAACCTTCTGGCCTTCATCAAATAGATATGGAAATGTAAACCCTTTCTCTTTGGCTCTTTGCTGCATGGCTTCAAAACTGTC
The DNA here is from genome assembly GCA_046294625.1 of Flavobacteriales bacterium. GTDB lineage: Bacteria > Bacteroidota > Bacteroidia > M30B66 > M30B66 > JBKBKN01. Next base: position 34,650 of record JBKBKN010000003.1, read on the forward strand.
TTTGGGCTGCACTTCCGGGTCGTTGGGATTAATAGCTACCAAAGGAAAGCCTTGCGGTTTGTACTTCTTATCCAAAGCAATTAAGCGATCTTCATACGCAATCGAATAAGGACAATGATTGCAAGTGAATACAATGACGTAACCCTTTGCATTGATTTGAGAAAGGGAAACAAATTTATTATCCACATTACGCAGCTTAAAGTCTTCGGCCATGTCTCCTACTTTATAGCCTTGATTGCTTTTATCCTTGTTGTCATTAACACTGAAGGAAATCCAAACGAAAGCAGCCATTAGAATGGTGATGATGTGTAGTTTATTCATACGATGCAGTTTTTATTTTTTAGTTAAATGTGTTTGTATTAAGTCAATCAATTCTTGTTCTTCAAAACTTTGCTCATAAAAAGCTTTTTGGTCTCTTTTCATAAACACGGTGGCTGGTATTGCCCCTGACCAATCGGGCGAAACCTTGTCAATCCATTCGTTGGCATTTGGGTGAGATAAAAGGATGACTTCATTTTTCAAATTTCTTTTTTCTAAAAATGGCATAAGCTGCGTGTCCATCTTTTTCTTTGCATCTAAGCTGACCAACAAAATTCTTATAGGAGCTTTGCTATAAACTTCAAGCGCTTTTTCAAAATAAGGCAATTCCTTGACACATGGCGCACACCAAGTAGCCCAGAAATTGAAGTCGTAAAGCGTATCATTGTTTTGATGCTTAAAATATCGGTTTTCAAATTCAGGGAAATCAAATATTCCAGGACTTTTAATCTGCGCCCAAAGTGAACAACTAGATAAAAATACAAAGCTGAATACCCAAAAAAGTCTCAAAATCATTCGCACAAGTTAAAAACAATCCATCAGGTGACAAGTTCACTAGATGCATTTATTAGTCAAAATTAACGTCTATCTGTACCTTATCTGCAACCGGTCGGCCATCGCGTTGAGCCGGAATCCACATAGGCATCAAACGAACAATGCGCAATGCTTCTGTATCACATTCATCCGTGAGTGATTTCAACACTTTAAGATTTGACAAATTACCATCTATGTCCACATTTACTTGAATTTTCACTTTCGGCTCATCGGTGATTAAAAATCGGTTAGTCGTATTAAAGCAGTTTTTTCGTTCCTTTCGAATGAAAGATTTCAACGCTTCTGTTCCACCCGGATAGGAAGCCACATTTGATAAGATATCGGCTCTAGAACGACCCTGCTTTAGCGTAGAAGTTGCCTTAGACTTAACTTCGCTTCCAGCAACACCCATAACTTCTTCACTTTTCTTGTTAAGTGCGGTTGGAGTTGGTGTTGCTGTTGAAGTATTGACAACTGCATCTAAGTCCATCTGATTAAAATTGGCAGCACTTTCGGTCACTTTATTTGCATCCTTTGTTGACAACAACTCTTTAGTAATTGGCGCTTCTTCTTCCACTGGACTGATAGTAAAATCATCCTGACTCCTTGCAGACATTTTGGATTGATTGCTTGATAAATGTTGATTGGTGTTCGTTAACTCTTCTTCAAAAGTTTGGATTCTTGGCCGGTCAATTCCATGATTAGATGCTTCATCGTTCAAAGTTTCTTTTTCCTCCTGATGAATTACCAAATTCTGATCTTCCTTAACCCTATTGCTTAAGAAATAAAACCCAATTCCTGCATTGATTAATAAAAATAAAACTGCTGCAGCCTTTAAGGCCACCGTCCATGAGAATCCTGAACCTGCTTTTTGATTTATTCTGTCTCTCAACGCATCAATAGCCTCGGGCGCCGGATAGTGCCGATGACCTTCTAATGCAAGTTGGAGTGCCCAATCATTGGTTTCGTTGGCATAAGTTTCCAGAGCACTTCTGCCTTCGTGCGACAGTAAACCCATAGCATAGGCATCGAGAATCTTTTGCAGATAGTCTCCATTGCCTTTTCTGAGCTCATTTAATATGTCTGCCTTGGTTTCTATTTTGAGATTATTGGTCTGAATTATTCAGAATGCCGCTGTTGATTAATCATGATTTGTTTCAAATTTCTTTTTCCGTTTTGAATATGGCTTTTCACTTCTTTGTCTTCCATTCCAAGCATGTTGGCCACTTCGACATAACTATGCTTATGAAAATAAAATAATTCTATACATTTTCGTAGGTCTTCCTTCAATTCCTGCATAGCATAATGCAATGATTCAATTCTTGTTTCCTCTTCTTTTTTAGTAAGATGCGCTTCTTGCTCCGATTCCACATTTTCTGAGAGAAAAATTTCATGCTCTCTTGACTTTTCTTCTGTACTTTTAGTACTTCGGAGCTTCATTAAACAATGATTCACGGCTGTGCGTGCAAGCCAAGCTTTAAAATTTTCCACATCAAAGCGCTGTAAATCTTTGATCAGTTTTTCATAAAGTTCCATGCAGGCATCACTTGCATCATCTTTATTTTTTAAATATTTAAGACAGATGCCAAAGGCAAGTGACAAATGTTTGTCAAACAGAATAGCCAAATATTGCTGATTACCACTCTTCTTAAAGCGAGCCAGAAGTTCTTCATCATGCTGCGTCTTCTTTTTGCTAAATAGATTTAATATAGCCAATTGTATCTGTTCGAAAAACCTTAACAGAGAAACCAAAAATCAGGCTCAACTGCGAAATTGGTTAAGATAGGAAGATAAAAAACCCGGCAGAACCGGGTTTTTTATCTTTATTTTGATTGAGTTTTATTCAACTTTGGCAAGCACATTTCCAGTAATGAAAATGATCTTTGAGCCAGTTCTAGACTTTGCAGCGTTCTGGAATACCACATTTACATTCTTATTGATTGCTCCTACTCTTTTGGTATCGTAAGTAACAGTGATTGTGCCAGTTTTACCTGGTGCAATAGGTTCTTTAGAATATTGAGGTACGGTGCAGCCACAAGATGCATTGGCAGCAATAATGATCAATGGCTCTTTGCCTGTGTTGGTAAACGTAAAAGTGGATGAACCATCTGACTCAAATGGAATGCTACCATAATCATGTGTTTCTTTATCAAACTTTACCGGAACTTCCCAATCAGGATCAGTAGCCGGATAATTTTGAGCAAATGTTTGTGAACTGGCAAATCCAATAATCACAAGAAGTAGTAAAAGCTTTTTCATGTTGTTAATAAAAAGTGAAATTGTGTTGTATTGATATGGGATGCGAATATACAAAAAGAAGCCCGGCTGATGCCAGGCTTAAAAATCTTTAACTATCTTTCGATTGGAGCACCTACACTGCTTTTTACAGGGCTTCCTGCATCGGCTGGTGGTGGTTCCACATTGCCTTTGATGTAAAGCATGCGTGTGCCAGTTTTATCTTTTGATGCATTTTGTACGGTCAAGGTTACATTCTTATTAATTGCACCTGTACGTTTCGTGTCATAAGTAACTTTTATGGTTCCTGATTTTCCAGGAGCAATGGGCTCTTTGGGATACTCAGGCACAGTGCAGCCGCACGATCCTTTAGCATTGGTAATCAATATCGGTTCTTTGCCCACATTCTTAAATCTAAACTCTGAAGTGCCATCTGAACCATTTTTGATAGTGCCATAGTCATGCGTCTCTTTGTCAAACTCTAATGGCGGATTCCAGTTTTGGTCAGTTGTGGCTGGTTGAGCAATTACTGCAACCCATCCAAAAATTGCGAAAGCAGCAGTTAAAATCGTTTTTTTCATTTCTATAAGTGTTTAATGTTTTGTTAATTCACGAAGGCAAATTTAATTGATTAGTTCGTTGCAAATAAAATTTTAATTAATGATTGCAATTTCTTTGCCAAACTAAATTATTTTGTCCTGCATTCTGTCTTTTTTACGCACATTTTTTTGGAAAGTTTCTGACAGTTTGGCGGACTAATCGCATTGCATTAACAGTGAAATCGAAGATAGTAGAACAATTGCGAAAAAATAATCAGCATTATTACGGCAAAATTGTCATAGTTTCGATAAGGGTCTTATTTTTGATGACTCAAATAACACGTAACGAAAAAAAATAAAGAACAATGGCACTTGAATTAACAGACGCAAATTTTAAAGAAACAATCAACACAGACAAACCTGTGCTTGTAGATTTTTGGGCAGCATGGTGCGGACCATGTAGAGTAATTGGCCCTATCATCGAAGAACTTGCTAGCGAATACGATGGAAAAGCAGTCGTAGGTAAATTGGATGTAGATAATAATCCAAATATTTCTATCGAATACGGTATCAGAAACATTCCCGCTGTGCTTGTTTTTAAAAACGGAGTGGAAGTGAAACGCATTATCGGAGCCAATCCGAAACCTGCTTATAAAAATGCCTTAGACGAACAATTGGCATAAATTTTAGCGTAAATTTGGGGTCATCATTGATTAATGATGCCCTTTTTTTTATGCCTATTCAACAAAGAGAACTCCAACAATTTTCGCAACTCGAACTCCTTGCTCGTCAAGTAGTAGAAGGGTTTATAACCGGCTTGCATAAAAGTCCCTTTCATGGTTTTTCGGTCGAATTTGCTGAGTATCGACAATATAATCAAGGCGAATCAACCAAACATATTGATTGGAAACTCTATGGTAAGACAGACAAGCTCTTTATCAAAAGATATGAAGAAGAGACCAATCTGCGCTGTCAGATTGTGATTGATCACTCTTCTTCGATGTATTTTCCACGCGAATCGAAAAAAGCTGAATTTGACAACAAGCTGCAATGGTCAGTAAAGGCCGCAGCTGCCATCACTTACATGCTTAGAAGTCAAAGAGATGCAGTAGGTTTAAGCATTTTTTCCGACGATCTGGAATTGCAGACACCCGCTCGTTCATCCGGCATTCATCATTCAGCTTTGTTTTTTGAAATGGAGCAATTACTCGATGGACAAAAATATACAGAAGGTAAAAAAACTTCGGCAGCAAAGAACCTACATATTATTGCCGAAGCGATTAATAAAAGATCTTTAGTCATCATTTTCAGTGATATGTTTGAAAACGCAGAAGATACGGAGCATCTCTTTGCTGCATTGCAACATTTAAAACATAACAAACACGAAGTCATTATTTTCCATGTATCGGATCATCAGCTGGAACTTGATTTTGACTTCGAAAATCGCCCCTATCGATTTATTGATATGGAAACCGGCGAAGAACTCAAACTTCAACCATCGGAAGTAAAGGCTCATTATGTGGAATCGGTTCAAAAGTTATTTGAAAATCTAAAAATACGATGCGCACAATATCACATCGACTTCATTGAAGCAGACATCAATAAACCTTATGCACAAGTGCTTCTACCCTATTTGCTTAAGCGTCAAAGTATGCGATGAGTGGAAGGCTCAAGTCACCAAACGACTTACAATTTTTGGTGAACAAATTCGTTTAACTTTGTGCTTGATTTAGCTCACATATTAATATCTTGAAAACAAGTTTTTTAAAACACAAACTATATTCCATTTCTTTTTGGCTCAAAGGCTTATTCCTAATTAGTTTGATAAGCCTTTCATCTTGCAGCAATTATCAAAAAATTCTAAAGGGTAATGACTATGACTTGAAGATGAAAACCGCTATTGAGTTATACGAAAAAAAAGAATATGGAAAAGCCTATCCGATTTTAGAAGAATTGATTTCGATATTTCGTGCGACCAACAAAGCGGAAGACATCTATTATTACTATGCCTTTACCAATTATCACCTCGATGATCTGGTGTCGGCAGCTTATCATTTTCAGCAATTTTCTAAAACCTATCCCAACAGTAAGCGAGCAGAAGAAACCGCATTTATGGCCGCTTATTGTTTTTACAAAGGCTCCCCGGTTTATTCACTAGATCAGACCAATACTTACAAAGCCATAAACGAGCTACAGCTTTACTTAAACAGCTATCCCAATAGCACACGCGTGGCCGAATGCAATGAATTGATCGATAAGCTTCGAGCCAAGCTGGAGAAAAAAGACTATGAAACCGGTTTGTTATTTTTCAATCTGATGGATTACAAAGCGGCAAATGTATCGCTTCGCAATACGCTGAAAAATTTTCCAAACACCAAATATAAAGAAGAAATTATGCTACTGATTTTAAAATCAAATTACAATCTTGCCGAAAACAGCGTGGAGGAAAAGAAAAAAGAACGATATAAGCAAACCATCGATGCTTATATTAATTTTATTGATAAATTTGCCGACCAGAAAAAATTGAAAGAAGCTGAAGCCATCTACACTTCGGCAAGATCAAAATATGAAAGGCTTTAACATACATATACTAAAGACATGTCAGTAAAGAAAACAAGTATTGAAAACACCACCATCACACGCGACTTGCGCGCATTGGATAAAACAACAGGCAATATTTATGAAGCGATTGCCATTATCAGCAAAAGAGCAAATCAGATTAGCCTGGATGTTAAAGAAGAGTTGAATGCAAAGTTATCGGAGTTTTCAAGCTCAAATGATAATTTGGAAGAAGTCTTTGAAAATAGAGAACAAATAGAAATTTCAAAACATTACGAACGGCAGCCGAAGCCGACCCTTATCGCTATCAATGAGTTTATTGACGGAAAAATTTATTATAGGAAACCGGATAAAGAGCAAAATTAATTGAACTTATGTTGACCGGAAGAAAAATACTGCTCGGCATCACGGGTAGCATTGCGGCATATAAGTGTGTTCATCTTGTCAGATTATTAAAAAAAGCTGGTGCGGAAGTCAAGGTAATCATGACTGCATCAGCTTCTGATTTTGTAACAAAAACAAGTCTGGCGACGGTATCTGAAAATCCGGTTTACGACCAATTTACCAAAAATGCTCATGGTGAATGGGTCAATCATGTGGAATTGGGCTTTTGGGCAGATCTCTTTATTATTGCACCGGCATCGGCCAATTCCATCGCCAAATGCGCCAATGGAATGTGCGACAATTTGCTGGTGGCGGCTTACCTTTCAGCACGTTGTCCTGTGTTTATTGCCCCTGCCATGGATGTGGATATGTTTCGTCATCCTTCAACCAAAATCAACATTTCCAAACTTAAAGAATTCGGCAACCGCATTCTTTGGCCGGAAACAGGTCAGTTGGCAAGTGGATTGACAGGAGAAGGGAGATTGATGGAACCTGAAAAGATTTTTGAAGAAATCAAAAATTATCTCATCGGACATCCAGGGAAAGATGGAGCGGCACCTTTCTTCTCAGGCAAGCAAATCATGGTAACCGCAGGCCCTACGCACGAATCCATAGACCCTGTGCGCTATATTGGCAATCATTCATCCGGTAAAATGGGCTTTGCCATAGCAGAAGCATTTGCTCATCAAGGAGCTTATGTCACATTGATTTCAGGTCCGGTCGACATACAGATTAATCATCCGAATGTGCAATTGGTTTCAGTGTATAACGCTGAAGAAATGTTAAAGGCTTGCAATAAATATTTTGTGCATGCAGATGTCACTGTAATGTCGGCGGCTGTGAGTGATTACACTCCAGTATTGCAAAATAAAAGCAAAATGAAAAAAGGGGTGGAAAAACTTACCATAGAGCTCAAACCCACCGAAGATATTCTAGCCGGACTAGGTAAAAAGAAAAAAAACAATCAATATCTTGTCGGTTTCGCGCTCGAAACCCGCGATCTGGAGAAGTATGCCAAAGAAAAAATCAAGCGAAAAAATCTGGATATGATTGTGGCGAATGTTTTTAACAAGCACAATCCGGTATTTGGAAGTGATTTGAATGAAGTGTATTGCTTTTTTAAAGACGGTCGCTTTGTGCATAAATCCAGAGCACCCAAATCAGAAATTGCAGAAAGTATCGTTAATTTGATAGCCGAAGAATTAAAAAACAGGCCTGAAAAAGTATGAACAGAATCGTTCTGACAGTTATCTCAGTTTTAATCACCTTTCAACTCGCCACTGCTCAAGAGCTGAGATGCAATGTGCAGGTGCTCTCTCCACAAATTCAGCTGAGTGATAAGCGTATTTTCACCACACTCGAAACCGCTATTCGGGAGTTTATGAACAACACCCGCTGGACCACTGACAATTTTGAGCGCGATGAGCGCATTGAGTGCAATATGACCTTTAATATCACGGGCTACACCCAGCCCGATGATTTTAGAGGTACACTCACCGTACAATCTAGAAGACCAGTATTCAACACCAGTTATGGCTCCATGTTATTCAACCACATGGACAATGACATTCAATTCAAATATTTGGAGTTTCAACCTTTAGAGTTCAACGAAAATGTGTTTGTTTCTAACCTTACTGCTATTCTAGGTTATTATGCCTATTTAGTTTTAGGCTTGGATTATGACACCTTTTCATTGGAAGGTGGAAGCCCATTTTTCCAAAAGGCTCAACAGGTGGTGAATTCGGCGCAAGGCGCCTCTGAACGCGGCTGGAAGCCTACCGAAATGCCTCCCCGAAACCGCTACTGGTATATCGAAAATTTGCTCAACCCCATCTTTAAACCCATGCGAGAGTGCAATTACCGTTACCACAGATTGGGCTTAGATGTGATGTACAACAAAATAGATCAAGGAAGAGCCGCTGTACTGGAAGGCATGCAATTGCTGATGCAGGTGCACAAGGTGCGGCCGTCTTCGTTTAACATGCAATTGTTTTTCAATGCTAAGGCAGATGAATTAGCCAATATGTTTTCTCAGGCTACACCCGAGCAGAAGACTAAAATCATGGAAATTCTGAATGAATTAGATCCCACTAATGGGAAAAAATATCAGAAAATCAACAAATAATCCTACAAGGAAGTAAGCGCTAAATCAATCTTTAGATTTTTGGGGAAACGTTTTTTCATGGAAACTAAAAGACTTTTCGCTTCATCGATTTGATTTAATTGTATAAAAACTCCGGCTTTGTTAAACAAGGCAATTTCATAATCGGGTTGAATGGAAATGGCTTCATCAAGCAGTTTCAAGGCCTTTAAATAATTGCCTTTAAGCATGTGCACATAGCCTAAGTTAGCCTTGGCAGGAGCATAGCCCGGGTGTAGTCTGATGAGTCTTCTTAGCTCATTCTCAGCTGCAGCAATGCTGTTTTGCGCAATCAATGTAGCAGCATATTTATTGGCAAAATCGGGATAATAAGGTGAAATATATCTTGCAAGCGCAAAAGCTGCTGTTGCCTTTTCCAAATTGCCTGTTTGCTGAAAAGCTTCACCAAAACGATAGGCCATCCAGGCATTTTTGTTCTCTAAGTCATTTTTATTGAAAAATAACATCTCACTCAGTATTGGAGCTAATTCAATGGATAATTTTTCGATGGCTGCAAAATCCTGACGCAGAAAATAATAATACACATAATTGCGCAGCAACTCGGGGCGATTGGGCTGTCCTGCCATTTGCAAATAATACCAGGCGCTATCGAGCATAAAGCTTTTATCAGGGTCGAAGCGTTCGAATTGCTGCAAATAGGCTTTGGCTTTTAATAAGGGGGAAGGACTAGGGTTATTGATGGATGCCAGTCCTAGAAATCGGCTCTGTTTGGCATTTTCGGCATATTTCCCCGGATTTTTTCGGATGTAATGGTCATGAATCGTAACGTGCGGAATATCAATAGATCCTGACACAGGCATGTGACAGCTCACACAATCGCTTGATTTCGGTTCACCGTTGCTGCACAAGGGTTTATACGCTGCACTTCCATCATGGCAAGATTGACATACCGTATTAAAATAATTCCCTTCGAGCTTGCGCACACTCACATGCGGGTTGTGACAAGTCACGCAGGTGAGCGCATTTTTGTAGGGGCGCAAAGCATTGGGCTCGGCATGCTTAGCCGATTCGGTGAAGCATTTGCTCAGTTTAAAACGATCGGCATGGGAAGCCATGATAAAAGCATCTTCGCCTTTTTCGTAACGCGGCAAAAACACCGACATCACTTCATGAAGGTGCATGCCCGGCTTGAAGTCGTAAAAACTCTTCCCTTCTTCCAGCACTGCATTACCTTGCAAGTGGCAACGTTGACAAAGTTCAAACTGCAGGTTGACAGCTAATTTACCTGGATTTACAATGCTGTTGTCCACATATTTCGAAGTATCTATGATGATACCTTTTTGTTTTTCTTCCACATGAATAGAGCCCGGGCCATGACAGCGCTCACAGTCTATGCCTTGCGGCACAGTGCGATAGCGATTTTCGGAGCCTTTCACAAAATCAGGATAGGCATTGTGGCACGACATACATTCTAAACCTATCAAACGATTGAAACGAGTGTTAAACCCTTTTTCGAAACCGGGAGGCAAATCCCATTTTCCGTCCTGCGTGTAAAAAGTAATGGGTGCCTGATGCACAAATCCATTGCGAATGGTCAAATGAGAATTGGTATGATGCCCCGAGCCAATGATGTAATTGATTAGCTCCCAACGGCGATGCACTGTGTCTTTACCTTCGAGCCGATACTCTAGCAACCAGAGCGAATCACCTACCCAGCGCAGGGAGTAATACAGATTCAACTCATGGTCATATACCGTATGTATGCGTGAAAAGTCTCCGGCTGATTTGGCTTTGGTGGCTGAGCCAAAAGATTGGCCCATACCGGTTTCTACATAAGTTTGATAAATATCGGCATGGCATTGGCGACAGGTTTGCATGCCCACATAGTGCGCCGAATCGGATAGATTTCTAAAACCGGTGTTTGCAATGCTTCGCTCTGCGGTCTTGGTGCAATAGACCATAAGAAGAATCATCAGGAGTAAACCTGACAATACGAACATATTTTTGTGAAAGGTAAAAAATCTCATCCGCACAATCGACCGACGAATATACAACGCTTGCATTTAGCTTCTTGTTTTATTGTGCGGAAAAAGCCGAAAAACAATTTCAAGGACTATTCCATGTGGTGACTTCTCATCTCAGCAGGCAAAAGCACTTGAAATGCAATTATTTCCTAGGAAACTGCTAGTATAATTCCAAATTACGTATATAAAAATGCGTAATCGACAAAGTGTTAGTAATCCATTGCAAAGGATTAGAATTTTAATATGCACCAGATCGGGGTTACCCCAACTAAATCAAAATAGTTCGATTCATACTTCACCACCTATTGATTAATTTGGAATAAACTTGATTGGAAAAAAAGATTGGATTGAGCTATGCGCCGTATGCATGCGAGAACCACTCTACTATTGATGCAAAAATATCGGATAGTATGTGAGATGTAAAGGTTTCGGTTTTAAAAATTGTCAGCATTTACTCATCCAAAAACACAATCTATACATCTCCTTGCAAGACAAAATGACCAATAAGCGCCTTAATACACCAAGCATTTTCATTTTTAATGTTTGAAAATCGAACAATTATACTCCATCCAAAAGATTTAACATAAATGCTGCATTGGTAGTAAATAATTTTACTTAATTTTGAAAATCACAATTGCTCAGCCTGCATCCGTTTAGTTTTGCAAAGTAATTATCGTGTTCGCACTTGTGATTCCATAAAAATTTAAAATCCAATTAATATGAACACATTAATTACCATTGAAATCCATGATAGCGATAGCTTATTATGTAAAACTGATTTATTAGATAGAATCAATATATCTAAAACAATCAAAAAATATTTATCTCAATCTAAAAATAAAATATGTAAGCGTGAAAAACATCTTACAATTGAAAAAAAATCAATATGGGGGGGGGAGTAAGTAACTGTATTTCAATTATTTATATTTTATCTGTTGTCGTTTGCTCTTTTGCCAATAATTTAAGTGCGCAACCATTTCCGCTTACTCAAGATCAGCACCAAGTTTACGTATTAGATGCAGAAAATGGAACAAATCCTTTAAATATTTATTGTGTAAATCAACCTATATCCTTTGCATTTACTTTCTACGATCCATCGAGATATGCATCAAGTGCCCCTCAATTAGGAAATACCCGAAGAATTCGTTGGTTCATTTCAGGTCCCAATGGAACAATTCCTATTGCAGAACCAGGCTTTAATTCTCAATACCCACTGATTTACTCCTTTCCAACCCCGGGAGAATATGTTGTAAATTTTGGCGAAGATATTTATGATGCTGCAAATCAAACCTGGACAATTGCGACCGAACCTTTTTATCTTGGAACAACAGTAACTATCTCTCCCGAATATCCTGCATTTGAAATAAGTTCTTCTAATCTTACACCATGCTTTGGGGAGACAATTGACATACAAAGCAATTTTATTCCGCAACAAGGCATTCAACCATCTTCAATCTGTTGGTCTTACAATGCTGCCATTCCAATAAATAATTGGCCGACGTCAACTGCATGCACAGGTATCTTTAATAATCAGCCATTAAGCTTAAATGGATTAGTTCTAACTGACATGATCCCTTATACCATTAACGTTAATTTATTTAATGGCTGCACAGCATCCAAAACAATAACCATAAGCCCGGTTGAGCCTGAGTTTGAGATTAAGCCCACCTATTTGTGCAACTTTCAGGTGCAATATCAGGCAAATATTCTCAATTGTGGGGAAGTAGAATATGAATATCAATGGACCTTCCCGGGTGGAACACCTTCCACATCCAACTTGCCTAATCCGGTGGTAAGCTATCCTAACGGGAATCAGCGCATGGCCTTGCTGAGCATTGTCGATCCCCTGTTTTCAAATGTTTTTGGCCCATCAAGTGTGATGGTATGGCCGGTATTTAGTGCCCCCGACTATACAGCCCCTTCGCTTGCCATTAACGGAGTGTTCGCACCCGAACTAGCACTCGAATGCAGCGCCAACAACCTGTTCAGCATTAGTAATGCAGCAGATTATCCGGGATACACCTTTTCTTTGAGTGCCATTGAAAATGGAACTTTCATTGCCGGTGGTGGCACATCATGGGTGGTGCAATGGGATCAAAACCCAAATACCATAAGCAGTTTTGTAATCACCGCCACTTCGCCCGAAGGATGCGTGAGCACACATAGCTTTGAATTTCAGCCTTGCTGCACAGGCCCCAACTCCCTCACATTGAATGGCGGAAATATCTCAGACTGGCTGCTGGCAAACAATTTCAATAATGGAATCGTGAACTTGAACAATACCATCTTGTTTATCAATGGCACAGTAACGGTAAACACAAACACTACATTTCTCGCTTGCCAGAATATTCTGCTTGGCACCAATGCCATACTTCAATTGCAAAACGGCATCACACTCAATATTCAGCAATCTAACCTCAGGGCATGTGGAAACAATCTATGGGATGGCATTTATGTAAGTGGTATCACACAACAAATTAATGTAAGCAATTCCAGCTTCAGCGATGCCAAATGTGCCATCAGAATCGAAAAGAATGCTTTGTTTGATATCAGCAATTCTAATTTCTACAACAACTGGGTAGGCATAGGTTTCATCACCATGACCCAACAAAACAGCCTGATAAGAAAATGTCTCTTTAAAAGTACAGATGTGATGAAGCGGGCGCTTGGCACCAATGATTTATTGTTTTCAATACCCTATCAGGCACATTTTAGCAGCCGACACAAAGGAACAGGAATTTACCTGCTTCAATGCAGATTATTTACTATAGGTGATGATAGCAATATTCAAATGAGAAACGAATTTAATGATCTTAATTATGGTTTGTATGCAAATAGTTCGAGTATTATCTGCTACAACAATAAGTTCATCAACATGAACACGAATTTTGCACATGGTACACTTCCATTTATTAGTCAGGTTTATTTTGGCACAGCGATTTATGCACGTGCACAAGATAACTCACCGAGATTTATTCAAATTGGTGATCTGGGTAACAACCAAGGCAACGAGTTGACCAATTGTGCAGTTGGATTATATGCGTTGCAGTCAGTAAGGGGTAATGTGGTGAACAATGTTTTTTCATCTAACAGTTTAAGAGGAATTTGGTGGACCTTAAGCAGAAAATCAAATAATAACATCACAAACAATATTTTGAATGCACAAGGTGGCGCAGGAATTGAGCTTAACAATAATCCGGGAACACAATTCAATGTTGCTGAAAATAAAATCACCTGCACACAAAACGCTTCCATGTTTGTTCAGACTGTAGGCATAGCTGTTGATGCTACAGCAGCTAATGCATTGGACCAACAATATACGATTTACCGTAATGAGATCAATAATGCCACTATAGGAATAAGAGTTTTTAACTGCCTATGGCCAAAAATAGTTGAAAATAATGTAAGTTGCTATCCCGCCACACTTGTTCCGCAGAATCAAAATAATTTTGAGATTGCCGGCATTCAGGTAGGAGCTAGCCGACAGCCGGCTATTATGGATAATCTTGTGAAAGGAAATGATGCATTAAATCATCGTGTGAAAGGAATTGATGTGCAACATTGTCGCGCGCCTTTTCTGAGTTGCGACACAGTGGTGAACAGCGGTTGGGCCTATGCATTCATGGGTGCCAATACCAATGCCTTCATTACCAGATGCAGTGCTGCAAATAGTGCAGTGGGCTATGCCTATTACAACGGAGGCTTCACAGGGCCGCAAGGTGCTCCGGGAATGGTGAATGGCAACAAATGGTGGAACATAAGCCAGGCACATACCCTTGCCACCTTTCTTGCGGGTGGACCTCCCACCAACGGCACGCTCAGCCCTTGGTATTTGCCTTTGCTAAACCCCAATATTTCAGAGAACCCTAATCCCGTTATGGTCAATGCAGCTCCTCCATTTAGTGCCCCTATTTCTAACTTTCAAAACGCTTTCTACACACACTTTAACCAGCCTTGTCAGGAAATAGCATACCCTGCATTTAGAGAACAACAAGAAAAAGATTGGTTGAAAAAAGTAGCTGATGACATGCCTTTCATACTTCAACAAGATGAAGATACGCGCTATTGGATGGAAGAACAGGCTTTTGATTGCCTGAAACTGAAGCCCGAACTCATGGAAGATGAGCCGGAGTTAATCGCCTTTTATCAGGAGAAAGAAAACGGCAACAGCGGCAAGTTTCAAGCCATTGCCGATAGCATTAGCCTGAAAGGCATTTTGAACGAAGATGAAAAGGATGCATTAGAAAACCTTCGCAGCAGTATTTTGCCCGAAAGATTGCAGGAAGCCAATCTGAAAACGGTGATGGAAATTTACCTTCGCACCTACGCCAAAGGCCAGGACAGCCTGCATGCCGAAGATGAGAGCGTCTTGCATCAACTTGCTGCTACGTGCTATTTTCAGGGCGGGCAAGCGGTGCTTATCGCCCGCAGCATGCTCAATTCCAGACCGCATCAGCTGCCGGTGCAATATGCTGACAGCTGTCAGTCCTTGTATGGCTTGCAGCGGCAAGGTATTATACAAGAAGCAGAAAGCAATAAGTCAATTCACATCTTTCCTTCGCTGTTAGAGAAAGGGCAATCGCTGCAAGTAACAAATGCAGAAGGGGCATGGCTGCGCATCAGCGACCTCACCGGGAAAATGTTGCTGGAAAGGCGCGTGGCTCAGGAACACGAATCTGTTTCGCTTAATGCCCAAATTACAAGCGGCTTGTATATTGTTCAGGTTTTTGATACATTTGGAAAAACACATTCTCAAAAAATTATCGTGCAATGACAAGGCTGAGCTTTGCCATCATTTTATGCTTGTTCACCTGCCGGGCTGCTATGGCTCAGCAGGTGGCTATGCGTATTTTCAATGGAAGCTTTGAAGATTTCCAAGCCAATAACGGATTTGGTGCCAATGGATTGATGTTATATCATCCACCTTTTCAAGACACTCTATATCATTGGTTCGGGAAGGGTTATACTATTATTGTTCAAGACGGATATTGCTTAAATAATGGAATAAATAGTGATACCCCCGATACAAGCATAAAACCAATAGCAGGAGACTACTATTTAATGTTGGTATCTGGTCTTAATTATAACTTTATCAATCATCCATTAAGTTACACCATAGGTGGTATAGGCCAAAAACCTAAATGCGGTTTCAAAGCAGGGGTAAAATATCAGCTTTCTTTTTACGCTACCTACGATACAATCAGAGATTGGGAATATATCGAAAATGACGAATGTAAAATACTTCAGGATAGTAGATGGGATAAACCTTCACTAAGTGTCTGGCTTGGAGATGCAAGTGTTGGTTTTAACTTCTATAACTGGTATAACAATCCCGGAAATAATTATCAACCCATACTCAGTGAATATGAATGTCAATATGTTGAGTGGGAAAAGATAAGCATCACCTTTACACCTGAGCGGGATTTTGACTATATTTATTTTCACAATATTACATCAGATGTAATCCCTTTTGAATATACCGGAATCATGAGAACAATAGGGAACATTATTCTCGATGCCGTCAGCGACATTTATTATGCTGAGCCTACTTTTTTGCTGCCACCTAATGATACGATTCTCAAAGGGGAGTGTTATCAGGTGGAGCCTTACAATATACACCCACATCCGGCCAATCACAGCTGGTATGTGCTCGGCAGTGATAGCCTGATTTTTCAGGGGGCATCGCCGGAGCTTTGTCCTGAGCAAACCACCACCTATGTGGTGATCAGCAACGATGCTTGCGGTTGGGCCGAGAGCGATACCATCACCATCTTCGTTAACCAAAAACAAATAGTGCCGCCAAGGCCGCAAAGCAGCTTCAGCCTCTACCCCAATCCCGCCCTGCAAGGGCAGCAAATCAACCTCAGCAGCAGTCATCAGGGTAGTATCAGGCTTTTTGATGCGGCCGGCCGTCTCGTTGGAGAATATGCCGTGCAGCCCGGCGACCAAAGCATTGCTGTTAACTTCGCCGAAGGGGTCTATTTCTATCAGGCACGCCTGAGCGATGAATCCGTGAAACGCGGGAAATATTTAATTGTGAAGAATTTAAAATAACAATCACAAATAAGGTGTATTTGAATTTGAAGGTATTTCCAATCACCGAACTACAATTAAACATTACCTTTAAACTCGTATTCGCCGTGATAAGGCTAGGATTTTATGCATTTCCAAAAATTCCATGAACTTTTTCATGACTCCAATGGGCTAATGCCAATAAACAGGACTTCTGAAAAAATATTCTTGCGTATCTTTCCCCCATGCAAGATCAAAACCAAGCTGCTTTTATTAACCGCATTGCCGAATTGCTCACAGCGCGACACCGCCATCAATTAGACCGCGTTGCTGTGGTGTTTCCTAACCGCAGGGCAGCCATATTTCTGCGACAGGCCATTGCAAATCAGGTGAAAGACTTTGTGTGGTCGCCACAGATTTATTCCACTCAGGATTTTGTCAACCGCTTGTTCCCATCCGTAGTACTCGAAGCGCAGGAATTGGTATTTGAGTTATTCGAAGTCTACAAAAAATGTATGGCCGAAAAAGCCGACGATTTTGAGTCCTTTTTGCAATGGGCACCGGCTTTGCTGCATGATTTCAATGACATTGATTTATACGTTTCCAACCCAAAAGAGCTGTTTGATTTTCTCAGCGAAGCCAAGGCTATTGAATTATGGTCGCCCGAAATTGGTAAACTCAGTGAAATGCAGCAACAGTATCTGCAATTTTGGCAAAGCCTGTTTCAACTACATCGCCAATTTCGACAACACCTGAAAGGTCAAAATAAAGCCTATCCCGGTATGGCCTATCGCGAAGTGGCTGAAATGCCATTAGAACAATATACCTTACAAGGGATTGAAAAAATCTATTTCGCAGGCTTCAATGCACTCACATCGGCGGAGAAAATCATCATGCAAAGACTATGTGAAAACGGGCTTGCAGAAATGATATGGGATGCGGACGCATATTATTTTAATGACCCTTTGCATGAAGCCGGAAACTTTCTGCGCCGTATAGCGCAGGATTGGGGTGTGTTTACTGAAATCAGTCCCGGAAATGACTTGCTTGAAAAACCCCGGGAAATTCATTCGATAGGTGTAGCAAAAAATATGGCGCAAGTGCAAACCGCCGGTAGAATAATTGAAAAACTCTTAACAGAAGGCGTCTCCTTGTCGGATATTGCGTTGGTATTGGCCGATGAGAGCTTACTACCTGCCCAATTAGAATATCTGCCTGCAGCAGTCGAAAAGGTCAATATCACCATGGGCTATCCCTTGCAAGCTACCGGAGCATCGGTATTGCTCAAGCAACTCATCCGTTGGCACATTAGCAGCATTCAACTCAGTCAGCGATTGAAATCAGACCAACAGCTTTGCTACTTCTCCACCACGGAGAAGCTGATGCAACATCCGCTCTTGCAGAAATTATTGAGCGAAAAGTCTGCCTTAAAAAGTTGGATGAGCTATGCAGCGCAAAACATAGAATCGAAAAACATTTATTTGCATTGCGCCGAGTTGCAACAAAGTGTTAATCATGTAGGGCTGGAACCTTTGAAAGATTTTTTTGAGCCTCAATCTATCCACAATGGTCAATTATTGATGAATAAATTGGTGCAGTTATTTGACCAATTGTTGTATACCGATGCGCTGCAATCCAAAGATGAGCAAATTGAACTGGAAGCCTTGTTTAAGCTGCGAAAAATATTGAATGCTACGCTACTTCATTTGGAAAAATATCAGACCAATATTTCCTTGCCGTCACTGGAACAGATGCTTTTACAACAAATCATGGCGGGTAATATCTCCTTTGTCGGAGAGCCGTTGGAGGGTTTGCAAATTATGGGGATGCTAGAGACCCGATGTCTTGACTTTCCTCATGTGATTATGGTTTCGGTGAATGAAGAGATTCTGCCCAAAGGACGCAGCAACCATTCTTTTATACCCTTAGATATTCGAAGGAAATTTGCCTTACCGGTGTTTAATGACAGCGATGCCATTTTTTCTTACCATTTCTACAGACTATTGCAGCGCAGTAAGGAAGTGTATTTGCTTTACAATACTGAACCCGATGAGCTTGGGAAAGGTGAACCCTCGCGCTTCATTTTGCAACTGGAGCAGGAATTAAAAGATAGTAAAACGAAATTTGAACGTCATGTAGCCCCTTCGGATACCTTAAATTCTATTGCTTCCTTTCACATTCGCATAGAAAAAGATGAACAGGTGATGGCTCGTCTGAACAATGCAGCCGCTTATGGACTGTCGCCATCGGCCATTAACACTTTTAATACGTGCAGTCTGAAATACTATTTTCAACATGTGCTAGGCATTACCACTGACGAAGAGATGGAAGAAAGCATGGGGATGCACGAAATGGGAAATGCTATTCATAATGTGCTTGAACACGCACTCACGCCTTACAAAGGAAAAACTTTAACGCTTGAATCACTGAACAATGCACTCCCTACATTACATGTTAAAATTAATGCAGCACTGAGTGCAGCTGTAGGAGGAAAACGAATTGATTTTGGGAGAAATCAGCTGTATGCATTAGTAGCAGCGCGAATCACCGAAAATTTTCTCCGTCATGAGTCCGCCTTTGTCATTGACAATCAGGTGGAAATTTTGCAACTCGAAGAAGTACTGCAAGCCGAATTGCCCTTAGATGCTTTGGGCATTAAATTAAAACTTCGCGGCAAGGCCGACCGAATAGACCGCATTGGCGGGGTGCATCGTATCATTGACTACAAAACCGGCGGTGCTGATCCCAAAAAGCTTAAATACAGCAGCCTTATAGCTTTTGATGAACAAGACACCGACCACGCTAAAGTGGTTCAGTTGCTCTGTTATGCCTACATGTATTTACAGATGAACTCCAATGTCGATGTGGTTCAGCCCATGATTTTTGGCCTGCAGAAACGCGACTATCGAATGCCCCTGCGCTTCGATGAGCGTATCATGATTCTAAGGGGGGATTTGCCCTTGATTAGCAATTTTCTGAGCGATGTGTTGAGTCCACTTTTCGATCAACAGCTGGATTTTATGCAAACCGACGACCACGAAGCTTGTCGCTACTGCGACTTCAATTCGGTATGTAATCGTTTGGTTTGATTAAACATTGCATTAGTGGAGATAAAAAAATTCGGGGCGGCAACTTTCAGTTGCCGCCCCGAAGAAATAAAATTATTAAAACTTTTAATTAGTTCAAAATCACCTTTTGTGTAGCTACACCATTGGTGGTTTCGATGCGCACCACATAAATACCCGGTCTTAATCCTTCTCTTTCGAGCAGATAATTGTTTGTATTTAAGTTAGCGCGGTGCATCACATTGCGACCTGCCACATCGAACACGCTGATCAAAGTAATGCGGTTGTTCTCATCGTTCGCGCGAATGTTTACATTCTCATTAGAAGGATTAGGGAACACTTGCACTTGATTGTTTGCATTAATTTCATTCACACTCACTGTTTCGAACAAGTCGCACTGCGGCAAATTTAAGATACAAACCAACCGTGGGTGGATATATTTTTGAATAGTATCGATGTACGTTAAGGCCGCATTTCGACCAACTGTGTTGCCTTGTGCCATGTTGAAATTGCTCAAAGCGTTTGCTTGGTGAATGGTAAGAAATGTTCCCGGGTTATTTGGATTTTCTACAGTTGATTGTGCTTGAGCTTGAGGAGAATTCTCATCCCAAAACTGCCAAGGGCTACCATGGTTAAACGGTCTCAAAGGTGCTTCAGGAAGAATAAATGGCAACAAGCCTTTGCCGCTTCTGGTGTTGATCGTTCCCGGAGAGAAGGAAATAGTTTGATTGTAGCGAGCTTCTACAGCCTGAGTAATCGGATCATTGTAAACTTTATTTGCAAATACCGCATTATTTCCAAACTGATTAGCCAAAGTCAAATTTTCACCAGATCCCGAAGCATCAGGGATAACTATATTGCCAGTAGTGGGCACAATAACATTTCCAATATTATACGGTGCATTAGGGTCACGAACTGCGTGCACGCCTATCAAAGGAATCTGACCCGGATCAAGCCAAGAAGGATCACCCAAAGCGCCACCCATATTGATGATACCATTAACGGTTGATGGAAAACCGGGGCTATTGGCTACATTCCCCTTTACTAAGAGAAGATTACCGCCAGATGCAACAAAGTCAGTTAAATCAATATCTATTGCATCATCTCCATCAAATTTTCCAACCCTATTGGTATCCACTACCGAATTTTCTCCATCTAAGAGGAATTTATCACCATTGGGGCCAGGAAGTAGACCTATTTCCGCCCCGCGATCTAAGTAAGCATGCGTCAACGCAATGTAACCGCCAGTTCCTTCACCAATCAAAGCTACACGGTTAGCATCAATTTTATAGTTATTTGCACCTGCACGATCAGCTCTGAAAAAACGAACAGCAGCTTTGGAGTCCTGCATACCTTTGTAAGCGGCATTGAGTATAGTACCAGTTCTAACTACTTGTTGAGGTGCAAAAGGATTCCAACCAAGACGATACTCAATAACACCGCATACATAGCCACGCTTAGCTAATTGTTTTGCAATGTTTACCGCTGAGCTGTCTTTGCGTGATCCGGTTGGAGATCCATTCACTACAGGGGGTAAAAAGTTTCCTGTCGGGATGTAAAGAATAAGCGGGCGATCTGTTTCTGTATCAACAGAAGGATCCGGCATGTAGATGTCTACACGCAGTGGTAAAACCTGTGGCGGCACATTCTGCGGAGGATTCGATAATGCGCCTGCAATGGTAGGCATTACTGAAAGATTTTCTCCATACTGAACATCCGGCAAAATTTGAATCTGTGCATCGGTGAATACCTCGTTGAGGTACCGCTGAGCACTCACGTTACTTAACCAAAGCATCATCATAAATGCCAATGGTAATGCGTACAACTTTTTCATAGTTTGATCTTTGTTTTTATGTATTTAATTATGCAAAATTGGTGAAGTTATTGTGCTGCTACAAATGTTAATTCACAATTTATTTTAATGATATTCACAATCACTTTGGAATATCTACGATGATGGAAAAATAACCCAAACGACCTACTCTTGGTCCACCATATACCATGAATACCTTGTTATTTAAAATATTGGAAGCTCCTAACTTAAAAGTCGATTTTATTCTTGGTACAGCATAGCTCACTTGAGCATCTACTAAGCCATAGCTTGGAATGGCTCCGGTGAATTGCGGCGCCCCTTCAAACACAAATCCTTGAACCCATTTGTAATTGACACTAAATCCAAAGTTTTCATTTGTAACAAAAGGCAATTGAATATCACGCCCGCTGATGCCAAGATTGAATTTATTGAGTGGTGTGTTGAATGCTGTAATAATCTCGTCGGTGATCAACGAACGGTACAAAATGTTGTAGGAATAGTTTCCATTGAAGGAATAACGCTTCCAGAAATAATAGTTTAATCCTAATGAAAATCCTTCGGTATTCACGATATCGTTTGTGTTAGCTGAAAGACGATAAGCTTGAAAATTAGGAAGACTTGCACCTGTAAACTCCAGATCAAGACCTACTTTGAAACCGATAAAATCTCTGTAAGTGCTGTAGTAATAGCTCATGTCAACGAAAAGACGTTTGAATAAAGTTGCCCGATACCCTAATTCAAATGTTCTCACACGTTCCGGACGTATAGGGTCAACATCGAAATAGCGTAAGTTTTGTGGGTTGAGGGTGTTGAGAAAGTTAATAAATGAATTGATTTCTACCAAAGAATCTTTCCCGGTAATATTACCCAAAAGAATGGCTCTTCCAACATTATAGTTCAGATACTGATCCTGCAAGGTTGGGTTGCGAACCGCCGATGACATGACTGCTCTAAAGGTGTGGTTGTTGTCAGGTGAATACACTGCTGAAATGGATTGCGTGGAGATGTAGTCGAAATTTTGATTTTTATCCACACGCACTGTTGCATTCCAACGGAGCTTGTCATCTAAGAATTTGATCTGGGCACCAGTATATAAGCCAAATTCGCTATTGAAAATTCTTGTTCCTGCCGTGTCGGAAAAGATGGTTCCATCAGAAACCGGACGATAAAGACGATAATTACCACCCGATGTCATCTCAAATCGCTTGATGTTATACTTATATTCTCCATGCACATGATACAAGGCCGAACGGTCAATCAACAAAGAGCCACCTTGTGACAATGGACGAGAAGTTACAGCTGCAAAAGCAGAATCGAAACGTGAAGTTCCGGGAACAAAAAAATCGCGTGAACCCAGAAAAGTACGGCTATCTACAATACTTCTTACCATGTTATGCAACTCCATTAATCGGTCCATATTATTTGCCATCACCTGATCATATATGGCTTCATCGAATACAGGAAAGGGATAATTTTCAAACTGTCGAACTTCGAGACGAGGTGCTGTAATGTTGCCAAACCCAAAGTTCCAGATTTCTGCATATTCGCGTTTCCAGTCATCATTGCTTTTGGCTAGATTTTGTAACTCGAAGGCAGTTACTACGGCATCGTAAGAGCGTCCGGCATCTTCAAGTGTGGCGTAAGCTCTGATAAATCCTTTGTCTTTGTATTTAAACTCGAGTCGATTTTGGAAAAATAAGATATCGCGCAGACTGAATCGGTTCTCGCCTTGATAAACAGTAGTTCCTGTGCCAAAATTGCTTGAATAAATCAATTCGGTGTGCTGGGTGGGCTTGTAGTGAAAAGCCGCAGATAATTTTATGTTGTTTGTATTGTAATCGACTAAATCTTCTTCCATATATCCGGTACGGTGAATCACTCCCAAGCCCGGATTCAGTCGTTTGAGCAGCGCATCTACTCTGTAGTCGTGTCGGAAGCCGCCCAATTCTTCATCCCCGTATCTGTTCACCGCATCCCAACCTCCCGGATTACCTCTTGGAGCTAGAGCACGTGTCTCGTCGGTGGCCTCCAAGTTGTCAGCTGCCCAATCATAGGCGCGCATAAAGGTTGCATTGAGCTTAAAGGCAAATTTATCTTCACCAGCCTTGTTCTTGAATTTTTGCGCATAGCGAAAACCGCCTTCAAAGAGATTGCGTTCTCCCACCTTTGCCATAGCTGATAAGCCGGTGTAATCAAATGGGTTCTTTGTGGTCATGCTGATTACCCCATTGAAAGCATTAGGCCCATAGAATGCAGAACTTGCACCTACGATAATATCTACTTTCAACACGTCTAGCTCGGATGCACCAAGAAAATTGCCAAGCGAAAAGTTTAGTCCCGGCGCCTGATTATCTACTCCATCAATAATTTGAAGCGAACGCACCGGCGAAGTACTGTTGAATCCGCGTGTATTAATGATTTTAAAACCCAAACTTGCCGCCGTAAGATCCACCCCTTTTAATGCCCCAAGCCCATCGTAAAAGTTGGCTGCAGGGGTTTCTTTGATGGCCAAAAGGTCAAGTGCTTCAACCGTCAGTGGCGACTCGCGTTGCTTTTCGGTGAGTCGTGAATCCACAATTTCCACTTCCTTGAGCACCTTTTCATTGCCTTCGAGCAAAACATTCACTTTTTGGGCGATGGAGTTGATTTCAATCTCTTTTGGGGTATAACCCACAAAAGATACCAAAAGGGTAAAGGGCGGCTTTTCCGTAGTGATAGGTATGGAAAAATTTCCATCAATATCTACCACTGCACCTTTTGATGTACCTTTAATCAAAACGGTGGCTCCTATCAGTGGCTCCTTATTACGAGTATCTTTCACCGTGCCAGTTAAATTTTGAGCAGAAATGCTAAGCGTTGACAAAAAACAAATTAACAGAGTGAATATTAAGCCTTTAGAAGGTAAATATTGTCGCATGCATGTGGTTTTTAGCGTTTCACGAATATAGCACTATTCTGATATGCATGTTCATTTGAACGAATTCCGGCGATTTAATTTATTCACAAGACTTTTCACATGCTTCGGAATACGAAAATCAATCTTCTTGATACATGTTAATTTTGATTTGTTCCATCATTCAAACACGATTTTTTCATTGTTTAATAAAGTCGCCTTTAGTCGAATTCTGCAGGTGGAAGGATTTTGCGAAACAGCTTCAATCGCATTGCCATGTGCAACTACATATACCATGCCTTCAAGGTGTTGTTGTACCTGCTCGTAAAGCCATTGTTGATCAAGTCCGGGTGATAGGTACAAATCCATGAATTCGTAGGTTTCCTGCATATCCATGAGCGCTATTTTGTCTCCATCGAGTAGCATAGGTTCCCCGAGTGCTAATTTGGCTTTGATACGTATGTTTTTTCCGTCCCAATAAGGCTTTCGATTGCATTTTATAGACAAATGCTTATTCAATTCTCTGACATGGTAATATTGATCGGAATCTAAATCCAATTCTTTTTTGCAGGAAGTGCATAGCAACATGCTAACCAAGAAACAGAGTGAAAGAAGCGTTTTCATGACATTATTTTTTAACCAATCGTTTTACTGTGATGATGTTTTGATTGCTTAACCTGATGAAGTAAAGTCCTGAGCTAAGCTTATCCAATGATAGAGAATGCTGTTGACTATTAGCAGGTAATATTTCATTAAACCAAACTTTTCCCATCAAATCAACAACTTCAATTTTTACAGTTTGCCGAAATGGAGATGATAACTTGATATGTACCGAACTTTCTCCTACGGGGTTTGGGTAAATCTCCCATTCCAAAGCTTGATTCACTTCATTTACCGCTGTCGGGTCATCGTTTCCGCGATAAATAGCTACATTATCCAGATATAATAGAGAACCTCCCCTATTCAGGCTGGTAAAACTGATCAAAAGATCTTCATTTGATGCGATAGCATTTTGCTGAAGAATATCGCTAAGGTTGATTTTAATTTCTCTCCAATGCTCCGATGTTGCCGGAACAAAATTATTGATGCTTTGCACCACCGTATTCATTATTTGTCCGCCCATCCTTATCAGGGAGATTCTTTGCTGTCCACAGTTGCGCAGCAAACTCACATGAAGCGAATCATTGAATGTCTGATGAATAAAACGATAGGCATAGTTGAATTTCAGATAAAGCGAGTCATTTGAATTATCGGGCTGAAACAGCGGCGTAATCAATTCATCGCGCTGAAAGTTTCGGGGATTGTAATTGCGAAAATCCATGCGAGCCGAATATTGCCCAAAATTAAGTCCGGCTGTGCGCAACGTATCCCATGTGCGACCAAAGTCGGGATTTAATATTATCCAATCGGAATTCTTGATGGCATGATTTTCAAAAGGTTCAAAGAAGGGTATTGAAGTAGATGTTGCTCTATGAAAACGTAGCATACGGTTATTGTTCACATGATCAACTTCAACTATATCGATAAGCAAAGATGCTGTAAATTGCCATTCGTTAAATCCTTGAATCGTAGGTATATTCAATGATCCTTGCCATTGTTGACCTGGTTGAAGATTTACGTCTATGTAATCAAACGCCACTTGCTGTTCATTTTGATTTTTGGCCAAAATTGAAAAACCGGTAAATTCAAAATCACCTGAATTACTTACTCGAAATTCTACATTGGTTTCTGAAGAGCACACCAATCTGTTTTGTAATCCCGGTATGCGCACCTCATCAATACGCAAATCATAACCATTGTAATTGGGTTCAATGGGTGAATGTAATGTGGATAAGCTGTCAAATGCGGCTTGCAAATCAATCATACCCATTCCATAGGTATTGTCATTGCCGGGTTCTCCAAGGTCAATAGCGGTATGAAGCAGCACTCTTAAAATTCCTTCAGGATGTAAATCGGGAAAGGCTTCTTTAAGGAGAAGGTAAGCACCGGCTACATGCGGCCCGGCCATGGATGTACCGCTGTAGGAATCATATTCGTTCTGTCCAACAGCTGAGCGCACATTCACGCCCGGAGCGGCCACTTCGGGCTTGATTCGAAGATCAGGACCAATATCGCAAGGTATGGGTCCCCGGCTGCTAAAGTTCGCGATAGTTAAATTAGATGCATTCAATGCGCCTACGGTGAAAGGAACCACATCATTCACTACCACATAAGCCGGTTTACCAATGGTTTGCGCATTAGGGCCATTATTGCCGGCTGAAAACACAATGGCTATGCCTGCTGCATTGCATGCACTGAACAGATCATGCACATAACTTTGCACACACAAATCGGGGTCGAATGAACCGGAAATACCCCAAGAATTGACAATCACATGCGGGATATCGTCTGTTGTAAGCTCATCACCATCAGGGTTTAAAGCCCACTCATAAGAAGACATAATCACACTCAAAGGTTTAATCATGGAAATGTCAGAGACAATCGGATCTGTGGCAACAAATCGTGCATTGAAAGCCACACCAATGGTATCGTTAGTAGAGCGGTCCAAACCACACACTGTTCCCATGGTGTGGGTACCATGGCTATTCACCTTGTCGGCAGGTGTAGGTTGGTCAAATGCATTCCAGGTGATAGAATATGGAAAAAAAGTGGAAAGGAAATTTTCACGTATAGCCGGATGGTTTTCCCATATTCCTGTATCTACACTATAGGCTCTGGTATTACGTCCTGTGTAACCCATTTGCCACAGATAGGGAGCTTTGATTGCCTGCAAGCCGGGTTCGGAGCCATTAACTGATTTAGGATTTGCAGATTCTGACTTAATAGGAAGATAAAACTCAAGTTTCAAAGCTTCGTCCCATTCTATGAGCTCTATACTTTCTTCGCCACTCAGCAGGTGAATCAGTTCTTTAGGTGCATCTACGATAAGCATATTGACTATCCAATGCGCTTTTACTAACGTTGCTTGTTGCTGATGCTGCTCATTCCAACGTTTTATTTTTTCTATTAATCCTGCCTGAGTATATGTTGCATGTTGCTTTAAGGCTTGCATCATAAATTTGGGTCTTTCAGGCAGCGGCATCTGTTCAGAAGTAAAACGTAAGTGTATGGCGTTTACATCTAACTTTTCCTTTAAAAACACATTGATTCGGATAGTTGCATCATTGCTTATGCTCATTTGTTCAGCCAAAGCATATCCTATAACTCCCTGCTGAGCAGATAGCGATAAACTGAACAACAAAAACAGGCTTCCTAATATACTCTTCATGGCACATCTCATATTTCAATATCTAATGGTATATCCCAAAACGATTAAAGCAGTTCTAGAATTTTTTGTTCCACATCAGGGGTTTTAAATTCAGCACCTAAGCCTATCCCTTTAATTACCTCCTGCATAATTTCATCCTGCTTTTGCCCATTCCTAAGGGCGTAATCATAGGGTAAGTGAGAGAATGTAACCATACTATACAGTGGAATCCATTTATCGGGATGCAAATTGCTGAACCATGCTTCGATTTGCTTCTGATAAACAAAGTATTCGTCGGCGACCTTATCACGCATCTCAATAAAATTGCGTAATGCAAGCTCGGCAATGGCATCTGTGTTTGGTTTTCTTGATTTTTCAAACGCTTTTAATAATTCTATCCAGTTGGCATATTGCCCACTATCAAACATTTCGGCAAATACACTGCAATCTTCAAAGCCACTATTCATACCCTGTCCATAAAATGGCACAATGGCATGCGAAGCGTCGCCCATGAGCAATATTTTGTTTTCGTAAGTCCAGGGGAAGCACTTCACAATCACCATCGCAGAAGTAGGATTATCAAAATACTCTTCTTTCAAATTGGGCATCATGGGGACGGCATCGGGAAAAATTTCATTGAAAAAATCCATCACTTTGTCTTCCGTATCGAGTGATGCGAAGGAACGTTCCCCCTCGAAGGGAAAAAACAAAGTACAAGTGAAACTCCCATCCTGATTAGGCAAAGCAATAAGCATAAACTCCCCACGCGGCCAAATATGCAATGCATTTTTTTCTATTCGAAAGCCACCATCTGCACTAGGTGGAATGGTTAACTCTTTGTACCCGTGTTCTATGTAATATTGGGAGTAGTTAAATCTCGGCAATTTCTGCATACGCTGACGCACTTCACTGTAAGCACCATCGGTGCCAATAATCAAGTCACTTTTCACGATTTTTTCTTTGCCTTGATGGTCAAGATAGAGTGTGGTATTATCTAAGTCCACACCGGTGCAAGCATGTTCAAAATGAATTTTTACCCCTTCCTGCTCAGCCAAATCCATGAGTTTGCAATTTAATCCCCCTCGCGAAACAGAATAAATAGCTTGCCCTTCTTTACCATATGGCTGAAATGAAAGGTTTCCCTTTAAATCATGAATCATGCGACCATACATCGGTATGCCTATATCTCTTATTTCCTGAGCTATACCAACCCCTTCAAGTCCTTTAAAACCACGATCACTTAAAGCTAAATTGATCGAACGACCCGCACTAATTCTATTGGAACGCATGTCGGGACGGCGCTCATATATATTTACATCGAAGCCCCGCTTTTTCAAATAAATAGCTTGTAATGCGCCAACCAAACCCGCACCGGCCAAAGAGATTCTAGATTTGCCCTGTATCATTTTTTCAATTTTCTCCATGGGCTAAATTAATTGAAAACTTTGTTAGTCTGCATCAATTTAATCGACTGCAGAATCACACAATGCGATAGTGAATTTTATGATAACACAAACTTTAACTAAGCAAATACCGCAAAACAAATAAAAACGCAAGGCTAAAAATTCTTCAGGATCGAATAAAACTGATAAACATCCATGAACGAATTGTACAAAGGAACAGGTGCCACCCTGATTACATCCGGCTCACGCCAATCAGCAATCACGCCCGAATTCGTCAAATGTTCAAACATTTTTCGACCATTTTTATGAAACAAAATCGATAGTTGACAGCCTCTTTCTTTAGGAGTAATGATATCAAACATGCCTTTGAATTTTGTTTGTTTGGATAGGTCGTTTAGTAAAAATTCCATATAATTAGTCAGCTTGTCTCTTTTTTGAATCAAACGATCCATACCTGCCTCTTCGAAAATTTCTAGCGAAGCCTTATGTGCAGCCATACTTAAAACAGGAGCATTGCTCAATTGCCAGGCTTCTGCTGTTTTCATGGGCACAAATTCTTTCTCCATTCTGAAACGCACTTTGGGGTCGTGCCCCCACCAGCCATGAAATCTAGGAATTTTGGTATTCTTCAAGTGCCTTTCGTGAACAAAAATTCCAGAAACCCCGCCCGGACCGGAATTGAGATACTTATAAGAACACCAAGTGGCAAAATCTACTCCCCAATCATGAAGTTCAAGTTTTACATTACCTATGGCATGAGCCAGATCGAAACCTACTATAGCTCCGGCTTGGTGCCCTACTTCAGTTATGGCTTTGATATTAAAAACCTGTCCAGTATAGTAATTTACTCCACTAAAAAGTACCAAAGCAAGTTCATCGCGATGTTGATCAATGGCTACCAAAATATCTTCATGTGCTATTTGATGCTCTCCTTCACGCGGCTTTACTTCTATGATACATTTTTCTGGCGAATAACCATGAAAGGCTACCTGCGATTGCATCGCATATTGATCAGAAGGAAAAGCTTTGGCTTCGCAAATGATTTTGCACTTTTTGCCTTCAGGCCTGTAAAAAGATACCATGAGCAAGTGCAAGTTGACAGTGAGTTGGTTCATAGCCACTACTTCAGCCGGCTGAGCACCACAAAGATTGGCCAATGTTCCGCTTAATAACTCATGATAATTGAACCAAGGCCTTCGGGCTTTGAAGTGTCCTTCTACACCAAGATTAGCCCAGTCTTCCAGTTCCTCCTGAATGTAAAGCGATGCTTTACGAGGCTGAAGTCCCAAGGAATTTCCACAGAGGTAAATAACCGGTTTGTGGAAATGACTGGGGATTAAAAAACGAGAACGAAATCCTGAAAGTTCATCTTCAAGATCGAATTGTTGTGCTGTGACTGGTTCAGTATTGAACATAATAAAAGTTAAGCTTTAAATTATACCTTCGGAAATCAAATCTTGAATATGAACCACACCTACATAATCAATTCCATCGGTCACAATCATATGGTTAAGTTTTCTTTCCTTCATAATAGGCAAAAGCCTTGCAGCCATTTCGTCTTTGTCTATGCTTACAAATCCGCTTGACATGATATCCTTAGCCTTTAAATTTTTAATGTTATCAGTCTTTTCAATACACCGTCGAATATCGCCATCGGTAATCACGCCGATATATTCCATTGCGTCGTTGTGCACTACTGTGATACCAAGTCGCTTCGATGTAATTTCTAAAATAACCTTTTCAATGCCATCGTGCTCGCTCACTAAAGGTTTTTGGTTTTTCGCTGCCAATTCGCCCACTTTCAGATAGAGCTGTTTCCCGAGCGCCCCCCCAGGATGATATCGCGCAAAATCTTCACCGGTAAATCCCCTCAACTTGAGCAGACAAATGGCAATAGTGTCGCCCAATGCCAGCTGAACGGTTGTGCTGGTGGTTGGGGCTAAATTGTTGGGGCAAGCTTCTCGTTCCACACTTGCGTTAATCACAAAATCAGCCTGCTTAGCCAGTTCAGAATCTAAGTTTCCTACTATTGCTACAATTCGATTACCCAAATTTTTGATTAAAGGAATGAGCACCTTTATTTCAGGAGTATTACCGCTTTTGGAAATAATCATCACGGCATCCTCTTTTTGAACCACACCCAAGTCGCCATGAATGGCATCAGCAGCATGCATAAAAATGGCCGGGCTGCCTGTAGAATTTAATGTCGCGACAATCTTTTGCGCAATAATGGCACTCTTTCCAATGCCTGTAACAATAATTCTACCACTAATACCATACAGAAAATCAATACATTGAGCAAACCTTTGATCGATGTGGGAAATAATTTTGTTGATCGCATCAGATTCAATTTTTAATGTATCTTTAGCTAAGATTTCGATGGACATTTTCGGAGTCTAAAAATTTATTTTGGGTCAATAACTTTTAGGAATAAAAGACGTTATTAGATTGCAAAAATATCATTAAAGCATTACGATTAATTAAACATGAACGTTTATCATGGATATGATAGAAGAAATTGAGTCAAACACCAAGCTCACACAACAATTAAAGCATTATTTCGGATTTTCTAAATTCAAAGGTGATCAAGAAGCCATCATTCAAAGCATTCTTGATGGATATGATACCTTCGTAATTATGCCTACCGGTGGAGGCAAATCGCTCTGCTATCAGCTTCCGGCACTGATTTCGGAAGGAGTAGCTATTATTGTCTCGCCGCTCATAGCTTTGATGAAAAACCAGGTAGATGCTATGCGCAATTTCGGAAATGAAGACGGTATCGCCCATTTTCTGAATTCATCGCTCAACAAGTCTGAAATTGCGAAAGTGAGAAGTGACATATCATCCGGAATCACTAAGCTTTTATATGTTGCACCCGAATCGCTCACCAAAGATGAGAACGTGCAATTTTTCAGAGAAATAAAAATTTCATTTTTTGCTATAGACGAAGCCCACTGCATCTCAGAGTGGGGTCATGATTTCCGCCCGGAATACCGTCGTTTGCGCAGCATCATTGAAGCCATTGGATCCGTGCCTATTATGGCTTTAACTGCAACGGCTACACCTAAAGTGCAGCAGGATATCATGAAGAATCTGAATATGAACAATGCGAAATTATTCAAGTCTTCATTTAATCGTCCGAATTTATATTATGAAGTAAGGCCTAAGAAAAATGTAGTTAAAGAAATTATTCGCTTTATAAAAGGCCACCCGGGTAAATCAGGCATTATCTATTGCCTGAGCCGTAAAAAAGTAGAAGAACTCGCTGAAACACTTGTGGTAAATGGTATCCGTGCCCTACCCTATCATGCCGGATTAGATGCTTCGACAAGGGCAAGTCATCAGGACAAATTCCTCATGGAAGAAGCCGAAGTGATTGTTGCAACCATCGCTTTCGGGATGGGTATTGACAAGCCCGATGTGCGTTATGTGATTCACCACGAAATTCCCAAAAGTTTAGAAGGCTACTACCAAGAAACCGGACGTGCCGGCCGTGATGGTGGTGAAGGAAAGTGTATTGCTTTCTACAGCTACGATGATATTTTAAAACTTGAAAAATTTCTTAAAAATAAACCCGTAGCGGAACAAGAAGTTGGACAACAGCTGCTGGCTGAAACGGTAGGCTATGCCGAAACATCAATGTGTCGACGAAAGTACATTCTCCACTATTTCGGAGAAGAATATGACGATAGCCAATGTAGCAATATGTGCGACAATTGTGCCAGTCCAAAATCAAAATTTGATGCGCAAGATGATATTTGCCTGGCAATTGAAACCGTGCTTGCCGTGAAGGAAAAATTTAAAGATAAGCATATCATCAATATCCTGCTTGGCAACGGCAACACGACCATAAGACAATACAAACACGATCAGCTTGAAATGTTTGGTAAGGGTATGGAACATAGCGAGCAACGCTGGAGCAGCGTGCTACGCACAGCAGTAGTGAGCGGTTTGTTGCAAAAGGAAATTGAGAACTATGGCACCTTAAAAGTAACCGAAGAAGGACACGCTTATTTAGATAAACCCTACACCATTATGGTAACGGAAGATCATGACTACAGTGATGTTGATGCCGACGACGAAGTAATAAGCGCAGGCAGTCAAGGTAGCGGAGCTGCTGATGAAGTGCTCTTTGGGATGCTCAAAGACTTGACCAAGAAAATTGCCAAACGTCACAACATGCCACCTTATGTCATTTTTCAAGAATCTTCACTGATCGACATGACCATTCAATACCCTATCACGCTCGACGAGCTCAAGCAAGTGTCAGGCGTGGGTGAAGGTAAGGCCAAAAAATATGGTAAAGAATATATCGAGCTCATCGATAAATATGTAAAAGAAAACGAGATTGAACGCCCAATAAACTTGGTGGTGAAATCTGTAGCCAATAAATCGGCACTCAAGGTTTACATCATTCAGAACGTGGATCGCAAACTCGACCTGAACGACATTGCTTCAGCTAAAAACCTTTCCATGGAAGAATTAATCGAAGAGATGGAGGCTATCGTGTATTCCGGAACAAAACTCGATATAGGGTACTATATCGACGATACGATTGATGAAGATATTCAAGACGAAGTTTATGAATACTTCCGCTCATCAGAAACAGATTCAATGGCTGTAGCGATTAACGAACTCGGCGATGATGAAATTGGTGAAACCGAGCTTCGCCTGATGCGTCTGAAGTTCATCTCCGATTACGGAAATTAATTAGAACTCTTCATTTCAAAAAAAGCGAACATCATAGCCAAATGGTGTTCGCTTTTTTGTTGAGAAACGCCTTTATGACTTAGAAAAAAAATCAAAGCTGCTCAAGGCAATGGAATGAAATGTATTTGACGGACCACCGATTTAATTGATGCTTACTATTATTGCCCATCAAACCTCCCGTGCACTTCATAGCTAGTTTCAAAACCCAGTAGGTTTCTATATCCTTTCACGGTGAAGCCCTGCGATGGAAAATAATTTACTTCAATACGGTTGTCGAGAAACATGGCATGATCATCCTTTAAAATATAGACTTCACGTACCATATCGCCAAGTCTACTAACTATTAACTTTCGAATCAGCAGGGTGGAATCCAATGCTACATAGTGCTCACAGATCAGACTATCAGCACATTTTTCACTTTTGATGGAATATTTACCGATAAAAGCCGGTTTATTGATATCAAGCCCCTGAAAAAGCTGCAGTTCTTTGCTCCAATCGGGCGATGATTGTTGAGTGCTGTCCGTTTTACTTTCATTATGAAGTACTTTAGTAAGGCTAAATTTCCCGGTAACAAGTCTATTTTGCTCTTGAGCAATAAAGTCGGGAAAATCAAAATAAGCCTGTTTATCGCTCATCACTTCTTCCGGCTGTGCGCAAGAGAAGAATAGCAGACATAATCCATAAACTACATTAAGGTAGTTCATTAGAAATCGAATTTTATTCCCTGCGCCAACGGGAGACTTGTACCATAATTGATGGTATTGGTCTGGCGACGCATATAAGCCTTCCAGGAATCAGAACCCGATTCTCTTCCGCCACCGGTCTCCTTTTCACCGCCAAATGCACCCCCAATTTCAGCACCTGAAGTGCCAATATTTACATTGGCAATACCGCAGTCAGAGCCTGCATGCGAAAGGAATTGTTCCATGTCGCGCATGCTATTGGTAAATATAGCGGAAGACAATCCCTGCGGAACATTATTCTGCATGGCAATAGCTTCGTCGAGCGCATCATATTTCAGCAAATAGAGTATTGGTGCAAAAGTTTCTTCCTGCACAATGTTCATTTCGTTGCGTGCTTCGGCGATACAAGGTTTTACATAACATCCTGATTTATAACCTTCGCCTTCAACCACGCCTCCTTCCACGATGAAATTTGCTCCTTCTTTCTTTGCCTTTTCAATGGCTTGGAGATAAAGTTGAACAGCTTGCTGATCGATTAATGGTCCAACATGATTAGAAGCATCGAGTGGATTGCCTATCTTCAATTGTTGGTAAGCACTCGCAAGCGATTCCTTTACTTTATCATAAATAGAAGAATGAACAATTAGTCTTCTTGTGGTGGTGCAACGTTGTCCGGCTGTACCTACAGCGCCAAAAACAGCTCCTGTCAATACCAGTTTCAAATCGGCTGATTCTGTTACGATAATGGCATTGTTGCCCCCAAGTTCAAGCAAAGAGCGACCCAATCTTCTACCAACAGCCTCTCCAACAGCTTTTCCCATTCGGGTGGAGCCGGTAGCAGATACCAAAGGCACTCGTTTATCATTGGCCATGAGTTTACCTATCTCGGCATCGCCTATGACCAAACATGAAACACCTTCTGGAACATTGTTTCTCCTTAACACATCGGCAATGATATGTTGACAAGCTATGGCACAAAGCGGTACTTTTTCTGATGGCTTCCAGATGCACACATCTCCACAGACCCAAGCCAGCATGCTATTCCATGACCAAACGGCCACAGGAAAATTGAATGCTGAAATGATGCCAACCACTCCAAGCGGATGCCATTGCTCATACATGCGATGCGAAGGTCGTTCGCTGTGCATAGTCAAGCCATAAAGCTGTCGTGAAAGCCCAACAGCAAAATCGCAGATATCGATAATTTCTTGAACTTCTCCCAAGCCTTCCTGATAGCTTTTACCCATTTCGAAAGAAACGAGCTTACCCAGATTTTCTTTGTGTTCTCGGAAAGCCTCGCCCATCTGACGCACGATTTCTCCTCGTTTTGGTGCAGGAATCAATCGCCATACCTTAAATGCTTCTTCGGCTTTCTCCACCATGCGGTTGTAATCAAACTCTCCTGCACATTTCACCTTCGCAATCTCCTGCCCATCAACCGGCGAATAGGATGTAATCCAGGGGCCTGAACCTTCGTGCCACTGCACTCCTGAGCTAACGCCGGTGTTTTCAGGTTCAATACCTAAATTTTTTAATAATTCGCTAATGGGTGATGATGCAGATGCTATGGACATGATGGTATGAATTTAAAATGGACGTGCAAAGGTACATAGTTTGCCAAAGCTGCATCAACTATTGATCGTAAAATTAACACCAACAGCCTAATTTCTGCTACTGCGCACCTTAGACACTTAATCAGCTGATAATTCTCTATTTTTGCGGACTTTTCAATTAGGATTCATCATGACCATAGAACAGGAAATAAAGCGTCGCAGGACATTTGCCATCATTAGTCACCCCGATGCCGGAAAAACCACCCTCACGGAAAAGCTTCTGCTTTTTGGCGGTGCTATTCAAACAGCGGGTGCAGTAAAGTCTAATAAAATCAAAAATACTGCTGCATCTGACTTCATGGAAATTGAGAAGCAAAGAGGAATTTCGGTTGCCACATCGGTGATGAATTTCAAGTATAAAGACGTTTTGATTAATCTACTCGATACTCCGGGTCACAAAGACTTTGCAGAAGATACCTACCGCACACTAACGGCAGTGGACAGTGTAATTTTGGTGGTGGACTGTGTGAAAGGTGTGGAAGAGCAAACCGAAAAACTCATGGCTGTATGTCGTATGCGCGACACACCAGTGATCATCTTCATCAATAAACTCGACCGCGAAGGGCAAAATCCGTTTGACTTGTTAGATGAATTGGAGCAAAAACTCAATATCAAAGTGCGCCCCTTGAGCTGGCCGATAGGTATTGGAGCAACATTCAAGGGTGTTTATAACCTGTATGAACAAAAACTCAATCTCTTCAATCCGAATAAAACTAAAATTGAAGAAGATATTATTACGATTAAAAATTTGATTGACCCCGAACTCGAAAAACACATTGGCGTTAGAGATGCACAAAAACTGCGCGAAGATGTGGAACTGATAGAAGGAGTTTATGACCCATTTGACCAACAAAAATATCAATCGGGTTCTTTGGCTCCCGTGTTTTTTGGCAGTGCGATTAATAATTTTGGTGTGCAGGAATTGCTCGATACTTTTATTCAACTGGCACCTGTTCCAAAACCGCGACAATCTGATAAAAGATTAATAGCACCGGATGAAAAACATTTCAGTGGTTTTGTTTTTAAAATACATGCCAACATTGACCCTCGTCACCGCGACCGTATCGCCTTTTTGAGGGTTTGCTCAGGAAAATTTGAAAAAAACAAATTCTTTCATCATGTGCGGCTGGATAAAAATTTTAAATTTAGTAGTCCGGCAACCTTTATGGCACAAGAAAAAAATATCATTGACGAAGCCTACCCTGGCGATGTGATTGGATTGTATGATACCGGAAATTTTAAAATCGGCGACACGCTTACCGAAGGTGAAGACTTCTTTTTTCAAGGCATTCCAAGTTTCTCACCTGAAATTTTTAAGGAAGTGGTAAATACCGACCCAATGAAATCGAAACAGCTCGAAAAAGGTATCAATCAGTTGACTGAAGAAGGTGTTGCTCAGTTGTTTATACAACAAAACGGCAATAGAAAAATTATTGGTACAGTTGGCGAACTTCAGTTTGAGGTGATTCAATATCGTTTGTTAAATGAGTATTCCGCAAGTTGTAAATTCGTACCATTGAATATCTACAAAGCATGTTGGATTACCTACGACGATAAAAAAGATTGGGATGAATTCACCAAGTTTCGTCAACATCAGATTGCTTACGATAAAGATCAAAACCCGGTGTTTATGGCCGAATCGCAGTGGATGCTCAACACATTGATTCAAGACTACCCAAAGCTTCATTTTCATTTCAACTCTGAATTTAAAACTGCGCAGACTGTCTAAGCATTCACATCGATTGCATTGTTTGCTCATGTAAACAATATAAAGATGATGCCCGATCGCATCACAGTTAGCAATAATAAGATTCAACAAAATAGCTTCAATCCTTTCTTTTGCAATTCCTATTTTTGCCCCTGATAAAATCTCAAGATGGAAATTCCTAAAACATATCAACCCACCAAAATAGAATCGAAATGGTATGCCGAATGGCTTCAACATAGATTGTTTCGTTCTCAAGTATCTAAAGATAAAAAGCCCTATACCATTGTGATTCCCCCGCCCAACGTAACAGGTGTTTTGCATATGGGGCATATGCTTAACAACACCATTCAGGATGTGCTCATAAGACGTGCGCGCATGCTGGGCTTCAATGCCTGCTGGGTGCCGGGTACCGACCATGCTTCCATTGCAACAGAAGCCAAAGTAGTAAACAAACTTCGTGAACAAGGTATTGAGAAAAGCTCCCTAACACGCGAAGAATTTCTCCAACATGCCTGGGAATGGAAAGAAAAACACGGTGGCATCATCCTTGAACAGCTCAAAAAACTGGGGGCTTCCTGCGACTGGGATAGAACACGATTCACTATGGACGATGACATGTCGGAAGCGGTAATCGATGTGTTCATTGATCTTTACCAAAAAGGGCTGATTTATAGAGGAATCAGAATGATCAACTGGGACCCTAAAGCCCAAACAGCGCTTTCTGACGAAGAAGTGATCTACCGTGAAGTACAATCAAAACTCTACCATGTAGCTTATGATATTGAAGGAAGCGACGAAAAAATAGTCATTGCCACTACTCGTCCGGAAACTATCCTTGGAGATACAGCCATTTGCGTGCATCCTGAAGATGTTCGGTATAAGCATTTAGCCGGAAAGAAAGCCATCGTGCCATTGATCAATAGAAGCATACCGATAATTTTTGATGAATATGTGGATATGGAATTTGGAACAGGCGCTCTGAAAGTAACGCCTGCGCACGATGTGAACGACTATCAACTAGGCATCAAACATCAACTCGAAGTGATTGATGTGATTGATAGCCATGGCAAAATGAGCGAATCAGCACAATTATTTATTGGCGAAGATCGTTTCGTGGTGCGAAAAAAGATAGCCAAAGCACTCGAAGCATCGGGCAACCTTATTAAAATAGAAGACCTGTTCAACAAAGTAGGTTTTTCAGAACGCACCGACGAAGTAATCGAACCGCGCATTTCACTGCAATGGTTTTGCAAAATGGATGTATTGGCCAAACCTGCTCTTGAAGCCGTAACATCAGGTAAAATACAACTGCATCCGCAAAAGTTTGTCAATACATACAAACACTGGATGGAAAATGTAAAAGACTGGTGTGTATCACGGCAACTGTGGTGGGGACAAAGAATTCCAGCCTGGTATGATAGCAAAGGCAACTATGTAGTAGCAAAAACAGCACAGGAAGCTATCCAACTCTTTGCTGCACAAAGCATTAAATTATCCGAAACAGAGATTAGACAAGATGAAGACGTGCTCGACACATGGTTTTCATCATGGCTGTGGCCTATATCTGTATTCGACGGATTCAAAGATCCTAACAATCCGGAAATTAATTATTACTACCCTACCAACGATTTGGTAACTGCGCCGGAAATCTTGTTTTTTTGGGTGGCGCGAATGATTATGGCCGGATTGGAATATCGAAAAGACATTCCTTTCAAAAACGTTTACCTCACAGGAATAGTGAGAGATAAACTTGGTCGAAAAATGTCCAAATCTTTAGGTAATTCGCCCGACCCGATCGATTTGATTAATAAATACGGTGCAGACGGTGTGCGTGTCGGGATGCTTTTAACTTCACCCGCTGGAAACGACCTACCGTTCGATGAGTCCTTATGTGAGCAGGGACGCAACTTTAACAACAAGCTTTGGAATGCATTTCGCTTGGTTGCTGGCTGGCATATTGACTCAGCTAAAACAGCCGGACAGGCAGAAAAGGATGCCGTTGATTGGTTCGGCCATCAACTTGAACAAAAGAAATCAGAAATTTTCGATGCCTTCGACAAATATCGCATTTCTGACGCCTTGATGCTTAGCTATAAGTTTGTGTGGGACGATTTCTGTGCCTGGTATCTGGAAGCAGTAAAACCCACATTTGGCGAAGGGATTGACGCAGCCACACACTCTAAAACTCTTTGCTATTTGCGAGAAGTGCTCAAGTTATTGCATCCTTTCATGCCATTTATCACAGAAGAAATTTGGCAACATATCAGACAAATGGAAGATACAAGCTTTATTAATCAAAGTCTAATTGCAGCACCAAATTATTTTAATCCACAGGTGGTGAAAGATTTTGAACATGCGACCCAAATTGTTTCAACTGTACGAAACTTCCGTCAGTCAAAAGGAATTTCTCCAAAAGAACAGCTCCCTTTGTACTTGCCAGAGCAAAAAGATGAACCTAAATTCTCAGCAGTCATTTTGAAATTGGCAAACTTATCAGGAATACATACTGAACACGCAGCTCCTGCCCCAAATTGGTCTGAATTGGTGGGAACTCTCAAGTTGGAAATTCCTGTTGCCGATATGCTGGATAAAGACGCTGAAGCGGATAGAATTGAAAAAGAAATACAATACCTGAATGGTTTTCTCTTGTCTATCGACAAGAAATTGACCAACGAGCGTTTTGTAAGCAATGCGAAGGCTGAAGTAGTAGAGATGGAACGCAAAAAGAAAGCTGATGCAGAGCTAAAGATTCAAAGTCTTAGCCAACAGCTCGAGGCTCTAAAAGGTTAAGCGTTTACATAAACAGGAACATTACCACATGGGTGAAAACATGAGCAATCATGACACTTTCCAGACCTTTTTTCTAATAGAGCCAGCCGAAGAAAACACCCCCCAAGGCTATAGCAAATGATGATATAGGCTTGTAAGGTGAAATCAACCGTGTCCACAGCTGCGCAAACCGCCGGGAGATGACCAATGCCAAATATGATGGATGAAAGTAAAATTGCTGTCCAATAGGCTGCTGTACTTTTAATAAATCAGGGTAAATAGCCAAACCAATAAAGTCATCAAACCAAATCGAAGGAGAATTTCTTCGGTGATACCTCCATACAGAAATCGGGTGATGACCGTCAAATCGAGTTTTTCCTGCAAACGCTGGATTGCTTCAGGTACAAAAGGTGTAATGAATTTGGTAAACAAAACAATCAATCCGCCGGCCAGCACTCCGCGCACAATTTCATAGTTAACTATTGACAAACAAACTTTGCTGTAGTCCCTGGAAAGCAAGCTATAAAATATCGGGGTTTTGAGTTCTGTTTTAACTTGTAAATTGATACCAATAAGGGTGCTGACTAATAGAAGGATGGTCGGATTAATCAGCAAAAACAGCATGATCAAATCTTCCTACACCACTGTAAGCAATTGCGCCCTTACCTCATCCGGTATCGGGATTTCGGCAATCAGCAGAGAGATCACGCCCAGTATTCCGGCGATGAAAATGAGCAGAAACTTGAAAAATTTAGCTTTCAATTGAACGGTGAAAAGTCAAAAGTAAACAAAGAGCAGAAAAACTGCTGTAAGCTTTATAATGTTTAGCATAAAAAAGACCGTGTTGAACCTGAAAATCAAAAAGTTCAATCTGGCCCTGTAAATTCGCTAATCTTATGCTCTAGTAAAGCCTCCTGAAAGAGGTTGAGTGCTTATAGATGATGGGGTGACTATCAAGCTATGCTGATAATTACATCACCATCTACCAGTTCCAATTCCACAAAAGGTAAATTTTGGAGTTCGGTGGGCGGTTTTGGTGGAACATGATACGGGTCAAAATCAGAGATAGGTTCAATAAAACGATAATTCTGATGCGAAATTTTTAATATACTGCCACCTTGAGTTATTGCTGCATTGCTTGACAGTCCATGGAAATATATGCGCAACTTTTTGAAATGCGATGTGTATGTACCTTCTTTAGCTGAAAGCTGCAATTGCTTCTTGTGTTCATTGTAAATAAAACCACGCTTGTAGAACACACCTTGCTCATAAGCGTATGATGTGCCATCATCTTCATAATAGTCAAAAGCGCCGTCGGCACCAAGATAAACATGTAGTTCAAGCGTTTCGGCAGGACGTTCTTTCATCAGGCTGTTAACTGATGTTTGCATGGGAATGATGCTTCCTGCTTTAATGAATAAGGGTAAAATCTCTTTATTAACTGGATACACAATTTCCGAGTTACCGTTATAGAGCCTATCGTCAAATAGGTCGTACCATGCACCTTGTGGCAGATAGACACGCACATATTCTTTGTAGCTTTCTACAGGAGCTACCATAAAAGCCGGTCCAAATAGGTACTGATTCTGATAATCGCCATCGTAAATCTTATCATCGTGCGTATAATCAATAGCCAGTGAGCGTGAAACCGGCATGCCGTTTTCAGCACTCTCTTGAAAAACGGAGTAGATATAAGGCATTAATCGATAGCGCAGCTTCACGTAGTTGCGTGAAATATCTTCCACCTCTTCGCCAAATGACCAAGGCTCACTGTCGCGACTGTTCACCATGCTATGTGAGCGAAAAAAGGGCGAAAAAGCACCCAACTGCATCCATCGGGCAAATAGCATCGGTGATGCTTCGCCGGCAAATCCACCAACATCATAACCTGCATTCGAAACACCTGTCAAGCCCATGGAATTGATCAGGCGAATGCCAGCCATCATGTGTTCATCTGTAGAAACATTATCGCCGGTCCACACAGCTGCATAGCGCTGAATGCCGCTATATCCTGCTCTGGTCAGCACAAACGGTCTTTTACCTTTAAGCAGATTCTTGCCACCTTCATAGGTGCTTCGCGCCATTTGCATGCCATACACATTGCGACTCTTTTTGTGCGTGCCTCCTTCTCCTTCGTAATGAAATTCGATTAGGTCGGGCATATGTTGTCCCCAGGCTGCAGGCTCATTCATGTCGTTCCAGAAGCCTTCTACTCCGGTGTCAGTGATTACTTTCATCTGTTCACCCCACCATTTGCGGGCTTCTTCCTTTGTGAAATCGGGAAAGGCACTCCATCCCGGCCAAACCTGCCCGTTATATTCCTGTCCATCAGGATAGGTAACGAACAATTCTTTTTGCTTACCATCATCATAAGCATGATAACCTTCTTCTTTCTTCACCCCCGGATCTAGGATCACCACCACATTGAAACCCATTTCTTTCAGCTGCTTGAATAAACCGGCCGGATCGGGAAAACGTTCCGGATGCCAGGTAAAAACTTTGTAGGCATCCATGTAGTGAATATCAAGGTAGAGCACATCAGCAGGAATGTTTTTCTCGCGGAAGGTGCGTGCAGCATTCAAAACCTCAGTGTATGGATAATAACTGTAGCGGCACTGCTGAAAACCTAAGCTCCAAAGCGCAGGCAAAGGCATTCTGCCGGTGAGCCATGTATATTGTGTGATAATATCGGCTACCGTTGCATCATAAATAAAATAATAGTCCATGCAACCATCTTCGGCTTGATAGTAGGAAAAACGATCGTTAGAACATCCAAAACTAAAGGTTGTCTTATGGCTGTTATCGAAAAAAATCCCATAAGCAAGTCCACTATGCACTCCCATGTAAAAAGGAGTGGATAGATAAATCGGATCTGCATCGACGGCATAAGCAAAGTTGTCGGTATTCCAGTTGACATAAGCCTTACCTCGGCGATCTAAGTTACCTGTTTTCTCTCCAAGCCCAATGAAACGCTCCCCCTGCTGGAGTTTTTTATAATTGGTCACTTCATTGCCGAGCCATGATATGCCGAAAGCAGCATCATCTTCATTAATCACTTGACCTTGCAAGGTGCGAAAAGCAATTCGAAATGGATTTTTTTGAACCTGGATCAATATTTTACCAGTGCGAAAGGTTAGACTATCTGATGTTTCGTCTACAGTGAAACTTGTTTCCATCGGCTCAGCAACACGAGCATAAGAAAAACCTGTAAATTTCTCGTAGTGCCGTTCTGCGCGCACTCTAATAATGCTATCGTTGAAAAATGTGAAGTAAACTGTTGCATTTTCGGTTTCGAACGAAATTTCATTTTCATTTACCAATTGGTTGGAGACATAATTGCCCAATGCTTCATTAAATGTTCCGGTTCTTTTCTTCTTAATGATGGTATCCATGAATATCTGTTGGTCTTTTTAAGTGTTAATTGAAAAATTCTCGCAAATTCACGTAGCGTTTCAATCCGTAAACGATCTGAGCAGTTGACTGATGTTAAGATTATTCGGCTTTTTTAGAAAAATGATGTTTTAAATGATAGTTAACCAAGCCAAAAATTGGTTTCTTGATGATGGTTCCAATCTGAATACCATAATTGGAAGCTACTTCTCTCAAATTATTTTCAAAATAATAAGCTATTGAGCCAATCATGTGGGTGGGAACGCGCTGATGATTTTTAAATAGCACGATGTGCGATTCGAGAAAGTCCTTCATCCCTTGATTAATAACATCTTGCACCCATTCGAGCTCCGCATGATCTGAAAGCACTTTCATAAACGAAGCCAAATAAACATTGGCATGTGGTTTCATATAAACATTTTCTACAATAGTGTCTCGATTGAGTTTATACTTATCACGCAATTGGTTATAAATGGGATCAGGAAGCTGATTGTTTAAGAACTTGCGTAACAAAATTTTACCGTAATAACTTCCGCTGCCCTCATCGCCCAGAATATAGCCCAGGCCCATCCCATTGGTAGCTTGCTTCACAATATCTCCATCGAAATAGCATGCATTCGAACCTGTTCCCAAAATACCTGTAATAGCAGGATTCTCGTCCCACGTAGCAAAAGCTGCACCCACAAGATCATGATCTACATAAATCTGGGCATTGATAAACACACTGCGAAGTGCTCTTTCGACAAGCATTTTAAGCTCCTTGCTGGAGCATCCTGCACTGTAAAGAAATAGCATGGTCACCTCA
Organism: Flavobacteriales bacterium; assembly: GCA_046294625.1. GTDB lineage: Bacteria > Bacteroidota > Bacteroidia > M30B66 > M30B66 > JBKBKN01. The sequence goes on from JBKBKN010000003.1 coordinate 79,455, forward strand.
GGTGCGAAACGCAGCAATTCTGTATTCTGACGAATGGCATTGGAAATCACTGCCTCATTATGAAAGTAAGGATTAAAGCCCATTGTGTTAAAGCTTTGAGCTTCTTCATTTTCTTTTATGAGCATCCAATCACACTTGGTAGATCCGCTATCGGCTATTAGTAACATAGTTTCTAAAATTTAATTTTTATAATATATAATCAGTGGTCAGGAAGTTAGACATCCTGTTGTCCAATATTTCGTTGATGATTTGTTTGTTTTCGTTGCTTTCGCGAGCAGCTACCATCGTGCGAATTGAAAATACGCGAAGTGCATCACTCACACTTAATGTTCCTTCTGCCGAATCCTTTCGACCATTGAATGGATACACATCCGGTCCGCGTTGGCATTTGCTGTTGATATTAACCCTGCATACCTGATTAACCAAAGGATCAATCAATCGTGCTATTTCTGCGGGGTCGGAACCAAAAATACTCACCTGTTGCCCAAAACTGGAATCAACCATATATTGAATGGCTTCTTCTACTTCATCGAAAGGAATTATAGGTACAATAGGCCCAAATTGCTCTTCGTGAAAAATGCGCATTTCGTCATTCACAGGATAGAGCACAGCGGGGTAAACAAAAGTTTCGTTTACTGCACCACCATGTTCATTGATAATCTGTGCACCTTTACTTTGGGCATCGGCAATTAACTGCAATAAAAATTCAGGCTTATCTTTCTCCGGAAGCGGCGTCAGTGTAACACCTTCTTCCCATGGCATTCCATATTTGAGCTTGCTTAGTTCTGCAAGATATTTTTCGATGAATGATTCCACCAAAGAGCGGTGAACAAAAATCATTTTCAAGGCCGTACACCGCTGCCCGTTGAATGCCAATGTTCCGTTGATGCATTCTTTAACCGTTAAATCCACATCGGCATGTTGCAGAACAATAGCTGGATTTTTCGCATCCAAACCGAGCACTGAACGAAGTCTGCTGGCCTTGGGATGTTGTTTTTTTAAAATGTTGGCCACTCGGCTCGAACCTATAAATGCTAACACGTCAATTCTTCCGCTGCGCATAAGTACTCCGGCCGTATCATCACCTTCACCATACACAATATTCATTACGCCCGCAGGAAAACTCTCGCAAAAAGCCTTAAGCAAGGGCGACAGCACCAAAACTCCGTAGCGTGCCGGCTTCATGATTACAGTATTGCCCATGATAAGCGCTGGTATAAGGGTAGCAAAAGTTTCATTAAGTGGGTAGTTAAACGGTGCCATGCAGAGCACCACGCCAAGCGGACCACGACGAATCTGCGCATATATTCCCTGCTGCAAGTCAATTCGTGAACTTTCGCGGTCGAGCTTTTTCAAAGCATCAATGGTGTCGATGATATATACCACTGTTCGGTCAAATTCCATCTCCGATTCGGCTTTACTCTTGCCAATTTCCCACATCAGAAACTTGACTACTTCGTGCCTGTGCTTGCGCATTTCATGTAAAAATTGCTCTACATGATGAATGCGGTCTTCTACACGCATGGTAGGCCATAAGCCCCTGCCAAGATCATAAGCTTTTTCGGCAGCTTCAAGCGCTTGCAAGCTCTCCGCACCTGAAAGCTTAGGGTAATAACCCACAATCTCCTGCTTTAGCGAACCATTGCTCTTAATGAGAATTGGGGAAACCGCAGGGGACATATCGCCCTTCCATTCACGCAGCTCACCATTAATCAACCATGTGTTTTGGATAAGTGGCTCAGAAATTTTCCACTCTTCCGGTATCTGATGTATTTCCGGCCATGTAAAAGATATGTCAGTCTTGGTGTGCATTTTAAAAGATTAGATAGAAAGTATCTCCGCAATGCGCAATAACTCATAATCGAGATTGTTCACTTTGGTGATAGCTTTCTTAAAGGGGGTAAATTTAATTTTATTATTTACAACGCCTACCATGCTTCCCTTCTTACCTTTCAACAAACCTTCCACAGCTGCTACCCCTAACCGGCTTGCCAAAACACGATCATTCACAGTAGGTGTTCCACCTCGTTGTGTATGACCAAGTATGGTCACTTTGGTATCGTAATGAGCAAAACGCTGTTTAACTTCAGCAGCAATATTTATTGATTGGCCTGTTTTGCCTCCTTCGGCTACTACAACCAAACTCGAGGATTTTTTATTTGCTCCTTTTTCAAGCACCTCAACTAATTGATCGATGGACATAGGCACTTCCGGAATCATTACTGCTTCTGTACCCCCAGCAATGGCACTTCTAATAGCAATCTGCCCGGAGTGTCGTCCCATCACTTCTATGAAAAAAAGTCGGTTGTGCGATGAAGCTGTGTCGCGAATTTTGTCGATGGCAAACGCTGCAGTATTTACAGCTGTATCGTATCCTATGGTATAATCCGTTCCATTAAGATCATTATCAATAGTGCCAGGTAATCCCAAAATCGGGATGGAGAATTCTTCGGCAAATACGTTGGCGCCAGTAAATGTTCCATCACCTCCTATTGCAACTAATGCATCAATTTTATTATTCTTCAAATTATTATACGCCTCTTTTCTCCCTTCTTGGGTCATAAAGGCCTTGCTGCGCGCAGATTTGAGAATAGTACCACCGCGGTGGATAATGTTACTCACCGATCGGCCTGTCAACATATCAATTTCCCCATTTATCATTCCATCATAGCCATGATAAATACCAAATGACTCAACTTCATAGTACATGCAGGTTCTAACCACAGCGCGTATGGCCGCATTCATGCCCGGAGAGTCTCCTCCTGAAGTAAAAACCCCTATTCTTTTGATGGATTTTGCACCTTTCATAACGCAAATATAAGTGTTATTTTGACACTAAGAGTTTGTGGTGCAAAATTTTATTCACAATTTTACTAAATTAATAACTCACCTTAGTCATGAAGACATAGGTAAACTATTACAGAAAAAACAAAAAAATGAATCAAATCGAATAGCGACTTACAATTTCAGCCAATGGTTTTCGAGCTCTTGGCGTCTGTTCTCTGCTTTTAAACGGCTCTTCAAGCAGATGGACATCGCCAAGATAACCGAGTGCAATAAAACAAACAGGCTCTAAATCGTCAGGCAATTGAAAGGTCTGAATTGTTTTTTCTCGATCAAATCCACCAAGCTGGTGGCCATAAATATCTAATTCAGCAGCTTGCAAGAGCAATAAAATGTTTGCGGCACCCACATCGTGCAAAGCATGTCGATTGGGATTAGCATTGTTTGAAAAATATTTCTTAGCTAAACTTAATACCAGCACTTGCGCTTTGTCTGCCCAAAGTTTATTTCCTCCTAACAAACAATCGTGATATCTTTCAAATGCCGTGTCATGCTTGTGTGCATAATAGTAGCGCCATGGCTGTTCATTCATGCTGCTTGGTGCCCAAGATGCCGCTTCAAACAATTGTTTGAGAGCGTTTTCATCAATAGCTTTATCGGAAAATGCTCTTGCACTCCAACGTTTTTTGATAAGCGGATGAATCTCTGTTTCTGTTTGTGCTTCTTTGATGGACTGAATATCGGGAATGCTCATTAACATAATTTATATTTGCATAGGTACATCCATTAACAACACTTCTGCATTTTCGTTCGCAGTTACCCTAACTTTTTCCGTATCCATTACACCAAATCCATCGCGAGCTTCGAGCAATTGACCGTCAACATTGATTGATCCCTTAATTACAAAAAAATACATACCATTACCATTTCGTTGAATCGCATAATCAAGTGATTTACCTTTATCGAGAATGGTCATATTAATCCAGGCATCCTGATGGATCCACACGCCAGCATCGTCCGGATTGGGGGAAAGCACCTGTTGCCATTTGTTTTTTCTTTCTGCTGGATCTAGCGCCAATTGATCGTAGCGCGGTTTTACATTGCGTTTGTTGGGGAAAAGCCAAATCTGAAGAAATTTACCCGGGCGATCTTTGAAATGATTGTATTCGCTGTGCGTAATTCCGGTACCTGCGCTCATTACCTGAATTTCACCATAACGAATCACAGCCGAATTGCCCATGCTGTCTTTATGTTCCAAAGCACCTTCCAGCGGTATGGAGATGATCTCCATATTGTCGTGGGGGTGGGTTCCAAAACCCGTCCCTCCGGCGATGGTGTCGTCGTTTAATACCCTAATTGCGCCAAACCTCATCCGATCCGGATTGTAATAATTGGCAAAACTAAAAGTGTGATAAGAATTGAGCCAACCGTGATTGGCATGGCCTCGCGTAGAAGCCTTATGAAGTATGGTTTTCATCGTTTTAAATTCTTTGTTTGGCAAGTGATTAAATCCGACTTGCTCTGTATTTACTCGCTCTGTTTCTGTGGCTAAGGCTTTTCCTGCCACGGCAGCTGCTGCACTACCCAGCACTGCATTCTTTAAAAACTGCTTTCTGTTCATGGCCATAATTTTTTTTGACAAAGTAATAATTTATTTGTTTTTACAATTAATGTTTATACATTTATTTTGGAAAAAAGTTTTTGGATGCACCTTTAAATAGCCAAAAAACTCATTGCCAGTGAATTTTATTTAATGCTGATGAGAATAAATTTTTGAAGCTTGGCAGATTTTCGACATGGCAAAATCGATTTCGAATACGTGTTTTTAGCTTGCCATTAGCAAATTCGCCAGGAAGTTTCGGATAGAAAAGTTGCCATTGCAATGGACCCGCAACGGCAGTGATCAACATTTGCAAGGGTGCATGAATTTGATAGCATTCTTCAATTGTGCGACTTCCAAAAAACAAATTATTTAATGCGTAGGCAGTGTAAGGCTCAGAAACCTGATGTTGATTATTCCATTGGTTACACATGGTGCGTAGGGTGATCAGTTGATCTTCAGTTATTTGAAGGCTTATCAAATCATGATTTGCTGCAAACAAAGGCATAAAAGTGAATACATACACAAGTCCTTTACTCTCGCTAAACAATAGTTTTTCCCTTTGGGTCCATTGATCGCCGGAGAAACGATCCGGAATCAAAGCCGGGAGATTACCGGTATCTATTCCTTGAAAATCGCTGCACAACAGATAATTATTTTTAATGTCCCACTCGTATCCTGACAAAACAAAATCACGCTTATCCGGCAAATAATAGGGCGTTTCACATTTTTCCGTGTTTGCATAAATGCCTTGCACTTTCAAAAATTCAAGAAAAAGTCCTTCCGCAATTTTGCCTTTAAAAATATTTAGTAAGCGTTGTTCGGGACTATCAATCTTCATTCGGTTGACCGTAAAAGGGAGCGAATAGAAGGCATAGCGCAACGCTTTTTCGCAAATAGCATGGGTCGTTTGTTCAGGTATGTTACGCAACCAAATATGCTCCGAATGAATACTCATCGGGCTAAAATAACTAAAACTAGAGTTGCAACGCCTATTTCAAATTATTCGAAGCATTGCTTTGCAATTTGCTTTGTAACTTTCTGAAAAAAGCATATTACTTCATTTTCAACTTCTTTACACTAAAATTAGCATTTAGGCCTGCTTTAAATAGTCAGGGACGCCTTCCGGCTGATGTATTCCGCTAATTACTTTAATGACAAAAGATGCCTGAACCTGCGAATGTATCTGTTCGATGCCCTTTTGTAGCAATGGCCAAATAACATCTAAATTGCCAAAAAGCTGCGTGCTCATCCCATTTACAATTACATGAATAGAAGACTCCCGATTAAAAAGCAATATGAAAGCATCAATATAGGCAGTATAATTTTCGGTTAATGGATAAAGACTGATTTCAATACTTACTTTCATTTCAATAAATTATAATGTGAGAAATCTTGCTATCGAAAATCAAGATAGGTGATTGGGATAAAGGCATTTTTAATCTTCCTGCAACGCAGCGCTAAGCTTCCAATTTTATTTTGCCAAGCACCTGTTCATATAATTGCTCATACTGCGGCAAAACATAATGTATATCGAACTGTGCGGCCTGTTTTTTCGCTTGCCTGCTAAACTGAGAATAAAGTTCCCTGTCTTTAAGCAATTTAATGGTATTCATAGCCATAGCTTCCACATCCCCAACCTGTGAGAGAAATCCACTGTAGCCATGTTTGTTTACTTCCGGAATCCCTCCTGTGTTAGAAGAAATTACAGGAACACCTGAAGCTAATGCTTCTAAAGCTGTAAGGCCAAAGCTTTCACTTTCTGAAGTCAACAGAAAGATGTCGGACAAGCACAGAATACGTTCTATGGCTCTGGTTTTGCCCAAAAACACTACATCGTCGATAACCCTAAGCTTTCGGGCTAAGTTCTCTACATTAGTTCTCTCTGGTCCATCTCCACCTAAAAGTAGTCGAACGGGGATTTCTCTTCGAACTTTTTCGAATACCTTCACAACATCCTCAATTCGTTTCACAGGGCGGAAATTTGAGATGTGAGTCAACAGAAACTCACCATTTGGCGCATAAATACTTTTCATGCAAGGCTGATTGGCATTCTCATAATTTTTTAAATCAATGAAATTGTAAATCACCTGAATGTCGCGCTTCACATCGAAATAGGCATAGGTTTGCTCTTTTAGATTATTGGAAACGGCCGTCACTGCATCAGACTCATTAATTGCAAAAGTGATCACCGGTTTGTAAGAAGGATCTCTACCTATGAGTGTGATATCTGTGCCATGAAGGGTCGTTATGATAGGAATATCCTTGCCGCGTGACTTCAAAATTTGCTTAGCCAGATAAGCCGCCGATGCATGTGGTATGGCATAATGCACGTGGAGCAAATCCAGATTTTGATGCAAAGCCACGTCCACTAATTTTGAAGTAAGTGAGATTTCGTAAGGCAGAAATTCAAAAAGCGGATAATTGGCCACAGGCACTTCATGATAAAACACATTACCTGAAAAAAAATCAAGTCTGAAAGGTTGGCTGTAGGAAATAAAATGAACCTGATGTCCTTTATCGGCAAGTGCCATACCCAATTCCGTAGCAACAACTCCACTTCCACCAAAAGTGGGATAACATACAATTCCAATTCTAAGCATGATCTATTTTTTTTTGCCTTTAAGTGTCATGATTGATTTTTTATAGTCAATGTTGGCATGGTAAAGTTCTAGAAGTTCACCACCTAGAATGCCATCCACCGCTTTCACGCCAAGCTGCTGATAAGAGCTGTTTACATGACTCAAATCCAAGAGAATAACGGGAAACGACTTTACTTTAAAATCTTCTATTTTCAAATGTTCAATGGTGGTGATGGATGATTCCATGCTGTCTGTCCCCAATCCAGCCGATTTTTGTTCTATTTCCTGCACTTCGCTGCCGTCGTGCCAGCGATCGATTCTGTTCTTATCCATCACCGTACGCGATGCTCCGGTATCAAGAACTAATCTTATTTTTTTTCGATTCACTTTAGCATTCACTACCAAATGAACCCCACCATCCTGTAGGACAATTTTTTCTAAAGGAATTTTATGCTTGTTCATAATTTGGCGCAAGTTAATCAGGATTTAATTTCAAGCAGGCCTAGTCTTTTGCAATGCATAAAAGGACAGGGGTTAAAAAAAATTAATTGTTCTGTAAGTAACAAACGTCTCGCAGTAAGAATGGTTTTATGAGTAACTTTGCAACGCTTTTTTGATACCTTTACAATATGGCAGTTACTGCAGGTTCTAGTCCAACTTTTCTTAGCCTTTACTGGTGGAAACTTTTAGGTATTGCTTTGGTTTTTTACACCATTTTTGCTGGACTGCTTGGAGAAGTTCCCCGTTTGGATATCCTCAATGAAACCATTCGGAATTTATATTTTCATGTCACCATGTGGTTTGGCATGATGGCCTTATTACTCATTTCCATGATACACAGCATTAAACAGCTGAGCTCATCAAGTATGATGTCAGACAACAAAGCATCTGCTTTTGCCAATGCCGGCATCATGTTAGGCATTTTGGGTATTCTTACCGGCTCGGTTTGGGCAAGGTTTACTTGGGGTGCTTGGTGGGTAAATGACCCTAAACTCAATGGTGCTGCTATTTCACTCCTGATTTATTTTGCCTATTTGATTTTGCGCGGAGCTATCGATGAAGAACAGAAACGCGCCCGAATCTCTGCGGTTTACAATATTTTCGCATTTGTGATGCTGATGGTATTCTTAATGATCTATCCACGAATGAACAATGTGGATAGCCTACATCCAGGGAATGGCGGTAATCCAGCATTTAGCGCCTATGATTTGGATGCACGCATGAGAGCAGTATTCTACCCGGCCGTTTTAGGTTGGATATTGATTGGTAGCTGGATTGCACAACTCATTGCAAGATCCACTGAAATAAGGCGTAAAATGCTTTTTGGTGAAATGAATTTAAAACCTTAATGTGATCAGAAAATGAAGTGGTTTAAACATATTGCACTCGTCCTTGCTTTAGTATTCAAACTAACTTTAGCCAATGCTCAAAATATGCAAACGGAAATGGCTGATAAGTTTAGAGCAGACGGAAAGATTTATGTTGTAATAGCGGTGATGGCAATTGTCTTTGCAGGAATCGCCATTTACCTTTTCTACATCGATCGTAAGGTTGGCAGACTGGAAAAAGCACTTAAAGAGTCCGAGAAAAAATGAAAAAATCACACATCATCGCTATTGTAGTAATAGCATTAGCCATTGGAGCTATTTTGAGCACCTTCACTGATTCAAGCACCTATGCTTCCTTCAAAGAAGCTGCTCTGAAGCCTAATACTGAGTTTCACGTGGTGGGCGAGCTGAATCGCGAACGAGAAATGATTTACAATCCGCAGGAAAATGTCAACCGTTTTTCATTTTATTTAATCGATCGCGAAGGCACAGAACAACTTGTTCATTTTAGGGGTACTAAACCGCAGGATTTCGAAAAATCGGAACAAGTGGTGATTACCGGAAAAATGGAAGATGATGGTTTTGTGGCCAACAAAATATTAATGAAATGTCCTTCCAAGTATAATGAAGGCACTACGGAAATAACAGAATATAAAGCAACAACACCTTATTAAAAAAAGTACAGATGGAAATTGAATATGTGGGGGAAGAACTTTTTTGGGGTTATTTAGGTCACTTTTTTATTGTTTTATCTTTTTCGTCTGCGCTACTTGCAGCTTTCAGTTACTTCTTAGCCGAGAAAAATAAAACAGAAAAAGGCTGGCTCAAAATGGGAAGAACAGGATTTATCCTACATGCTACAGGCGTGTTTGGGATAATTGCCGTTATGTTTTACCTTTTGTTGAATCATCGCTTTGAGTATCACTATGTTTGGCAGCATTCTAATACAGAAATGCAAATGCGCTATATCCTTTCCTGCTTTTGGGAAGGACAAGAAGGCAGTTTCTTACTTTGGACCTTTTGGCATGTCATTTTGGGTTTTTTGCTTATTGGCTTTGCCAAAGAATGGGAACCCAGCACCATGGCCATTTTTTCGGTAGTTCAAGTTTTTCTGGCTTCCATGCTTTTGGGGGTATATTTTGGTGAATTTAAACTTGGGAGCAATCCATTCATGTTGCTAAGAGAGCATCCTGATTTTGCCAACATGCCTTTTACTAAATCGGCTAATTATTTGAGTACTTTAGATGGTCGCGGCTTAAATCCTTTGTTGCAAAACTATTGGATGACTATACATCCACCCACCTTATTCCTTGGCTTTGCTGCTACCTTGCTTCCATTTGTCTATGCTATAGCCGGAATCTGGAGAAGAAAATACCATGAATGGATTAAACCGGCTCTTCCTTGGGCCTTTTTCGGGGTGATGATCCTAGGTTTAGGCATTTTGATGGGTGGCGCTTGGGCTTATGAATCATTGAGCTTTGGTGGTTTCTGGGCATGGGATCCGGTAGAGAATGCGTCTTTGGTACCATGGCTCACATTGGTTGGCGGTGCGCATGTGATGCTCATCAATCGCAACAAACCACAATCTCTGCTATCCGCTTTTTTTCTAATATGGGCTACTTTCATTCTTATACTCTATTCCACATTCCTTACAAGAAGCGGTGTTTTAGGTGAAACCTCGGTGCATGCCTTTACTGACTTAGGCATGTCCGGGCAACTGCTAGTCTATCTTTTGTTTTTCATTTGGCTACCTGTTGTCTTTGTACACGACCAACCCATGTGGCGTAACATCATTATCGGGGCTACGATTGCCGTAATAGCCATCAATTTCATCTTTGGATTTGCCAAATTAACAAACCTTATATTCATTGTCAGCACAACGGTAATTGCTTTCAGGGTATTATCAAAAAAATTGCCTGATCAACAAAAGGAAGATGATCTTACTTCAAGGGAATTTTGGATGTTCATTGGTTCTCTTGTTTTGCTCATTGCTGCATTTCAAATCATTTTCTCCACATCTACCCCGGTTATCAATAAAATTATGCGTGGCGGTATTTCCGGAGTATTTGAAAAACTCAATAGCTGGATACCTAATGACTTGTTTGAAAAAATTGCACAGGCCAATCTTGCAACGCCCAATGACGTGATTGCGCATTACAATGCCTGGCAAGTTCCATTTGCCATCTTCATTGCTTTGCTAATGGCTTTTGGTCAGTTTCTGCGTTACAAAAAGACCAATATGGCTGAGTTTTGGAAGAAGATGAGCCTATCGGCTATTCTCTCAGTGGTCCTTGGAATCATTTTTTCAGTACTGCTGAAACTGAAAGAACCAATGCTGATTTTGCTCATGCTTACCTCTCTTTTTGCAGTAATCGCAAATGCTGATTACGCTATACGCGTACTCAAAGGAAAATCAAAAAGTAATGCATCATCAATAGCTCACATAGGCTTCGGGCTTATTCTACTTGGATCACTTATTTCTACAGGTAAAAAAGAATTTATCTCACGAAATATGTCAAATTTCGATTTGGGTAAAGATTTTCCTAATGAGGAGAACATTTTATTGTCGAGAAACGACACTTTGCGAATGGGCGATTACTATGTCACGTATCGCGGAGATTCCATTTCGGGCATAAACATTTACTATAATGTTGATTATCTTCAACCAAATGCCAATGGTAAATTAGTTAAGGTTTTTGGTTTGCATCCCTTCATTCAAACCAATCCAAGAATGGGAAATGTGGCAGAACCTTCCACAAAACACTTTATACATAAAGATATTTTCACCAATGTGACCTATGCTGAAATCAAGGACCCCAAAAAACCACAAAGTAACGATGAATGGGAAGAGCCACAAGACTTGCAATTCAGAAAAGGAGATACCATATTCACCAACAACAGTTTGATTATACTCCGCGAGTTCGTTTCAGGGAAACAAGCCAGTATAGACGACCTGAGTTTGGGAGCGGATATTAGCGTGATGACTATTGCAGGCAAAGAATACAAATCCATGCCATTTTTCAATGTCAAAAATGGTGTGTTGGTTCCAGTTATAGACACCGTAAAAGCTTTGGATATGGAGCTCACCTTCTGGAAATTCGACCCTCAGAACGAAATGGCCACCATCAGGGTGCGTGAAAAGAAAAACTTAGATAATGATTTTATCATCATGAAAGCTGCCATTTTTCCATGGATTAATATTCTCTGGATAGGATGTATCGTGATGGTTATAGGAACCGGAATGGCTGTTTACCAACGTATTCGGTTCAGGTTCAAAAACCAGAAAACATGAATATATTAGTAGTCGGCACTGGTAATGTTGCAAACTACTTCACCAGAAAGTTTAAGACAAACGAAAGACTTAAAATCTGGAACTGGGGAAGAAACCTTATGAATGCACGAAACATGTCATCCTTGTATGACACTTGTGGCATTTTTGATCCAAATCAAGATAAGCTAACTTTTGATCTCATTTTGATTGCTGTGGCAGATAAAGCCATCAAGGAAGTTTCAAAACGATTTGATGGAAAAGCAGAACTTATCGTTCATACAGCCGGAGCTGTTGCCATGCAAGAGCTCGATTTGAGATTGTCAAAAAAAGGGGTTTTCTATCCACTGCAAAGTATTTCTGCTAAAGGGGATGTAATCTATCAGGAATTCTATTGTCTCATTGAAGCTGATCTCGAAGAAAACACCACACTGCTAGCCGGAATTGCTAAGTCCGTCGCCTTACTACCTAAACGAATGAGTAGTATTGAACGCTTGCAAGTGCACTTAGCGGCTGTATTGGTCAATAATTTTACTAATCATTTGTTTACTCTTGCCTATGATTATTTAAGAGATAAGTCGCTAAAGCCTGAAATACTCTTTCCTTTGATTCAAGAAACTGCAGCAAAACTCAAGAAAAAGGGACCTTTTGATGTGCAAACAGGCCCTGCGAGAAGAGATGATGAGTCCACAATCAAATTGCATAAAGAGTTAATCATCAACGATGAGAGACTGCTTCAATTCTACCAACTATTCACCCAATCCATACAAAATACCTATCAAGATGTTCAAAACCAAACTTCATCAGATTAAGCATTTCATGTTTGATGTGGACGGTGTACTCACTAACGGCACTGTAACCTTATTGCCAAATGGGGAACAAGTGAGAGTCATGCATACCAAAGATGGCTTTGCCTTGCAACATGCCGTGAAAAAGGGATATCATATACATATTATATCTGGTGGAAAATCAGAAGCGGTAAGAGAACGTCTTGCTTTATTAGGCGTGAAAAGCATTCATTTAGGAGTGTCGCGAAAGATTGAAAAATACGAAGACCTGAAGCTTGAATTTGAATTCAGAGATGATGAAGTATTATATATGGGCGATGACTTACCTGATTTTGAAGTAATGAGCAAAGTTGGACTAGCAGCTTGTCCGAGCGACTCAGCTCATGAAATCCGATCAATTGCATCCTACATTTCACCTTACAAGGGCGGGGAAGGCTGCGTGCGGGATATTATCGAGCAAACTTTAAGATTACAAAAAAAGTGGTTTGATGAGGATGCTATGAGTTGGTGATCAATCGAAAACACATGAGCCAAAATCCTTCAAAGTATTTTTGTATTTGTATTTGGAATAATTTTTGCTACTGTTGAATGGCTAAATGAAAAAAATTCTGAGCATATTATTTCTGTTTGTTTACCTTGGCACCACTGCCGGGGTGAATATTCAGTTGCATTATTGCCACGGTTATGTCAGCCACATTTCCTTAGGAATTAGCGATGAAGATCCTTGTGCATGTCCAGATATTCCCCGTAAAAATTGCTGTGCTGATGAATTTCGATATTTAAAGCTCGATGAGAATCATTTGGTGAAGAGCTTCACTCCGGACTTTCAGCATCTTGAATTGTTTGCTGATATTCCTGCAGCAACCATCATATTTATAGAGCATACCGATGAACAGTCGGTTTATTTTGCTTTTACTTCTCCTCATCTAGTCCATTCAGATTTGGGTACATTGAATTGTGTTTGGAGAATTTGATTGAAAACTGCTGCCTTTCAAGGAGCAAATTCCTTTTTTCATTCTCTTAATCATCATTTAAACAATTCAATCATGAAAACGATATTTTTAATATTAGCAATAGCCTTCTCGGCTTTGCAAATTTCAGCTCAAAGTGTAACAGAGCAAATCAGAGTATATGGCAATTGCGGTATGTGCAAAGAACGTATCGAGACTGCTTTAAACATAAAAGGCGTGCAATCTGCCAAATGGGATTCAAAAACAGGTATTTTACAGGTTAAATACAACCAAAATAAAATCTCTCGTGACGAAATAGAAAAAGCCATCAACAAAGCAGGTCACGATACAGAGCACAATAAAGCAGACTACAAAGTATATCAACAACTTCACCATTGTTGCAAGTATGAACGCAAACATAAAGATTGATAGCTATGAAAAGACACAGATTAATTTGTGGTATCTTCTTCACGCTTTTCGTTCAGACTGGTTTTACACAAAGCAAAACTGCCAAGGGTGTTGTGCTCGAAGAAGATACCAAAGGTAACCTTATACCTATTGCTGGTGCAGTTGTTTTTTGGCGCGATACAGATGTGAATACCAGCACCAATGCATTAGGTGTGTTTAAGATCCCTTATCATGAAACATCTAATCAATTAATAATTAGCTACATTGGTTTCACACCTGATACCATACAGGTTCGAAAAAACGACTCACTGAAAGTGATCTTAAAAAATGCTACTACGTTGAAAACTTTCGAGGTTGCAGGCAAGAGAGCGGCAACTTACATTTCGGCCATCGATCCACTCAAAACAGAGATTATGACCGAACAGGAGCTTTTTAAGGCTGCTTGTTGCAACTTATCCGAAAGTTTTGAAAACAATGCCACGGTCGATGTTTCATTTGCCGACGCAGTGACCGGAACGCGTCAGGTAATGATGCTTGGACTAGCCGGCCCATACACGCATCTTACCCGTGAGAATCTTCCGGGTCCAAGAGGGCTTCATTCTAATTTCGGCTTGGCGCTCATTCCCGGTCCTTGGATTGAATCTATTTCCATTAATAAAGGTGTAGGCTCAGTAGTAAATGGGTATGAGTCCATGAGCAGTCAGATCAATGTGGAATTGAAAAAGCCCGATTGCGACGAAACCTGGTTTTTCAATGGTTACTACAACACCATGGGTCGGCAGGAATTGAATGTGAAGAATGCAAACAAGCTCAACGCCAAATGGAGCAATACCACCATGCTGCATTTCGACCAAATGCAAAATGAATGGGATATGAATACGGATAATTTTCTTGATGTCCCCAAATCGAAGCAAGGACAGCTACTGCATCGGTGGAGATATGATGATGGCAACGGATGGAGTGGTCAGGTAGGCATTAGGGCACTTGCCGATCAAAAGGAAGGTGGGCAATTGAGCAATCTAAATTTGGAAAACCCTTTTCGTTTCACCATGGATCAAACACAAGGCGAAGTATTTGGTAAATTAGGCTATGTATTCCCCGAGCAGAAATATAAATCTTTCGGCTCCATGTATTCTTTCTCGGCTTATGAAAACCAATCTATGCTTGGAACAAGAAATTATACCGGTAAGCAACAAACCGGCTATGCCAACTTTATTTACCAAAGCATCATCAACAACACCAACCATAAATTCAAAACAGGTTTGAGTTTTGTTTATGAAAATATCCGTGAACAAATGAATGAGTTTGGCTACCATCGAATAGAATATGTTCCGGGAGTCTTCTTTGAATATATGTTAACAGCAAGCAGGTTTAACTTAATACCAGGGATGCGCGTGGATTATAGCACCAATTTTGGCTTACAGTTTACACCACGCATTCATGCCAAGTATCAGCTGCTTGAAGAAACCGTTTGGCGCTTCGCTGCTGGTCGAGGATGGAGAGCTGCCGGTTTCATGGCCGAGAATATTTCGCCTTTTGTAAGCTCGAGAAATGTAGTAATTCAAAATACCGGATTTGTAGCTCCAAATTCCTACCCATTTTCGCATGAGTCGGCGTGGAATTATGGAACCAGTATCACCCACGAAATACATTTTTTGGGTCGCGAAGGTCAATTTACCATCGACGCGCATTCGGTGTTTTTTGACCGTCAAGTGTTGGTTGATTTATATCAGTCATCGCAAATTCTGGCATTTCGACAGCTGAATGGGGAATTTTCACGAGTAAATGCTATTCAGGCTGACTTCAATATGGAAATTGTGCAGCGACTTGATCTCAGGCTCTCTTACAAATGGACCGATTCAAGGGCACAATTTTCCACCGGGATTAAGGAAAGACCTTTTGTACCAAGACAAAGAGCGCTGATTAATCTCGGTTATCGCACACGTGGTAATAAATGGATGTTCGATGCTACAGGCAACTTTACAGGTACGAAACAACTACCAAGCACCGCCGAAAACCCTGTTGAATTCCGCTTTCCGGAGCGTACACCTTCTTTCTGGCAATTTCATGCACAAATTACGAGAAGTTTCAAAAATTTCGATGTATTTATGGGTGGCGAAAACCTTTCTTCATTTGGACAGCAAGACCTTATTAATGCTTGGCAAGACCCCTTTGGACCATTTTTCGATGCATCATTGGTTTGGGGGCCTGCTTTTGGAAGAATGTATTATGTAGGTTTTCGTTGGAAACTACACAGAAAAAAATAACCTCATAGCCATACTACTTTTCTGTACTATGGCTATGTTAAGTATATGCCAATTTTTGCAAACATCCATGTAAATTAAAATAAAATACCATAATTTTGACTATCCATTAATCTAAGCATTATGACGCTATTGGTCCTTTTTATTGCCTTTTTAATCACACACTTGATTAGCTTTATTTATCTAAAATAAACACGAAGGAAATACTACAAAACACCATATATACAGATTAGATTGCAGGTTGAACAGGTATGGTATTCAATATTAAGTCATATTTGCGCCATAAGCAATAATCGCATGCGCTATTACTTGATTGCCGGAGAAGAGTCCGGAGATTTGCATGGTTCTAACCTGATCAGAGAATTAAAGAAGCTCGATGTGCATGCTGAATTTAGCGCATGGGGAGGCGACCGAATGAAAGCACAGGGCGCAAATCTAGTGAAGCATATCCGCGACTTGGCATTTATGGGTTTTGTTGAAGTGCTCATGAACATCAAAACCATTGTCCGCAACATCAATTTTTGTAAACAAGACTTGTTAACCCAGAAGCCGGATGTGCTAATTCTGATTGATTATCCTGGATTTAATCTTCGTATTGCAAAGTTTGCGCATAAAAACGGCATTAAGGTATTTTATTATATATCGCCACAGTTGTGGGCATGGAAGGCTTCACGAGTGAAAATCATCAAAAAATATGTGGATGAGCTTTTTGTGATTCTTCCTTTTGAAAAGGACTTTTATCAGAAATATAACTATCCAGTGCATTTCGTTGGGCATCCCCTACTCGATGCTATTGAAAATTTCAAACCCAATCAGCAGCAACAACAATCAAATGTAAAAAATATTGTGGCTTTGCTTCCGGGTAGCCGAAAACAAGAGATTGAGACGATGCTGCCCGAAATGCTCAAACTCTGCAATCGTTTTCCAAACTATGAATTTATAATTTGTGGAACTAAAAATTATGGAGAAGATAACTATAGAAAATTTTCGAATAATTTTCCGGTTAAAATTGTGATAGGGAAAACATATGAGATTTTAGCTCAAGCCAAAGTGGCGCTCGTCACTTCGGGCACTGCTACATTAGAAACAGCTCTTTTTCAGGTGCCGCAGGTTGTTTGCTACAAAGCAGGTCGCTTGTCTTATCTTATTGCAAAATCGTTGATTAAAGTCAAATACATCTCCTTGGTCAATCTAATCTTAGACAAGCAGGCTATCAAAGAATTGATTCAAGATAAAATGAACCATCTGGAGATGGAAAAAGAACTCCGGTTTTTGCTCGATGAAAACAGTGAAGCTAGAAAAAAACTCATCTTTGACTACACCGAACTTCGTGAAAAACTAGGAGGTCAGGGAGCATCGGAGCGAACCGCAAGACTTATGCATGATTTATTGGCGGTAAAATCTTAACCCGTACCTACATCGATTTGAGCTCATTCGACAATTTGGTTAATACCGATTTAGCATCACCAAATAGCATACTCGTTTTAGGATTGTAAAAGAGTATATTATCAATTCCTGCATAGCCCGCATTCATAGAGCGTTTGTTGACAATGATATGCGATGCATTCTCCACATCTAGTATCGGCATACCGTAAATCGGACTCGATGGGTCGGTTTTTGCAGCCGGATTAACCACATCATTGGCACCAACCACCAAAACCACATCTGTAGATGCAAATTCGGGATTGATATCCTCCATTTCAACTAATTTATCATACTCTACATTTGACTCGGCTAACAACACATTCATGTGGCCGGGCATTCGCCCGGCTACAGGGTGAATGGCATATTTTACATCAACCCCTTTATCAAGCAGTGTTTGCTCAATTTCATGTATCACATGCTGCGCCTGCGCTACAGCAAGGCCATATCCGGGCACAATAATTACTTTTTTAGAATAATTCATCAATACAGCCAAATCTGTTATACTGATATCTTTTACACTCCCTTTCTCTTCATCACCTGCTCCTGCTGAAGCACTGCCACCAAATGCACCGAAAATCACATTGGAGAGTGGTCTATTCATTGCATTGCACATAACAATGGTGAGCAGTGTACCTGCCGAACCTACCAAAATTCCACCCGTTAACATCACCTGATTGCCATATAAAAAACCACCAAATGCTGCTGCTACACCGGTAAAAGAGTTTAATAACGAAATCACAACCGGCATATCGGCACCGCCGATGGGTAATACAAATAATACCCCATAAGAAATTGCAACTAGAAATAAAACTATCAAAATAGGATAGGAATTAAGACTATCAACAAATGGCATAAGCAGAGCAAATAGAATAATACCTATCAAAAGCACGCTGTTAATGATGTTGTAGGATGGTAATCGAATGGCTTTGTTGATCTTACCATTGAGTTTAGCCCAAGCAATCATACTTCCTGAAAATGAAACACTTCCAATCACCATACCAGCATTTATGGTTAAAAGGTTCAAGGTGTCTGATGCATTGTGATGATATTCAATGAGTCCGATTAGTGCCGCACATGCTCCTCCCATTCCATTAAAAAGCGAAACCATTTCAGGCATGGCAGTCATTTTCACTTTCTTGGCAACCAAAAAACCAATTCCCGTTCCAACAATAAGACCGGCAGCTATCAGCGTGAGTTTTATGCCATCTCTGCTTGTATTGGATGTTTCATAAAGAAATATCGTGGCGAATATGGCGATTCCCATCCCAAACACAGCTATCAAATTTCCTCTTCTCGCGGTTTCCGGATGGCTCAACATTTTTAAGCCAATCACGAAACATACGGATGCAATCAGGTAAATGATTTCTAAGACATAATTTTCCATCGTTTCGCTTATTTTTTATTTGGTTTCTTTTTAAACATCTCCAGCATTCGGTCAGTGACCACAAAACCTCCTACCACATTCAGCGTACCTAAAATCACGGCCAGAAAACCTAGAATCAAACCAAGTGTATTAGTAACATCCATATCGAGCATTACGATGATAGCACCAATGATTACCACACCATGGATAGCATTTGCACCTGACATCAAAGGTGTATGTAACACGCCAGGAACTTTTCCGATTACTTCTACACCTACAAAAATGGACAGTATCACGATGTACACCATCTGAATATTGTCGCCGATAAACTGAATCAATGATTCCATATGCTAGTTAATTTTATATTATAGAAGCGTGCACTCTTTTACCTTGGTGAATTATCAAGGAACCTTTAGTAATCTCTTCATCCAATTCCCATTTAAAGCCATCCTTGTCTGATAAGTGAATAAGCAGAGCTGCAAGATTTTTAGCATAAAGCTGACTGGCATTCATCGGGAGCATACTCGGCAGATTAGATTCTCCGATTATGGTAACACCATGCTTAACAACAGTTTTGTCCAATTCGCTCAGCGCACAATTTCCGCCTTGTTCTACAGCCATATCCACAATCACAGAACCCATTTTCATTGACTTCACCATTTCTTCGGTAATCAGAACAGGTGCTTTCTTGCCGGGAATTAATGCGGTGGTTATGATAAGATCGGCTTCAGCTGCATGTTTGGCTATCAATGCTTGTTGTTTTCGGAGAAATTCTTCTGAAACATTTTTAACATAGCCTCCTTCTGTTTTTATAGATTCATCCTGTTCTACCTGAATAAATTTAGCTCCCAATGATTCGACCTGCTCTTTAGTTTCCGGCCTAATATCCGAAACTTCTACCACTGCGCCCAATCGTTTGGCTGTGGCAATCGCCTGCAAACCTGCTACACCAGCGCCCATTATCATTACGCGGGCAGGTTTCACTGTCCCAGCTGCAGTCATCAACAATGGAAAAATTTTGCCCAAAGCATTGGCACCCAGTAACACCGTCTTGTAACCCGCCAAATTGCTTTGCGAACTGAGTGCATCCATTTTTTGAGCACGTGAAATACGGGGAACTGCATCCATCGAAAAGGCAGATATGCCTGCTGCTTCACATGCTTTTACCAGTTCGGGATGATAGGCTGCCCACATAAATGAGATTAAAACTGCACTTGATTTCATGTGCGAAATGCTCTCCAAATCAGGTGCGTTAACGCTAAGAATGATATCAGCAGATCGAATTAACTCAATTCTCCCAGAAACTATTTTTACACCTACTTTTTCATAGTCAGCATCGGAGAAGTAAGAATTAATACCAGCTTGCTGTTCAATTGATATATCATATCCCTTGGCAATCAACTCTGCAGCTACATCAGGACTCAATGCCACTCGGCATTCTCCTGCCTTACTTTCCTTTACAACAGCTATATTCATACAATTCAGTATATGACTTTATTGAATTCAAGCTTTCACAGCAATTAAGAGCGAAAATCTTGTTTACAATAATGAAAATTAATTTGAAATACGACAAGTTTTTGTTTTGAACAATCAAGCATGGATATTAATCATTAATCCACTTGTACAAACATCAAAAAAAACTATTTTTGCAACCCAAATTTCTATGAGATATAATGGCAAAGCAAAACAAACCAGAAGTAGATCCAATGCTCAACGTTGAAGAAGCGTTGACTGGTACCGAAAAATTTATTGAAAAAAACAAGAAAATGCTCGGTGGAATTGTAGGGGGAGTAATAATCATTATCCTGCTTTTCATGAGTTACAATAAATTTATTGCAGGACCTAAGGAAATAAAAGCGCAGGAAGCTATGTTTCAAGCTGAATTTTTATTTGAAAAAGATTCATTTAACCTAGCGCTCAATGGAGATGGAGAAACACTTGGATTTTTACAAATACTTGAGGAATTTGGTAGCACAAAATCCGGAAATCTAGCAAATTATTATGCGGGCATCTGTTTTATGCAACTAGGCCAATATGAAGAAGCTGTAAAACATTTCGATAGTTATTCCGGCAAAGACATTATTCTGAGCAGCATGGCTTTGGGTTTAAAAGGCGATGCACTAATAGAACTAGGAAAAACTGAAGAAGCTGCTAATGCATACACTAAAGCTGCAGGAAGAAACGAAAATCAGTTTACTTCGCCGATGTATCTCCTGAAGGCCGGTTTTGCTTTTGAAGAACTTAATAATTTTGAGAAAGCACGCGAAGCCTACCAAAAGATTCGCAAAGATTTTTTTACTTCGGCTGAAAGCAGAGATGCAGAGCGCCATTTAGCCAGAATAGAAGCCATCTTGAGTAGTAAATAATGTCAAGCAAGCATCAAAATCTATCATCAAAAAAAATAGTCAGCATCGAAAATGCTGACTATTTTCGTTTTGGAATCGTGGTTGCTGAATGGAATCAACGCATCACATTTGCAATGGCAGATGCATGTAAGGCCACTCTTATTAATAATGGAATTGATGCAAACCACATCAAAAAAATGATTGTGCCCGGCTCATTTGAGCTCATCAGTGGCGCAAAAATATTCATTGAACAGCATCAATTCGATGCGATTATATGCATTGGCTGTGTTATCAGAGGCGACACACCACATTTCGACTATGTATGTCAGGGCGTTACCCAAGGCATTGCTCATCTTAATGCATCACAATCAGTCCCTGTTATCTTTGGAGTTTTAACGGTGGACAATGAACAACAAGCACTTGATCGATGTGGCGGCATACATGGCAACAAAGGAGATGAAGCCGCATTTACTGCCCTAAAAATGGCGGAGTTAAAAAAGCTAAACCGTTAAATCTTGTTGTAATAGAGCATGCTAATGCTTTATAGCATTAAATTCGCAATATATTTACTCTGGTTAAAGCGATGAAAAAAATTCTTTATTATATATGTATACTTTTCGCTGCAGGTGGAATACTGAATGCCCAACATGCAGTCCAAATAGCACTATTGAAATATAATGGTGGTGGAGATTGGTATGCCAATCCTACTTCTTTGCCTAATTTGATTGCTTTCGCCAACAAAAACATTGGTACTAATATCAATCCTGAACCAGCAACAGTTGAAGTTGGTAGTCCGGAAATTTTCAATTACCCATTTATTCACATGACAGGGCATGGTAATGTGGTATTCTCTGCATCCGAAGCAGAGAATTTGCGCAACTATTTGATTGGAGGAGGATTTTTACATATCGACGACAATTATGGCATGGACAAATTCATCAGGCCACAAATCAAAAGAGTATTCCCGGAGTATGACTTAATTGAACTTCCACCTTCACATCCTATTTATAATCAGAAATTCAATTTTCCGGAAGGCTTGCCCAAAATTCATGAGCATGATGGAAAGCCTGCTCAAGGATTTGGCATCATACACGAAGGCCGACTCATTTTATACTACACATATGAATGCGATCTTGGCGATGGATGGGAAGACCAAACCGTGCACAAAAACTCAGATGAAACCAGAATTCGTGCACTAAGAATGGGTGCTAATATTCTGCATTATGTTTTTCTGGCAAATGATCCTGTAAGAAGAATGTAACCAAAATTCTTTGTAAATAGGCTAACTAGAGCCAAAAGGGTATTTTTTTACATTCACTTCAAAAATTATTAATGTAAGATTTTATTGCTTATTTGTTTTTATTTATATCTTTGCAACATTGAAAATGAATTAACACAAGACAAAAGTGAAATTAATAATTACAAAAACCTTACTTTCAGAAAGATAACATGAATCGACAGAAAATTTCTTACAAACGTAAGTTTTCTGTAACCTTCAATTTTTTTTAGCGTAAACGAAAACAAATTCCTAACCTTTTAAATTCAATTTTATGAAAAACAAAAACAAATTCATTAACAAGCTGGTAGCGGCAGTTGCATTTTTCAGCTTAACCGGCATGGATTTTATGCCGACAGTAATGGCGCAGCAAGAGCTACAGTTAACGAGCATGTGTTCTGACGAACCTGCAGTATCGCGTCGTTGGAGAGTTAGAAACCACACTGCAGCGCCTATAAATTACACTTGGGATGTAGTTGGTACTCCTCAAAATGGTGGCGGTATTGCTGCACCCGGCGACAATTTCTTTTTCACTTCTACCGTTTCTGGACCGAATACTACCAGAGTTTTTTGGTCAGTAGGTGAAATCAATTTCTCAACTGTAAAAGCTTCGGGTGGCGCTCAGTGCGAACAAACTCCTCCACCGCCTCCTGCAGGTTGCTTTGCTGCTCAAGTTGTTGATTTCAATCAAGGCTTAACAAAATTAGGTACAGCAGTAAATCCGGAGAGAAGTATTCCTGCCAACGCTCTTGGAGCACCTAATGGGCAGAATCCGGCAGTGAATGCACCGGTACAAAACTTTGTTTCCTTAGGATTCGGCGGCAGCATTACTTTAGCTTTCGCTAACCCTATTGCAAATGGTGATGGTGATGATATTAAAATCTGGGAATCATCAGCTAGTCCTAATGCTGAGAGAGCAAGAATTTCAGTTTCTCAGAATGGTATCGACTTCGTAGAAGTAGGAGAAATTTCTATGACGGGAAACGTTGATTTTGGAACTGCTTTTGAAGATTACATTGTATTCGTTAAAATCACAGATATCAGCAATCCAGCGCAATTCAGCAACAACCAGGTTTCTGATGGATATGATGTTGATGCTGTTGAATGCTTGCACGGTGAATTCATTATTCCACAAGGATGCTTTGCAATAGAAGTTGTAGAATTTAACCAAGCTAAACGCAATGATGGTGGTAACGTATCCGCTTCACGCTCTAACCCTGAAAAAGCTTTAGGTGAGCCTGAAAATAGCGACGTAGCTACCAGCGAAGCAAATGTAAATTTTGTATCTCTCGGTTTCGGTGGTTCAATCACGCTGAAAATGTCAGGCCCAATCAAAAACGGTCCGGGTAATGACTTCCGCGTTGTAGAAACTACTTTCGGATCTATGTCAGGAAACTGCAACCGTTACCCTGAAAGAATACGTGCTTTCGCTTCTCAAGATGGTTGCAACTGGGTATATGTAGGCGAAGGTTGTCAAGATGTGGATCTCGATCTTGGTCCTCTAAATTGGGCTTTGTATATTAAACTTGTTGATATCAGCCCTATCACAGCGGCATTCAATGGCGGTGTAGCTGATGGCTATGATGTAGATGGTATCATCTGCCTCAATGGTTTTGAAGAAAACCCTGTAGTACAAGACTTTGGTGCTGACTATGCTATGTCAGTAGCAAACTTCACGCAAGGTCTGCGCAAAAACGGTACTGCTGTTGTTGCTAACCGCTCTAACCCTGCTCAAGCTCTTGGCGCTCCTGAAGGAACTGATGCTATCAACTTCGTATCGCTTGGCTTCGGCGGTTCAATCACACTCAAATTAGGTTATGTAGTGTTCGATAAAGACGGTGACGATGTGCAAATCGTAGAAACTTCTTTCGGAAATCCTGCTTGCAACAGCTACCCCGAAAGAGCTTTGATCGAAGTATCTCTTGATGGTGTTAACTTCACAGAACTTGGCGAAATCTGCTTAGACGGTGCTGTTGACTTCGCTGTAGCCGGTGTAACTGCTGCTCAGTATATCCGCATCACCGATCGCTCTAATGCTACCCGCTTTGGTGGTTCAGCTGATGGATATGATGTAGACGGAGTAGTGGTATTGCAACCAGGTTGTGGTGCTTCTGCCGAAGGTCGTGTAATCGGTGACAACACCAACACCCCTGACGAAACTGCTTCTTTCTCTGTATTCCCTAACCCATTCAAAAATGTGATTACTTTAGAAGTAATGACAGGTGGTGACGCAGAGCAAATGATCGTACGTGTGATGAACATCGCAGGTCAGACTGTTCACACTGCCAATGTAAACGCTGCTGCTAACAGCAGAATCAACCACACTATGGATCTTTCTGATCTAGCTAATGGTGTGTACATGATTACCGTTGAAACCAAAAACGGCAGAGAAGTTCATAAACTAATCAAGCAATAATTTAATATTAGGTTGTAAATTCAAAAACAGCCCCCTGTCATGCGACAGAGGGCTGTTTTTTTTTTGAATTATAATATCTCCTTCACAAAGTATTAAAACTGCATAACTAAAAATCAATCTACCTAATTAGTATCTTAAATAAGAAAAACCAAGTAAGATATTATACCTAGTTTTCTCAATTTCATACACCCGTAAATAATCAAGTTAATTAAGCGCAAAATTCAATATCAAAGAGAACTGATTAAATTTTAACTATATGAAAATCAGTTTTTTTAAATATTAAAATGGGATTAATCGAAATTAAAACTTGTTAA
Source organism: Flavobacteriales bacterium (assembly GCA_046294625.1). Lineage (GTDB taxonomy): Bacteria > Bacteroidota > Bacteroidia > M30B66 > M30B66 > JBKBKN01. The sequence goes on from JBKBKN010000003.1 coordinate 104,566, forward strand.
TAACATGTTAATAACTACCTTTGTGAAACTAATTTTAACTTTAACTTATTATGAAAAACATTACCTTCTTACAGAAGTCCTTGCTTCTTGCATTTACTTCTGTTGCAATGTTGAGCTCAACCAATTCAGATGCTCAAATTTATGCAAGCAGTGCTGATCTTTACAGAGGTACTTTTGCAAATTCTAATCCGATCCCTGAATCCTATTTCAGATCACAAAAATTTAATGCCATCGGAGAGCCTCAAAGAAGTGACGTTAGCAGTCAGGTAAATGGTAATCCAAATTCTGTTAACTTTTGTTCACTTGGATTTGGTGGTTCAATTGTTTTAACCATGCAAACTCCCTTCGGACAATGTGAAGGACCTGATGGTTTTGCGCATGAAACTTCATACAACACACCTTCATGTGGTTCTTGGAGAGAATTTGCTAAGCTAGAAGTATCTCAGGATGGCTGCAACTGGTACACTGTAGTTGAGTCTGCCTGCCAAGACTTTGCATTTGATTTACCGGATGAAATGCCTTGGGCAAAATATATTAGAATTACTGATGTTTCCAATCCTAACCATTTTGGCGGCGGAGCTGATGGATGGGATCTAGATGGTGTTGAAGCTTTTTGCTCAAGCAATATAAATCAAATTCCGGAAGGTGTGCCTTTTGGAGCAAACACTGCTTCTTTAATACAAGGTACACTCAAGAATGGTGGTGCTATTGCAGCTAGCAGATCAATTGCTTCTCGCGCACTAGGCCTTCCTGAAAATAACAGCACTATCAATTTTGTGGCTCTAGGATTTGACAATCCGAATACCGAAGCTGTAGAAGGAGTGTTAGTTCTTGGATTCGATTATACAGTATTTGACCAACCGGGAACACATGACATTGAAGTATTTGAGACAACATTTGGAGATAGTCCTGGCAGACCATGCTCAACTTATCCTGAGATTGCAAAATTTGAAGGTTCTGTTGATGGCATCAATTGGTATTTACTTACTGCAGTTGATGAACCTGGTTCATTGCCAGAAGGACGTTTGTGCCGCGATGGAAAATTAGACATTGGTAACATGCCAAACGGTGTATTACGTTATTTAAGAATTACAGATGAATCTGAAAGAAACAGCACCCGATTCCCCGGAAATGCCGATGCATATGACGTAGATGGAGTAGTTGTTCATCCATGTCCTTCGAATAGTTCAAAAATTGTTTTAACAGATAGAAACGATATTCCTGACGAAGACAATTACTTTAACTTCAGCATATTCCCGAATCCTGCTCAAGATGTTTTCACTTTGATATTTGGTGAAATTGTAGAAACGAATGTTCAAATCACCATATCTGATGTATCCGGAAGAAGTGTTATTTCAGAGAGAGTGCTTGGCGCCAATTCACATTCAATGCACCAAATCAATATTAATGAGCTTCCTACCGGTGTTTACATGATCATTGTTGAAGGAAACAATATCAAAAGCTCACAAAAGCTTATTAAAAAGTAGTATTTAATGAATTTATTTTCATGAGATAAAGCCTCGCTAATCAGCGAGGTTTTTTGTTAGAAGTTATTTTTTACGCGTTTTTTGATTAAATAAAAACCTGATAAATATCATCATATAAACACCCAATTAATTAATAACCTGATTTTCAGCCAAATAAAATAGTTGATTATTGCATTAAATCTTTTTAAAACTCTTGGAAGATGATGTAAGATTTTACACCTTTGTAATGTAAAATTTAAAAACATATCTCATGAAAACCTTAACAAAATTACGTTTACCGTTCTTAGCTTCAGCAGCAGCTGTTGTAATGGCTGGTGTAATGAACTCCGCCGACGCGCAGATCTATGCATCAAGCGCAGAATTGACCCTTGGCACTTTTGCCAACGGTAACCCTATCCCTGCGTCTTATTTTCGCTCTCAAAAATTCAACGCCATCGGCGAGCCTCAGAGAAGCGATGTGAGCACTCAAGTAAATGGCAATCCTAATTCAGTGAATTTTACATCACTCGGTTTTGGTGGATCAATCGTATTGACGATGGATGCACCATTCGGTCAATGTGAAGGTCCTGATGGATTTGCGCATGAAACATCTTACAACACGCCTTCTTGTGGTTCTTGGAGAGAATTTGCCAAATTAGAAGTATCACAAGATGGATGCAATTGGTACACTGTAGTAGAATCTGCTTGTCAAGATTTTGCGTTTGATCTTCCAGATGAAATGCCATGGGCTCTTTACATCAGAATCACTGATGTTTCTAACCCTAATCATTTTGGAGGTGGTGCAGACGGCTGGGATTTAGATGGTGTAGAAGCTTTTTGTGCTTCAAACGTTACTTTACTTCCTCCAGGAGCTGCATTTGGCGCTAGCGGTCACCAAGATTACTTAGTAGGTAATACTAAAAATGGTGGTTCAGTACCAGCTGCTCGTAGAATCGCTTCAAGAGCACACGGAACTCCTCAAATGAGCGATGTTTCTACAAACTCAGCTAACTTCAACTTCGTATCACTTGGTTTTGAAGGGTCTATCGTTTTGAAATTCGACTACACTGTATTTGACCGTCCTGGTGCTGACATCACTGTTTACGAAACTACTTTCGGCGATAACTTGGCCCGTCCATGTTCAAACTACCCTGAAATAGCTAAATTTGAAGGATCTGTTGACGGTGTTAACTGGTATTTATTATCAGCTGCAACTGTTGAGCCTGCATCATTGGCTTCAGGTCGTCTTTGCCGTGATGGTCAATTAGATATCAGCAACATGCCAAATGGTGTATTGCGTTACCTACGCATCACTGACGAGTCAGAGAGAAGCAGCTCACGTTTCCCTGGAAATGCCGATGGATATGACGTTGACGGTGTACTTGTTGGTCAGTGTGAATTTATTCAGAATGAAGACGGAAGCGGAGCATTTAACTCTATTCCTAATCCAACACTTACTATGAATGGCAAACTTGCTGCTGAAGACGGAAACATTCTTTTCGAAGAGCCTTATGTAAACTTCGGAGTATATCCTAACCCTGCAAACAACTTCGTAACAATTAACATCGAAACTTCAGGTAAAGATGAAAATTATGTAATCAGAATTGACGATGTAGTTGGCAGAACTGTAGTATTCGAAAATATCAATGCTGGCGCTAACGCTAACGTTTTGAGAGAAGTTAATTTAGCTGGTGTTCCTTCAGGTATCTACATGGTAACTGTTGAGACAAAAGAAGCTAAAATGACTCAAAAAATTGTTAAGAACTAATTGATTTTAATTCATATAAAAGCGGCCCTAGTGGCCGCTTTTTTTTTGCATTAAATCCAAATGACATCATGCGCAGTTTTGTTGCAACTTCAATCTAAATGTGTTAAATATTAAGCAAATATTAATTACGTAATTCACGCATATTTGCAATATGAAATTCAAATCTGGATACACACTTCTTTGTCTTATTGCATGCCTTTGCTACTCATCTAGTAGCTTAAGGGCTCAAACTGAATCTGATGAACGTCCATTATTAAAAATTGAAGACGGAATCAGCTTTGCCAAGGATAGTTTATTCTTGCTTAACCTTCGATTTAGAATTCAGAATAGAGCAGGCTTTTTTACCCGCGATATTGACGACCTTCACATACAAGAGGTGGAAGCAAGAGTAAGAAGGTTGAGACTTCGATTTGACGGCTATGTTTTAAACAAAAAAATTGGCTACTATATTCAGCTATCCTTTTCGCGTGCCGATCAGGATTTAGATAATAATATCATCGCTCAAACGGTTAGAGATGCAATGATTTATTACACATTTAATCCATATTTTTATATCGGATTTGGTCAAAGTAAACTTCCAGGAAATAGACAACGTGTCGTATCATCAGGTAACTTGCAAATGCCGGATCGTTCCTTTGTCAATCAGCGCATGACGCTCGACAGAGATTTTGGTCTTTTTGCTTATTTCAGTTTTCCTCTTGGTGGCATGGCGTTCAATCTCAAGAGTGCTTTTACCACAGGCGATGGACGCAATGCAACAGCAATTAATGATGGAGTAGCACACACACATCGCATTGAATGGTTGCCATTTGGTAAATTCAAAGACAATGGTGATTATTCGGAAGGCGATCTGGCCTACGAAGAAAATCCAAAGCTATCTTTATGTGTTACCTATTCCATGAATTTTAAGTCCACTAGAACCGGTGGGCAGCTTGGCAATGATTTATACGAAGAGCGAAATATTGAAACATTAATCGCTGATATGATTTTTAAGTATAAGGGGTGGGCATTGCAATCGGAGTATATTAAAAGAAATACACCCGGACAAAGTTCTATAACAACCAAGGGAGAGTCTTTTCGATATGTTTATTCAGGCTTTGGGATCAATACCCAGCTGAGCAAGCTTTTTAATAGGAAAACAGAACTTGCATTGCGCTATACGTTTATTAATCCTGAACAAGAAATCAGTATAATTGATCCGGCTCGAAACAGCATATTGGCGGGTTTATCGCGCTATCACAACGGGCATCGAATAAAGTCACAGTTGTTTGGTGGATTTGAGAAAGCGAGTTTGCCAGAAGCAAGGTCCTTTCTTTCCCTTATGTTCCAGGTTGAGTTTGGAATTTAAAACGTTGTAACATTTGTTACGGATTTTTCTCATCATTCAAAGTATTTTTGCATGGCAAACTTATGTATGTTGTATTACTTTAAATTATTGATTTTGATGGTTTTAATAACCATTAATATCTCTGCACAGGATTCCCTATCCTTTAAGATCATTCTTAAACCCAAAAATATTCCGCAGCTGCCTGCACTGCATTCTTATGCCTTTGCGCAACATGAAGGTAAATGTCTCATAGTCGGTGGTAGGTTAGATGGATTGCATGCAAGGCAGCCATTCAACGCTTTTCCGGCGAGCGCTAACAACAGAAATATATTCGTGTTAGATCCCATGGCTGGAATTGTATATTCCAAATCGATAGAAAATCTTCCTCAGTCAATTAAAGAACAGTTGCAAAGCACAAACATGAATTTCTATCAAGATGGAGACCTATTAATCATTGCAGGCGGCTATGCATTTGCTGAAAGTTCAAATGGACATATTACCTTTCCGAACCTAATGGTAATAAATGTGCCTGAAATAATCCAGTCAATAATTTCATCAGACGAAATCAATCCTTTTATTTCTCAAATCGAAGATGAGCGATTCGCTGTAACCGGAGGTGCAATGGGGAAATTGGGTGATCAACTGATGATAATTGGTGGGCACAGATTTGACGGCAGATACAACCCCATGAACAACCCAACATTTGCACAAACCTACACGAATGAAATCAGAAAATTTGCCTTGAACCTTAATACTAATCCGGTAGAACTGCTAAACTATGAAACGATCAATGATCCTATTCATTTGCACAGAAGGGACTATAATCTTGTACCCGTAATTTTTGAAGGTGAGCAAGAAGGTTACATGATTTCAGCAGGGGTATTTCAGTTAAACGCAGATTTACCCTTTCTATATCCGGTTGATATCAAAGAAAACGGGATCAATCCAAGAATGAACTTTAATCAGTATTTATCACATTATCATTCGCCTAAGGTGACGATTTACGATGGAGAAACTAAACAAAATCATACATTCTTTTTTGGTGGAATGAGCCAATATTACTATGAAAATGGCCAATTGATTCAAGACAATCAGGTGCCCTTTGTTAAAAGCGTGAGTATGGTGACACGGTTTGAGAACGACTCTTTAGTTGAATATTTGCTCCCCATCGAAATGCCAGCCTTTAAAGGTTCAGGTGCGGAATTTATTATAAATATGAATTTGTCGCGATTCACAAATGGAGTGATTAAAATATCAGAAATTGAAGGAGATAGTATCTTATTGGGCTACATTTATGGTGGCATTAGGAGTAACTCATTAAATCCTTTTTCGGCAAATCAGACCAATCAAACTCAGGCAGATGGCAGCATGTATGAAGTTATTTTAGTAAAAAAAGATAATAACCATGAAGAACCTACATTAATCCAAGCCATTTCTGGAAACTTTTCATTTGATGTTCGTCTATTCCCCAACCCAAATTCAGGAAACATTCACCTCGAATTTAACCTCCCGTATAAAGGAAATTGTGAATACTTTATAACAGACACGAACGGAAGAATTGTTCAAGAAGGCACCATTGCTAAAACTACCAAAGGAAGAAATAAAAAGCAGATCAGCGTATACAGTCAGAACCTAAAAAATGAAGTTTTAATTTTAACTTTAATTTTCGACAATAAGCACTATGCTTCTAGAAAAATATTATTCAAATACCATTAAATACTATGACATTTCAAGAGATAATTAATGCAGATAAGCCCGTATTGATCGATTTTTTTGCAGAGTGGTGTGGCCCCTGCAAAATGATGTCTCCCATATTGCAGGAAGTAAAAGCAAGCATAGGAGATAAAGCCGATATCATTAAAATTGATGTGGATAAAAATCCACAAATTGCAAGCGCACTAAATATACAAGGTGTGCCCACCATCATGCTGTTCAAGAAAGGACAAATGCTATGGCGGCAGAGTGGTGTGGTGCCGGCTCACAATTTGGTACAGAAAATAAACGAGAATATATAACCAGATACATCGTATGATAGAATTGATTAAAAACCCATGGCCATGGTATGTTGCAGGCCCACTGATTGGTCTTACTGTTCCGATTTTATTAATTATTGGCAACAAAACTTTTGGCATAAGTTCATCCATGCGTCACATTTGCGCAGCATGCTTCCCTGCCGGTATTTCCTTTTTCAAATATGATTGGAAAAAAGAAATTTGGAATTTGTTTTTCGTTGCCGGCATTTTTTTAGGTGCATTGCTTGCGACTTCGCTAATGGTAAATCCCGAGCCTGTAGTGGTGAATGGCCAACTCAAAGCAGAGTTAGCTCATTATGGAGTGAATAATTACGAACACCTCGTGCCGTCGGATTTGTTTTCGTGGAATGCTTTATTAAGCTTGAGAGGTTTCTTTCTAATTGTTTTAGGTGGTTTCTTAGTTGGCTTTGGTACTCGATATGCAGGCGGATGCACCAGTGGACACTCGATCATGGGTTTATCTATGCTGCAATGGCCTTCATTAATAGCTACCATTTGTTTTATGACCGGAGGTTTTATCATGGCTAATCTCCTTTTGCCTTACATTTTAGCATTATAAGTTTATGCAAACACAAGAAATAAATAAAGATACAGATTTCGAAGTAAGATCACAAGATGCAGTTTGCATCAATGAAAGTAAACTACAACACCGATGGTATCATAATTTGAAATACCTCATTGTAGGTATTGGATTTGGGATAGTGTTTGTAAAGGCAGAGATTATAAGCTGGTTCAGAATTCAGGAAATGTTTCGACTGCAATCGTTTCACATGTACGGTGTGATTGGAAGTGCGGTAGTTGTAGGTGCCATTTCCGTTTGGCTTATCCGAAAATTTAAAGTAAAAACTATTTATGGAGAAGATATTGTGCTCACGCCTAAACAATTTAATAAAGGTCAAATCTATGGTGGACTGATGTTTGGTTTTGGTTGGGCTATGACAGGCGCATGCCCGGGCCCATTGTTTGCGCAAATCGGTACCGGTGCCACTGTTATTATTGTAGCACTCATAGCAGCTATTGCGGGTACGTGGACTTATGGTAAGTTTAGAGATTACTTACCGCATTAATTTTTTAAATTTTTTTCGATTTGAATAATATGCTGCACAGTATTAGGAAATCAATGAAAGCTCTGCTTTAAAAAGCTATTTAAAATATATTAGTTTTTCATAGGTTTGCGTTACCATGGACAAAATCAGAGAGAAGTTAAGCACATTTTTTGAAAAAGCCTTAGTTGATGAAATCATCGAATTCGGAACATTAATAGAGATCGAGGAAGGTGATGTGATTATAGACTATGGTAGAAAAATAAGAAATATGCCTATTATCCTAAGCGGAACGATAAAAGTAATGCGACAGGATGAAGAAGGAAGAGAAATTTTGTTGTATTATCTTGGTTCGAGCGAAAGCTGTGCCTTGGCATATACGTGCTGCATGGAGTCGAGACAAAGTGAAATAAAAGCCATAGCTGAAGATAAGGTTGAAATTATCTCTATACCTCAAAAGAAGCTGGATGAATGGCTTGTGAAATACCCAAGTTGGAGAACATATATTTTCAATAGCTTCACCCACCGCTTCAATGAGATGCTAAAGTCTATTGATAGCATTGCATTTGGGAAATTAGATGAGCGATTAGAAAACTATCTTAGGAACAAATCAAAAGTCTTGGGCAAGTCATCCATTCAACTCACTCACAATCAGATAGCTGAAGAATTAGGGACTACTCGGGTGGTGGTTTCGAGACTTTTGAAAAAATTGGAAAATGATGGCAAGCTTCTCTTATATCGAAACGAAATTAAGCTGCTCAACGCGTTTTTCAAATAATACGTTTAATTAGTCTGAGTTTATGGGTATAACGCCCGGAGTCTTCATTAAAGATACCTTGATGATCTAAGCGGTCGATTCGTACTTTTCCACTTGCATGGATGATTTTGTCTGATCCGTGAACGATTCCTACATGCACAATCTTTCCTTCATCATTGTCGAAGAAGGCTAAATCGCCGGTTCGAGCTTCTGCTACAAAACTGAGTGTGTATCCCATATCTGCTTGCTGATAAGCATCTCTGGGCAATTTAATGCCTAAACATTTGAACACAAGTTGTGTAAATCCTGAACAATCTATGCCCATAATCGATTTTCCTCCCCATAGGTAAGTAGTATTTAAGAGTGATTCAGCAATGGCAACAATCCGAGCTTCTGAAGCCTGAGTATTTAAATTATCCTCAGGTGGATGCTCAACTTCATAAATATTATCCCCAATTTTGAAATGCTTACCACTATAAAATGGAAAATTGGCACCAATTCCGATGAGTTGCAAAGATGAGTCACCTTGTAGTTTGATAGTTGTAAAGATCTGCGTATTGAGGAAATTGGATTTCTTCAAATATTCGTGGTAGTGATCTTCTGCAAGTGGCACAAACTGATTACCATCAATCCAGCACTCGTAAGCATCATAATCAATTTTAATGAAGTGCCAGTCTTGCTCTGATCGCAAGACTTTAAAGGTTTCTCCAAACAATACTTGCGTAACTTGTTCGCTTCTGTGACTGGGCTCTGCCCTACCTGGCACCACACTCAGGTGGACTATACCAAAATTGATTTTATTCATTATGTTGATAATGAAGCTAATAAAATAAATAATGCGGGGCGGCTTTCAGCCGCCCCGCATTATTTATTAAAACGGATGTTAACAAATAGCTTACAGCTTTTCAATCACAATAGCCGATGCGCCGCCACCACCATTGCAAATGGAAGCTACACCATATTTTCCATTGTTTTGCTCAAGTACATTAACCAAGGTGGTCATGATTCTTGAACCGGAACTGCCAAGTGGATGACCAAGTGAAACAGCGCCGCCATTTACATTCACGCGTGATGAGTCCAGTCCAAGCAACTGATTATTCACTAATGCAACCAAAGAAAAAGCTTCATTGGTTTCAAAGTAGTCTATTTGATTTAATGAGATACCTGCATTTTTCAAGGCAACAGCAACAGCTTTGGCAGGAGAAGTAGTGAACCATTCTGGTGCTTGTTGTGCATCACCAAAGCCTCTAATCACTGCTAATGGCTTGATGCCCAATTCCTGAGCTTTCTTAGCGCTCATCAAAATCATGGCACTTGCGCCGTCGTTAAGGGTGGACGCATTTGCTGCAGTCACGGTGCCATCTTTTTCAAACACCGGGCTTAATCCTGCAACTTTATCATACTTAATATTTTTGTATTCTTCGTCTTCCGAAACAACGATGGGTTCTCCCTTTCGCTGAGGAATGGACACTGGAGCTATTTCATTTTTAAACCTTCCGGCTGCAACAGCTGCTTCTGCTCTTTTATATGAATTGATCGCATATTCATCTTGTTGCTCTCTGGTGATTTTATACTCACGAGCGCAAAGCTCTGCAGCATTACCCATGTGATAATCCTTATAAACATCCCATAAACCATCTCGAATCATTCCGTCAATCAATTGTCCATGACCTAATTTGTAGCCAAAACGCGCTTTTTCAAGATAATATGGAATGTTAGACATGCTTTCCATGCCACCGGCTACCACAATATCATTTAATCCTAACATGATCGATTGAGCACCCAACATCGCTGCCTTCATTCCTGATGCACATACTTTATTGACTGTTGTAGAAGGCACGTTTGTAGGCAAGCCTGCATAAATTGCTGCCTGAGTGGCCGGAGCCTGCCCCAAATTGGCAGAAACCACATTACCCATGAATACCTCCTGAACCTGATCAGGTTGAATTCCAGCCCTTTCAACTGCTGCTTTTATTGCAACAGCACCTAATTTTGTTGCAGAAACTCCTGCTAATGAGCCATTAAAACTTCCGATAGGTGTTCTAACAGCTGAAACGATTACTACTTCGTTCATGATTATTTTTTTTGATGATTTTGGCTGCAAAAGTAAGTTAAATAAGCAATCAACCGATGAATAGAAACTTAATTTGAATTGAATGGCAAACGAAAGATTTAGCAAGAATGTATGCTTAGTTTTAAGCGAGAAATGAACAATTTGAAGTTATTGGTAAGATGAAGAAGCGACTACTTGTACTTCATGGATGGATTAAAATAATATTCTATTACTTGACCATCACCATTTTTCGAGTTTCAATTCGTTCTTCTTTGCTTCCTCTGATCTTCAGTTTATAGAAGTATAAGCCAGTAGGAGCATGCTTCCCATTGCGAAGGTTTCCGTTCCAAATGATTTCCTGAGGCCCTTTGTCCATCGAAGGGTTTCGTGTGCCATAGACTTCCTCTCCAATCATGTTAAATATTTTCAATTCCACATCGCTAACTTCATCTAAAAAGAATCGAATCGATGTTTCATCAGTAAATGGATTAGGGTAATTGGTAACCTCATCTCGTTTGATTTTGATATTTCTGTCAGCAGATTGGGTGAGATCCAATCTGAGTAATGTGCCTTGTAAGCCAACAATAAAGCCTTGCTGATTGGTGTTAAAATAGATTCCATTTAAAGGAACATTTAATGGTGATGCATTGGAACGCCATGTTTCTCCTCCGTTATTGGTGTAAACAATAGTTGGAATTTTTCCATTACACAAATATCCTCCCACGGCCCAACCATTGTTTTCATTGAGAAATTTAACCGCATGAAGTGGTTCAGTAGTGTATGATTCTTGTTTTACCCAAGTTGCTCCACCATCTTTAGTGGCTAATATCACCCCATTATTACCGGTTATGTAGCCTATGTTAAGGTTAACAAAGTGCACACTTTCCAAGTGCTCACTCGTTCCTGGCTCTTGCTTCACCCATGTTTTTCCGCCGTCTTTAGTATGGAGTATGGTACCTTTAGTTCCTACTACCCATCCAAGCTGTTCATTGACAAAACTTATGCCCTGCAATCGCTCTTTGACACCTGATCTAAGGTTAACCCATGTATCACCAGAATTTGTAGATTTTAAAATAGTTCCATTATAACCAGTTACGTACAACACCTTGTTGTTAACTGCTCTCACTGCAAGAAATGCACTTACTCCTTGTGTTTTATAAATCGTATTCCACGATTCACCAAAATCTATAGAACGTAGTATGACAGCTTCATTTTCGAAGTCGCCCCCTACAACGAATCCATTAGTTTTTCCCTGAAAGTCAATGTCATAAAGAAATTCTGAATATCCTGAGGGTCTATTAAACCATGATTTTCCTCCATCAACAGTCTGGAGAATGGTTCCGCTATTACCTACAATAAAACCTATTTTGGCATCCACAAAAAAAACACTTCTGAAGTGCTCCTTTGTTCCTGAATTCAATACACTGATTGTCCCCTGTGCAGAGGACATTATACTAATTAAGAAAAAAAGAATACCACAGAAGTGCCGTAACATTGGAAATCAGTATCTTACATGATATTGAAACCAATCACAACGTTTTCCCATGCAAGCGTAACACGTCCATTGTCTGAAATATTGAATTCAAGACGTTCTTTGAATTCTCCACGCTCAGGCTTCACTGTAAAACGGAAAGCATCTTTAGATTCATCATATTTGTATGCACCCCATTGATCTGCAACCTTGTTGATGATCACAGTCCATTCTGTCTCGCCGGGAATGGTGAATAAAGCATATCTTCCTGCAAAAAGACCATTTCCTTCCAATTTTGCATCTCTACTCACTTCTATGGTTGTTGCTTCATTAGCTCCTGTTCTCCACACTTTACCGTAGGGAACAAGGTCTCCCCAAATTGTTCTTCCCTTCACTCCAGGGGCATTATAACGTATGGTGACCTTGAGGCCAGCGCCTAAATCCTTTTCGGCCACCATAGGGGGGCTGGGGCGCTCGTCTTTTTTAGCCGCAGTATTTGTGCTGTTGGTCTGAGCAGTAACAGGAGTGCTTAATACAATCATTAACACTGCTAATGCTCCTAAAATTGAATTAATTCTTTTCATAATCTTGTTTTTCATTAGTGCTTCAAACGTACATATTTTTTTTGAAATATCAGCCTTTACTACGGCTTACATTTCCATGTTTGAATTTTGATAACATTTATCTGTAGTCAAAATTAATGCCAAGCGAATTACAGCATGTGGGGCAAATTGAACGGTGACATCATTATTGCTTATCACTTAAAAATATTTCTGCAATCATGCATCGAAAACTTCCTCCGCCAACCTTTTCAATTGTCGGGATTGGCGCTACAATCACTTCTCCATGTTTTTTAAGAACTGAGCGCTGTTCAGGAAGAAAAGCGTCATAGGCTAATTGAGACAATGCAATTAAACTTTCACCCTCACCACTCTGTAGCTGAAGTATATTGGCAGCAAATTGATTTACCTGATCAAAACTCACTTCGATTAGCTCTCTTCCAGAGTGGATTAATCTTTCTATCACAAGTGATTTTTGGTGTTTGTTCACCATTGAATCTGAGCAAAGAACAGCAAATGTAGATCCGATACTCAAAATCACGTTGGTATGGTAATAGGGTAAACCCGCTTCATTCAACGCATCGAACAAAATGGGTTCATAACCAATAAACCGACAATACGCTATGAATAATTCTTCATTTGTTCTGACCGACTTGTTTGCATAAGCCACTTTAGAAAGGTGATCAAAAATGATGCTGCCTGTACCTTCTAAAAATCTATTATTCAAAGCTTCATTTCGCAGGTCCTTGATGTTGCGAATGACAAATTGTTTCCTAATTAAGCTCTCCCAAGGAAGATGTGTTTCTTCTCTCCGATTTGGTGCATGCATTGGAAATAAGGTAACAAGACCATTGTGTCCAAAACTGATCCAATTGTTTGGAAAAATTGCATCGGGTTTGGGTGGAACTGCAGAGTCATTAAGCACATATACATTGATTCCTTTCTCTCTCAACATGCTCACGGCCCTTTCAAACTCGCTTAAAGCCATCGCTTGAACATCATCAGGCGAAGCCTCCAAAGCCTGCTGAAAAACATTATTTGAAGCCGTTTGCTCATTAAAACCAAATGCAGCAGGGCGCACCATTAAAACATTTCTAGTAGTTTGCTTCATTTTAAGCCTGATAATGGACAACAGCGATGAATGTCCTTGTGTGATTAAGGGTACAAAACTAGCTTTTGTGAATATGAAGACCTAATGTTCTTTGGTGAAAACTCCTGAAGTCTGAAGCTTCCGTTCACATACATTTTAAACTGGTCGTCATAGAACCGGGAGCCTAAATGTCCTGATTGCCCACCGGGTAAAACACTAATAGTTTGCTCTAATGCAGAAAAATCAATTATTCTTCGCATAGCTGGACCAAATATTACTTCATATTTCAATTCACTATTTAAGTGAAAACCCTGATTATTCAAGACTTCATTACCACCTGAAATCTCAATAGGTCTAAGATTAAACAATAAGTTGAGTGGTTTAACTGCTCCGAGCGGGTGCTTCAATTCCAGTTTATGCACCTTACCCCATTTCCAGTTTTGCGGATCTTTTCCAAACTTTGCTTCAATTTCGTTAAGCGTTAGATTAAATGATGCATTAATTATGCTTTTTCTATTCTCTCGCTCTTCGGTATTCTTATTATCCCACCAGGTTGAATTTTCATTCTGTAAAAATCTGGAAAGACTCGTTTTCATAAAGTGGGTGTTCATGAAATGATGGAATAAGGTATCGCCCAATTCATCACTCATGGAGAGCTTTAGAGAGTTCCAAATCCAATGGTTATAGAGAAGCGGCGCAGAAGATGAGCGCTCGTGTTTACCGTCCCATGCTTCAAGAACCTTGATCGTTTCACCATGTTTTTGCTTGTTATCGCTGTCTAGCTCCGAAAGTAACAATTGAAGCATTTTGATGCTTTCAGGAGAGTAAGAATCCATGACCATCTCTTTCATATCATCTATGCTGAACTTTTCCCCATTCGATAATAAGTCAACAATTCTACGCGCACGGTTATCCGGTACATAATAACCCGGATAGAATTTTCCATCTAAAGACTCCGGCTGATTGTTAGCAGAGAAAACAAAATTACTTTCAGGATTTACACTATGCGGATTCTCATCAAAATCATAATAACCCAAGGGTTCATCAAGTCCTGTAAATCCATTTAAAAAGTACTTACTATTCACATGACTAGGGCGTTTGACAAGCTTTGCTGAAGCCCACCAGGCAATATTCCCTTCGCGATCGCCATACATCACATTCAATCCGGGTGCATGAATAAAAGCAGCCCCCTTCTTTGCGTCATCAAGCGTTTTTGCATGATTAAGTGAATAAGTGGCTTCAAGCGATTTTGCCGGAAAATCTAATAGTGTCCAATACATAGAAACCGGTGCATCAAATTTTTCGAATTCCCGATTTGCAAAATTCATCAATGGTCCTCGCGGTGTAACTTTGACTTCAAGTTCATGATCGGTTTTTCCTTTTATTTTAATGATTTCCTTTCTTTTTTTCAACTCCACCCATTCATGCCGGTAAAGTACCCGATCATTTTCTATCTGCTCATAATAAAAATCCAAATCGTCATTCTCAAACATCGTGAGACCAGTAGCGCAAAAATCTGTATGCCCAACTAAAGCAAATGGAAGTCCTGCAATGTAATTGCCGTACAGGTTGGTTCCCGGATAGTTTAAATGGGCTTCATACCATACTGCGGGCAAAGAGAATCCCATGTGCGTATCGTTGCAAAAAAGCACTTTGCCCGAAACTGTCTTGTTGCCTGAAATTACCCAAGCGTTGCTTCCTACCCATGATGCCAAGGGCATCACTTCAAATACTTTATTTAGATGGCTTTGCAATGCTGTAATACTTATCTTTGCTTTATCGATAGGTATGGTTTGAAAATCTTTAGGCCATGTAAGAGCAAGATCAGCCATCATTGATGAGTCGGTTTTCAAACGCATAAGCTCAGTAAGTGGATCTGTTTTCATCCCTTCTGCAAATCCCAAAGCCATATATCCAACCACAAGAAAAATATCATTAAGTGTGAATTCTTCGGCTTCAATATCTAAAACTCTAAACTCAAAAGGCTTAGCTCCTTTTTGCACAAATTCGTTTACGCCCTTGATATAGGCATAGGTTGCCTTTTTCAGATTTGTATCAGCTTCTTTATCAAACACTTCAGCCGACCATGCGGCATATTGATTCAAGCCAATAGTGCGAAAAAAAATATCCGATTCTAACAAATCTTCACCGAGTATTTCTGCCAAACGTCCTGAAGCTAAGCGTTTGATGAGTGTGAGTTGAAAAAAACGCTCCGAAGCCACAATAAATCCCAAGGATTGATAGGCATCTTCTTCATTTTGAGCAAAAATATGTGGAACGCCATATTTGTCGAAAATTACTTCAACTTTCGCATTTAAGCCAACAAGCTGCATCTCTCCTTTATAGTCGGGAACGGCTGATTGTATAAAATAATAAATGCTAATAATTAGAGCCGTTAGCAGCAAAAATATACTGATAGCAGTCAGCTTCAAAATACGTTTTAACATCAATCGATTGTATTGAAAAGCAAATATACTTTTACTAAGAAAACCGAAATGTTAAGATTTCTGGGAAGAAAGGAGATTTTCAAATCACCTGTTCTGCTTCCTGTTTCTTATGCTGCAAAGTGTATAAATGATGATAAACGCCATTTACGTTACTCATCAGCTGATTGTGGGTTCCTACTTCTGCAACCTTGCCTTTATCGATTACTATAATCTTATCTGCGTCTCTGATGGTTGACAATCGGTGAGCGACAATAAAACTTGTCCGACCCTTCATTAATTTATTTAAGGCTTCCTGAACCAATCTCTCGGATTCAGAATCTAGAGAACTGGTTGCTTCATCAAGGATCAAAATACTTGGATCTTTCAGCACAGCTCTAGCAATAGCAATTCTTTGTCGCTGACCGCCGGAAAGGGTTATGCCGCGTTCACCTACGATGGTATCATACTTTTCAGGGAAAGACTCAATAAATGCACGTGCATTAGCCTTTTCAGCTGCGTGAATAATTTCTTCCATACTCGCATCAGGCTTGCCATAAGCAATATTTTCTCTAATAGTACCACCAAAAAGCAATACATCTTGAGGCACAATTGCCATTTGGTCCCTTAAATCAGTAAGTGCATACTCAACACTTGGCTTTCCGTCTATATAAATTACACCTGAAACCGGGTCATAAAATCTGAGTAATAATGCGGTGATGGTTGATTTGCCTGCTCCGCTTGGTCCAACTAATGCAATTTTTTCACCCGGCTTAGCATCGAAACTAATGTCACGTAGCACAGCAATCTCTGACCTGTTAGGATAATTGAAGGCCACATTCGAAAAACGGACTTCCCCACTAATCCGACTTACCGTGTGATTGCTTTTGTCCAGATTAATGTCTTCCTTATGTTCGTCGAGAATATCAAATACTCTCTCTGTAGCACCCACTGCTTTTTGAATTTGGGTATAAAGTTCGGCAATGCCGCCAATTGAAGCCCCAACAAAAGTGGTGTAAAGGATAAAAGCAAACATTTCTCCTTCGGTGAGTTGCCCACTTTTCACAAGCCGTACCGCATACCATACCACTGCTACAATAGCTCCAAACAAACAAAAAATAATAAAGGACGCAAAGAAGCCCCGAAGCTTAGCATTTTTCAATGAAAGTGCTGTGATTTCTTTGGTGCTCTTTGCATAACGAGCCACTTCGAGAAATTCATTAGCAAATGCCTTCACACTTGCAATACCTTGCATGGTTTCTTCTACAATGGTGTTTGATTCTGCGACTTTCTCCTGTACTTGTCGGGATATTTTACGAATATAACGTCCGAAAACTACTGCAATTACAACCATCACCGGAAAGAGCGCAAGCATAAAAAGCGTAAGCTCTATGGAAGTTATAGAGATTAAGATAATGCCTCCAATAATGATGATAAACTGACGTAAAAACTCGGCAAGTGTAGTAGTGAAAGTATCTTGAATCTGCGTGATGTCGGCAGCAATGCGACTATTGATGTCCCCTACCCTATTGGCAGAAAAAAAAGACATCGGAAGCTGAATCAAATGCTTGTAAATAGCCTGACGCAATTTCTGTAAAGTAAACTCTGTGACTTGCGAGAAGAGATAAATCCTGAAGAAAGAAAATACGGCCTGAGCCAAAAACAAAATCAGCAGCCAAATGGCAACCTTGTTAATGTCTTCAAATAATGTTTTTTTTGCAGAATCAACCAATTCGCCCATAAGGGATGGAAATACAAGCGCCGTAGCACTGGTCAACAGCAAAAAAACCAATCCTATGGCGAATCTGATTTTGAATTCCCCCATGAAGGAGAATATGCGCATTGCGCGTTTAAGCGATGATTTTGAAATTTTTGACTTTGGAAGGTCGTTATCGGTCCTGCGTGCCATCTGAGCTGCAAAAGTAAGATATTATCTGCCTGATTAAACAAAAAGGAACAAGCAAAATAGAATTTCCGTCTTACAACAATACTTTTATCCGCTCCAGTTGATTGGCTCTTGAACCTTTGATAAGAATGAGCTTACCACGAAGTTGATTGACGGATAGGTGATCAATCAATGACTGAATGCTCGTGAAATGAGTGTATTTTTCATCGGGAAGATCAGGATAGAGTTCGCCAAGCGTAAAAACATGCTCGACATCAATAGGTAATGCCAAATCGAGTATGCGTTGATGATGAATAGCTGCTTCATCGCCCAACTCCATCATTGCGCCTAAAATTAAAATCTTGGGTTTATCGGATTTCATCGTCGCAAAACTTTTGATGGCCTGTTCCATACTGCTTGGATTGGCATTGTATGCGTCCAAAATCAAATCATTAAATTCTGAGTGAATAAACTGTGAACGATTGTTGTCCGGAACAAACTGCGCAATGGCTTCTGAAATATTTGAATCAGAAATTCCAAAATAAGATCCAATGCAAGCCGCTGCAAGTATATTGCTCAAGTTATACTCTCCTACTAAACTGGACTGGGTGGTTAATGCTCTGTCTTTAAATATTATGCTGACTTTCAAAAAGGGATTAGTCTCTAATAATTTGATTTTTGCATTGCTGTTTTCAGCTTCTCCAAATACATATCGGCTAATTCCTTCGCTCTGCTTAAGCATTCTCACATCTGTGCCGTTCACAAATGCAAAGCAGGAATGCGTCCTAAGAAAATTATACATTTCGGATTTAGCTTTAACTACGCCTTCCGGCCCGCCCATACCTTCGAGGTGTGCTAGCCCAAAATTGGTGATGTAGCCATAATTGGGTTTCGCTATTTGCATCAAATCTCTGATTTCACCCTGATGGTTAGCGCCCATTTCGATAATGGCAAAATCAGGTTCGTTTTTAATAGAAAGTATGGTTAAAGGGACACCAATATGGTTATTCAAATTTCCTTTTGTATAAACGACATCAAATTGCGTCGATAAAACCCTTGCTAATAACTCCTTACTGGTTGTTTTACCATTACTCCCTGTGATGCTGATCCATTTGCATCGATTCATTTTTGACCGATGATGGCTTGCAAGCTGCTGTAAAGCTGTCAATGCATCATCTACTATGATGATTTTATCATTGTTTTGCAAAGAAGAATCATCGCAAACGGCATAAATACATCCTTCGTCTAATGCTTGCTGAGCAAATTGGTTGCCGTCGAAATTCCCCCCTTTTAAGGCAAAAAAAATGCTCCCACGAATGATGTTTCGCGTATCGGTGCAAACACCTGTGGATTGCATAAATTTATTGTATATATCCTGAATTGTCTCCATAAAAAATCCCGATAAATGTAGTATCTATCGGGATTTTTGAAATGTTGTTGTTAAATATTATTTACGTTTTTTTCCACCGCCTTTGCTTCCGCCAAGTCCAACAGGGCTTCCTACACGTGCCATTGCACAACGAAAACCAATGTAATCAGTAGCGAGACGCTCATCAAGGAATCTGCGCGTACCGGGAGAAGCATAGTAATATCTATCTTTCCAAGAACCGCCTTTGTAAACCCTTGAGCGGTCGTTAATCATTGAACTAACACCGAATTCATACATCATTTTAGCAGCTTCATCAGGCTCCATTTGATCATCATCTGCACTGAAAAGCGTGGATGAATTACGATCACCGTCCTGAAAATTAATGTTATCGGCTTTGCGATAATTTCTTCTGCCTTCACTTTCCTGTTCTGTTACATCGCGGAAATTAACACGTCCGAGCGAATCTTTTTCAGCAACTAGGCCATCTTCGTCGCGAGTTACAGTTTTGTAAACGTTACCCCTAAATGGTCGGAAGTCTGTTGCATCTTCGAATGTTAATGGTCTATATACATCCATTACCCATTCGGCTACGTTTCCGGCCATGTTGTATAGTCCATAATCATTGGGCCAATATGCATAAACATCGGCTGTTACATCGGCATTATCATTGAGCTTGCCAGCAGTACCCATTTGGTCACCACGACCTCTTTTCAAGTTGGCCATCAATTCGCCTTTGTATCTATCGTCAGCGTTTCTTACAATGTGACCATTCCAGGGGTAAATTCTTCTTTCAGTAACCAATTCGTCATTCGAATTACCAATCAAACCAAGTGCGGCGTATTCCCATTCCGCTTCAGTCGGGAGTCTGTATCGCGGAAGAAATATACCGTCTTCCATTTTCACTTTACGCCTTGCATTGTCGCCCTTGCTTGGATCTAGATCAACCAAATCGTCTTTCACTAAGCCTTCATATTGTCCTGCAAGATAAGCATCAGTGTCGAAATTATTTTCACCCACTTGATTAGGATCCCACTTTAGAATACCTTCACGGATCAAAATCCATTCGTTTACACGGTTGGTTCTCCAGGCGCAGTAATCATTAGCCTGAAGCCAACTAACGCCTACCACCGGATAGTTTTTGTAAGCCGGGTGACGATAGTAGTATTCAACGTAAGGCTCATTGTAAGCTAGTTTATCGCGCCATACCAAGGTATCGGGAAGTGCTTTGCGGGCGACTTCGGGGTAATCCACGTCATAGACACGTTGAAGCCAATACACATAATCTCTGTAAAACTGATTAGTAATTTCAGTTTCATCCATATAAAATGATGAAACTGTCACACGGCGTGGGAAATTATCCCAGTCAAACTGGATTTCCTGTTCAGTTCTACCCATCATAAAAGTACCACCTTCAATAAGTACAAGTCCGGGACCTGTTTCCTGTTCGGTGTAGGGTACATTCAAAAATCCGCCATTCTTGGGATTATTATATTCCCAACCGGTGGCATTGGATACATCTTTTGAGCATGAGGAAAGGCTTATAATACCTATTCCTGCAAGTGCAATCAGAGAGATGTTTTTAGCTTGTGATAGCATATCTGTGAATTGTTGATGAATGTTAAATTGATTGATAAACTAAAATGATGGACAATTTATTGTGCGATAACGTTTTTTCTTAGGCTTACATTCAAATTGCATGGCAAATGAAACTTCATGCGATCCTGCTGTGGCATTGGTAAGTCTGGAAACGGTGATATCGTAGCTGTAACCAAATTTGAACAGCCCTTGCTGAATACCAATTAGTGCAATAAAAGCATCTCGGTTTCTATACCAAAGACCTGCAACGAATGGACTTTTCTGGAAATACATGCCAAGATTCAATTGATTGAAGTCTTGCTGACGCTGATACAAGATATTGGGAGAAATTTTTGCCGGATCGTTAAATCTGGTCTTGCGCTCCAGTGGAATAACAGCTCCCATGTGACCTGTAAGTTTTAGGGGCAATCTGCTTAATCCGATAAATCCTT
Source organism: Flavobacteriales bacterium (assembly GCA_046294625.1). Taxonomy (GTDB): domain Bacteria; phylum Bacteroidota; class Bacteroidia; order M30B66; family M30B66; genus JBKBKN01. The sequence continues at coordinate 125,838 of JBKBKN010000003.1, forward strand.
GATCGGGTTGCGTAAGGTGATGAGCGGCAAATCCGAAGTAAAAGTTTTCACTGTAACCAAGCAAACCGGCCGAGAAATCTAAATATGATCTTCTGTCTGGTCCAAATGTTTCGGCTGTTGCGTATACAAATCCATAACGAGGATCGATCTGATCACCAAAATTTAATCTAGACCAATCTAAAACACGTTGCCCATAGGTAGCCTGAAAACCGGCTTTGATGGAAAAATTGCGGCTTACTTCGAGATGATAGGAATAAATGCCACTGAATGTTGTGGTATTTAAAGTTCCTTCACCTGCCACATCGTTGAGCGCTATAAAACCAACGCCACCATTGATTTCGTCGAAGTGCTGATCGTATGAGGCACTATATGTAACGAATGTTCCTGGTATGGCAGGCCATTGATTCCTGTAGTTCATCACCAATCGCGGACACCTTACTGAACCAGCAAAAGCCGGATTCAGATAAAGCGGGTTGGCATAGAACTGGGTGAACTGCGGGTCTTGCGCATGGAGATTATCTGCCACACTTGCCGCGACAATACAAGCGAGTAAAAGTCTTTTAAGCATCATCACAAATTTACAAGAATTTTAAACGATATGGCAAGTGTCATGTTACAAATCTTTATTTAACATCGGTCACAATAATGTAAGGTATCACCCGTTTTTTGACTGCTTGCAAATGTATAAGATTTTTTAAATGTCAAACACCAAACATAAAGAATGATAAATTAGTTACTTTTAACAACTTAAAAACGTTTACACAATATTAATATTGTTTCCATGACAAGCTACTCTCTTCAACTGCCTGTGCTTGATAAAATAATTACAAAATCAAAACTGCTGATTTTCTTAATTTTAACTCTTTTCGCAGCACAGTCAATTGCTCAAGAATATACTGTAAACTTTGATTGGAAAGAACCTGTAGAATACAGTCTGGGGACTTATAAAAAGCAGAAGCTCGCCTATTTTGACAATGCCGGGTACGATTTTGATCGTTCTTTTATGCCCATGTTTTATCAAACTTATGACCTTAAATCGGGACGACAAGGAAATGTAGATGTCATTATCTTAGATGAAAAATATGAAGCTGTTCCTTTTGATCAGCTTTCATTATTAGATAAAGATTTACCATCGAGTCCAATCATTGAAGCAGGAGTAGGCATGGAAAGAAAAGTTGCTAAGGCCACCGTTTTGATCTATCCATTTCGTCAGGTATCGGGAATTACAGAACGGTTAGTGAGCATTAGTTTTAGATTGAGTCCAGTTTTTGTTACCAAAACAGCAACAGGAACTCAAAGCTATGCCGACAATTCCGTTCTGAGTAGTGGAGAATGGTTAAGGGTAGGCGTAACACAATCAGGTATTTATCGCATTAGTAAGGCCTATTTAGATGCGGCGGGGTTTAACACTTCGCAAGACCCTAGAGGAATTAGATTATATGGAAACGGTGGGCGAATGCTACCTGAAAATTCAGCCGATGAAAGACCTGATGACTTAATTGAAAATGCCATTTTCTTTCAAGGTGATCAGGACGGGGTATTCAACGATAATGATTTTATTCTCTTCTATGCGCAAGGCCCTGTAGTATGGGACTATAATGATGGTGCTCAAATGTATTTACATCAGGTGAACATTTATGCAGATACATCTTACTATTATATTAATAATGCGCCCGGTCAAGGTAAACGAATCGAAAACGTTGCTTCTTCTAATCAAACACCAAACATCACCATTACTTCATTCGATGATTATGCGTTCATAGAACAAGACGCCGAGAATCTAATCAAATCGGGTAGAGAGTGGTTTGGCCATCGCATGGAAGTGCAAAATAGCCATACGTTTAACTTCACTTTTCCAAATCTCACTACAGGTCAACAAGTTCGATTGAGAACCGTGATTGCAGGACGGAATGGAAGCTCAACTACCTTTCGCGTGAGTAGCGGCAATACGTTTTTAGGAAATGTAGTTACCCCACCGGTAAATATGACAGATTATATTGGCGAATTTGCCCGAGTGAGTAGTGAAGTTTTTAATTTCAATGCTTCTTCATCCTTCCCAATCACTATTGCACGTCAGGGAGCCGGTGTAGGTTGGATAGATAAAATAAATGTAAATGCACGTCGGAATTTGGTCTTTACGGGAAGTGCCATGCCTTTCAGAGCAAGAGAAAGTTTTGGATTTTTTTCCAGATACCAATTGGCAAACAGTTCTGCAGACCTTCAGGTATGGGAAGTGACAGACTTATATAACGTAAAGCGCAGATTAGGGAATTTAAGCGGTAATCTCTTTGAATTTGTATCAGACGGAAATATTCACAGAGAATTTATTGCTTTTTCTATGGGAGCATCGCATCCTGCACCCATACTAGGCGGAAGGGTGAGCAACCAAAACTTACATGCTCTGCCGCAAACAGATTATATCATTATAACGCCTTGGCAATTTATTAGCGAAGCTAACCGACTGGCCAATTACCATCGCAATACCAACAATTTGCATGTAACTGTGGTCACACCACAGCAGATTTATCATGAATTTTCGTCAGGCAAGCAAGATATTGCAGCTATCAGAAACTTTGTCAAAATGTTTTACGATCGGGCGTCTGGTGGAGCTGATGCGCCCAAATATTTACTCTTGTTTGGCGATGCTTCGATCGACTTTAAAAATCGTCTACCTAACAATACGAATTTGGTTCCATCCATGCAATCCATCAATTCTCTTGCGCCCACAAGCAGTTTTGTAACCGACGACTTTTATGGTATGCTCGACGATGGGGAAGGAAATATTTCAGTGAGTAATACATCAGTTGCAACCGGCAGCGCACTTATTGATATTGGTGTCGGTCGTTTTGTGGTTTCCACACTGGAGCAAGCACGCGATGCAGTGAGCAAAACCATACATTACATGACCTCTCGCGAAGCACTCGGTGACTGGAGAAATCTTATCTGCCTGATTGCAGATGATGAAGATAACAACTTACATGTTATACAATCTGAAAATCATGTCCCCAACATTCAAAACAGATATCCTATTGCCAATATTGATAAAATTTATTTGGATGCCTTCCAACAGGTTTCTGGTGCTGGTGGACAACGCTATCCAGATGTAAATGAAGAAATTAACCGGAAAATTAAACGTGGATGGCTTATGTGGAACTATATAGGACACGGCGGTGAATTGGGGTTAGCTCTGGAGCGTATTGTAACTATACCTGAAATCAATGCTTGGAATAATATTAATAATATGCCGTTTTTTATCACGGCCACTTGTGAGTTTACGCGATTCGACAATCCGGGACTCACTTCGGCAGGTGAACTTGTGTTTCTAAATCCCAATGGCGCAGGTGTTGCATTGCTTACTACTACCCGTCTGGTCTATTCCGGACCGAATGAACAATTAAATATTAGTTTTTTTGACAACGTATTTACCCGTGAAGGAGGTCGATTTATTCCAATAGGTGAAGTGTGCAGAAGAACAAAAAATGCTAGAGCACATACTACCAACAATAAAAGTTTCTCATTGGTTGGCGATCCTGCCATGCGATTGGCATTTCCAATTCATAACGTGAAAACGACCATATTTAACGACGAACCTTTCGCTCAGATTGGAGATACACTTAAAGCATTGAGCAAAGTAACCATTAAAGGAATCATCACCGATCAGGCAGGAAATAAGCTTACGAATTATAATGGTGTGGTCATACCAACGGTCTTTGACAAACCCATTACACTTCGCACTTTGGGGCAAGACCCAAGAAGTTTTCCAAGAGATTTCGATGTGCAACGAAATGTAATTTATCGCGGTCAGGCTAGTGTAGTGAATGGAGACTTTAGCTTTACTTTTGTTGTACCTATAGATATCCGTTTTGAATATGGCGAAGGTAAAATCAGTTATTATGCCTACCACAATAACAATTTGGAGGATGCCGCCGGAGCAGACCGAATCACCGTAGGTGGATTAAGCAGTAACCCTGTGGTGGACAACGAAGGCCCGGAAATAAGACTTTACATGAATGATGAAACCTTTGTATTTGGCGGTACCACCGATGAAAATCCTGATATGCTAGCGTTCGTATTTGATGAAAGTGGTATCAATACTGTTGGAACCGGAATAGGCCACGATATCACAGCTGTGCTCGATAACAATACAGATAGAACCATTGTGTTAAACGATTTTTACGTGGCCGATTTGGATGATTACACACGAGGCACCATTCGATATCCATTTTTTAACCTAGAAGAAGGCCGCCATAATCTTCGCCTACGTGTTTGGGACGTGGCTAATAATGTGGCTGAAGCGTACACAGAATTTATTGTAGTCAAATCAGCTGAATTAGCCTTGAATCACGTATTGAATTATCCAAATCCATTTACAACAAATACCGATTTTTACTTTGAACATAATCAACCCGGAATGCCGATGGATGTGCAAATACAGGTGTTTACTGTTTCGGGGAAAATCGTGAAAACCCTGGAAACAACTTTTCAAAATAGCACAGCACGGTCACTGCCAATTAACTGGGACGGAAGAGATGAGTTTGGCGATAAACTGGCAAGAGGCGTTTATGTTTATAGGGTTAAAGTAAGAACCGGCGATGGTAAAACAGCCGAAAAATTTGAGAAACTAGTAATATTGAAATAAATTATCCGTTCATTGCACTAATCATATTTATATTTGCCAGTAATAATTTTAAAACTTTAAATCATCAGCTCACGTAGAATGATGATAGCCAACATAAAACTATGAGAAAAAATCAACTATTTGCCAGTTTGAGCGCAGTATCACTAATTCTTACCTATCAGGCTAAAGCTCAAATAGGTACTGGACAGCTCACCGGTAACGAAGTTATTAATACTATTACAACTGCCGTACCCTTATTGCTCATCACTCCTGATGCGAGAGCTGCTGCATTAGGTGATGCTGGTGGAGCATTGTCGCCCGATGCCAATTCAATTCACTGGGGGGCAGCTAAACTAGCTTTTGCCGAAGAAGACGCGGCAATTTCCTTGTCTTATATTCCATGGTTAAGAAATTTAGTTCCTGATATCAATCTTGCTTATTTAAGTACATACAAGAAGCTTAAAAATGGTCAGGCAATTGGAGGGTCGTTGCGTTATTTCTCACTAGGGAACATTGTATTTACTGATATCGTGGGCAACGTTACAGGACAGTTTAATCCAAATGAATTTGCTGTTGATGTAGCTTATTCCAGAAAATTGACTGATCGTTGGGGTGGCGGTATTGCATTAAGATATATTTTCTCTAATCTCACAGGCGGGATCGACGTTCAAAATACGCAAACATTTCCTGGTCAATCTGTCGCAGCCGATATTTCTGCTTACTACAGAAATGATGAGCTCACCTTAGGTGACAAAAAAGCAACCTATGCATTCATGACCGCTTTCACCAATCTTGGAGCTAAAATTTCTTACACTCAAACAGCTGAAAGAAACTTTATACCCATGAATTTGCGTGTAGGTAATTCATTGAAATTGAATTTAGACGATTACAACAGTTTCACCTTTTTGTTTGACATGAATAAACTCCTAGTGCCAACTCCTCCGGTGGTTGACCCGCAGAATAATGGAGCAATCATTGCAGGAATGGATCCTAATGTATCAGTTGTGCAAGGAATTATTCAATCGTTTTATGATGCTCCGGGCGTATTGAGAGAAGATGGTACCAGAAACGTGCTACAGGAAGAACTAAGAGAAGTAATCTTATGCGGTGGGGTTGAATATAGCTACAGCGATGTGTTCATGGTTCGCACAGGATATTTTCATGAACACTTCACCAAAGGAAATAGAAGATATTTCACACTTGGAGCAGGGGTAAAATTCAATGTATTCCGCCTCGATCTGGCTTATTTGATACCAACCGTGCAGCGTCACCCTCTAGAAAACACTTTGCGATTTACCTTAGCGTTTGATTTTGCAGGATTCTCTCAACAACAGCAGAAAAAAGCAAATAACTAATGAAAATCAGAGTTGGCTCTGGTTTTGATGTGCATCAACTTCGAGAAGGAAGAAAGTTTATCCTTGGCGGGGTAGAGATTCCCAGTGAAAAAGGCATACTCGGACACTCCGACGCAGATGTGCTCATACATGCCCTATGCGATGCACTGCTTGGAGCAGCAGGCTTAAAAGATATTGGTTTTTATTTTCCGGATACATCCACAGAATTTAAAGGTATTGACAGCTGTATCCTATTAGAAAGAGTGATGCAATTGCTGAGGGAGCGCTCCTACACTGTTGGAAATGTAGACAGTACAGTGGTATGCGAAAAACCTAAAATCAAACCTTATGTGGATGCGATGAAATCCAAATTATCGTCCATTATGGGTATTGATGTTGAAGATATTTCCATCAAAGCTACTACAAATGAAAAAATGGGTTTTATTGGTCGTGAAGAAGGAATAGTGGCTTATGCTAGTGTATTGATTTTCAAAAACTAATTCGAATGCCATTTCTAATACTCGATCTTGAAATGTCGGGGAGTGAAGCCGAATTTCACGACATTATACAAATAGGTGCCGTGCTCGCCGATGACAATTGGAATAAGCTTAGCGAATTTGAAACGTTAGTATATCCCGATCATGAAGAAACTTTTTCAAGTTATGCCGAAGCTGTGCACGGAATTTCGCTCGACGACCTTAAAGATGCGCCGCAAAGTTTCGAAGCGCTCGAAAATCTTGAAGCCTGGATCAGAAAAACATTGCGCAAAACATCGCAAGAGAAACTACACGAGGTGATACTCTGTGGACAAAGTATCATCAACGATATACATTTTCTGAAAGTGGAATATCAATACCTGAACCTCTCTTGGCCTTTTGCCTACAAAATGATTGACTTAATGAGTTTCACTTTATTAATGAAACAAATTTTGGAAAAAAACCAGCGAAAAGCTCCGGAGAAACTCAGCTTGAAGGCGGTAGCCGCTCATTTCGGCATTTTCAGGCAAGGAGAACAACACAATGCGCTTGAAGATGCGCGCATTACCTTTGAATGTTTCAAAAAGTATTTTGAATTGGCGGCTTCATTAAAATTCAAGGATTGATTTGCATTCATTCCTTGCGACAAAAATCCATCATTTAAAAATCGATGTTTTCGCGGTTATACGCATTAAGCTGAAAAAAGCCAACAGCATAAGTGCCGCCCAAGTGATGGCTTGATTCCACTGCATAAAAACCAGTTTACCAATAAAAAACAAGCAGGAATAAGTAAAAAGCACGGCCAAAAACCATGATAACAGAAGATAAGAAACCTGCATTTTGCTTGCAGTGCCTTGACTGAACCTCTTCCAATTTCCTGCAGGTTGTATGCGTTGATAAAAATTTCGAAGCACAACATCATTTTCGGGACTAGTGAGCATGGTCACAATGAGCCAACTCAGGGTGGTAAAGAGAACAGTGAACAAAAATGAGCCCTTATTTCCAATAAAACCTTGCCCAAAAAGTTTTTCTAAATAAAAATGTCCGATAGCATAGCCAACAAATGGCGCAAAGGTGGCCACAATTTCGCTCCAGGCATTGATACGCCACCAAAACCAGCGAAGGATTAAGACCAAGCCTAAACCTGCACCACATTCGATGATAAATTCCCAAACACCAGAAATGGAAGTCATGCGTGTGGTGGCAAACAACCCGATTGCCATTAACAAAAACATGATCAGTCGGCTCACGTTGACTAAGTTGTTTTGCTCATTGGAAGAATCATTATCTGACTTTCTAAAAAAACGAACATAAAAGTCATTCATCAAATAGCTGGCTCCCCAATTGAGTTGCGTAGAGATGGTGCTCATATAAGCCGCAAGAAAAGCCACCAGCAATAAGCCTCGAAGTCCGTTGGGCAGATAATCGCGCATGGCATAGACATAGCCCAATTTCTGATCGCCACCTGTGAGTTCAGGATACAACACCAAACTGCATAAAGCCACGATGATCCATGGCCAGGGGCGCAGTGCATAATGTGCAACCTGAAAAAACAGTGTAGCTAAAATCGAATCTCTTTCGGAACGAGTGCTTAACATGCGCTGCACCACATAACCTCCCCCACCCGGCTCTGCCCCGGGATACCAACTGGCCCACCATTGCACCCCAAGAAAGGCAAAAAAAGCGCCGATGGTTATACTTAAGGCGCCTTGAGAAGCATTAGCTTCACCAATTTGTGGAAAGAAAGATAAAGACCAATCTGGCAATTGAGTCACCAGACCACTCATCCCCCCCACTTGTTCGCTATTTAAAACCAAAAATGCAAGCACGATGCAACCAATCATGGCAATGATAAATTGCAAGGCATCAGTCACCGCTACACCCCAAATGCCGGACAAAGACGAGTAAAATGAAGTGAAAAGCATTGCCGCAGCTACATACCAATACACATCGGCTGCCGGGACACCAAAAAATACCTTTAAAATATCAACCAGTGCCAGATTAACCCAACCAATGATGAGACAATTCATAAACAGACCGAGATAGACAGCTTTGAAACCACGCAGCAAGGCGGCAGGCTTACCTCCGTAACGAAGTTCTATAAGTTCAAGCTCTGTATTCACGCCTGCTCTGCGCCATAATCGGGCAAAGAAAAAAGTAGTAAGCATTCCGCCAATGAGCATATTCCACCATAGCCAATTGCCTGAAATACCATTTTTAGCTACTAATTCTGTAACTGCCAGCGGGGTATCGGCTGCAAAAGTGGTAGCCACCATCGACACACCGGCAATATACCAGGGCATGGAGCGCCCTCCGGTGAAAAAATCGGCAAGGCTCTTGCTTCCCTTCTTTTTGAAATAAAAAGAAATAAGCAGCGCAATAACAAGATATGCTGCAATGATGAATAAGTCTGAAGATGAAAGTAGCATGATGTTAACCAAAATTGCTTCATTTTAAACTACTTTCAGGTGGGTAATGTGTTGGATTATTCACAGGGTTATGAGCATGAAAGTTCTGGATAATCACGATTGTAAACTAATTCAATCCTTTAGCCTATCGTCCAAAATTTAAAGGTTGGGTAAAAACTGTTTAGATAAAAAATAAAGCTTCACCTTGCCGGAAGCCATATTACAAAACCTTAAACAGGTTTCCATTGCAGAAAAAATCAATTCACATCCCACCTTATCGCTGGATTAAGATTCGGCGATTGGAAAGGTGCTGACCATTTTGTAGCTGAAGAATATACATCCCTTCGTCGAAACTTGATGTTTGAAACACTTCTATAGACTGATTCGATTGTCCGCTCCGGATCAGACGTCCATCAATGGTGTAAAGCCAATACTGAAATTCTCTGCAAGTTTCGCATTGCAACTGGAAACTATCTTTGGCGGGGTTAGGGTAAACACTCCAGATCAATTTCGGTGTTTGTGAAACAGAAGTTGGCAACACTGGTGCGGGAAACAAAAACTGATAGGCTGCCGGAAATTCTCTACGCCAATACCACTCACTATGTGCTCCGTCAGTATGGGTAACCAATTGAATTTCCTGCGCATTAGCCCCTGCCTGAACCAAATTGTTGCGGGCAGATTGCATATCGGAAACCATTGTAGATGATTCATTAGTCCCTCCTACGAAATAGGCGCGAAAAGGAATACCTGTGAAGCTCTGATTACTTATAAAACTGAAAACATCGTTACGGGCAAACCAGATGGATGGTGAAAAAATACCTGCTTTCCCAAACACTTGCGGAAATTTTGTAGCGCCGTAAAGAGAAATCAAGCCTCCCATAGAGCTGCCAATCAAACCAGTGTTTTGCGCTTGCGGAAGCGTTCGATAGTTTTGGTCAATATAGGGTTTTAGGGTATTTCGAATAAAATCAATATACAGATCGCCCTGACCACCCCCATGCTGTGGATGAACCCAGGGAGAATATTCGTTGATACGGTTTATACCTCCATTATCAATGCCTACTACAATGGCTCCATAATCACCTTGATTTTGCAAATTTCTAAGTGTTTCATCGACCTGCCACTCGCCGGAAAATGAAGTGACTTGGTCAAACAAATTCTGCCCATCATGCATATAAATCACTGGGTAGCGTTTGTTAGGTGCAGATTGATAGTCGTTAGGTAAATATAGCCATATCCTTCTGTTGCGATTGAGTTCCGGCATGAAAAAACTGTTGTTCAGTATTTGCACATTGGAATTGGCCGTGCTATTGGGATTTCCGGCAAGGTCTTCCCATCCGGCTACAGTAACATTGAGCACATTTCCGTTTGCAGTGTTGTAAGAGCGGTTGGGTAGAAAGCCACCTGTTGCTGTTCCTTCTACAGTTGCCCAACTGCCGCGAGTAAACTTAAATTCAATCACCCCGCTTACATTGAGCAAAGTGATGCTCCGTTGCCCGTTGGGCTGCGGCTGCATGATGAATTGCGAATTGTTTTCCGACCAGTTATTAAAAGATCCAGCGATGTATATGGTTGCATTTGCCGGGGTGTTGGGAGGTATCGAAGTAATATTAATCGTCAGGTCAATAGAATAGCTCGATTTGGCTATCCATATAAGGAAAATCCATGCCCATTTTTTCATCTTCTGCACAAAATTTAAATGTGATTTCGCTTACAAATGTATTAAACTATAAAGTGGAATGCTATTTTTTTAAGATTGCAGTTGGCAATCAGCTATTGAAGATTGGCGATTGGCTAAATGCGCTTTACTGAAAAAATGCTTCCTATTTTAGACCTGCAAAGTAAAATCATCTGCGTCTATTCCGGCGGGAAAGGTTAAACGAAACTGTGCTAAAGCAGACTTATCCAGCTCGATTACTTCCACCCGATCGCCATAGCGTTCTGTTCGGCTGATTTTTTCACCAATAAAATTAAGCACCGCCGAATCGCCCGAATAGCTCACCTGATTGCCATCTACCCCTATTCGGTTTACACCTATTACATAGGTTAAATTTTCAATGGCTCTAGCAGGGAGCAAACTTTGCCAAGCCAAAGCGCGTCGTTCAGGCCAATTGGCCACATAAATTAACAAATCATAATCAAATGAATTGCTTTGAAAACGATTGCGCGACCAAACCGGAAATCGCAAATCATAGCAAATTAATGGGCAAATTCGCCAGCCTTTGTAATTGATGACCAAACGGGAATTACCTGCTCGAAAATGCTCGTGCTCGCTTGCCATACGAAACAAATGCCGTTTGTCATAATATTCATAAGTGCCGTCAGGCAGCATCCAAATCAGGCGATTGAAATAATTTCCATTTTCTTTAATAATCAGCGAACCGGTCACTGCGCAGGATTTCATGGAAGCCATGCGATGCATCCACTGCATGGCGGTGTGTTCCATCGGCTCGGCAAGTTCCGCTGCCTGCATACTAAAGCCCGTATTGAACATCTCTGGCAAAACAATCAGGTCTACATGACCAATAATGCTTTGAATGCGAGAAGCAAACCATTCGTAGTTGGCTTGTTTATCCTGCCAAATGATTCGGCTCTGGATGATGGCAACTTTTAACAAACTCATAATTTCAACAATCTTTCAGCGGCTTTTTCCATTTCATCATTGTTTTTGGCAAAGCAAAAACGCAAGAGACGAGAGTCCACTTTCTTGTGATAAAAAACTGAAATCGGAATGGAAGCCACTTTATATTCAATCGTCAGGCGTTTGGCAAAATCCACATCCTTTTCATTACTTATTTTGCTGTAGTTGAGCAGTTGAAAATAGCTGCCTTGAGCCGGATCAAAGCTGAATTTGGAGCCTTTGAACAATTGAATAAAGAAATCTCTTTTCTCCTGATAAAACTGCGACAAAGACAGATAATGGTCTTTCTCTGCAAGAAAATCGGCATAAGCCATTTGCATTGGCATATTGGCCGAAAACACAATAAACTGATGGACCTTTCTAATTTCCTTCATGATGGTCATTGGTGCAAGACAATAGCCTAATTTCCAACCGGTGGTGTGATAGGTTTTGCCAAAAGAACTTATCACCACGCTACGGTCGGCTAATCCTGGAAAACGACATACGCTCTGGTGCTGCAATCCATCGAAGATGATATGTTCATATACTTCATCACTCAATATGATGATATCTGTGTTTTTAGTGATTTTTTCCAGTTTCTGCATGTCAGCGGCATTCAAACACGCCCCCGTTGGATTATGCGGTGTATTGATGATAATCATCCGTGTACGCTGATTAACCAATTTTTGAAACTCGGCCCAATTGATCTCAAACTTATCCTGACTCAATTGAAAAAATACAGGCTTTCCCCCGGCCAATTCAACAGCCGGAGCATAAGAATCATAAGCCGGTTCGATAAGTATAACTTCATCACCTTCCTGCACCAGGGCGGTGACTGCCGTATAGATAGCTTGCGTAGCACCCGCTGTAATGGTGATTTCGGTATCCGGGTCATATGCAGAAGAATATAATTCTTCCGTTTTTGCTGCTATGCTTTCGCGTAGTTTCATTACACCCGGCATTGGGGCATATTGGTTAAAACCATGCTGCATGTATTTGTTAACAAGCTCTTTTAATCTTTGATGACAATCGAAACCCGGGAAGCCTTGCGACAAATTAATGGCATCATGTTCAGCTGCCAGGGCGCTCATTACTGAAAAGATAGACGTATTAACCGTTGGAAGCTTTGAATGTATATTGCTTTTATATTCTGGCATTTAGAAGTGTTTCGTTTTGATGAGTAAAGTTCAAATTTGGAAGTCTCAAACTTATTAATTTTTCATGCATACAACTTGTGGGATAAGCATATAAAAGTTTGTTCCACAAATAGGCTTTCTTGTTGCCGTTGATCTGCCTGTTTTTTGTTTCAAACATGCATAAGCAGAGATTTGGCACTCAGGATAATTTGCCTACTTTTGTCAAAAATTTTTTTATGTCAATACAGGAAAACACAGTCGTTTCGCTGAGCTATAAACTCATGGTAAAAAGCGACAATGACCTATCAAAACAAGTAGTAGAAGAAACCACTTCCGAAAACCTCTTCACATTTCTTTTTGGAGCTGGAAATGTAATTCCGGCATTTGAAGCCAATTTAAGCGGGCTTCAGGCAGGTGATAGTTTTTCATTTGAAATTAAAGCTTCTGAAGGCTATGGTCTTGCAAGTAATGATAATATTGCCGCTATACCAATTCGTGCGTTCGTGCCAGAAGGCGAAGAGCTTGACTCAGAAATGGTGAGTCCGGGCAATTTCCTCCCAATGGTAGATGAAAATGGACACCAATTTCAAGGATTAGTTGTAGAAGTTAATGCCGATCATGTAATTATGGACTTTAATCATCCATTAGCCGGAAAAAATCTTCACTTCTCCGGAAAAGTAGAAAAAATCAGAAATGCTACACCTGATGAACTCGCCCACGGACATGTGCATGGCGAAGGTGGCGTGCACCATTAATTTCTTTTAAATTATAGAAACAGGCTTTGCTTCATCGGAACGCAAAGCCTGTTTGTTTTATGGCTGTTCGCTCGCTTTAAAAAAATCATCAAAAACCCACTACTTTTGCAAATCAAAAGAACTGCCGTGGCTGAATCGAATTTTGTTGACTATGTGAAAATATGCTGTCGCTCCGGCAAAGGAGGTGCCGGGTCTGCACACCTGCACCGCGACCGACACACAGCTAAGGGAGGCCCTGATGGAGGTGATGGAGGTCGTGGAGGGCATGTGATTCTCGAAGGAAATAATCAACTGTGGACTTTGCTGCACCTCAAGTATCGCAAACACGTGATCGCCGAGCCGGGGCATAGCGGTGGAAGCATGCTCAAAACGGGCAAAAGCGGCAAAGATGAAGTGCTGCAAGTGCCATTAGGAACTGTGGCCCGCGATGCCGAAACGGGTGAATTTTTATTTGAAATCACCGAACATGGTCAAAGAAGAATTCTAGTGGACGGCGGACGCGGCGGCTTAGGAAATAATCACTTCAAGACGTCTACCATGCAAACTCCGCGATTTGCACAACCTGGTGAGCCAGGTAAAGAAGAATGGAAAATTTTGGAACTCAAAGTGTTGGCTGATGTAGGATTAGTGGGCTTTCCGAATGCAGGAAAATCTACCTTGCTCTCCAAAATAACGGCTGCTAAGCCTGAAATTGCCGATTATGCCTTCACCACTTTGGTGCCTAATTTGGGAATAGTTAGTTATCGCGATTTCAAATCCTTCATCATGGCCGATATTCCGGGTATTATTGAAGGGGCGGCAGAAGGTAAAGGGCTTGGTCACCGTTTCCTGAAACATATCGAACGTAATGCGGTATTGCTTTTTCTGATTCCAGCAGATTCAAAAAGCATTCAGCAGGAATATGACATTCTGCTTAATGAATTGAAAAAGTTTAACCCGGAATTGCTTTATAAAAAACGCGTGCTCGCAATTTCCAAAAGCGACATGCTCGACGATGAATTGAAAGAAGCACTTAAACCGGAAATTCCAAAAGATATTCCCTGGCTATTCATCTCTTCTCATTATGAAACCGGCCTGATGGAACTAAAAGATTTGCTTTGGAAAATTTTAAATGATTCGGGAGAAGAATGATAGATTTTCTTGTGCAATGGGACAAAGAGATGTTTCTCCTGCTCAATTTCAATGGTGGAAGCATGATGGATCAGGTGATGAGTTTCTGCACCTCGAAATATTTTAATATCCCACTTCTCGTTCCAGTGCTGTTTCTCTATTTCAAAAATTATGAATGGAAGCTGGTGGTCCCGGTGCTTTTTGTTGCTTTAACCATTGCTTTGGCCGATCAAGGTTCAGTACACTTATTCAAAAATGTCTTTCAACGTCTTCGGCCTTGCCACAATGCGGAACTCGATGGACTTATTCATTTGGTTCAAAATCGCTGCGGTGGGCTATATGGCTTCATTTCATCGCACGCCACCAACACAGCTGCAGTAGTTACCTTTCTTTGGATAACATTATTTAAAAATAAAGAAGTGTGGATCAAAACACTTTTACTCTCATGGCTGTTTACGGTGGGCTACACACGCATTTATCTTGGTGCCCACTACCCTGCCGATGTATTGGTAGGATGGATATTTGGCTGGCTTCTGGGAAAAACCGTGGCGATGATTTATTTAAAAACTATCAGTGAACATTGGATAAGCAGGAGCAAAACTATCAAGGGATAAAAAGGCTAAAAAGATTTTTTACCGTTGCAGCTATTGCTGTTATGATATTGAGCTCTTTTCTTATTTATCAAGTGAAAGATGCCCGTTTTGACTACAATTTCGAGCATTTTTTTCCGCTCAACAGTGATGATGCTGAGTTTTATTATCAATTCAGAGAAACCTTTGAAGCAGACAACGAATTTCTGATCATTGGACTGAAGGGAGAGCCCCATGTTTTTCATCATGAGTTTATTAGTCGTATTGATAAGCTCTGCGAAATTTTGGAAAAGATTGAGAATATTGAGCGTATCACCTCACCTATCTCTCTGCGTGAACCCTTGATATCAAGTTTCGGTGTGATAGAAGTTCCTGTGATTCAGAAAGACAATCCTGAAAACTTAAGCAGTGACTCTGCAAGGATTTATGAATCGCAAATTTTTACCGGCAATGTATTCTCAACTGACGGACAATTTGTGAGTATTTACATTAAACACCGAGAACAATTAGACAAACCAGCAGCTGATACTTTGCTTACTGCAGTGCAAAAAGCTATTCATCATGCGGGATTTGAAAATTATTTTCTAAGCGGAAAAATCAAATCAGAAAAAATTTATTTAGAAAAAACGCGACAGGAACTACTGCTTTTTATGAGTATTTCCATCGTGCTGGTGGTTGTTTTTCTATGGTTTAATTTTAGAAGCCTGCATGGGATCACAGTTCCACTGATAGTAGTGTTGCTTTCGATTGTATGTACCATCGGTGTAATGACACTGAGTGGCAAGCCGATGGACATCATGATCATTCTCATGCCGTGTATTCTCTTTGTAGTGGGCATGTCGGACGTGGTGCATATCAGCAGTCAATATCATGAAAAAATAAATGAAGGCTATGAGAAATACAAAGCCCTGACTTTTGCCATCAAAGAAGTAGGTCTTGCTACTTTTTTTACAAGTGCTACCACAGCCGTAGCTTTTATTACGCTTAATCTCACATCCATTCAACCCATCAGAGATTTTGGCACCTTCACAGCTGTTGGGGTGAGCATTGCTTTCATACTTTCCATCACCATATTACCCTTTGTGTTAATTCACTCCAAAAAACCTAGGTATGCCAAGGTGCATCAACAGCAAATCTGGTGGAATGAATTTTTAAAGAAACTTTTTGTTTTCATTTTCCGGCATCCAAAGAAAATTGTGGGCGGATTTATTTTACTATTTGCTTTTGCCATTATCGGTATCTTTCAAATTAGGGTCAACAATTCGGTGCTCGACGACCTGAAAGAAGATGATCCCATCAAACAGGAATTTCGCTTTTTTGATGAAAAATTCAGTGGCGTTAGAAGTTTTGAAATGCAGGTGGATATTTCTGCGGATTCGCTCAATATACTTAGCCCGCTTGCTATAAGGAAATTGGAAAAGGTTCATGATTTTATTCTGAACGATTATGATATGAAAGTGCTGGTGTCGCCGGTCACGGTACTCAAAGCCTTTAACAAAGCGATTAATGACGGCGAACAAAGCTTTTACCGCATTCCAAAGAGTGACGACTCATTAAAGGTGCTCTTAAAAACCTTTGCGCCGTATGCAAAAAACAAAGAAGTGCGACGAGTGATCGCCAAAGACTTAAAAACAGGACGATTCTCAGGAAAAATGCGCGACAAAGGGAGCTATGCCGTGGGTTTGAAAAACGATAAATTGCAACATTTTCTTGATGAAGAATTAAGCAATTCTCCTATTGTCTTTCGAATCACCGGCTCATCCGATTTGATTGACAAGAGCAATTCGCACCTTACGGAAAATATCTTACTAGGCATCAGCATCAATGTATTGGTATTGTTGATTATCATCGGCATTATGTTTCGTTCACCGGCCATGATGTTGCTGGCGCTCTTTCCTAATGTGCTACCATTGGTGCTCAATGCCGGAATAATGGGTTGGCTAAATATTGATATGAAAGTGACCATTTCGATCATATTTTCCATTGCATTTGGCATAGCTGTGGACGATACGTTGCATTTTCTTAGTCGACTGAGAATTGAACTAGCCAAAGGCAAGCAACTCGCTTTTGCTTTGCGCAGCACTTTTCTATCAACCGGCAAAGCAATGATTATTACTACCATTATTATTTGTGCCGGCTTTGCTTCACTGGTTTTCTCTGACTTTAAAAGCACCTATTATGTGGGCTTAATGATTTCACTCACTTTAGTGATTGCCTTGCTTGCCGATTTGATTTTACTTCCTATCTTGATAGCCGCTTATTATCGGAAGAAATGATGCAAACACAAAGGCTCATATCCATTTTCATGTTTTTGTTTTTGGGGAGCATACCTATCGGCTCGCATGCCCAAGACAGATACCTTCTTGCGCTTGACAAACCCGGTATCGTAAACAGAAAACGATTTCATATAGATGATAAAATCTGGGTAAAAACATATCAAGAGAAACACTGGAATTATGGTGAAATAGATTTGATTCAACCTGATTTCATTGTGCTTGAACAAAGAATGATTCCACTAAGGGATATTTCACATTTACGTGTGAAAAGATTAGATTGGCTGCATTATCGACTTCAAAGAGTTGCGCTTGGAGGCGTTATGTTTTTTACTTTTTTTTCGGTCAACTCATTGGCTAACAACGATCACCCAATTTTAAGAAGAGGAGAATGGTTGGCGCCTTTAGGGTTGGTCACTCCATTTATTGTTTTACAGCCTTTCAGGAAAAGATCATATAAAATCGGCGAAAAACGTGTGTTGAAGGTTATTGTAATTCTCTAAAAAAATTCGCATAACAATTCGTTTATTATCAATGTTTTGTGTAAATTTTTTACGAAGCAAAACAGTAAACGCATAACGAAAAGTGTTAAAAGATTTGGCTAAGAAAGCGAGAAAAGTAAATTTGCAAACTCAAACCTTTAATCCTTAATGTATGAAGAAAGTTTTTATGTCAAGCTTGTTTGCAGGTTTATTCGCATTCAATGCTTCTGCTGGTGTAGCCGAAGTATTTGAAATGGATGAAAATTTTGTAAACTCAGAACTTGCACAACTCAATGAATTAGATGAGTTTATTGCAGTTAATGAAGGTATCACATTGTCAGAAATGGATGCTAGCAATGGTTTACTTGCAGAGTTAAATGGTTCATCGGACATTCTGCGAACTTTGGAATTGATTGGTCGTGGCGACCCACCTCTCGGAATCCCTTCATTTCTATGGGGTGCATGTTTTGGTGTTGCCGGTATTGCCATCGTTTACTTTGTAACTGACGATCGCGACGAAACCAAAAAAGCACTTACAGGGTGTGCTATAGTTCAAGGTGCAATTATTTTACTCTATGTTGTAATTTGGGTGATTATTCTTGGAGGAGCAGCAGCATCAATTTAGTATGCAGTTAAGTATTTTTATTTCCTTATTTTTTGTGTTGCCCAATTATTTAATTGGGCAACACTATTTTAGGCTAAAAGCAGACTTTTCCATCAAAGAAAAATTTTATGATGGAAAAATGTCACTAAGCCGTGGTTCGGTTTATTTCGATAAGGTGCACGATAAGCTGGTTTATAAAATCAGCTTTCCGGAAAAAGAGCTATGGGTATTTAAGGATACCACCTTCTACCGATTTGTGGATAACACCTTAAAATCGAAACAAATGGTGCCATTTAATCCTGCTGCAACCATGTTTAGTAATTTACTCAACAAAAGCATGCACAATTTTGGACTTGAGAAATCACTATATAAAATTGAAAAAGTAGAGAAGGAAGGAGACTTGGTTATCACCACCTGGAAACCTGATCAAAAGGTATCCAAGATGTTTGGCAAAGTGATCACTTCAAAAAAAAACAATCAATTGTATGGAGTGGCATTTTATACTACCCAAAATGAACTAATTAAGAAACAGTTTTTTAAAGAGTATATCAAAGTTGCGGGTATAGAATTCCCTACTGATGTCACTGAAATACATTACCTTACACAAGGCAAGGACATAAAGCAAACCACCTATCGGAATATTGTGATCAACGACATGAAAGATGAAGACATCTATAACTTTAAGCTTCCTGCTCGTTAGTCAACTGTTTGTTTCCGGGCAAAGTCTTGATATTCAAAAAATCAGTAAATCTGTCAATCCTAAGCCAAGCAGGACAGAATATCGCGTTGCCAAACAAAACACAAATGAGCTTGAGTCATTATTTTCAGGTTTATTCCTTTTGTATAAAGAATTATTCTCATCGCAAGATTACATGCGCTGTAATTTTCATCCAAGCTGCTCAGAGTATGGAATGATTGCTGTGAAAAGCAAAGGAGCAGCCATTGGCATGATGGCTACCTTTGACCGATTGATCCGCTGCAACGGTCTTAGTCCTGAAAATTATGAATTTGATTTCGACAAGCTTTTACTCATCGATCATCCTTAATATGAAACCAATCTATTTGCTTGTTGCAAAGGTATTGTGCCTAAATTCTATTTGGTCGCAAGCAGATTTGTTTGACCAATCGAACAGCTTACTTTTTGCCAAATATCTTTTCAAGTCAGAGCAATACGAATCTGCTGCAAGTGAGTTAGAACGATTAAGTTTCCTTTCTCCTGTTGATACTTCGTATCGTATTATGGCCATGGAGTGCTATTTATATGCTAATCAACCTGCAGTGATGAGAGTCAGAGGCAGCTTGCTTATCCCGAACAGAACAGGTGTTTGGGGCACGCTCAATGACCGATTGTTAGTGAGAAGCTTTTTTAAAGAAACGGAATATGATGTGGCGCGTAATGCGGCCAAATCTTCGGCTTGGCTGCCTGAAACCGAAAAAATCTATTTCGATATTTATGCATCACTCTTTAAGGAAAACTACAAGGAAGCTAAGCAATCCTTCGTGCCTATGCAAATAGAGCCGGAATATGTCCCTATGATGAACAATGCTTTAGCTTTTGCACAAGAAGGTACGCAGCTCAAGCTTAAAAGTCCGGCTCTGGCAGCGGGCATGTCAGCCATCGTACCGGGGGTAGGAAAGTTCTACACCAAAGACTGGAAAGACGGACTAATTGGCTTTTTCACCATTGGTGCAGCCGCTTACCAGTCAGTACGTGGCTTTCAAAGAAGGGGTGTAAATAGTGCATATGGATGGATTTTTGGCGGTTTAGCCACCGGCTTCTACATTGGCAATATTTATGGTTCGGCTGCAAGTGCCCATCGCTACAATAAAAAAGTAAAAAAGAAACTCAAACTAAAAATTGAAAACACATTTAACGCTGATTATCAGCCTTTGTTGCTTCAATAGTCTACAAGCTCAGACACTGGACGAAACCTTTACATTGGGCAAGGCGCTTTATGAAGCAGGTGCGGAAAAAGAAGCTGATTTGCTGTTTCAGCGAGCGATTTTTTTCGGTTATGGACAATACGATTCAGAATGTTTCGCCATGTTGGGTGAAATCGCTTGGAAGGCTGAAAACTATCAGCAAGCTGCTCAATATTTTAATGGGGCTATTGCTGCGCATCAAGAAGCATCAGAGCGCAATAGATTACTCTTGAGAAGGGCAAATTCACTAATGCTTGCCGGAGAACTTAATCTGGCATTGCAGGATTTACTTAGCACAGACGAAAATCTGCAAGACAGCCTGCTGAAAAACAAGCAATTCATGTTGGGTACAATTTACTTTGTGCAAAAAGAATTTGAACAGTCTTCTCTTGCCTTAAGGCGCTGCTTCGATAAGGCAGACGATCAGTTGATGGTTGAAACCTGGATCAACACCGCGGCAAATATTAAACACCCCAATCCACGCAAAGCCAAACGGCTCAGCAAATACTTACCGGGTCTTGGACAATTTTACGCCGGCGACATCAAGAATGGAATCAATTCCCTGCTTTTAGCAAGTTTCTTTGTTTATACCACTATCAATACGGCTATTACATACACTTACCTAGAAGCTGCTCTAACCATTGCACCTTGGCTGCAACGCTATTATCAAGGCGGTTTTACACGTGCCGAAATCATAGCACAAAACAAACTCGACCGCAAGCAATTTAAGTATTATGAAAAGGTTGTTGCCTTGCTTGAAGCTGAGCAAAAGTGACATTCTATCGCCATTTTAAATTGAATGTTGGCCTAAAATCAATCATAAACTGAAGAATCTAAAAATTAGCATGTTGACAATGCGAAGTAATCCCTTTTAGAAATCGCTCATTAAATTAAACTGCTAATCAAAAACGGTAATTAAATACCTGTTAAATTTCATCATACTAAAAACTAAAAAGACAGTTATTTTTTAGGTTTTCGTGTGCATTTGTAACTAAATTTGCACCCCTTTAAAAGAAAATAATTTGTTGGCGCAAGAAGCAATACACACCAATTCGTCGAATAAGGTCAAAGATTTTGGCCAGCTGATGAAATTCAGGCTGAGTTCGTTGGTCGTATTTTCTGCTATCACAGCATTCATTATGGCTTCTGAACAGATCGACTGGTTCAAAGTGCTGATGTTGACTTTGGGTGGATTTTTGGTTACTGGTGCTTCCAATGCTTTCAATCAAATTATTGAGAAAGACTTGGATAAGCTCATGGAGCGCACCCAGACAAGACCGATGCCCCAGGACAGGCTATCGCAGAGTGAGTCTTTGATTTTTTCACTTTTCATTGGTGCAACAGGTGTATTTTTGCTTTGGTACTACATGAATCCTTTGAGCGGAATGTTAGGTATCGCTGCAATGTTTTCTTATGCTGTGATATATACACCAATGAAACGCGTTACGCCATTTGCTGTGTTCATTGGTGCCTTCCCGGGTGCCATTCCGCCGATGTTGGGCTGGGTAGCCGCCACCAATCATCTGGGACTTGAAGCAATGATTCTATTTTCCATTCAATTTATTTGGCAATTTCCCCATTTTTGGGCGTTAGCATGGATTCTTGATGACGATTACAAAAAAGCAGGTTTTCGAATGCTCCCTGCTGCCGATGGTCGAAGTAAAACTTCTGCGCTCCAAATAGCGGTTTACACGGCCGGATTAATTCCCATTGGTCTGCTCCCATTTGTATTTCGCATGGCCGGTCCCGTGTCAGCTGTGATTACGAGTATCTGCGGCATTTATTTCATGTATAAAGCTTTAAGGCTGCTTAAAACATGCGAATTGAACGATGCACGAAAATTACTGTTCGCTTCCTTCATTTACTTACCAGTGGTGCAATTGGCTTTGATGTTTGACAAAATGTAAACCTCCGACAAATAAACTTGTTAGGTAAACAAAAATAAAAATATGCTCACCGTAGAAGAAACATTAGAAAGACAGGTTAAAGTACGAAGAAGTCTCCTTTACATCTCCATTTTCAGTATTTTGATGCTTTTTGGCGGCTTGACCAGTGCTTACATCGTTCGCCAGGCTGATGGAGACTGGTTGCAATTTGATTTGCCGGGAATGTTTTGGTACAGTACAGGTATCATCTTATTGTCTAGCTTAAGCATCAATCTCGCTTTAACTGCTGCCAAACGAAATGAGTTCAACAAAATTAAAAACTATTTAGTCATAACTCTTTTGCTGGGAATTGGATTCTGCATCACGCAGTTTTTAGGCTGGAGTACATTGGTAGAAAGCGGTATTTATTTTGCTGGTTCCATGTCCAATCCGGCTGGAAGTTTTATGTATGTGCTCACAGGAGTGCATTTAGCCCACATTGTATCCGGATTAATTTTTGTGATAGCGGTGTTAATAAGATCTTTTAACAACTACTACAATTCCGCAAATAGCGCGGGTTTGTGGCGATGTGCAGTGTATTGGCATTTTCTTGATTTTCTTTGGATTTATTTATTCTTGTTTTTGATGATAATTCGTTAAAATTGCAGCGGATTTTAAAAACATACTATTCTATATGGCTCAGCAAGTAACTTTAGACTCTAAAACTGAATGGGGAGGCGGCGTTGCTCCATTTGGCGCCAGCTACGGAAAACTGATGATGTGGTTTTTCCTGATATCTGATGCATTTACCTTTTCATCACTATTGGTGGCGCTTGGATATGCCCGCCACGTGCATGCTGACTCATGGCCCGTAGCAGAAGATGTATTTCACCACTTCCCTTTCTTGCATGGTGTGCATTTACCCTTGATTTATGTAGGGTTAATGACCTTCATTCTCATTATTTCGAGTGTAACTATGGTGCTCGCTGTAGATGCTGGACATACTAATAATAAGAAGGGTGTGTTATTTTGGCTAGGTCTAACAATAATTGGCGGCTTGGTTTTTCTTGGATCACAAGCCTGGGAATGGTACACATTTATCGTTGGCGACAAGGGAGCTTTAAGACTTGTTATGGAAGATGGTCAGTGGGTAGAAAAAATGATTTACGGAGCCAATATGCAATACAATGAATATGGTCATCCATTATTTGCTAATTTCTTTTTCTTTATCACCGGCTTTCATGGATTTCACGTATTTTCAGGAGTTGTGATCAACTGTATAATCTGGTATCAGGCATATATGGGTGTATATGAGCGCAGAGGACACTATGAAATGGTCGAAAAAACTGGACTTTACTGGCACTTTGTAGACCTCGTTTGGGTATTCGTCTTCACCTTTTTCTATTTGATTTAATCAACTAACCATAATTGATCTGACATTATGCAACATCAGGAAACAGTTCATTCAGGACACAGCATACAAAGAACCCCAGAAGAAAGTCGTGCAATCAGAAAAAAGATTGCTACTGTTACAGCTATACTTTCTATTGTTACTATCGTAGAAATAGCTGTGGGAATTTATTTCGGAAAAACACACGTTGGTGAAGGTAACGTTTGGACTTTAATCAAATGGTTCTACATTATCTTAACTTTAGTTAAAGCAGGCTACATTGTTATGGTTTTTATGCACCTTGGCGATGAACATAAAAACCTTCGACTCACAATATTGTTACCTACATTGTTCATCATTTATCTGATTTTCATTCTGATATTTGAAGGAGCAGAGATCATACAATATTTAGAGTCCCTATTCAAGTGAAAAATAAATTTGTCTTATTTGCCATTCTTGTAGTCCCATCGGTTTTATACCTGATATTAACAACGGGAAAACACAACATCAAAGCTTTACCATATCTAGGAGAAAAAAAAACATATGAGGTAAACGAAAATGGCCAAATAAAAATAGATACTATATATCACTCGATTCCTGAATTTTCATTCACAGACCAAACCGGAAATACTTTTGGCAGCGCAAATCTTGAGAATAAGATTTACGTTGCCAATTTCTTTTTCACCAATTGCCCAACTATCTGCAAGGATATGCAAACACTGATGAAAACCATACATGATCGTTTTCAAAACTTTCAGGATGTTAGATTGGTATCATTCACAGTTGATCCTGAAAATGATACACCGGAAGTGCTTAACGAATATGCTGAGCGATTTAATGCATCGGCTGATAAATGGCACTTCCTAACTGGCGAAAAAGAAAAAGTTTATACCCTTGCATCTAGCTACCTTTTAAACGCATCACAAGACTCACTTGCCCCAGGTGGATTTTTACATAGTGACCTTGTGGTACTGATAGATCGAAAAAAGCATATCAGAGGGGTGTATGAAGGTACCGACGCAACAGATATGAAACGCTGCATTGATGAAATCAAAACCTTGATTGCAGAATATAATATCGCAAAAAAATCGAATGTGAATCCTGTTAAATAAGAGATTTATGGCTTCAAAAAAAGAATTAAACCTTTTGCCCTTCATCATTTTAGTTAGCATCTTAATTCCAGGGGCTGTAGCCTTTTTGTACTTCGCTCCCAAATTAGATTTAGGATTTAATATTAGCTTTCTTCCAAAACTCAATGCGATTATCAATGGAACCACCTCAGTAGTACTTCTGCTGGGATTTATCGCTATCAGAAACAAAAATATCATCCTTCATCGCCGTTTGATGACTACTGCATTGCTATTGTCGGTGATATTTTTACTCTCCTATGTTACCTATCATTCGGCATCAGATTCAACAAAATACGGTGGAGAAGGAATACTGAAATCGATTTATTACTTTATACTTCTTTCACATATCCTTTTGGCAATTGTGATTGTTCCATTAGTATTGATAAGTTTCGTAAGAGCGTTATCTCAAAAATATGACAAACACCGTAAAATAGCACGTTACACGCTCCCGCTTTGGCTTTATGTAACGGTTACAGGTGTGCTTGTGTATTTGATGATTTCGCCCTATTATTTGCATTAAAAAAATTAAAATTGATATGAAAAACGCAGGTTTATTTGTTGGATTAGTGATGATGGCAATGTTTCTATCAATCGAAATAGATGCACAATGTGCCATGTGCAAGGCAGTGGTAGAGTCAAATATTGAAGGTGGTGGCAAAACAGTAGGTAAAGGATTAAACGATGGTATCTTATATCTGATGACCATTCCATACTTTATAATTGGCGCACTTGCCTACATGTTTTACAAAAACTGGAAAGGCAATAAATCTGCTAATGCCTGATTTCAATCATATTTTTTTTCGATTATAAAACGTATATTTGCCAGCAAATTTAAGATCGTGAAATCGCTCATTTGTTTCATCCTAATAATAGCACTCATGTTACAAATGATCCTGCAAATAGGAGTGATTGCTGATTTTTTATTAAACCAAAAACAAATTGCACAAGAGCGCTGCGAAAACAAATCATTGCCAAGTTTAGCATGTAATGGAAAATGCCAAATGGCTAAAATGCTAACCGAAGCAGAGCCTGAATATCAGAAAGAAAACTCCCTACCGGATTTGTTGAGATTTAATTTAGAAATGTTTCCTGCAATTATAAAAAATTGTACTTTAATAAATTTTAATCAAAATTGGGCTTCATCAAAAGTACACATTAAAAACAATTTTACAACCTTCTCCGGCTACAAGCAAAAACAATTACGTCCCCCCACTTGGATAGTATAGGATATTTTTTGAAGGTTTTCTCATATTCAAAAGCGCTTAGTTAGCATTTATTTTTGCGTAAATGTAAATTGATGCAGCAATTTTGCCCGCTTTAATGAGCTATGAGTATGAATATAGCTGATCCTTTTTGATACAGCTCAAATTTTATCTGTTTTATTTATTACAATCCATTTTTTTAATATTTAATTAATAACTTATATATAAATTAAAATGAAAAGAACAAAATTATTGACCTTCGTAGGTTTGGCTCTCTTAACAATAGTAACAGCCTGTAAAAAAGACAATCACGATGACCACGACCACAATCATGCTGATCCGAAAGGAAAATTTTTCTTTGAATTTGATCATGTTTGGGGAATGAATTGGGCGCCCTTTACATTGAATACTCCACTCCGCCATCCTATGACAGGCGATACCATGACATTCACTACGCTACGCTATTACATTTCAAATATTAAACTAAAAAAAACAGATGGCACATGGTATAACGAACCTGAAAGCTATTATCTGGTAGATGCAGCAACCGAAGCTGGAAGAACCCTTGAAATTAAAGATATTCCAGCCGGTGATTACACTGAATTACGCTATACTGTTGGTGTGGACAGCACAAGAAATGTCTCTGGTGCACAAACCGGGGCACTTTCGCCATCTAATGGTATGTTTTGGAGTTGGAATACCGGCTACATCATGATCAAAGCAGAAGGCACTTCACCACAATCTCAAAATGGAACATTTTCGTTTCATCTGGGAGGCTTTCGTTCGGAAAACAATATTGTGACCGAGCGCAGCACCGATTTCAATGGTCAGATCCTGCGCATCTCGCCAAATGGAACGCCGAAAATACACATGTATGTTAATCCTGCTCGCTTTAGACACACTTTAGGAAGTTTGAGCAACGGCGCAACAACTGTTCACATGCCAGGTGCTAACGCCCAAACAATGGCTTTGGATTTTATTAATTGGATAAGATTTGACCACATGCACAATTAATTAATGTATCAAAGAATCATCCATATCTGCTTCAGCTTTTCCTTATTATTAGGTATAAGTGCATGCAACAAGCAGGAAAATTTGGAACCTGAAAAACCATTTGGTTTTCAGGTTCCAAAACATTTCCCACCGGCGCACTATAAATTTGGTCCTAACAATTTAACCAAAGAGGGTTTTGAATTAGGAAGAAGGCTGTTTTTTGACCCAATTCTGTCCAGAAATAACAGTATTTCTTGCTCAAGTTGCCATGCGCAGGTACATGCCTTCGCTGACCACGGCACATCACTGAGTTTTGGAGTGGATAATCGCATGGGTACGCGAAACTCGATGCCCATGTTTAATTTAGCTTGGCACACATCATTTATGTGGGATGGCGGAATCAATCATATTGAAATGGTGCCCATAGCACCCATTACCAATCCGGTCGAAATGGACGAAACTATGCTGAATGTATTACAAAAACTTAGAAATAACCCAACATATCTTAGTTTATTTGAAAAAGCGTTTGGATCCAAAGAAATTAACGATCAGCGAGTATTATGGGCTTTGGCGCAATATTCAGCCATGCTCATATCAGCCAATTCAAAATATGATCAAGTTAAGTTGGGTAAAGCATTTTTCACTCCCGATGAAGAACATGGCTATCAAATTTTTAAGCAATTTTGCAATGATTGTCATCGTGAGCCATTGTTCAGCGACTTTAGTTTTAGAAACAATGGATTAATGCCTGAGCCACATGAGCTAGGACGAATGTTAATAACCCAACGCGAAGAAGATTATTATAAATTTAAAGTTCCATCGCTTCGCAACTTGCAGTTTACACACCCTTACATGCACGACGGACGATTTTTTACCCTACATGAGGTACTCGATCACTATACCAACGGCATTTCACAAATAGATAATGTAGATCCATTGGTAAAAAATGGTATCCATTTAGATGAGCAGCAAAGAAGAGATTTGATTAGATTTCTTCAAACACTCAACGATTTTGATTTTATAGGTGATCCAATGATATCTGAACCCATATTAACAAATTAAAATTAATGAAGATATTCATCCTTCTTATTCCTATTTTATTTTTTATCCCTGATACAAAAAGTTGCGATATCTGTGGGTGTGGTGTAGGTAGCAATTACATGGGTATACTTCCGCAGTTTAACCGCAACTTTGGCGGCATTCGTTACAAAGACCGAGCATTTAAGCATCAAAACACGCCACTCTCCTTGAGCGGAAACAATCAAATCACTGAAGATCGATTTCGCACAGCCGAACTTTGGGCCAGAATATTTCCCGGAAAGAGATGGCAATATATGTTCTTTGTGCCTTTTTCTCTGCATGAGAGAAAAGGGACGATGTATAGCGAAAATATTCATGGTATAGGTGATATTTCGATAAATGCACACTATCTTCTTATCAACACCGGCGACAGTATCGAGAAAAATACCAAAGTAACCTGGATGATGGGAGGCGGCATACAATTACCTACGGGGAAATATCAGCAACGCAGCCGAAATATGAGTATGTTCCCCCAGCCCTTTCAAATCGGTCGCGGTGCATGGGCTTTTTCAGGGCAAACCATATTGATGCTTCGAAGAAAAAAATGGGGAATTAATACAGATATTACCTATCGTTACATGCTTCAAAATGAACTTGACTACCAATTTGGGCCTCAGACTATTGCCGCATTTAATGCATTCCATTGGTCCGAAATCAAGCAAACGTCAATTTTGAGCAATATTGGTATCATCCACGAGAATTACGGATACGATAAAGAATTCGGATTCAGAAAGACACTAACAGGAGGAAACGTCGCATTAATCAGCACAGGTATAGATGTTTATTTCAAGAAATTTATCATAGGCTCACATTATTTTTTACCCATTAAGCAAAACATACCAGAAGTTATCCCCGAAAATAAAGGTCGATGGCTTATACAATGCATTATGTTTTTATGAAAAATACCATAATTGACTCGGTAATCACTTACCTTTGTTATCAATTTTATTAAATCTATGTCACATTTGATTGCTCCATCAATGCTTTCCGCCAATTTTAATGCACTGGGAAAGGATGTAGAAATGGTCAATCGCAGCGAAGCAGATTGGTTTCATTTAGATGTGATGGACGGGGTTTTCGTTCCTAATATTTCCTTTGGTTTTCCAATTATTAAGCACATAAAAAAACTTTCGCAGAAACCATTAGATGTGCATTTGATGATTATTCAACCTGAAAAATATTTAGAAACTTTGGCGCATGCAGGTGCTGATATTCTTACTGTTCATATCGAGGCATGCACCCATTTGCACCGCACAATACAGAGCATCCATGCTTTAGGAATGAAAGCTGGTGTGGCCATTAACCCCCACACGCATGTGAGCTTACTCGAGGATGTAATTCAGGATATTGACCTCGTTTGCATGATGAGTGTAAACCCAGGATTTGGTGGACAAAAATTTATTCCACGTACTTTTCAGAAACTACGTATGCTCAAGGAACTGATTATCGATGAAGGGAGCAGTTGTAAAATCGAGATCGACGGAGGAGTTGACTTTTTCAATTACAAAGATCTTGTGGACGCCGGTGCCGATGTGCTTGTGGCTGGAAATACTGTTTTTAGCCACGACAATCCCGAAGAAGCCATTCGAATCTTAAAGCATATTTAAAACAACATACCATTGCTTAACAAAACTTAATTTGCCCTACAATGCAATTTTAAGCACCTTTGCATTGCTATGAAAATCGCCCAAAATCTGCTTTTTGTTTGCCTTTTAGCCAGTGTAATCAGTGCCTGCACCATGAAATACACCCCTCCTGTGCTGGCTAAAGGATTTGATGAAACACCAATTCCTGCAGCACCTGATTACAGTAGGCCAGAACATTGGGCTGCCTTGCCCGGAAAGGAAGATATGGCCGATCTCATCCCCAAAAAACTGAATATTCCCGAAAACCAAAATCAAGCCAAAGCAGACGTATTTTTTATACATCCTACCACCTATACTTATGCGCCTGATGGAACATATTTATGGAATGGATCGCTTGATGATGAAAAGCTGAATAAACGAACCGACGAAAGCAGCATCAAAAATCAAGCATCTATCTTTAATGCGGCTGGACGTGTATATGCGCCTCGTTATCGTCAAGCACACATTCATTCCTTTTTCACGTCGGTGAAAGAAGACGGACAAAGAGCTTTGGATATCGCCTATCAGGATGTGAAAACAGCCTTTTTATTTTACATTGAAAATGAAAACAAAGGGCGCCCTTTTATCCTCGCCTCGCACAGCCAAGGCACCCTGCATGCAGGAAGACTCATCAAAGAGTTAATTGAAAATACTCCATTAGAAAAAAAACTTATCAGTGCTTATCTAGTCGGCATTCCGGTTCCAAAAGATTATACCACACTAAGGGTGTGCGATTCGCCCGATGACATCAATTGCTATGTGAGCTGGAATACTTTTGCCGATGGGTACTATCCCCCGGATTATAAACAAAGGGGATATGAAAACGCTAACTGTATAAATCCACTCACCTGGAATAGCAGAGAAACACAGGCTTCGCGCAAAAATAATAAAGGGGGGGTAGTATGGAATTATAAAGTAATTCCGGAAATTAACGATGCTAGAGTAGTAGATGGCATGCTATGGATTAAAAAGCCGCACATACCTGGTCGCATGTTTTACAAGGTTAAAAACTATCATATTGGCGACTATAATCTTTTCTACGTCAATATTCGCGAAAATGCCATTCGCCGTACCAAGCATTATTTCGAAAAAGAAGATAAAGCTGAACATTAAACGCGCGAAACGTTTTTATCTTTGATACCTACAGAATATGTCAAAGCTCAGCGAAAGCCAAATTGAAAACCTAAAATCCATTGCTTCGCAATTTGTGGAGTCAAGTGATGATATTGACTTCACAAGATATGGATCAGACGAAACTGAAGACTTTTGCTTCCTACCCGATATAGTAGTTAAACCAGCCGATAAAAAAGAAATAAGTCAAATTTTGGCTTTTTGTAATGCGGGAAAAATACCTGTTACCATTCGCGGAGGCGGCACAGGTCTGAGTGGGGGCGCATTGCCCACAGCTGGAGGAATCGTACTCTCCATGGAGCGATTCAATAAGATTATCCATATCGATGAACGCAATTTGCAAGCCAGGGTAGAACCGGGAGTAATCACTCAGGTGTTTCAGGAAGCAGTTATTGAAAGAGGCTTATATTATCCACCCGACCCTTCGAGCCGTGGCTCTTGCTTTATTGGGGGTAATATCGCGCACAACTCAGGCGGCCCGAGAGCAGTTAAATATGGCGTTACGAAAGATTTTGTTTTAAGCCTTGAAGTGGTTTTGGCCGATGGCAGCATCATCGAAACCGGAGCCAATGTGCTTAAAAATTCCACAGGCTACAATCTCACGCAATTAATGGTGGGTAGCGAAGGTACCTTAGGGGTGGTCACTGCAATCACTTTCAAACTTATTCCCTACCCTGCCATGAATAAAGTGATGCTGGCACCTTTCCATCATCCGGAAAAAGCTTGCGAAGCAGTCTCAGCGATTTTTCGCGCCGGGGTAATTCCTTCAGCATTAGAATTCATGGAGCGCGATGCCATTGACTGGACGTTGCAATTTAAGCCTGATATCGCTATCAGTATTTCACCTGAAGAACAGGCTCATCTTCTCATTGAAGTAGATGGAAACGAAGAATCGGAAATTTTAATACAATGTGAAAAAATCTTTCAGGTGCTCGAAGCACATGAGGCCGGCGAAATTCTTTTTGCCGAATCAGAGACGCAGAAAGCTGACCTTTGGAAACTGCGTCGAAATGTGGCCGAAGCTGTTAAATCCAACTCGGTATATAAAGAAGAAGATACTGTTGTGCCCCGGGCCGAACTACCCAAATTGCTCAAAGGCGTAAAAGAAATTGGCCAAAAATATGGCTTCCGTTCGATTTGCTATGGCCATGCCGGTGATGGCAATTTGCATGTGAATATTATCAAAGGCGACCTAAGCGATGAATTTTGGGAGAATGAGCTTCCTAAGGGTATCCGCGAAATTTTTGAACTAACAGTAAGTCTTGGCGGGACTTTATCGGGCGAACATGGCATAGGCTATGTGCAGAGACCATACATGGATATTCGCTTTCCGGAACATCATTTACGTTTAATGCGCGACATCAAAAAAGTATTTGACCCCAATGAAATCCTTAATCCGGGTAAAATCTTTTAATTCACAGCCATATATCTTTGGCACATCAGGATAATAAATACGGTACATTACCTTTGCCGTTAAAATAATTTAGGACAATGAAAATAGCGCTGGCTCAGCAGAATTACCATATCGGAAATTTTAATTCAAATGCAGCAAAAATTATTTCGGCCATAGAGCGGGCAAAAGCTGAAGCTGTGGATCTGATTGTTTTTCCTGAGCTTGCCGTATGCGGTTATCCCCCACTCGACTTTTTAGAAATCAAAGATTTTATTCAGAAATGCGAAGATTCAATTCAGCAGATTGCACAAGCTTGTGTTGGAATTGGCGCTATTGTGGGAGCGCCGCGTGTTAATCCGGAAATCGAAGGAAAATGTCTTTTCAATAGTGCATTTTTGCTTCACGATGGCGATGTGCAGGGAATCAGCGACAAAACACTCCTTCCCAATTATGATGTGTTTGACGAATACCGCTATTTTGAATCGAACCGAAGATTCGAAGTGCTTTGTTTTCAAGGGAAAAAAATCGCTTTAACCATTTGCGAAGACCTTTGGGATGTGGAAGATGACCTGATGTATGTGCGCTGGCCTATGGATGAATTGGTGAAACAATCACCGGATGTGATCATTAACATTGCTGCTTCGCCATTTTCGGAACATCACGCCCTATCGCGCAAAAAGGTGCTTCGCCATAATGCACTGAAATATCTACTTCCCATCATCTATGTGAATCATGTGGGAGCGCAAACAGAACTTGTGTTTGATGGAGGCTCTATGGTCATGAACCGACAAGGCAAATTAGTTTGTGAGCTGAACTACTTCCAAGAGGACTATCGTGTGATTGAATTAGACTGGATTAATACCGCCAAATCATTCAATGTAGATGCCGATGAGCGTATATTTAAAGAAAATGGTATTGAACGTATTCATCATGCCTTGATTTTAGGCATACGTGATTATTTCGAAAAACAAGGATTTCGAAAAGCAATTTTGGGCTTATCCGGGGGCGTGGACTCCGCATTGGTATATGCACTCGCTGTTGAAGCAATCGGGTCGGAAAATGTACTGGGTGTGCTCATGCCTTCACCCTATTCATCACAGCATTCGATAGATGATAGCATAAAATTGGCAGAAAATCTGGGTGCTAAAGCCACCATTTTACCAATAGACCAGCCTTTTGAAAGCTTAAAGCAAACGCTATCCGAACAATTTGCCGGACTTGAAGAAAATGTGGCCGAAGAAAATATACAATCCAGAATACGCGGTGTTTTACTCATGGCAATGAGCAATAAATTTGGCTACATCTTATTGAATACTTCCAACAAAAGCGAGCTGGCTGTGGGCTATGGCACACTCTATGGCGATATGTGCGGAGGTTTATCGGTGATCGGCGATTTGTATAAAACGAGGGTATATGAATTGTGCCGATACATCAATAGAAATCAAGAAATCATACCGGAACATATTCTCACCAAAGCACCAAGTGCTGAGTTGCGCCCCAATCAAAAAGATACAGACTGCTTGCCTGAATATGATGTCTTAGACCCCTTGCTTGAAGCCTATATCGAGCATCAATCAGGCCCTGAAACCTTGATTAAAATGGGTTTCGATGAAGCCTTAGTACACCGTGTGCTCAAAATGGTCAATACTAATGAATATAAACGCTTCCAGACAGCACCTATTCTGCGTGTCACCCCAAAAGCATTTGGCCTTGGTCGCCGTATGCCGATAGTAGGGAAGTATTGGTGACAAGCAAAAAGATGATTGGTCTTTGCGCCTTTTTTAAGGCCAAAACTTCTCGCTCTATTGATAAGTGTAAATATCAAAATAGCCCTCGGTGATTTGTAAGGTGTCCGAAGAAGCTGCTTTAAGAAGCGTACCGAAAAAATTTCCTCTAATATTCTTATCCGTAACCTTAGTAAAAGTCACGTTTGCTTTGGGAGCAGTGTTGTCGGTTTGGAATTGCACTTGCTGAGCATTGGTGTAAGACATGGTGACACTGTAAAAATTGCTATTGCTGTAAAAGCTGTCGCTGTAGGTTGTCTCTCCAATAACAGTCGGTTGGCTTAAAGAAACACCAAAATTTTGCATCCAAAAAGTTAGTCTCGATGAAGGTTTTTGAACTCCTGCATCACCTATTAACATACCGAGAAAATTATACTGTATTTTGCTTTTACTAATTACAAAAACGGTGTCTTCTGCGGCAATAAACTTGATGATGGAATGTGGCAATGTTTCAGAATCTTTCCGGCAGGAAATTAACAGCATCAAAAAGACTGAAGATTGCGCTAGAAAGATGAAATAACGTTTCATAAATCCAATTTAGGTTCTATAAACTTATTGCTAATTTTCAAGAAAGCGAAAAGATGACAATTCGGGTTTACACCAAAATTTTTTCTCCTAGGAGTTTCAGTACAGCCTTTTTGATGCCTTTTTCATCATAACCGCACTCTGCCCAAAGCTCAGGTTGTGTGCCATGCTCCACCACCTTATCAGGAATGCCTAGGCGAATCACTTTAGCACTGTAACCGTGATCGGCCATCCATTCCAACACTGCACTACCCATTCCACCTTGAACACATCCATCTTCAACAGTAATTACCTTGTTAAACTGACTAAATACTTCGTGCAATAACTCGTCGTCGAGTGGCTTCACAAATCGAATGTCGTAATGCGAAACGCTAACACCTTCTGCTTCGATTTGAGCAATAGCATTAGCAGCAATATTGCCAATGTGTCCGATAGATATGATGGCTATGTCAGTTCCTGACTTTAATTTTCTACCTTTACCTATTTCAATAATTTTGAGTGGTGTTTTCCAATCCACCATCACTCCATTGCCCCGTGGATATCGAATACTGAAAGGACCTTCATATCGGGTTGCCGTAAACATTAAGTTGCGCAACTCCTGTTCATTCATGGGCGCAGATACCACCATGTTGGGTATGCAACGCATGTAAGCCAAATCATAGGCACCATGATGTGTTGGACCATCAGCACCGGCTACACCTCCTCTATCTAGGCAAAAAACTACCTGCAGATTCTGAATGGCCACATCATGTATCACCTGATCGAAGGCTCGCTGCATGAAGGTAGAATAAATATTACAAAACGGAACAAGTCCTTGCGTGGCCATACCTGCCGAAAATGTAACCGCATGCTGCTCCGCTATCCCCACATCAAAGGCACGCTCAGGCATGGCTTTCATCATAATGTTTAAAGAACAACCTGATGGCATGGCAGGAGTCACACCAACAATACGTTCATCTTTTTCTGCTAATTCTACAATGGTATGTCCAAAGACATCCTGATATTTTGGTGGTTCAGGCTGCCTTTTTTCAACCTTAATTACTTTGCCTGTTGTTTTATCGAACAATCCCGGCGCATGCCACAGGGTTTGATCTTTCTCTGCCGGCTCAAAACCTTTTCCTTTTACTGTAAGCACATGTAGAATTTTGGGACCCGGGATATCCTGTAGGTCTTTAAAAACCTGAACAAGCCTGTTAACATCGTGACCATCAACCGGACCAAAATATCTGAAATTAAGCGACTCAAATAAATTGCTTTGCTTTAATAATACAGACTTGATCCCATTTTCAATTTTTTGCACGATAGTGCGGGCATCAGGCCCAAATTTGCTGATTTTACCCAGCAAATTCCAAACTTCATCTTTTACCTTATTGTAGGTATGTGATGTGGTAATATCAGTTAAATAGTCCTTCAGTGCTCCCACGTTGGGGTCGATGGACATACAGTTGTCGTTAAGCACCACCAACATGTTACTTTTTTCCCATCCCGCGTGGTTAAGTGCTTCGAATGCCATTCCGCCGGTGAGCGCACCATCGCCAATCACAGCAACTACTTGACGGTCTTTTTCCTTTTTGAGTCTCGATGCAACCGACATGCCAAGAGCAGCAGATATGGAAGTGGAAGAATGGCCCACGCCAAATGTATCGTACACGCTTTCTTTTCTTTTTGGGAAACCGCTAATACCTCCATAAATCCTGTTAGTCGGAAATACATCTCTGCGACCTGTGAGCATTTTATGTCCATATGCCTGGTGGCCTACATCCCAAACAAGTTGATCATAAGGTGTGTTGAATGCATAATGCAGAGCAACAGTCAGCTCTACCGTTCCAAGGCTTGCTCCAAAATGTCCTCCTTTCACAGAAACAATATCAATGATGTATTGTCTCAACTCTGCACAAATTTGCTCCAGATCTTCTTCATTGAATCGCCTTAGATCGGCAGGATAATCGATTTGGGCTAAAAGGTCCCCGGGGGTGTAGTGTTCCATTATGGTTAGCTAGATTTAATAAGCAAAGGTATTTAATTCATTCACAAAAACTATTAACATCGTATTGAATGAATTGTTGCTTGTTGGCTCATTTATCATCCTATTTTCTACTGATGCATGCTATATTAATATTCGTGTCATTCCACTCCACAATCGAATCAATGTAATTTGTTTATTTGCACTCTTTGAAAAATGTTGCCGGAGAAGCTTAAAATAATCCATCAGCCTTTGTATGTTTTTGGCTTCGCGCTGATGGCCGTGTCCTTACCTTTTTCGCTTTTCCTGATGTCGTTATCCCAATTTGTCCTAGCAGGCAATTGGCTACTTGAAGGCGATTTCAATAATAAATGGTTTCGGCTCAAGCAAAATGCTCCGGCATTAATGACCATGGGCATTTTTATCCTTTATGCATTAGGGCTCATTTGGACTACCAATATTTCTGAAGGAATAAACCAACTCCGAATGATGGCTCCAGTATTCGTTTTCCCAATGATAGCATCTAGCATCAACCTGATTGACCGCGTTATTCTCAAAAAAATGCTACTTCTTTTTGTCTTTGCAGTATTTTTTTCGAGTCTATATAGCATGTCGCTTGCTCTTCGGTCTGGAGTTGACGGCTTGGGCGACATGCGCAATCTGTCTCCTTTTGTTTCCCACATTCGATTTAGTTTGATGATTTGTATGGCAATTGCGTTACTCTTTGAACGATTGTCAAATGATCAAGGTTGGGGTAATAAGGTTTTAAGCTTGATGCTGTTAGCTTGGTTTATTTTTTTCCTGTTTTTCGTTCAATCACTCACCGGATTGATAGTGCTGTTGATTTTATCCATGCTCTACTTGCTATTCGTAATGCTGCCAAGGCTGAAAAGAATCTATCAAGTTTTTACTGCTGCTTTTGTAATGATTGTTGGTGTGATGGGGGTATTTCTGCTCTATCAAGACTATAAGAACTATGCCAATGCGCCAATTATCAATACAGACATGTTACCGGAATTTACCAGTTATGGTAATCCTTATAACCACGATTTGAATAATCTGCAAATTGAAAACGGCAATTACATTTGGCTTTTTATTTGCGAAAGTGAACTCCGCTCTTCTTGGAATCAACGTTCATCAGTAGATTATGATGGCGAAGATGCCAAAGGTCATCCACTCAGGGCTACGCTGATTAGATATTTGAATTCTTTGGGCTACAGCAAGGATGCTGATGGATTGAGTAAACTCACTGTTGAAGACATCAAAATGATTGAAGCCGGTCATGCTAATTTTGTGTACACTCGAATGGGGGATTATCGACAAAGATTATATCAGATTTATTTCGAGTTTGATAATGCTAGGAACACGTCCGTTCCTGATGGGCAATCGATATTGTTACGTTCCGAACTTTGGAGAAATGCCTGGCATGTAATAAAGAAAAATCCACTTCTAGGAAGTGGTACTGGCGATTTAAAAGATGAATTCAATATTGCCTTCAAGGAACGAGAAACTGAGCTGAATGAGCGCTGGTGGCTTCTTTCTCATAATCAATACCTGACCATTTTTGGCACATTTGGTGTTTTGGGTTTAATCACCTTTTTGATACTTTTTGCTCAGCCATGGTTGTCGCAATGGAATCAGCTATTGATGTCAGCTAAAGGATTTTTCATCATTTTTTCGGTATCAATGATTTCGGAAGACACCCTAACATCTCAGGCGGGAGTTAGCTTTTTCGTCTTCTTTACGTCTATTTTTATACTCATGAAATATGGGTTAAGGTTTACAAAACAATAGCAGATCAATTTCTTTAACCCATGTTCATAAGTGAATGTTTACAATGCCAATTTGAACCTTGCCATCAAATTATCGTATATTTGCGCTAAACATAGGCAATGATGTCTGCCTCGAACCGCATCTAAAAGGAGCTGATGGCGTCTACGAATCAAGTGTTAAACTGGATATTGGTGGACTATGAACAAACATCAGCTTAAAAACAAAATTCTTGCAATAGAGCAAATTCCGCTCTTATTATTCTCAATAAAATGGCTGTTGATTGCCATATTAGTGGGCAGTTTGGCCGGTTCTGCTTCTGCTTTTTTTCTTATCTCGCTCGACTATGTAACCGAACTTCGTGAGTTCAATATGTGGGTGATTGCACTATTACCCTTATCGGGTTTGATAATTGGACTAACTTATCATTATTGGGGGAGCAATGTTCTGAAAGGCAATAATCAACTACTCGAAGAATTTTATTCACCCAAGCAGGTAATCCCTTTCAGAATGGCGCCATTAGTACTATTTGGCACTTTGATGACCCATCTTTTTGGGGGGTCTGCAGGTCGCGAAGGCACTGCAGTGCAAATGGGCGGAGCAATAGCCGATCAGTTTACCAAGGTATTTCGATTACGGCCAAGAGATCGAAAGATGCTAATTATCATGGGCATTAGTGCGGGATTTGCTTCCGTATTTGGCACACCGATAGCAGGCGCCATATTTGCGCTCGAAGTGCTCATCATGGGAAGAATGCGTTATGAAGCTATTTTACCTACTTTCATGGCAGCCTATATTGCCGATTACACTTGCCACCTTTGGGGTGCTGCACACACTTCTTACACTATTTATGAAGTTCCGGCTATGGATCCGTTAAACTTCCTGCTGAGCATCGCTGCCGGAATTTTGTTTGGCATTACTGCCTTAATCTTTTCCCGAAGCACTCACTTCTTCACTCAACTATTTAGCAAAAAGTTTTCTTATCCACCTATCAGACCCTTGATCGGAGGGGTGGTGATTGCAGGGGTGGTATTTTTAAGCGACAATACACGCTATCTTGGCTTGGGCATCCCCATCATCATCAATGCTTTTGAAGAACAGGTGCTTCCTTACGATTTTTTATTGAAAATTTTGTTCACGGCATTCACTCTGGGTGCAGGATTTAAAGGTGGTGAAGTTACTCCGTTGTTTTTCATCGGTGCTTGTTTGGGAAATACTTTGGTTTGGCTCATTCCTTTGCCTATCTCTTTATTGGCAGGCATGGGCTTTGTGGCTGTTTTCAGCGGAGCTACCAATACCCCGATAGCGTGCACCATGATGGCCATAGAACTATTCGGGGCAGAAAGTGCACTTTACACAGCTATTGCTTGCGTGGTATCCTATCTCTTTTCAGGGCACAACAGTATCTATGGCTCACAAATTATAGGAAGTCCTAAACACCTGCTCTACGGGAGATACAAATCGAAGCAAATCAATGCTATAAAAAAATAAGGAGGTTCCATTGATTGTCTACTCCTGAATCTTTCTAGTAGTTATTTCTCGTTTGTAAAAGCGGAAACCACCCTTTTGACCAATTAATTGAATATCGTAATGGGCATCTAATTCTGTATTGTTAATTCTTGAAACAAAATAGACCGGGCGGTCAATATCACCCTTTACCAGCCAAAGAATATCTCCTCTACTTTTATCTTTTCCGGGCAATTGTTGAGCATAGAAATATTGCGCATAGCTTTTGTAGCCAAAGGTTTCGACATACACATCTTGTCCGCGAAGTGATTTAAAAAATTCAATTGCAGGTGCCTGAGAGAAAGATTCGATTTTGGGTAAATATAAAAACAGGATCAAAAGCAATGTTAAGCTTACACTAGAACTGAGTATTACAACAGATGAAATAATCTGCTTTCTAAATAACATTCGGATACCAATCAAAAATAAGCTGACAAACACTATACCTGCCAAAATTTCGAAACCCGACCAGGTGGTTGCATCCTTCATACCGGCCACAGCAAATGGATCTTTTAACAATGGAAATAGACGCTCTCTATTTACCATTACTAATGGAAGCAACAGAAAAATCATACCCCATAGAGCGCCTAAAAAGATGAGTAAGCCTTTTTGAAACTTCTTCAGTTGCTCTTGTTGGTTAACCATTCCATAAACAAATAGAGCAGCCAGAAAGGACAATGGAGCATAGGTCATAGATGAATAGTGAACAATTTTGGTGGTGGTAATGCTAAATACAATCAACACAACCCAAAACAGGCATTGCATCCAACGATGAATTTTCATCGGGGATTCAATTTTGTTATTCATCAGGTAAGGTAATGCAAAAATGGAAATAGGGAAGCAACCGAGAAATACCACTAAGAAGTGATAATAAAACGGCTGTTCATGTCCGGCTACCCCACTATTAAACAGTTCGATCATGTATTTCAGGAAGCGAAGCATATTTTCTGTGCCATTTTGATAAAATTCAATTCCCAGCCAACTCAACACCACGAACATAAAACCGGCGATAAACAAGACTATTTTACGAAAATCAGGGAAAGATTTAAACCGCTGCAATAGCAGAAAAACGAAAGCAGTTAGCCCAAGAAGCAAAAAGCCAACCGGTCCTTTAGTCAATACACTAAACCCACTAAACAATCCACTTAAAAGCATATGTTGGGTTTGCCCTTCATGATCCAAAGCCCGCATCATGAAATAAACCGACATGAAGATGAAATAATTAAACACCGGATCAATAATACCTGATTTGAAATATAGGTGGGGTAGTATTGTACCAAAAAACATAAGTGCCCATAAAAGGCCAAACTTCGCTGAGATGTGTCGGCGTCCAATGAAATAAAAGCTAATCAGATAGATAAAACCAAAAACAGCATTCGGAAATCTTGCAGCAAACTCATTGATTCCAAACACATGCATAGCACCCACCTGAAGCCAAAAGAAAA
Organism: Flavobacteriales bacterium; assembly: GCA_046294625.1. Taxonomy (GTDB): domain Bacteria; phylum Bacteroidota; class Bacteroidia; order M30B66; family M30B66; genus JBKBKN01. Next base: position 166,969 of record JBKBKN010000003.1, read on the forward strand.
AAGGTGGCTTTTCCCAAAATGGAAAATAATTGATTTGCACTTTCATGTAATCGCCACTTTCGATCATTTCACGAGCCGACTCCGCGAAATTAATTTCATCCCAATCGAACAGATGGACATGACCCAAACCGACGAAAAAAATAGAAGAAAGTGCCAACAAAAAAGCTATCGACTTCCCCGTAGAATCGGCGATTTGATTAAACAGCTTTGTCATCAAACAAAAATTAATTTCCTGATCAATAAAATGAGCAAAAGAACCACCACGAACACGCAAATTCTAAACAGCCAAGTGAGCACCCAATCTGTTTCGGCATGTAGGTTTGCATTCAATGGAATGTTTACTCCATCAAACCTCACCAATGGATTCAAATAAATCTGCATATTGGAATCTTTGGCTACCACCCGCAAATAAGAATCATTGGGCTGAAAGTTGATCATCACAGAATCAGATTGTGTTACAAAATCTTTAATTACCCCGCCTTCCCCAATGGTTAATATGGTGTCAAATGGTGCCGAAAAGTGTACCTTAAACTGCTGCGCACCAATTGATTCGCAGGATTGAAAATATTTATCGAAACTTTCGTCTTCAGATAATACCGCATAATTTCTCCCCAAAGTGTATTGATGCAGAATACTATCCACTATGGCTGTATCGGCAAAAATGATGTTCCAGCGCTTAAAAGTTGGTTCACGTTCTAAGTCATGTGTATCGTCGTTGCTCATCACCCAGGTGAGTCTTCCTGCTGAGAGGGCTTCATCATAAAATTCGGCAGAAGTGCGATAATGGTTGAGCACTTCGGTAAAGTGATAACCTACCAAGTCGCGCATGTTCTTCATGCTTCGACCACCGCCAAATTTAGGATGCGCCATGGCCACAATGGCATTATTGGCTTTTAATTGATTGATAATTTTTTGTTGGTGAGATGATGACTGAAACAAAGGAAAATCAAAGTAAGATACTTTGTCGGGGTTGATGCTAAGATAATGTGATTTTAAAACATTGTATCCATGTTCATACATAGGCACATATAAATCGGTCTTATCTTCGGCATAGCGACTAATTTTATGATAATTTGAAATACCGG
>JBKBKN010000004.1:0-47246 GCA_046294625.1 Flavobacteriales bacterium
AATATTATTATATCTACAAAGCGATGAAACGCGAAAGTGAAGCGCTTCAATTTTATGAGAAATACCATTTGCTCAGAGATAGCCTCTCAAAGGTGCAAAATAAGGAAGAAATCTTGCGTATTCAAATGAATTATGAAGCGGAGAAGAAGGAAAATGAAATTGCTTTACTGCAAGCGACTCAGGCAAAGCAAACAGCCGAGCTTCGGTTTCGCTCCCTAGCCATATACACCCTTGTTGGATTGCTCGTTATTGCTATTTCCATTTTCATCTTTTGGCGCAGAAAATTGGCCTTAAAACAAGAACTGAAGAAACAAACCATGCTCACTCAAATAGCAAGCGATCTACACGACGATGTGGGCGCCAGCCTAAGCGCTATCAAAATGTTGGGAGAAATCATTCATAAGAAATCCGTTAGCGAACATCTTGACATTGCACCCCTTGCTCAAAAAATTGCAGGCAACTCCGAAGAGATTATTCACGCTATGAGCGATATTGTGTGGGCCATAAAACCTGAAAACAATGATGTGAAAGCTTTGCACGATAAGCTTTTTCAAACTGCGGTGGACTGCTGCAGCTCAAGCAATATCAGCATTAGGTTTTTGGAGCTAAGCGAAGCATTAGCTACAAAAAATCTTGATGTAGAAATCAAAAAGGATATTTACCTGATGACTAAAGAAGCCATTCACAACGCAGCAAAGTACTCTGAAGCTTCGCTTTTGGAAGTGAGTATGCAGCTTCAGGGAAATTTGCTAAAAATATCTGTCAAAGACAATGGCAAAGGCTTTGATAAAGATTGGACAAATGGAAATGGCATCAAAAACATGAAGGCACGCTGCGCCAAATACCAAGGTGAAATGCAAATTATTTCACACCAACAGGGTGTGGAAATCTGTTTTTCGATACCTCTCCCGGATTAATGCAAGTCTAGAAATCAGCCATCAATCCAATTTCAATACGGCCAGGAATGCTTGTTGTGGAATCTCTACACTGCCCACCTGGCGCATTCTTTTCTTGCCTTCTTTCTGCTTTTCAAGAAGTTTACGCTTACGCGAAATATCTCCCCCATAACATTTGGCGGTCACATCTTTACGCATGGCTTTCACTGTTTCTCGAGCAATAATTTTGGAACCAATAGCAGCCTGAATGGCAATTTCAAATTGCTGTCGGGGCAACAATTCCTTCAATTTTTCGCATATTTTCTTGCCAAATTCGTAAGCATTGTCGCGGTGAATCAATGATGAGAGTGCATCAACTTGTTCACCGTTGAGCAACATATCCAATTTCACTAAATTAGATGCTCGATAATCAATCATGTGATAATCGAACGATGCATAACCGCGTGAAATGGTTTTGAGCTTATCGTAAAAATCAAAGACAATTTCGCCTAGCGGCATTTCAAATATTAATTCTACCCGATCGGTGGTGATGTAATGTTGATTGATAAGAATACCGCGTTTTTGAATGCATAAAGTCATGATTGAACCTATGTATTCTGATTTAGTAATCACCTGCGCTTTAATATACGGTTCTTCAACCCTATCGATCCTGCTTGGGTCCGGCAGATCGGATGGGTTATTGACTATGATTTCTTCTCCGCGAGTGGTGTAGGCTTTGTAAGACACGTTGGGCACGGTGGTGATCACGGTCATGTTGAACTCCCGTTCCAGTCGTTCCTGAATAATTTCCATGTGCAACATGCCGAGAAATCCACAACGGAAACCAAAGCCTAACGCTGCAGACGATTCAGGCTCAAAGGTGAGCGAAGCATCGTTGAGCTGCAATTTTTCCATTGAGTAGCGTAGCTCTTCGTAATCTTCCGTGTCAACCGGATAAATACCGGCAAAAACCATGGGTTTTACATTCTCAAATCCATGAATCGCCTCCGTGCAAGGTCGATCTACGTGGGTGATAGTATCACCAACCTTCACCTCGCGCGACTCTTTGATACCGGAAATAATATAACCTACATCGCCTGCGCTCACTTCATCGCGTGCTTCGGGTTTGAGACGGAGCACACCAATTTCTTCTGCGAAATATTCTTTTTCGGTAGCCACAAATTTTACGCGATCTCCCTTTTTAATTCTACCGTTCATGACACGGAAGTAAGCATAAATACCACGGAAGGAGTTGAATACCGAATCGAAAATCAAGGCCTGTAAAGGAGCTTCGGGATCGCCTTTAGGAGCAGGAATACGATCAATAATGGCTTGCAGAATGTTTTCTACACCCATTCCTGTTTTCCCGCTAGCCGGAATGATATCTTCCCTTTTGCAGCCAATCATATCAATGATTTGGTCTTTCACCTCTTCGGGCATAGCCCCTGGTAAATCCATTTTATTTAGCACAGGAATGATTTCTAAATCATGCTCAAGCGCCAAATAAAGATTTGAAATGGTTTGTGCCTGAATGCCCTGAGATGCATCGACGATGAGCAAGGCACCTTCGCAGGCAGCAATAGAACGCGAAACTTCGTATGAAAAATCCACATGCCCGGGTGTATCAATCAGGTTGAGAAAATATTTTTCACCATTGACCATATAGTCCATTTTGATGGCTTTGCTCTTGATGGTGATTCCTCGTTCACGTTCCAAATCCATATCGTCAAGCACTTGTGCTTGCAATTCTCTCGACGACACCGTTTTGGTAAATTCCAACAAGCGGTCGGCTAAAGTACTTTTCCCGTGATCAATATGGGCAATGATGCAGAAATTTCTAATGTTTTTCATGTGGCGCGAATTTACAACCAATTTCGATATAGAGTTGTTCGGATAAGCAGATTAAAATCAATGACTTTGTTTTTGATATATCAAAACGAGCTTCTGCAAAAATTAATTTTGTGATAACTTAACAAAAATATTGCATATTTGCTCCTTAAATCACGAGCTTATCATGAAGTTTTTACGCAATAATGCCATTTTAGCATTTTTCTTAGTTTTTTCTTTCCAGCATTTACATGCGCAAGTCATCATTTCAGGCGAAGATACCATTTGTGGCGAAACAGTTGCCTTGAGCGCTGTCGTTCAACCTTTCGATTTAGTGATGAACAAAACCGATGTTTACACTTTCGACCCCATTCCCTATGCACCAGAACCTCCAGGCGGTACTTTTATTAACCTTAGTGATGATGCTGTATCGGGAGCGCAACCAATTGGATTCCCATTTAAGTTTTTTGATATAGAATACACACAGTTTTACATTGGATCAAATGGCTGGATTAGCTTTAGTCCAGATCAGCCAACAACTTACACATCAGCCACGATTCCTAACACCGGTGCTTCTGTTCCCAAAAATTGTGTGATGGGTCCATGGCAAGACTGGCATCCGGGTATAGGTCCTAATATTGGGCAATACATCAGCTACAGAACAGAGGGGGTAGCACCATGTCGCAGATTAATTGTTACCTTTAACAGTATTCCATTCTTCAGTTGTACTACAACCTTTGGCACTTTTCAGATTATTCTGTATGAGTCCACCAATTTGATTGAGAATCATATCACGGCTAAACCAAGCTGTCTCACTTGGGCAGGTGGAACTGCTACACAAGGGGTGCATAACAATGCAGGCACTGTTGCCTACACCGCTCCGGGCAGGAATTCATCTGTTTGGGAAGCTTACAATGAGGGAACTGCTTTTGTGGCGATTGGAGAGCCCACAATTGAGCAAATATCTTTTGCTGTTACCTGGTTTCACGAAGGTGTAGAAGTAGGAACAGGCATTAACCTAGAGCATACTCCAGCCACCTTTCCTGCCACTTACGTTGCAGAAGTAAACTATGGTTGTGGTTTGGGTATCTTTACAGATACTTTTACCATTCATCGTTATGATGTGCAAACTCCTGTAATTACCGGAGAAAATCATGTTTGCTTTAATCAGCCAACCACACTCACGGCAACAGGTGGTAATTTTATCGAATATCAATGGTCATCAGGCTCAGTTAGCGATACAACCATAGTAGCTGCGGGAGAGTATACCGTTACAGCTTACGATGTAAACGGTTGCCGAACAACATCGGAGCCTTTTATTATTACTACTTCAAGTCCCGAAGCAACCATACAGGGCATGGGTGCTTTCTGTCAGGGTGATAGTATTCTCTTGTATTCTCCTGATCCGTTTGCAGGCTATCTTTGGTCAAATGGATCCACTAACGATTCCACATTCACTACAGGTGGGGATTTTTATCTGATTGTGTTTGATGATTTTGGTTGTTTCGATACCACCTTCATTAGTCTTACACCCATTCCGCTGCCGGAAGCTAATTTCTCTCAAAACCCTGAAAGCCCTGTTAACAGCGGAGTGAACATTCAATTTACAGATCTATCAACAAGCTCAAATGTGAATATCGTTTCCTGGTCTTGGGACTTTGGTGATGGCAACACCAGTTCTGACCAAAATCCGGTGCATGTCTATGAGCAACCCGGTGAATATACGGTGATGCTTGTGGTGATGAACCAATTCGGTTGTTTAGATACTATTGTGAAATCGATCAATATTGTGGACGAAGTAATTATACCAAACGTATTTACACCGAATGGCGACGGCTTCAATGATTTCTTCCAAATCAAAAATATCGAATTTTTTAAAGGCAATCAGGTGGTGGTGTTAAATCGCTGGGGACGCAAAGTATTTGAAGCTGCAGATTACAACAACGATACCATTAAATGGGATGGGGGAGACCATCCTTCTGGAGTATATTTCTTTGTAGTAGATATTCCGGATCGCGACCCGCAGAAAGGTACTGTTACCTTAATTAGAAATTAAAATCAAAAGGCAGGTGAGTAACCTGCCTTTTTTGTTTATTGCACTATCAATTTAAAAACATGGTATGCTGAAAAAGCGGATTCTATTTGTTGTATTGGTGTTGTTCTCCATACCCATTTTGTTTTTTGGAGGACTTTTGTTGCAAGGCACGCTGACCAAGTTTCATCCTGAAGCCTTTATGACTATTGAGAATCAGGGATTGGCAAAAGAACGAATCGTGCCAGACACTTTTTCCATTCTCATATGGAACATTGGCTATTGCGGATTAGGCAAAGAAATGGATTTTTTTAACGATGGGGGCAAATCTGTTCGGGCAAGTCAAGCGCAAACAGAGCAATATAAACAAGCTATTATTGATTTTCTGAAGAAGAAGTCGGAATTAGTTGATTTCTTACTCATACAGGAGGTGGATCGAAACAGTAAGCGAAGTTATTATAATGACCAACATCAAGATTTGCTGGAAGCCCTTCCCGGGTTTGCAGGCGCTTTTGCCTTAAATTATCATGTACGCTTTGTGCCCGTGCCTTTTGGGTTTCCTTACACACCCTATGGCAAAACTTATGCGGGCTTGTCTAACTTTTCAAGATTTCAGCCTGAGAGCGCTCTGCGCGTGCAGTATCCCGGTAGCTTTTCATGGCCTACAAGTTTGTATATGCTCAACCGTTGTGCATTGGAACAAATCTTCGAGCTTCAAAACGGCGAAAAGCTCATGATCGTGAATACGCACAACACAGCTTATGACCAAACCGGAGAAATCAAGCGCGTAGAAATGGAGTTCATGCGCAAGCGTTACGATTCCCTTGCAGCCGAAGGTTTTCACATCATCATTGGTGGCGACTGGAACCAAATCCCACCCGGTTTCGATGCCACAGCATTTAATCAAGATATTGCTCCGGGTTACACCCCGCATGCCATTGATGAACAGTTGATTCCCAAAGCTTGGCAAGTAGCTTTTGACCCGCGCTTTCCAACCAATCGCAGCAATGCGACACCTTACATCAAAGGGAAAAGCTATACCACCTTGATTGATTTTTTCATGGTTTCACCTTCGTTTGAAGTGCTAAAAGTTGAAACCATTCCACTCGATTTCGAACACTCCGACCATGAGCCGGTATTGCTTCAGGTTGCATTTACCCCAGATTAAGCAATAGGAGGTGAAGAATGAGCCGAGCTATTTGATTTAGTCGGGGTAATCCCGTTTTAGTATTGTTAATCAATTCCAATTCTTTGGATTTGATTGACAACACTTTGTCGACTACGCATTTTTTTAATGCGTAATTGGGGTTGAAGCGAAACGAGTAGGAGTGTTGTTGTTACCTATTTAAAGGCATTTTCTCCCGTAATATCCATGCCTGTGATGAGCAAATGGATATCGTGGGTGCCTTCGTAGGTAATCACCGATTCCAGATTCATCATGTGGCGCATGATGGGATATTCGCCGGTTATACCCATGCCACCGTGAATTTGTCTTGCTTCGCGGGCAATGTTAAGCGCCATTTCCACATTGTTGCGCTTCGCCATAGAGATTTGTGCCGGCGTTGCTTTGTCTTCATTTCGAAGCACACCTAAGCGCCAAGCCAGCAGTTGTGCTTTTGTAAGCTCGGTGATCATCTCAGCCAGTTTCTTTTGCTGAAGCTGAAAGGCTGCAATTGGCTTCCCGAATTGGAAGCGCTCTTTGGCATAGCGTAATGCGGAGTCATAGCAATCCATACCAGCGCCTATGGCTCCCCATGCAATGCCGTAGCGAGCCGAATTAAGGCAACCCAATGGACCTTTCAGGCCTTCGATATTGGGAAGCAGGTTTTCCTTTGGCACACGCACATTGTCAAACACCAATTCGCCCGTGGCTGACGCACGCAGCGACCATTTATCATGTGTTTCAGGAGTGGTGAAGCCTTCCATGCCACGCTCCACAATCAAACCTTTGATTTTTCCTTCCTCATTCTTGGCCCATACCACGGCAATATCGGCAAATGGGGCATTCGAAATCCACATTTTGGCACCATTGAGCAGATAATGATCGCCTTTATCTTTAATATTGGTAATCATGCTACCGGGGTCGGAGCCACTGTCAGGCTCGGTAAGGCCAAAGCAGCCCATCATTTCGCCTGAAGCCAGTTTGGGTAAATATTTTCTGCGTTGTTCTTCGCTGCCGTACTTGTAGATCGGATACATTACCAAGGAGCTTTGCACCGAAGCTGTGGAGCGAATGCCACTGTCGCCGCGTTCAATCTCCTGCATGATGAGTCCGTAGGAAATCTGGCACAATCCCCCACCGCCATATTCCACCGGAATGTAGGGACCAAAAGCGCCAATCTCTGCCAGACCTTTGATAAGGTGTTTAGGAAATTCTGCCTTTTGTGCATAAGATTCAATAATCGGGGTGACTTCTTTTTTCACCCAGGCCCGCACGGAATCTCTAACTAATAGTTGCTCATCAGTTAATAATTCATCTAACTGATAATAATCATGGCCTTGAAAACGGTCTTTACTCATGGTTTTTGTTAATTTTGTGGCAAAGCTAAACAATTGTAAATCATAAACCAATGTCGTTTAGTTAAGCTGTTGTTCATTTACCTCACCCTTGATCCCTCTCCAAATGGAGAAGGATCGGTCGCTTAACTATACGACATTGAATCATAAACTCTAATTGTTCAGCTTTGTTTATTAAAAACAAACATATTAAAATCAGCATTATGGCAAAGAAATCTATGATTGGCCTCGACCAAAAGAAATCAAAAGAGTTGGCAGAAAAACTCAATGAGCTGTTGGCAAATTACCAAATATTCTATCTTAACACCCGCGGTTTTCATTGGAATATTCGTGGACAAAAATTCTTTGAACTGCATGTGAAGTTTGAAGAATTGTATAACGACATTTTCTTGAAGATTGACGAAGTGGCTGAACGCGTGCTTACATTGGGTTACACCCCTTTGCATCATTACAATGATTATCAGAAAGTTGCTACCATCAAGGCTGTAAAGGATATTTCGGATGGCAATGCCTGTGTGCAGGAAGTGATCAATGCTTTTGCAGTGTTGATTCAGAAGCAGCGCGAGTTGCTCGACCTATCAGCTGAAGCCGGCGACGAAGGCACCAATGCCCTGATGAGCGACTACATCCGTGTTCAGGAAAAGCTTGTGTGGATGTATTCCGCTTATTTGGGATAAGCTATCGTTTTTTTGTTTTTCAAGTTTTACAGTATCTAAAGATGGTTAATGGCTTCTCTATGAATTGATTAACTTCTTTTGAATGGGCTTTGTGTTGCTGTATGAATAAGAACTTTTTTCTTTTTCCGACAAAGGCCAAAATTTGTTTTCATCTGTTTTTCTTATATTTTAGGAGCTTTTTGGTCATGTTGACTGGATTTTAATTTGCATAATTAAAAATTAGTCATACATTTGATGAAATATTACACCTTTAGCCCATGAAAAAATATTACACCTTACTTTTACTGTTCTCATGGGCATGCATTCAAGCGCAAGTGGAAAAAAGCTGGGAAAAAGTTTACACAGACTTTAATCCCCGAAATGCCAAAGTAAATACAGACTTAAAAGGCAATGTACAATGGCTGCAAGCCACAGACTCTGCCTTGCACTTTCGTTTGATTCAAACAGATGGCACCATGCTGTATCATTATGCGTGGAAAGATTCCACTGCATTGGCTTATCGCATAGCTGCGCCGCAGCGCAATGCTTCGGGTGCCACATTTTTTGCCGCAGTCACAGAATTATACGGGGGGGCGAAACAATGAACCTTTTCTGTCTGAATGATTCTGCTCAACTTGTGTGGAGATATTCCGTGCCTGTTCCATCAACCTTGACTTGCGTGCCACACGAATTGGCCATTACACAGCAGCATATCTATGTATTGTGGAATTTTTCCGGATTTGAAAAAGAAAGCTGGTATTTGCAAAAATTCGATTTTCTGGGACAGCACGCCGCTTCATTAAGCTCAGATACAACGCGCAATCAGCGAGCATTATGGCTGCTGGCACAGGAGCATCAGCTTCGCATTGTAGGGCAGGAAAGGTATCAAGACTTGAATAAAACTTTTCAAATCTTGTCAGACACGAGTTTAAGCATCATACAATCGCAAAGCATTTCATTCTTCAATAGCCATGAATTCCTTGCCGATTACCTGCTTTACAGCGACAGCGCACGGGTGTATGCCATCAATCTGGAAAGCGACAGCACGGGTTTGGATTTTGCCATAGCCTATCAGCACGAGGACAGCACGCAGAACTGGCTGTTTTATTATGATGGATTAGCGGGCTATGATGATGCCATAAGTGGTCTTGCCAGTATCGGGCGACGACTTTTTGCAGCAGGCTACACCACAAAACTTGAAAATGCTCAACTTCACAAAGATTATCTGCTGTTGTGCCTGAGCGATGATGGTCAGATTATCTGGGAAGCGCATTATGACGGCCCACCCGGACAAATGGACGATGCTGAATTGCAGATTGCCACCGACGAATTGGATAGGATTTGGGTGAGCGGGGCCAGTTACAACGGCATGAATTACGACATGTTTACTTGCGTGTATGACACAGAAGGCAGCTTGCTTTACTATTTCCGGTATGCGCTGGACGGCGATAAAGATGAGCGCCCTTTCCGGATGGTAAAAGATAAGGTAGGGGGAATGATTCTGGCAGGCAAATCTGAAAGGGACAGCACTTCGCACATACTCCTACGCTATGGAGATGAAAAGGAAAAACAGCAGGCTATCGAAAAGCAATTGGCCTTGCTTGCCGCCGCATTGGTATTGCCCATGCAGGACACCTTGATCAAGAGTATAGTATGGAAATATGTGGAAAAGAGCTACACCGACTTGTGGTATGTGTTCATTGACGAGATTGTACGCGATGCCGAAGCATTGAACTATCCCATTTTAAGTGAGATGAACAAATCCGTAAGCTGGTTTTTTGATTTACCCCCCAAGGATTATGTAAGCCCGCTGCTGAAGCGATTTTATGTGGATGGGCGACCTTACCGTCCGTTCATCTATGTGGTGGAAGCCGACAGTCTCAGCCGGCAGCAATGGATGGATTCCATCCCTTGGATTGCCTTCTCACATCAGCGCGATAGCATGCCTGTGATGGCAGTTAGTCGCGACCGCGATACGGAATTGCCGCTCTTTGAACCCATTGATGGCGTACTCGAACCTTGGGGAGGAACAAATTCAAGACCTATATTAGAACTCGCCATACTGCCAAATGATTGGGTGAGAAGGACAGAAAGGAGATTACATGTTAGATGTTTTATAAGAAAAAATGAATTATGTCAAGTTTGTTTTGATGGGGATATTCATACTCCAATAGAATTTATTGAAACGATTAATCCCGGTCATTTTGAAATTTTGATCAACCAATTCACATCAGATATTTCACCTAGTTTATTTGAATGCGAAGAAACATATAATTATGTAAATTATTTCCCAGGTTACGACGTATTAACAACCGAATCGAGTTTAATCATTCATAATCCTAGCTTTTTATTCATTGAAGGGGTTTTCGGTAATTATAGTTTTTATGAGAGAAAATATTTTTCATTTGATAATTTATTTGTTAAAAAATTTAATCGACCTATATTAATTAAACAACCAACAAATTCAAGTTCCCTTTATGAAATTGATGCATTAACACTTTGTCATCCAACATCTAATATGCATGATATAGGAGAATTTAAAACAAATATTAATTCTGGTGCACATGCCGGTTTAGGTATGGGTGGAATTTTCAAAGTTAGCATACCAGGTCAAAATATGCCCTTATATTTTTCTTTTCCTTACACTAAAGGAATTTGGTTTAATGATGGGCCAGATATGGGTGTATTCTATTTCGTAAAAAATGAAAACAATCAAAATTGTGAAAACATAGTTGGCAATCCCCAAGAAGAACTATTGTTCAATAAGTCAATTGTTGTGGGTCATGGTGGTTCCGCTTTCGTAAACTCCTATGAAACTATTTATCCTGATGATCCACTAAGTACAAGATTTATTATTTCACATGATTATGATGAAATTAAACAATATTGGGAAGCGAATCAAATAAAAATTGGTTTCATTCAGGGTTCTAATCAACTGGTCAATTCTCTAAACCTGTTTGTATTTCATCCAGATAATGAAGAAGTATGCTCAACAACGAATTATACCTTAGTCGCAGAATTTTCTGTCACAGAGGACGGTTGGTATGAAGTAAGTAAGTTAATTGAACTTTCTTTAGGCTCAAATGATAATATACTTATAAAAGTAAATGCTGAATTCAAAAATCAGGAAATTATTAACACATGTGAGTCCGTAGTTTTGACTGGAGAGAATTTAAGATTTATCACCGTTGAAATTACTGGCAACATAAAAGATTATTCAAACGAAGATGTTGTTTATCAAATTCAAGTATTTAAAAATGATTAAACTTTTGTTTTTAATAAGTTCTGTGCTGATCATGTCACAGACAATAGCGCAAACCTTTCAATTAGAAAGAAGTGAGCAGTTTTACATGACAGGAAATGGCGTAGATGAAATTAATATGACCTATGGAGGGAAAATATTAGCAAACAAGCAAGGAAATCGAATTCTTACTCCAATTGCTACAAGAGTAGGAGTTGATGAGTTTATTGGCTTTATGAGTCATAATATCTTTGACTTGTCGCAACAAAATGTTCAATTAAACATTAGTCAAATAGCTCCTTATATTGAGCCCTATCCACAAATTAAAGCGATTAATCTGTATGGTGACGAAAATCTTTCATGGATTTCTTTTTTGCGCTCTGCACCAGACAGCAATTGTAATAATCCATGGGCGCATGCTCCAGCATTAATGAAAGTTGCCGAAGATGAATTTAGTATAAATGATTTAGGATTAAATGCAAATTGCATGATTAATTCGCCGGTTTCTAACTTTGCAAGAATCAACGATACATTGTATTGTGGGGCTTTCACTTATCGTCCCAACACATTTCTTTACTTTATGGATGATCAGGGTTCCATTGTTAGCACTCAAGTGATTGATGAGCATTTTGAACAATTTTGTTTTGTAAATCTCCCATCGGGTGAACTGAATTTCATAGGACTTAAACTTGAACAAAATCAAAGAAGCTTTAAAGCATTCAATGTAGAATTAAATAATGTAACACTAATAAATGCCGAAATAAATTCTCAAATTAGATTCTCTGAAATAAATGGGGCTATTGTAGTTGATGACAATATAATTATTTGGTCTAGGGATTATATTTTAAAAACAAGTTCAAATGATTATGAGATAGCTTTCCTGCTTCAAGATATTTTTTCAGGTATTCCGGATCGAGAAGTATTAGCCGTTCTGCCTTCAGAACACGGCTTATCTGTAATTTATTCCATTCGACAGCAAGTATCTAAAAACGCTTACAGAGATTTGATTGATTTGCAAACGAACGCCACCATCGTAAAAGATACGCTAATCTCAAAACCTTTGCACTTTTCCAACAATCCTTTTTATTTCATTAGCAATAATATGTTTTCAACAATAGGAGATAAATATTTTTTATTATCTCAAACTGTATATCATCAATCATCAGACATTCACTCTACGTTAAGTTTATTCGACTCGGACTTTAACAATATTGCAAGGGCAAATTTTACGCGCGCGGAGCTTTCACCCATTACAGATGTATATTTATATCTGGTTGAAATTCCTGATGATACTTCAATCATTGCCTATTCAGCAAATAATCATGCTTACCAGATGGACAAATTTAAAGTAAACCTTTTGCCATCACATACAGCACAGATTAAATATCAGAACAATTTTACCCTTTACCCCAACCCCGCCACATCTACACTTAATATCACATCCGAAGACAATGTGCTGCGGCAATACCAAATCACCGATTTGCAAGGTCGAAAGATGCAAAGTGCTTCGCTGCCTGCACAAGCAGCCACGCATGAGATTGATATCGGTCAGCTGGCAGCAGGTGTCTATCTGCTCAGAGTGGAGAGTGAAAAAGGAGCTGTGGTGAAAAGGTTTGTGAAGGATTAGGTTGATTGGCTTTTGGCAGTTGGCGATTGGCAGTTGGCGATTGGCGGTTAGCTGTTGACGTAACACGAAAAACGAAAGACGAATATCGAATCACGAATATTGATTATCGAAAGGATAGCCCTTCATTATCAATCAATTCAAGCTCCCAAAATTCTAATGTTTCATTTGGGTTTACGCTTTATTGACTTTGTGGTTTAGTATTGGTCTTGATCCAATTACTAGCGGCTTTTTGCATAGCTTTGTAACATGCAAAAAATAATAAATTCAGGCCTGTTTGCGTTTTTATCGGCTGCACTATATGCTCAACCACTACCCCAGCTTGGATTTGAAAGAAAACAGAATATTCCTGTAAAAATCAATCAGGAAACCATTCAAAATCCCTGGACTGGCGGCATGAATTTTTGCCAATTCTCAGAGATTGATCTCGACATGGATGGCAAAAAAGACTTGTTTGTGTTTGATCGTAGCGGCAATAAGGTGATGACTTTTATAAATCATGGCGAAACCGGAGAAATCAATTATCGGCATGCACCTGAATACAAAAGTAGCTTTCCGGAAATGATGGGCTTTGCCCTGCTTAGAGATTACAATTGCGATGGCAAGGAAGATATTTTCACCTATGGCGTGGCAGGATTTAAGGTTTTTAAAAATATCTCTACTCCAGAAACCGGACTCGCATTTGAATTGGTTACCGACGACCTAAAATCAAAGTACGGAAACTTTGATGTATCAATATATGTCATACCGATCGATGTTCCTGCTTTAGTAGATGTGGATGGAGATGGCGATCTCGATTTACTGGTTTTTTCCATTCTAGGTCAATGTGTGGAATATCACCGTAACATGGCCCTGGAAGAAACCGGAAATTGTAACGAACTTCGATTTCGACTCGAAACCGGTAGTTGGGGAAATTTTGTGGAAAGCTTCAATACCAATGAAGTTTTTCTGAACGACTCCTGCAACAGCTTTGGGGCAAACGACCCGGGTCCTCTTCGCCATGCAGGCTCAACGCTTCTGGCGATTGACATGGATGATGACGGAGATTTGGATTTAATGCTCGGAGATATAGCTTACCGAACCATGCTAAAACTTCTCAATGGCGGCACGCCTGAGCAAGCCAATATCGTTCAACAAGTCCATAATTTCCCCCAGGGCACCAATCCGGTGAATATTGACATTTTCCCTGCAGGCTATTATCTTGACATCAACAATGATGGAGTAAAAGACCTGATTGTTTGCCCAAACAGCGAATCCGGATCGGAAAACTTTCGCTCCATTTGGCTTTACCGAAATAATGGACAAAACAGTCTCCCCAATTTTCAATATGTGCAAAACGATTTCTTGCTAAACGAAACCATTGACCTAGGCGAAGGCGCTTATCCTATTTTTGTTGATATTAACCGCGATGGATTACTAGACATGCTGGTGGGTAATTTCGGATATTTTGCCAGTGGAGGTTATGTCCCGCAGATTGCCTATTTCCAAAATATTGGTACCGCCACTGAACCGGTCTTTGAATTAATAAACCGAAACTTCGGCTCTTTTAGTGCTTTTGCTGGCTCCACGGTAAGCTTTCAACCTACTTGCGGCGATTTGGACGATGATGGCGACCCGGATTTGATCATCGGACTATCTGATGGGCGTTTGTATTATTTCGAGAACATTGCTGCACCCGGGCAAATGGCTAACTTTACACTATCATCGCCTTTTTATCAAAACATTGATGTGGGCACCTTTGCAGCGCCACACTTAGTGGACATAGACCGTGATGGGCTACTTGACCTGCTCATCGGCGACCGCACTGGGCGCATCAGCTATTACCGCAACACCGGCTCAGCATTTCAGGCTGCATTTACTTTAGTAACCAATAATTGGGGCAATGTGGATGTGAGTGCTGAAGGAGAATTTGAAGGATTTGCTGCCCCTTTCATCGTGCAAAGAGCAGGCAAACATCATTTATATGTAGGAAGCCGCTCCGGTGCGGTTTTCTATTATGGCGATGTGGAAACCGGTAATCCTGAAACGTTCACTCTGCTGCAAAATGACCTCTTTGGCCGCTTAGATGGCCTTCGAAGCAAACCGGCCTTTTCCGATATCAATGGCGATGGACTTATCGACGCCATGGTAGGCTATTTCAATGGCGGCTTGGTGTATTATGAAGGGAAAGTGCCTATTGGAATAACCGAAGTGAAAGGTAATTTGAATCTGATGGTTTACCCCAATCCGGCATCAGATTTTTTGTTCTATCATATCGAACCTTTTCTTCCCGAAACGAAAATTACCATTCACGACTTGAGGGGACGTAAGTGCTACAATGCTTCACTTCATGCAAACCAAGGCCAACTTTCGCTTGATTCTATTAAGCAAGCGGGTATCTATATTTTGAGTGTGGAAAATACAAAAGGCAAAGCCTATCTGCGATTTGTGAAGAAATAGTCCATTCACTTGAAGCGAAGTGATTTTAAAACATCTTATCCTTCGTTTGTTTAACATCACATGAAGTACCTCAACACAGCTGATTGGTTTGCCATAAAAAACTGGAAAGCATTTGATTTTCAAAAGGAATGTTGGGAACTCATCAACAAAGGCCAAAGTGGTTTGCTCAATGCACCAACAGGAAGCGGTAAAACCTATGCGATATTTCTTGGATTGCTAGAAGTATTGCAAATGAAGGCTCAAAAAGAAAAACTAAAGCCAGGTTTGAAAATCATCTGGATCACCCCGCTCCGAGCTCTCTCTGCCGATATTGCCCTAGCCATGCAAGAAGCGGTGAGTGGCATGATAAACGACTTGAAAGTGGGTGTGAGAACGGGAGACACCAGCAATAAAGAACGCACCCAACAAAAACGAACCCCTCCAGATATTTTGGTTACCACCCCGGAAAGTCTTCACTTGATGCTGGCATCCAAAGGATATGACCGATTGTTTGCCGAATTAGAAGGACTGGTGGTGGACGAATGGCACGAACTGCTCGGCAGCAAACGCGGTGTGCAGGTAGAACTGGCTTTGAGCAGAATAAAAAATATCAATTCCAACGTAAAAATATGGGGTATTTCAGCCACCATAGGTAATTTGGAAGAAGCCATGCAAGTGCTTTTAGGCCAACAAAAGGGAGCAATGGTGAGAGCCGACATAAAAAAACAACTCAACATCAAATCAATTCTCCCCGATGAAATTGAGCACTTCCCATGGGCAGGCCACCTTGGATTGCATTTGATTGAGAAGATTATTCCCATCATTCAATGCTCCAAAACCACGCTACTATTTACTAACACCCGATCGCAGGCCGAAATTTGGTATCAGAACTTATTGGAATTTTGTCCGGCGTTAGCGGGGAGCATTGCCATGCATCACGGCAGCATTGCCAACGACCTTCGACTATGGGTAGAGAAGGCCTTGCACGAAGGGCAACTCAAAGTGGTGGTGTGCACTTCAAGCCTTGACCTTGGTGTAGATTTTCGACCGGTAGAAACCATCATTCAGGTAGGTAGCCCAAAAGGCGTGGCGCGTTTTCTGCAACGTGCAGGACGCAGTGGCCATCAGCCCGATGCTGTGAGCAGAATCTGGTTTGTGCCTACCCATGCACTTGAATTAGCCGAAGCTGCAGCCTTGCGAAAAGCAGCACTTTCAAGTCAGATAGAAGCGCGTATACCTTTGAAGATGAGTTTCGATGTGCTCGTTCAATATCTCGTTACGTTGGCTGTGTCTGATGGCTTTTATGAAGATGAAATCTTTCAGGAAATCACACAGACGCATGCTTTCCAAGCGCTCACGCTTGAGCAGTGGCAATGGGTGCTTGAGTTTATCACCACCGGTGGCAAAAGCCTTAGAGCTTATGATGATTTCCGAAAGGTTGTGCAGCAGAGTGATGGAAAATTTGTGGTAGAAAGCAAACGTACAGCCATGCGTCACCGATTGCACATCGGCACCATTGTGAGCGATCCATTGCTCACGGTCAAGTTTATGAAAGGTGGCCGATTGGGTAGTGTGGAAGAATGGTTTGTGGCTAAGTTAAATCCTGGAGATAAATTCTGGTTTGCCGGCAGAGTGCTTGAGTTGGTGCACATCAGAGATATGCAGGTGTTGGTGAAGCTAAGCAAAGAAAAAAAAGCTATTGTGCCCCAGTGGATGGGCGGCCGCATGCCGCTATCTACTCAAATGGCCGATTTGCTTCGCGCCACCATTCATGAAGTGAGCAAAAATCAGGAAACACAAGATGAAGAAATCCAATTGCTAAGGCCCCTGTTTGAAACCCAACAAAAACTATCGCACGTTCCGGCAAGAGACGAGTTTTTGATCGAGTCTATGGAAAGCAAAGATGGATATCACTTGTTTTTCTACCCCTTCGAAGGCCGATTGGTGCACGAAGGATTGGCTTCTATTTTTGCATTCCGTATTTCGAAAATCACCCGCATCTCTTTTTCTATTGCCATGAACGACTATGGCTTTGAATTACTGTCAGACAAAGAAATACCCATCCACGAAACTTTGGAAGCAGGTCTTTTTTCACTCGAAAATTTAAAAGAAGATATCAAAGGCGGAATCAATGCCGCCGAATTAGCAAGGCGCAAATTCCGCGACATTGCATCGATTGGTGGATTGATTTTTCAGGGATATCCGGGTAAAGAGTTGAATAATAAAAATTTGCAGTCATCTACGCGATTGTTATTCGATGTGCTCAAACAATATGACCCCG
This sequence comes from Flavobacteriales bacterium, assembly GCA_046294625.1. Classification (GTDB taxonomy): domain Bacteria; phylum Bacteroidota; class Bacteroidia; order M30B66; family M30B66; genus JBKBKN01. The sequence continues at coordinate 17,472 of JBKBKN010000004.1, forward strand.
GCAACCTATTAATCGCTCAAGCTTATGAAGAAGTATTTCGTGACCAACTCGAAGAGCAGCGGATGCGCAGCGCTTTAATGCGAATCAATACGCAAAAAATAATCTTTAAGGAAATTGAAAAACCAAGTCCATTTTCCTTTCCGATAATGGTTGACCGTCTTCGTGAGCGCATGAGCACCGAAACCATTGAAGAAAGGGTGAGAAAGATGAAGCTTGAGTTTTCAGTTTGATAAGTGCATCAAAAAAGTGTCAGATTAAAATCGTTTTAACACCTTGTTAATCCGAAACTTGATTCTATTTTTGCTCCACATTAAACTACTAAAATATGATTGTTAATTCATTAATCAAACAAGCGTTAAACCTTTCCGCAATTGCAGGATTTCTTTTTCTGTTTTCGAATTGCAACAAGCAGCCTGATGCTTGTGTAACAGCAAGCAAAACCAAGGCAGCCATAGGCGAAGCCATCACTTTCACGAGCTGCTCCGAGAATGCCGAGCGTTCTGTTTGGAACTTTGGCGACGGAAGCCCTGAAATAGAAGGCAATTCCGCTAGCAAATCATTTTCTGCAGCAGGAAATTATTTAGTTGAACTTCGCACCTTCTCCAAAAGAGACAAAAAATGGGATCGCTCTTCTGTACTTATCACTGTTGAAGGTCCAAAAAGACGCGTATTGCGCAGAGTTGTGGTTGAAAACTTCCCTTTGTTTAAGCCCGATGGCAGCACTTGGGATGCAATTTTAAATACCGACCCTGACATTTTCATCCGCATGCAGATGGATAGTAGCAATTTTACCTTTAACACATCCGTGGTTTCTGACGTTAAAGTAAATCAACTCCCCTTGGTTTGGGAATATACCCCTCTTCGCATATTTTTAAACAATACGGAATGGAAAATACAAATGCGCGATGATGACCAAATTGTGGGTCTTGGTGGTTCTGAATTGATGGCAGAATTTACGGCAAATCTTGGAACGGTAGCCCCTGCATCTCCTGGGGTGATTCGCCTGGTGCAGCCTACAGCCAATGCTGTAATTCGAATAGAGTTTGGAGAAGAGTAAGCAAATGCAAATTTCATATATAAAGGCCGGGCATTCCGGCCTTTATTTTTTAAAGAAAACTTTGACAAAACAGCAGAACAAATAATCATCTGATATTTTGATAAAAGTAGGGCCTTAATGATTTGTATTGACTATCAGCAACTTGTACATTAGCGTGTTTTTTGATGTAATAAAGCCTATTTTTTTGCACACTCATTGCAAAAACATTACTGTAAATTATCAAAACAAAAATGAAAAAGCTCAAGTATTTATTCTTTGCGGCAAGCATCCTGTTCATCTTGCCAAGCACATCTGTTTATGGTCAGAAAAAGAAAGATCAAAAAGTAAGTGAAAACTCCCTGTTTTGGGAAATTAGCGGAAAAGGGCTGAAAAAGCCTTCTTATATGTTTGGCACTTACCACTTACTTAACGACACCTATCTCAGCGAGCTTCCTAATGTAAAAAAAGCCTTTGAAAATGCATCAGGTGTTGTGGTTGAAATGGTCATTGACAGCTCCAAGCTGATGTCTTTGGGAATGCTTTCAGTGATGACCGAAACTACGTTAGATAAATTGGTAAGCCCGGAAGTGTTCGAAAAGCTTAAAGAAGTAGTAACCAATACCCTTGGACCACAAGTTGCAATGGCCATGAATATGCTCAAGCCCAATGCAGTAATGGCACCTTTAGTCATGGCTTATAACCGAGAATACAATAGTGAAATTCTGAATAAATATCCTGGAGTGCCACTCGATCTTTTCTTTTCAAGCGATGCCAAAAAACGTGGAATACCTGTAATAGGTCTTGAATCGATGGAAGATCAGTTCAAAGTGCTTTACACCCGCCAACCGGTCGAAAAACAAGCAGAATCTCTTGTTAAGTTAGTTGAAGATAAGGACATGGTCATTAAAATGCAAACTGACCTATTGCAGTTCTATTTAGCCAACGACTTAGAGCAGCTCAATAAAATGTACGACGAGTACAGCGACAAATACGGAGAATCAGATTATTTGCTCAAAGACCGCAACATTCGCTGGATGGAAGTTTTTCCTGACATACTTGCCAAAGGCAATCAATTTATCGGCGTTGGCGCATTGCATTTGCCCGGTGAGTTTGGAATGATTACCCTTCTAAGAAAAGCCGGTTACACTGTAAGGCCTTTATCCGGAAAATAAAGTCCATAATAGCAAAGGAAGGCGCACGAATGTCGTGCGCCTTTTTATTTTCCCACGCTTTGAATTCAAACACCACATTGCCTATGATACACTAGGCAAATTAAAGTCTCATGATGAAAGTACCACTTTTAATTAGCACTTAAATTCTTGCTCAATCACTTGTTCAATCTCAGAAATATCACTTACTTGCATGATTATTTTATTTCTCATTAACTTTTCCATGTCAAAATTTAGATTCGTTTTATTAAGCCTGTTTTGCGGGCTAATGCTGCATGCCCAAACTCAAGAAAATTATAATATGGTGGTGCGAAGCCACCTTCCTTTCCCTGGAAAATCAAGTGCGAATATTTGGGGTTACACCGATAGTCAGGGAAGAGAATATGCTTTAGTTGGTACTTCCACCGGACTTGAAATTGTAGATGTGACCAATCCCGATCAGGTAAGCCTTTTGTTTTCCATACCAAGCGTCAATAATTTCTGGCGCGAAGTCCGCACACACCAACATTATGCCTATGTAACAACCGAAGGCGCAAATGCCGGTTTGCTTATTGTGGATCTTAGTGATTTACCGAACAGTATCAGCACTAATATTTACAAAGGCAATGGCCCGATTAATAATCAATTGCAAACCATCCACACCATTCATATCGAAGATGGATATGCTTATTGCTATGGCTCTAATATTCAGGAGGGTGGTGCTGTAATCTTAAGCCTTGCCGACCCATGGAATCCACAATTTGTTGGTCAATACGGCGCTAGATATATACATGATGGCATAGTGAGAAACAACCTAATGTATGCATCGCATATTTATGATGGTTTTTTCTCTGTGATAGATGTGAGCAACAAGGCCAATCCGGTTGTCATGGCATCTCAGGAAACGCCCGGGAACTTCACCCACAATACTTGGCTCAACGATGCCAGCAATGTGGTTTTCACTACAGACGAAAATGAAAATTCCTATCTCGCAGCCTATCGTATAGATGATTTAAACAACATCACCGAGCTTGATCGCTATCAAACGGCTCCGGGCAGCAATGCCATAGTGCACAATACGCATTTAAAAGACGACTTTGCATTCACCTCGTGGTACACCGAAGGGGTGGTGATTGTGGATGGTAAACGTCCTACCAATCTGGTGGAAGTGGCAAAATATGATTTTTCAGAATTTGAAGGTGGCGGATTCAATGGATGCTGGGGAGTTTATCCTTATTTTCCTTCGGGAAATATAGTGGCGAGTGACATCGAAACCGGATTATGGGTATTAACACCAGACTTGAGAAGAGCAGCCTATCTGGAAGGAAACATTTCAGACAGCACTTGCGCCATTGCTATAGAAGGTGCAGAGATTGAAATAATGGGATTAGGCGTAACAACACTAACTGATTTGAATGGAAATTTCAAAACTGGTACTCCCTTTGCAGGAACTTATAACATTAAAATATCCAGGCCGGGATATGCCACAGTTATAATTGAAAATGTAGAATTGATCGCTGAAGAAGTATTCACCATCCACACTTCACTTGTTGGCGATGCTATTGTCAATCTACAAGGAAACATAAGTGATTTGGATGAAAATCCATTGCAAGGAACACTTATCAGGGTTAATAATGAACAGTTTTCATTCAATTTTCAATCTGATGTAGAGGGTAATTTTTCGCGGTGCAATCTGGTTCCTGGCGAATACAACTATATAGCCGGCCAGTGGGGTTATATTACAGCTTGCGAAGATGGCATCCCTATCAATGCAAATAATAATCAACTTTTTATCGAATTGGAAAAGGGATATTATGACGATTTCTCCTTCAACTTTGGCTGGACTGTAAATAGCACTGCCTCATCGGGTATTTGGACAAGAGGCATTCCCGTAGGAACAAATTTTCTCGGCACACCATCAAACCCAGGCTCAGACATTGAAGGTGATTGCAGCAATCAGGCTTTTGTAACCGGTAATGGTGGTGGACAGGCTGGCAATGATGATGTGGACGATGGTTATACCCGTTTAACCTCGCCTGTGTTTGATGCTACCATTTTTGATGACCCCTTCGTAAGCTATTATTATTGGTTTTTTAATGCAGGTGGTAACGGCCCTGTGGATGATTATCTTAAAATCGAAATCAGCAATGGATCAGAAACGGTATTGCTTCAAAATATCACTGCCAGTTCAGGCCCAATGTCCCGCTGGATAAGGTCTGCTTTCAGAATCAGAGATTTTATTCAACCTACCACTAGCATGCGCGTGAGTTTCGAAGCTGCCGATTTACCGCCAAACGGACACTTGGTCGAAGCCGGATTGGACTTATTCAGGGTATTTGATTCAACCACTGTGCATGTGTCTAAAGTTGAAAAAGATGACATCCGAATCTGGCCTGTTCCTTCTAAAGGCACACTCAATATTGACTTGGCACATTTGGATAAACATCAATTCCCGGTTCAGCTGAAAATATTCAATCAGTTAGGTGGATTAGTGAGCAGTGAAAATATTGGTCAAAAGCAATCTTTAATTCAAACGGGACTAACTGAATCAAATGGAATCTACATTCTGCAATTCATAACTGCCGATCAAAAAGTTTTTACCCGCAAGATTCCTTTGCTTCGCGAATAGGTTCACTTATGAGCGTGCTACTACTTGATAATTTTGACTCTTTTACCTTCAATCTTTTTCATCTGCTCGAAGCCGTTGGCTTTGATGAAATTGATGTCATCAGAAACAATGCGCTTGAATTAGGCGGCTTAAAAAATTATAGCCTTATTGTACTGTCCCCTGGTCCAGGACTGCCATCTGAAGCAGGCTGCATGATGCAGGTTATTGACTATGCCACTAAACATTCTGTTCCGCTTTTAGGCATCTGTCTAGGGCATCAGGGCATTGCTGAATATTTTGGAATGAAGCTTAAAAACCTACCTCAGGTTTATCATGGTCGTCAGCACATCGCAAAAGTTTTACACGAAGGCTATTTCTTTGCTAATCTTCCCCCAACTTTAAGTATTGGTCGATATCACTCTTGGACCGTTGATTTGGATAGTTTTAACCACCAACAATTTGAACTTTTAATGACTGATTGCAATGGTGAAATTTTAGCCATGCAACACAAAAACTTGCCCATCAGTGGTTTACAGTTTCATCCGGAGTCTGTACTTACTCCACAGGGGCGGCTGATGGTAGAAAATTTCTACAGAAATACTCTATCAAAGAAAGCCGTGCCTAAATAAAAAATTAAAATGGGCTTCTAAATTTTGGATTGTTAATAAAACTTGTATCGGTGAGTGTTTTTAAAAACGCGACCAAATCAGCTTTATCCTGAGCAGAAAGATTTAAGCCTTCTCCCACATTTTTCATTAGCGGATCTATGGTGGCAGAGGGCTGACCACCATTATTGTAATGTTCTATTACTTCTTCCAAAGTCTGAAATCGCCCATCGTGCATGTAGGGAGCAGTGAGTGCGATATTGCGCAAAGTAGGCGTGATAAATTTACCATTATCATTCGGATTTCCAGTTATCGCGCCAACACCAAGGTCAGTAAATACGGCGTCAAGACCGTTGTTTCGTGGTAGATTGTCAGTAAATAACCTTCCTCCATCAATGTTGTGACAATGAAAACAATCCCCTTTTTCAGTGTTAAAGATGACGAATCCATTTGCTTCCGAAGCGGTAAAGTTGGATTCAAACCGCATGCGCTTATCAAATTTTGAATTACTTGAAATCATGGTGCGCATAAATTGAGCCAATGCTTTAGCTACATGAAGCGAGTCGATAAAGTCTGTGTTGAAGGCTTTCTTAAACAACTGCTTATAAGTGGTGTTGGTATTAAGTCTTTGCATGGCTTCCAGCCAAGGAAGATTCATCTCGATAGGGTTAGGAACCGGATCCAGAGCCTGTTCTTCAAGACTCATTGCGCGTCCATCCCAAAAAAAACGTCTGTTGAAACCTAGATTAGCAATGGTCATTGAATTACGTGTTCCTGCTATGCCTTCTACACCCACACTTACACGATTGCCATGATCCGTAAAGCCAAACTCATTGTTGTGGCAGCTTGCACAGGATTGCGTAAAGTTTTTAGATAAGATCTTGTCAAAAAACAATCGACGACCTAATTCCACCCCTTCCACTGTCATGGGGTTATCGGCTGGAATCACCATTTGGGGAAAACCCTGCGGAATTTCCAAATTGTATGGTGTTGGGTTAAAAACCACATCATTGTTACCGTCAGTATTTTCCTTTTTACATTGCGTAAAACTGACCGATAAAAACACCATTGTCAATATCAATAATAGCTCACGCATATGCTGACTTAACACCATATAACAAAAGTAAACAAATCAAGGTTTAAATATTTGGTTGCGAATAAAATTCTCATCAGAAAGTGTGAGCAAAAAGGCCTTTAAGGCCTGCTTTTCTTCTTCTGAAAGATTGAGTGGCCTTATGAGTTCGCTTTTGTTTGAATGCGCTTGTCCACCGGAATTGTAATGCTCAATCACTTCATCGAGCGTTTGTAGGCTGCCATCATGCATGTAGGGAGCGGTATATTGCACATTTCGGAGCGAGGCCACAGCAAATTTTCCGCGGTCGGCATCTAATGTCGTAACCCTTTGCCTGCCCGAATCGGCGTACGTGAGATAAAGGCCATTATTTTCAAAGCTGTTGTTCGTGAAATTAAAGCCGGAATGGCAGGTCGAGCAAGATGTTTGTTCACTAAAAAACAACGATTCCCCTTGCTTCTCAAGCTCACTTAAAGTTCCGCCATAATATTTATATTGGTCATATTTCGAATCGCCTGATATTAATGTGCGTTGAAATGCAGCAATAGCTCTAAGAAATCCAAATGCTGTGGCAGTATCGTTAAATGCTCTTCTGAACATAATGGGATATTTCGGATGCCGGTTGAGTCGATAAAGCACTTCCTGAATAGTGATGAACATTTCATTGTGATTGTCGAGCGGATTAAGTGTGCTCAGCTCCAAAGTGGGCACCCCGCCATCTCTGAAGAAGTGCTTATTCCATGCAAGATTGAAGAGGGGCTGCGCATTGCGAAAACCCAATCTTCCATAGATGCCCACACTAATAGGTCGGTCTTCGGCAAAAGCAAATTGCTGGAAGTGGCAGGAGCCGCAGCTGATGGTAGAGTCTTTGGAAAGTATTCGGTCAAAAAATAACTTCTTTCCCAAATCAACCTTTGATTGCGTGAATGGATTATCAGCCGGAATAGGCATGGGCGGAAAGCCTTCAGGCAATGGCAAATTAATTATCTTGTTATCGGGAACTAATATATCTCGTTCACAAGCTATGAGTGAACAGAAAAAAATGAGTATTGCTATTTGAAGCAATCTATTCATGGTGCAAGCTCCATCGACTGCAGAAAATTCGAAAAGATTTTTCGTGCCAGCTGAATATTGTCAGTGGTGTGGGTAAATGATTGTACGGCCATATCGATGGTTTCATTGTCGTTCCTAAAAAAGTCATTGTATTCCATGCTGATACGCACTTTGGTGGTTTCACCTGCTTTGATTTCGAATGTAGAACCGGGAAAATCCTTCAATTCATAAAATTCCTGCATACCCACATGATAAAAGTAATTTCGAAGTGGTGTTTGATTCTGAGCTGAACTGGTATCAATTTTACCTTCTATTTTCAGAAAAATATATCCGGTAGCCCATGTCCAATACATTCCATTGAATATACTCAGCGGATGTTCTTGTTCATAAACTGCTGCTGAAAAAGTTGGATTGTTGGTCCCATTCATCTCATCTGGCACGCCCACATGGTAATTCAAATGGCTGTAAATACCTTGGGGCAGCTTAACCCTCATTGAGTTTTTTCCGTTGAGCATGTCGAAAAATGCCACATCCCTCAATTTCACAACCTCATTTTGCTCATTTCGCAAAGATATTTCGCCGAGATAAAACTTAAAATTCTCAATTGTGGAACGCTGGCCATTCGCATTCTCGAAAACGGTGTAGCCTTGTAAAGGTAAACCATTCATTTTCCCGATAAATTCAAGCTCTATAAAGCCATCAGTTTCTTCTATCACTGGCTGGGGTAAGGGCTTATCTTTTTCGCAAGAATTAATCAAAAACGCCAATGAAATAAAAACAGCTAAACTAAATACTTGAGACCTTAATTTTGAAAATGGATTGAATAGTCTATTCATGATGAGTTATTGATTTTGAACCGATATCCTAAAATTATCAAATATCAAACGCGCCAGTTGATAATTATCAAAGGTCATGGTTAGATTCTGAGTATTCAAATTCACTCCGTCAAAAACTTTACCGAAGTCAATCCGAATTTCGACCACATTGTCCTGATCGGCTTTAACTTCAAAGTTGTTAGGCAATTCAATATCTGGCCTGTAGAGCAGGTTACCCCCGACATGATAGAGAATATTTCGGTCAAATGGTCCTTCACCCGTGCCAGAAACATCGGCTGTGCCTTCGATCATTAGGAAAATATAGCCGGTGTTCCAACCCCAATGCATAGACTGCAATTGAAATCCAAGTGGATGACCCGGCGGACGCAGCGAAGGATCGGAATGATTGGTGAGTGAATCTAAACCAAGGTCGAATTTTATGCCTTCATACATTCCTGTTTTCATTTTGCCAACCGAATAGAGCGGCTGAGTGGCTCTGGAGAGAATATAGGGCTCGGGAACGGAGATATCATTTTCTTCTTGCTTCAGCCTGAGCTTCCCGATAAAGTAAGACACATTGCTAAAGCGAATTCGCTCTCCCCCGGGAAAGTTGTAAACGGAGTCTAGCTTCAACTCGCGCTCGCCAAACACATTGTTAATTCTTACCAGCACATTCCCAAATTTTTCCTGAACCTGATCGGCAGGAATATCTTTCTTGCAGGAAGAAAAACCCAATACCAAAATCAAAATTGATGCGACAGTATATCTACACATGTAACAAAGATAATAAATAAAGCCCGTAGCTTATCATAACATTTTTCACAAGATAAGACTCAGGTAAACCAACGCATAAATTTCTTGAGATATTTTAAGGGAAAGGTGTAAGGAGCGTAACGAAGTTTAAGGTCGGGAAAAAAGTAATGCTTTAGCACAGCTTTCTTGTGCGAGAAAACTTCGAATGAATAATTTCCATGATAAGAACCTATGCCGCTATCGCCTACTCCACCGAAAGGTAAATTTGCATTGCCGATATGCATAAGTGTATCGTTGATGCATACCCCTCCTGCAGATGTTCGACTAAGCACCTTTTGCTCAATTTGCCCTGACTTGGTGAAAAGATAAAGTGCCAAAGGTTTGGGTCTCTCATTCACAAAACGTATAGCTTCTTCAATATCCTGATAAGCGAGTATGGGGAGAATAGGGCCGAAAATTTCTTCCTGCATTACCGCATCTTCTGGCGAAACATTATCAAGAATAGTGGGACTGATAAATCGATTAGCCAAATCGCGCTTGCCTCCGGCAATGACCTTTTCTTCATCGATTAATTTTTCTAAGCGCAAATAATGCTTCTCGTTAACGATTCGGCCATAGTCTGCACTCTGTGCGGCATCTTCTCCAAAGGACTCAATAATTCTTTGCTTAAGCTTTTCGATAAAAGATGCCTTAATACGCTCATGCACCAGTACATAGTCTGGTGCAATACAAGTCTGTCCGGCATTTATAAATTTTCCCCATACAATACGGCGCACAGTAACATCCATGTCGGTGTCTTCATGCACAATGCATGGGCTTTTGCCGCCAAGTTCGAGTGTTACCGGAGTGAGGTGACAAGCGGCCGCCTGATAAATAATTTTCCCAATTTCGGTACCCCCGGTAAAAAAGATATAATCGAACTTTTGCTTCAGAATGTCAGTGGTCACATCAGCGCCTCCTTCAAAAATACTGATATACTCCGAAGCATATGTTTTTCTAATGATCTCAGCACACAACTTTGATGTGTTTGATGAAACTTCTGATGGCTTCAACATTACCACGTTTCCGGCAGCAATAGCACCTACTAAAGGTGCAAAGAGCAATTGAAAAGGATAGTTCCAGGGCGCAATGATTAAACACAATCCATAAGGTTCGTGAATAATTTTACTCTTTGAATAAAAAGCCAGCAATGGACTCGGCTTGCTCACCGGTTGCATCCATTTCTTAAGCCTTTTTAAGGCCAAATCAATCTCGGCCAATACAAAACCAATCTCAGAGAAGTAGGCTTCAAATTCGCTTTTACCCAAATCATTTCTTACTGCATCCAAAATTTGGGCTTCATGATTTACGATCGCTTCGCGTAGCTTGATTAGTTGTTGCTTTCGAAATGCATATTCTTTCGTAACACCCGATGCAAAATAGTTTCTGTGTGCTTTTATGGTGGTTGCGACTTGTGAGTCAATGAAAAATGATGCCGTAGTTGACATGGTGCTAATATTTGATTCCTAATTTTCTATAAACAGCACTCATGAGCCACATAGGACCAATGAGTAAGAACTGAACATCTTTCAGAAAAGAAGGTTTTTTGCCTTCCACTTTATGGCCATAAAACTGCCCGATCCATGCCACTACAAATACCACGAGCGAAATCCCCCAAAGCGGATACAACTCGCTCGATTGTTCAACATAGCTAATTAAATAACTTGACCCATAGAGAAAAATCAGCATGCTCACTCCTAAAGCCGGAGATAGAAAAAAATAATAGCCTACGGATAGTGTAATTGCCACCAATGCCCAATTGAGCCCACTATTACGCAGGAAGTCAACATTGGGAATGGACCAAAGCAATCCGATAATACTCCAGACAATCAAAGGAACACAAATCCAGTGAATGAGTTTATTAATAGCGTTTTGATGGCTTTCTCCGTATTCATCGAGCCAGTCATGAATGTTTTTCATAATCTGATCAGTTTATAGTGGCACTTGCAAAGCTAAAATATTTAGCTCGTTTTTTTGACCAACGTTCTTGCGAATGAACGGGTACCTGTATTGATTTTAATCACATAGGCTGAATCGTTTAATTTCTCCAATTGACTAAATTGAAACCTATTGTTGGCAAAAGCTTGCGCGGAAAAAGTCTGTTTCTTGATTAGTTTTCCATTCACGCTTGCGATGATCACTTCCACATTTTGGGCGCTGGCAGAGTAAAACTCCACTGTGAGTCCGCTGTTAAACGGATTAGGGAATACATTCACAATACTGTCTCGGTTGATGTCTTCGGGTTTGATACCTTTTAATATTTTATCAGCAAGCGCAAAATTTGGTATTCCATATCCCAAATCGAAATCAGGTCTTTCATATTGTGATGAACTTTGCTCGATGGCTTTAATAATTTGCTGGGCCGATTTATCACGGTTGGCTTGCCATAGACATGCAGCAAGTCCGGCTACCACCGGCGATGAGAAAGAGGTTCCATTCGCTGCCACCGTTCCTCCCGCTTGATCTGCAACAATGGTTGCTTTGCCCTGAGCCGATACATTGGGTTTTATTCGGCCGTCTGCTGTAGGCCCTCTCGAACTAAATGAAGCCAAATTGCCGTTTGCATCGGTTGCGCCAATACTCAAGATGCTGTCCGCATCGGCTGGTGCACCAATGAATCGCCACTCGCTATCGCCACTGTTTCCTGCCGAGTTAACAAGCAATATGCCTTTGGAAGCTGCTGTAGCCGCCGCACGGCTGATAATGGTAGTTTTACCATCTAATGAAGCATAGGTATGATTCATAGATGAATCATCGAATGTGGTGTAACCTAATGAAGAATTGACTACATCTACACCAATGCTATCAGCAAACTCAATTGCCCTTACCCAATTGCATTCTTCGATCAAAAATTCTGATTTGGCATCTTCGGTGCGCATCAACCAATAGTCGGCATGCGGTGCTGTGCCAGTCATCACACCGGGCAGTTTGGCAGCCATTGTAGAAAGCACATTCATTCCATGTCGGTCGGCATCATATACCATGGCGTCCATATCCACAAAATCGTAAGCACCTTTTAGTCTCCCTGTTTCGACCATCTCTTTAAACACCTGCATAGTATCCACACCGGGAAAGCCCGCATCAAATACCGCAATCAGCATACCCTCACCTGCGAAGCCAGCCAGATGCAACTGATCTCCATTGAGCATAGAGATTTGATTGCGCGCACGAGCATAGTCGAGCCCGGCTTGTGATGCAGTTTTAGGATTGGCATTTTTCTCTTCAAGTTCTTGCAAACGCTTGGCAATATTTCTTTCCAGCATCATCATCAATTCATCGATCAAAGCCTTTTGTTTATCCGGCTCCTTATATCGTGCCACTCGCTTGGCTTCCTTAACAAACGGAAGCATGCCTGCCTGATTGATCAAAGTAGTATCAGTGGTGCTCACTACACATGCATTCAGCCACTTCGATGCATATAAGACACGAAGTCCCATGCTGCTCAATTGCTGGATGTAAGCAGGATTTACGGGAAGATCGTTTTCACTTACAGGTATGTTTTGTTTTTGGCGTCTTTCGAGCGAACGGGATGATAGGAATGCTTCCGGTTGATTAATCGAAAATGGGCTATTATTTTTATCCGTAAATTCTATCCAAAATTTCCCCGGGGCTACCTGAGCATTTGCAGAACTTATTAAAACCAACGTCAGAAGGAGCAAAAAATGGCGCATAAATTATTTTTAGCAATAATACGGAAACGTTACTTAAGCCTAAATCTTATTCTAATCAAGCGAGCGGTTTGAACTTATTATCAATAACATTTGATGATGTGTTTGGGTTTTCAGGATAAATGCTGCAATTGTGTATCTAGCAAAAGAATCCAATATCATAAACGGATGTCGATAATCCGGAGATGTAAAAACACAGATGATTATAGCACAAAGGTGAGCAGAAAGTTTTTTAGGAAATTTTAAGGGAAAAGTCGCACCTTTGCAACATAGAACGCTGCAGCCTATGTTTCGTCCGAGAAGAAATGTTGTCACCTTAGGAGAATTTATCATTGAACGTCAGGCCGATTTTCCATTTGCCAAAGGAGAACTTTCCAGCTTATTAAGCGATATTGCCATAGCGGCAAAAATTGTAAACCGTGAGGTTAATAAAGCCGGCTTAGTAAATATTCTTGGCGAAGTAGGAACCGAAAATTCGTCCGGAGAGAGTCAGAAAAAATTGGATGTATTTGCCAATGAACAATTCATCGCTGCTCTTGCAACCGGTGGCGAATGTGCGGCAGTAGCTTCGGAAGAAAACGATGACATCATCATTTTCGATAACCCCAATTCTATTAATGGAAAATATGTGGTGGCGATTGATCCCTTAGATGGCTCATCAAACATTGATGTGAATGTTTCCGTGGGTACTATTTTTTCCATTTACCGACGCAAGTCAAAAAATGGCCCTGCCACTTTGGAAGACTTTCTCCAACCGGGCTATGATCAGGTGGCTGCCGGTTATATTGTGTATGGTTCATCTACAATGTTGGTCTATACCACAGGCAACGGTGTGAATGGCTTCACACTAGACCCATCTATCGGAGAGTTTTGCCTATCCCATCCAAGCATGCGATTCCCCAAAAATGGGAATATTTATTCGGTCAATCAGGGAAATTTCGTGCATTTTCCGGAAGGCGTAAAACGCTACATTAAAAATTGCCAGATAGACGACAAGGCCAATAAAAAACCATACACTCTGCGCTATATTGGTTCACTCGTATCGGATTTTCACCGCAATCTGATTAAAGGGGGTATTTACATTTATCCAACCACCTTAAATTCTCCTGAAGGAAAGCTCCGTATTTTGTATGAGTGCAATCCCCTCGCTATGATAGCCGAAGAAGCCGGAGCAATGGCTACAGATGGATTTAAGAAAATACTCGACATCCAACCTACCCACATCCACCAAAGAGTTCCGCTTTTCATTGGATCGGAAGATATGGTTAAGGAGAGCATGGAGTATTTAAGAACCTATTCCGACGAAAATTCCAAACCCACATTTGTAAGTTCAAGAGAATTTTAAGCATGCTGATCAAGCAGCTTGCCAAACAAAATCACGGCTTAATTCTTGTACTTTTATGATTCAACTATAAAGAGCTACATGCGAAATTATATTGCCGCACTCTTTTTAATGTCTTTACCCTATTCGGTATAACACCTATCGGCACAGTAAGCCATCAATTAAAAATCATTTTTGAAGATGAAAAACCTGGAAGTCTCAATACCAGTTTCAGAACCAATTACCGGAGAGATCAAACCTTTATGATTAGAAAAGGAAAAGATGGCTTTGAAACCAAAAGAACAAGAAGTGCGATGAGTACAGGCTTCTTTTAATAGGTGTCGCAAAAATAGCTCCATTTAATTAAATAGCCAGAAATTGGCATTGCCATCGGGCTTTCTATCTTTGTGCATCAACATCAGTTATCTATGCCCATTAGAGCCGAAGAACAAATAGCACGTATTGCCATCAGCTTGCTCCCGGGTATCGGTCCTGCTACCACCAAAAAACTTTTAAGTCAATATGGCTCAATAGAAAGTGTATTCCATGCATTAAATCAAACTGCGAAAAAAGACAAGTTGTCCCGCAAATTAAAGTTTGACACTTCGCTTTTAGTCAAAGCGATGAATCGTGCAGAAAAAGAGCTTGATTTCATCATGCAACATAATATTCAAATTCATTTTTTCAATGACCCAAGCTATCCGAAAAGACTAAAAAATTGTGATGATGCGCCTGCTTTGCTCTTCAGTAAAGGTAAACTCGAAATGAATGCATCGAAAATGGTAGCTGTGGTAGGGACGCGCAAATCGAGTGCATATGGCAACCTGATGACAGAAAAAATAATTGATCATCTCGCCCAATTCAACTGCACCTTAGTGAGTGGACTTGCTTATGGAATAGATATTGCCGCACACAAAAAAGCAGAACAATCCGGTATTCAGAATATTGGAATTGTGGCTCATGGACTTGATATGATTTATCCATCAGCACATAAAGGGATAGCCGAAAAGATGCTTTTAAATGGTGGCCTTATCAGCGAATATTTAAGTGGCGTAGGTCCAAATAGAGAAAACTTTCCCAATCGAAACAGAATTATAGCGGGCATGTGTGATGTGGTGATCGTAGTAGAAGCTGCTGATAAAGGAGGCGCACTCATCACTGCTGAGATTGCTTCGTCCTATAATCGGGAAGTATTTGCCATTCCCGGCCGCATCGGCGATAAATATTCTCAAGGTTGCAACAACTTGATTAAACACAACAAAGCAGCCATACTCAGCGATCCTGCAGACCTTTCTTGGTACATGACCTGGGATAAGCCAACAGATCAAACATTTCAGACACAATTATCCCTTTTCAACGATTTGAATGAAGAAGAAACACTTCTTATGGAGTGCATCCAACAAGCTAAAATCATTGAACTGGACTCCCTGGCCTTTCGTACCGGCATGCATGTAAGCAAAGTAATTACCGCCTTGCTCGAACTTGAATTTAAAGGACTGATTAAAAGTCTGCCGGGGAAAAGATATCAGTTGAAAAATTAATCCGGTTCTCTCATTTCTAAAGTCCAGGTAGGCTATTCTAATTCATGCCTATCGCAAATAGACATTTCAAGCCCACATAACGAAAAAAGGGGGTGAACTTATCGTCCACCCCCTTTTATGTTTAAGCTTTATAGAGCTTACTTAGCTATAGTCAACTTACGAACGGTGCGGAAAGCATTGCCTTCTACAACTACTTCGTACATTCCATTTGCTAAGCCTTCCACATCAAGTGTGATTATTGCACCTGAACGAAGATCGCTCACATTGCGGCTGCTAACAAGACGACCAGTAGCATCGATGATGCTTACCTTCACCTGTGTTTCTGAACGGTCAATATTCAATAGAATGTTGGCTTGATCTTTGGCAGGATTAGGATAAAGAATCACATCGCTTTGTGCAAGTGCGTTGTTCACACCAGTTGTGTTGTTAGTTACTCTGATTACAGAGCTTGCAGTAGCTTCACAACCACCATTGGTAGCCGTAAATGTTACAGTGTAAACACCTGGCTGCATGTATGCATGTACCGGATTGAGCATACCGGTTACGATAGTGCCATCGCCAAAGTTCCAAACATACTGAGAAGCACCTTGTGCATTACCCACAAACTCAATGATTGCATCAGCAATTGAAACTTCAGTAGCAGAAGCAACGAAGCTTGGAGCAACATTGAAACCTGTAGCTTGAACAGATACATAATCATTGATGTTGCTTGCGTCAGCATAGTTGAACTCAAGGGTATAGTTACCGGAAGCTAAACCTTCTACCACACGCTCACCTACAAACATTCCTGTAGTATTTACTACTTCATTAGCAGTGTTTCTCACAGTCATGTTCACCGGATTGTTCATGTTGGGATTCAACACAATCACTTTACCATTGGCTTCGCCTGTACAAGCTGCATAAGCTGCAGTTTGAAGAGGTGCACGGAAGTGCAGACGGAAGCGAATACCTTGGTAGTTTGGCTGATTCTCATAAGTGTACACTGCATTCTGAGTCAGGTTGTGGAAGATACCCATTGCAATGTCTTCTAAGAATACCTGAGTAGTAGACTCGAAATTGAGGAACTCAGTCATACTTAATGAAGATACACCGGCAAAAGTGTTCACTACACCAAGATTTACGATTCTGGATGATGTAAGCTCAGGGAAAGCTTTTAATGTAAACTCATTAGATTCTGCCACAGTAAAGATGGCGGCATTAGGACTTCCTGGCAAACGCAATACATCGTACATTTCGTGATATGCTTCAGTGGCATCGTCTTTGAAAACTACCACCGCATCTTTTTCCCAGTTATTTGAAGTGGTTAACTGGATGCGGAAGCGTTTGAAGTCAACTACATCGAAGAATTGCGCATTGGTACCATTCTCGTCTCTCATGGCATTGGTGAACTGAATATCACCGGTACCTGCATAGTTCACAAAGAAACCTTGCGCAGCAGCAATTCTACCGGAAAAAGGATTACCGGAATTGGGTGCGTTTACAGTACCGCCTAATGAGGTGTAAACTACATAATCGCCATCGGTATAGCTTGCACCCTGAGAGTTATCATCATCCCAAAGATACAATGCACCACCTGCGATTCGCGTAGAGTTAACTTGTAAGAAAGAGTTAGCACCAGCCGCACGAATATTAGATGGATAAGGGTTACCAATCAAGTTCATACGGTTTATTATACCATTATTAATCGGCGTATAGTTCACATCACCTTGTTGTGGTGCGCCACGGAAGGTAGCTGTACCACCATTAGTAGCAATATAACCACGACCAGGCTGCATTGTAACCGGAATAGGCACTAAAGGCGATAAGCCCAATACTTGCCAACCGGATAGCGCGGCCGGACCACTGTTGCCAGTTGCTAAGGTGGCGTCATATTGATACACATTACCCATTCCTGCTTGCGTGAGTACCGAAAGTGGTGCACCAATTACCGGGCTTGACCAATAGCTGTATGCCAAGAATCCGGCATTAGAAGTACGACGATAGGCAATGTTTCCATTGAATACTCCATATGTAGCAGAAGGGTTATTGCTGAACAATTGTGAGTTGTTCTCAAACGTTAAACGTTCGCCGGTGCTTATGGCATTTACTGTAGAGGTAGGTGCAATAGTTACCCGGCCGAACATTCTCCAGTTTTGAGTAACACTATGTGTAAATGGTGCCGTACTATTGAAGCGCACGAAACCATTACCTAAGAAGCGACCTGGTATAGGGGCATTACCTGTAAGATTTCCATGAATTGCAAATACATCATCTCCATTAACGGTAATGGATGCGCTTGAAGGGAAACCACCTGCTATACGCACATCGCGAATGTTGGTATTGCCCACCACGACAGGCTGATTAGGCTGATTCGCTCTAATCAATACCGATATCGTTGCATTGCTTAAGCTGCTTGGACCAAATAATCCACCATCATAACAATACCAGTTGGTTGGAATGCCTAAACCAGGATCAGCTATAGTGTTGAATATATTTGTAAATGCACCTGTCCAATACAGGCCAGAGGTGATGCTGATGCGACAGATACCGCGATCTGTATTCGTTCTTCCACCAATTCGAACAAAGAGTACATTGCCCGGTGTACCGTTAAAGATTTGCGCCCATGCTGCGTTATCAGGACCTCTCTGATCGTCGCAGGCCAACTGTGTCAACACCCCGTTACAAGTGTTATCGCTGGAAGCATATACGGCTATATCAGGGTTTGCGTTCGTACCCGCAAATGTATTTACCGTTATGATACCATTAGCAGGAATCACTACACGGTACCACATATCACGCGACAGGGTACCAGAACAAGTAGGGTTAGCCTGCGGACTATTGGTTGCATAGAAGTTGTTTACCACAGTTTCTGTTGGCATAGCCGCGGCACCGTCAAATACTGGAAGTGTTATTGCACCGCAAATGTTGTCATTAACAGGAGGCTGTGGTTTTGCTTGAATACACAATCTGAACGTACCAGGATTGGCATTGTTGAAATTAGTAAATACCCTTAAACGGTAAGAAGTAAAAGGTGCTACAGTGTAAGTAACTGGATTTACATCGGTTACACCATTTACGCAGCTTCCAGCCACAAGTGTGCCGCAGTTGCTCCACAACTCTACGCCTATCTCTGTGGCGGAAATCAAAGTAGTAAAGACTTCAATTTCTGTGTTAGGGCCACTAAAGAAAGTGTACCACACATCAGAGATATTACCGGTATTGCAAGTTGGGTCAGGACGACCTACTTCTTCAATAGCAGCAAGGGTAGTTCCAACCACACCACCTGAAGGGCAGAAACCTGGAGGGCCCACAAATACGTTCGGCGCGTTGGCACAATCATCGTTAGCCGGTGGTGTAGCAGCCACCAATTGGAAGAAGTATTCGTTACGTGCACTTGTACAGGTGATACCTTGGAAAGTATTAGGGGCTACGAAGATTCGATAAGTGCCCGGTTGCAACACTGCCGATGCTTGTGACGTAACACAAGGTATGTTAATATTTTGAATGGCAATTACAGTTTGTGGGAAACAATTTGCAGTGGTGATTCCAAAAGTTACCGGGAACTCAGCAAACATGTTGAGTGAAGCCGGAGTTTGTGAACCGACGGTGAATTCGTACCAATCCACGTCACGCACTGCGCACTGCGCCCATACTGAACCATTCTTGATATCGCCTAAAGAATAACTCTCTACTGAAGATCCAACTACGGGGTTACCTGAGCCATCAACTTCAAGCAAAATAGCAGCCCACCCGGTATTTTCAATAATTCCATCTGAGCAGAATCTAAAAGTGATCGCACCCGATGCATGGGTAGAAGTAAACACGCCGGTACCACCCGGTAAAGTAGCTCCAAAAAATCCATTACCTAAACCAAAACATGGACTAAAAGTGCTGCCAGCGGCTCCACCTGGAAACAGCGGAGATGCCACATTTGGCCCGTTGAATATCTGAAGTTTATCCCAGTTATTTTCCACATCAAAACCAGTGAATATCACACGCATGAAGTTACCTGGGTTAACCGGATTAATCGTTAACACGAAGTTTTCATTTGGAGCATAGTTGGTGTTAGGACCGCCACTATCATAAAAATTAGCAAATGAGGTGGAAATAGTAGCATTTTGCATTAATATATTTTGCGTTGGATTGACGCAACCTCCGTTTGTATTGCTTCCACAAGTTTCAGCTTCGGGAATGGAAGCTGGTGGAATATCAATACAGTTAGCTAATCCGGCTTCAGGCGTACCCACCTGAATGGTGAAGAAGTTCGTTGAAAATTGTGGCCCTAAAGTTCCTGATAATTGATCATAAACTCTTATCAAGAATTGACTTCCACCAACATAACTATTGGGTGTAATCACTTCGAACGATTCTCCCTGCGTAGTGGCAAAGTTTTCACAAATTTTTACCAAAGTACCACAGTTGTTGTTATATATTTCAACTCCTGCAGCCAGAAGCGATGAAGCATTCAATCGCACACGCAACTGACGTGTACCTAAATGTGACTGCATGTTTACTTGATACCATACATCCGGATCGATTGGATCGATGCTAGGTGTTGGAGAGGCAGAAAGTGTAGTCCCGCTAACAGGAGCACCTAAGGTGCCCGGAGGCGAAAGAGTAGGAGCTATGATTAACTGCGCGCTTGCACACTGATCGTTTGCTGGTGGACAATGAACAATAAATTGTGCATTGGTAACACCCGTAAACTCAGCATCGACAAGGATGTAATAACTCACACCGGCTGTTAGCGGTCCAAATGGTAATGCAAGTGCTCCTCCTAAAACACCATCAGGCAGAGTTATGCACGTCCAGCCGGTGGTGTTGCATCCCGTTGATACAGGCTTATAGAATATGTGGGTAAAGCTGCTTGCATTTAATACTTGGAGTGTGTAGGTACCGGTTGTAGGCGCAGTAAATTGCCAAAGTCGTTCCTGACCATTTGTTGGCCAACCTCCGCACTCACTTAAAGTCCAAATACCCGGACCATTTGATGTGAAACTGTTGGTTGCACCACAAGAAAGAGGTGTGATCGAAGCACATGGATTGGGGGTATTGAAAACGCAAATGCTAAAATCTCCAGATCCCCATCCGGCTCCAAAATGATGCACCCTGATGGTGTAGGTAGCACCTATGGTCAAGCCAGTTAAGTTGATTTGCTCAGTACCTCCATTACCGGTGGCATTGGCGCAAGGACCGAAAGGTGTGAGCGAGCCACATGACCCGGTGTAGGTTTGCACCACGGCATCGTAGGTAGCCGAACCCACTACGCGTACTGTGGCAGTGGTTTGTGTTGCAACGAAAGTAAACCAAACATCATCGTCGGCATTGCCACTGCAAGCTGCTAATGGATCGCCCGGGGGCACAGCGCCTGCCGATGTAGTGTTTAATGCATTGCAGGTGGGTTCTTGTAATAAAATAGTGGCATTGACGCAGTCATCATTAACGGGAACGGGCGGAGGTGGCTGGCAAGTTAGTATCAAGGGCGATGTGCCTTGTCCAGCTAAAAATCCGGAATATAATATATAATAGGTTACCCCATTAATAGAGTTGAATGTAACAGTAGAGCGTAAGGTGGAAGGTGATGGTGCTCCGCAGCTAGCGTCGTCGTTACCGCCAACGCAAACTAAAGCACTGCAAGTGCCGGAATAAACATTTAATTTAGTATCATTTAAGGTACCTCCGGCAGCACATGTGGTTACAGTAATAATATCTCCTGTGCCCACAAAGGTGTACCAACGCTGTCGATCTCCGGGGCCGGTGCCACAAAATGCCGGTGATCCAATATTGGAATACCCCGTATTATCGGTTACAATGTTGGAACCACAAACTAAGGGTTGAGCAATGCTGCAAATATCTCCGGGTGGCAACAAGCTGGCTGATACTGGGCCTGTCCATGCACTCAAGCCATCTACAACACCGCAGTTAGAGCGCACCCAATAATAGTAAGTAGTGGCAGGTAATGCCGTATTATCTGTAAATGAGGTAGCGGCCGTAGTGAAGGTTGGTGTTGTGGCCAAAGTAGGTACAGGTGTAGGAGTTGTTTGCCTAAAGATTTGATAGCCTACAGATGGTGCAGGAGAAGGAGGCACCCATGATAAGGTAATGTCAATATCGGTAGGCGATGCTGCAAGACTGGTAGGTGGGAAACAAGTAGGAAGCGAACAATTGCCTGTGAATGGAAAATCCGTATTGGAAAGGGGCGTGGGTGGACCGGAGAACGGAGGTGGCGGACAACTTCCACCAGTTTCTGTTCCAACTCTTACAAGAATTTCGGTTGATGATGCATCAAGAATTCTAAATGAGTTTTCGGCACTAAACGACCCGGAATTGTAGCGAAAAACGCCCGATACACCATCACATACGTTAACCGAGAATGTTTGAATCCCCGGACATCCGCTTGCCGGTACAATAGTAGCTCTGATAGTCGAATTTTGAATAATTTGAAGATTGCCACCGTTCCAGCCATCGTTCCATTTTTCATAAGTTTGAACGGTGTAATTGCACGATGTACCGGGACAATCGGTGCTAAAGTTGCCTGCTGCTGACCATGGGGTGGTGATAGGGCCTGCGCAGATATTACGCACATAAAACTGATAGTTTGTTAATGCTGTCAAGCCTGTGATGGGTAATGAAGTGGCAGTAGTAGTGCCCATAGCTGCACTTGGTGTGAAAGGTGCCGGACCCCATGCCACCTCATAACTCGTTGATCCCGGTGCTGATGACCAATTTAAAGTAGCTGTGGTGCCTGTAACAGCCGTTGCATTTAACCCTCCGGGTACGATACAATTAGGCGGCGAAAAGCGATAAATTTTTCCATCGGCATGTCTGCCCGGCGTTGCATTGATAGAACTGAAAGCTTGCGAGCTAAAGTTTGCCGTTCCTAAAACAGGAGAGTTGATAGAAACTGCCGTAGTATTAGACAAATTGAGATAATCAGCATTGGTAGCACCGCGCAAACCTACCTGGCGAGTAGTAGAGATGTTAGTAGCCCCCACGCAATGCGCTGATGGGCCATAATGAATTTCCACTACATTACCATCTTCAAAAAGTTTGATTTGAAAATCTAAACGGGCTACATTCGTGGTTGATGTGCTATACGAAGGTCTAAAATTTTTCCATTCTACAGTAAAAACACGATTTGGCGCCGTGCCGGTGGTTACATAATTGATCTCTCCGGTTAGCGAACATAGGTTGAATATGGAATTCAAATCGCCCCCCCAAGCAGAAATAGCGCCATTGTAGGTAGTAGTACCTGATATGGGAGTGTATAGGCCATTTGCTGGAGCAACTGCACCAAAAGTGATGAATCCGTTGGTACTTACACGGCATTGGTTGTAGTCTGTTCCATTGAAGTTGAAGTTAAACCCAATGTTTGCGATGTAAATCACATCATCCAATGAACCTGCTAAAGTATTAGCAGTAGCTGTACCTAAGTTAGTACCACCGGTGATAGCTGCATAAGTGCCGGATGTTTGCGTAAAGCTGTAGTTGGAAACCTGTGCCATGCTTTTGCTGCCGATGAACAGAAGCAAAAACAAAAACAGCCAGGCATCCCAGCGATGCCTTGTTTTTGTGGTTGTTTTGTACTTGTTTTTCATAGTTGTAATTATTGTATTGATTGTTTGTTGATTACGTAATTGACTATGGATGGTTGAAGTTAACCATCGATTCGTGCTTGTCGGTGGAGACTTTCCTCCACGAATGTGATATGCGCTCATTATATTCATACTTTGTTATGGTTTATTGAGTTATTTCGTTGTAGCCTAGTTGGCGTTTTAACAATTGTTGATCGTACACACTGTAGGTATCCATGGCATAGTCATATAGCATGCCCCAATATTTAGGGTTCAAAACCCATTCCATGTACTTTGCATTTAGCCTATCCTTCATATCGGGATATGCAGAGAGTAAGGCTAACATGCTAATGATGTAGCGCTCTCTATTGAGTTCATAATCACCTGCACCCTGTCCATATAAAGACAAATCTGCAAAAACAGGCCATTGATGATCGGGGTGAATAAAAGCATAATTGTCATTTTGCAGCATCGATTGAACAATCGGACTTCTTCTGTTTACGGAAACATCATTTGCAAATTTATCTTTCTCCTGCTCCATAGATCTGGCTCCTTTCGATACTTCTGCTCTTGAAAAAGCATTTCCCAAGTAAGGGTCCCTATTGTTTGTTTGTTTTTGTTCCGGTTTTTCAAAAGCATCTTTACCTAAGAACAAATTATTTTCAAAAAAAAGATTAAGACGTTCTTGATCGAATTGACACAATCTGAAAAGCAAGGATGTGGGCAAAAATCTAACTTCTTCTCCATGCTCATTCATTTCGCTTTTCACGGAGCCTATTTCAGGATCTGTTGCCAATGTGCTTAAAAAAGCCTGACGAGCTTGTTTGGTTTCATAAAATCGATCTATAGCTTGTTGAAACTGTGGACCTGTTAACTCATACTTTTCTTCAAGCAACAATGGGAAGTACAATATAGCCTGATATGTCTGATCTTGTTCTGCTTGTTTTTGATGCAACTTCTTATTCTTATCAGTCATGGAATCAATCTTTTGCTGAGCATAAACAGAACCAATATCCGTTAGAAAAAAAACTGAAAAACAAATCAAAAATAAAATTACCTTCATGTTTTAAGCATTATAAGCAAAACCAAATTTAACAAAAGCATAATAAAAATCTTACATCTATTTTAAAAATCAGACGCAACCGCCTTAATTAATTGATTTACAAATAATTAATTTTTTGTTTTTTTTTATGTTTATATGATAAACAATTCAAGTTTAGCCGATTTCAGCATTTTTTAATCACATCATGTGTTCGTTAGCAAGATGTAGGATAGTCTTTGAAATCAGATTCTTGAACAAACTACCTAAACAAAATAACCCATCAAATACGTACATTACAGGTATTTACAAAATAATAGAATAATACTATTGTGATGTTTTTGCTTTTTGCTTACATCATAATTGTTTAATAGGGGCAAATTTTAAACTCAATCTTGATATAAAATACAATAATCGATGTATTAAATGATGAGAAGCGTTCTACTTTTCCCATCTTGCAGACATGAATCTGATTGACACACACGCGCATATTTATCATCCGCAATTTGATGGCGATCGTGAGGCGATGATACAAAAAGCATTCGATGCAGGTCTTATACATATGTATATGCCTAACATCAATGAAGAAAGTGTGCAAGCCATGATGAAGCTGTTTGAACAATCCCCTGAACAATGCCTGCCAATGCTGGGCATACACCCCTGCGATGTGCATGATAATGCGGAACATTCGCTCGATAAGCTCAGGAAACAATATGAAGACATTCCTTTTCGTGCCGTTGGCGAAACCGGTCTCGATCTCTATTGGGATAAATCCACACTCGCTTTGCAACAACGCCTCTTAAACTATCATTTGCAATGGGCGCTGGACGAAGATTTACCCATCGTGCTCCACAGCCGCAACGCCACTCGAGAAACCATAGATCAGGTGAAACCTTTTGCCGAAAAAGGACTGCGGGGCATATTCCATTGCTTCAGCGGATCTTTAGATCAAGCTCAAGCTATTGTCGATATGGGCATGCTGCTTGGCATTGGAGGTGTGGTCACCTTCAAAAACGGAGGTCTGGAGCCTATTATTCAACATTTAGGGCTATCTAACATCGTGCTCGAAACAGATGCGCCTTTTCTTGCGCCTGTTCCGCATCGTGGAAAAAGAAACAGTCCGGAATACTTACCACTCATAGCGCAAAAAATAGCTGAATTGAGTTCTCTATCTTTGACCGATGTTTGCAAGATCACCACGCACAATGCGCTTGCACTGTTTGAAAAATAATCTGCCATCTGCATCATGAGAAAAAAGCCTACAATAAAAACCCCATCATCTAAGGTGCTCATTATATATACCGGTGGAACTATCGGCATGGTGAAGGATGAAATCTCCGGAGCACTCATGCCGGTTACCTTCGAACGGCTGCAAGCGAATATTCCGGAAATCAATAAACTGGATATTGAACTAGATATTCAAACATTTAATCCCACCTTCGATTCATCGAATCTGCACCCGATGCATTGGATTGCATTGGTGGAAATCATCGAGAAACATTATCAGGACTACGATGGATTTGTTATACTCCACGGGAGTGATACGATGGCTTACACCGCGTCTGCTCTTAGTTTTATGATCGAAAATCTGTCTAAACCCATCATCTTTACCGGCTCTCAACTACCTATAGGTGTGCTGAGGACAGATGCCCGAGAAAATTTTATCACTGCACTCGAAATTGCTGCAATGAAAATAGATGGCAAGCCAGTAGTAACCGAAGTTTGTATATATTTTGAATATCACCTGCTCAAGGGTAACCGCACGACCAAATTCAGTTCAAGCAATTTCAATGCTTTCCTATCGGCTAACTATCCCCCATTGGCAGAGTCGGGTGTTCAAATCACCTTTAATGAACCTGTCCTAAGAAGATACAATGGAAAGGAGACCAAATTCTTCAAACGCCTGGACAATAACGTGGGATTGCTAAAAGTATTTCCTGGCATGACACCGTCTTATGTGCAAGCAGCACTGAATGTGGAAGGCATGCGCGCTTTAGTGCTGGAGAGCTTTGGCTCAGGAAACACATCCACTTCTGATTGGTTCATTCAGTCGCTGAGCCATGCTGTGCGCAATGGTTTAGTAGTATGTAATGTGACTCAATGCCAGACGGGTGCTGTACTACAGGGAAAATACAAAACGAGTACGCACCTCAACGATATCGGGGTAGCATCGGGTTATGATATTACGACCGAAGCTGCTATAACCAAGCTGATGTGGTTGCTTGCCATGGAAAATGATGTGCACACCGTCGGTAAGCTTTTTTCTACCCCGCTCCGGGAAGAACTCACACTGGTGGAATGGGAATAATGGTGAATTGTTTTTACCAAATGTAATGTCGCCATAGAATCATATCACCCCTATAATCATTGCGCTCTTTCGGGGTTTCTTAATAAATTGGCGTAGCCTTAAAACATTGGTAAGTTGAGTAGCCCAGAAATATCGGTAAAATACGTAGTCCTAATCTCATTAGGAATGAGATGTAAAAAAAGATTTAGAGTTCCATTTCGGGAACATAATCAGGTATGGTGAGCCTGCCTTCCGTCGCATTTTTGATTTGTTCTACAGATATGCCCGGCGCACGTTCCAATAGGAAAAAGCCCTCAGGCCTTACATCTATCACTGCCAGCTCGGTTACAATCTTTTTAACACAGCGTAAACCGGTAATCGGCAACTGACATTGTTTTAGAAGCTTTGATTCTCCGGCCTTGTTCACATGCTGCATTGCTACAATGATATTCTTGGCTGAGGCAACCAAATCCATTGCACCACCCATGCCCTTAACCATTTTTCCGGGTATTTTCCAGTTGGCGATGTCGCCTTTCTCACTCACTTCCATGGCCCCAAGTATGGTAAGATCTACCTTTCCGGCACGGATCATCCCAAAACTCATGGCTGAATCGAAAAATGCAGATCCGGGAACTGTGGTAATGGTCTGCTTTCCTGCGTTTATCAAATCAGGATCTTCCTCACCTTCGATGGGAAAAGGCCCTATACCCAAAAGCCCATTTTCGGACTGTAAAACCACATTCATGCCTTGGGGTATATAGTTGGCAACAAGAGTTGGAATACCAATACCCAAATTCACATAATAACCGTCTTTTATTTCCTTCGCGATACGCTTCGCAATGCCATTTTTATCCAACATGATGATTAAGGATTTTTAGATTTTACAGTTCGTTGCTCGATACGTTTTTCATAATTCGCCCCCTGAAAAATGCGATGCACATAGATTCCGGGGAGGTGAATGTGATCCGGATCTAAAGCTCCGGCCGGAACCAATTCTTCGACCTCAGCTATAGTAACGCGCCCAGCCATTGCTACCAATGGATTGAAGTTGCGCGAAGTCATGCGAAAAACTAAGTTTCCATGCGTGTCGCCTTTCCATGCTTTCACTATACCAAAGTCTAAGTCGAATGCATGTTCTAAAAGGTAATCTTTACCATTGAAGTTTCGGACTTCTTTTCCTTCGGCTACTTCAGTGCCTACGCCTGCCGGGGTAAAAATGGCCGGCATACCATAGCCTGCTGCCATAAGTCGGGTGGCTAAGGTACCCTGGGGAATGAGGTCAACTTCGAGTTCACCGCTAAGCAACTGACGCTCAAATTCGGCATTTTCGCCAACATAGGAAGAAATCATTTTTTTTACCTGACGCTTTTGCAGCATTAAGCCGATCCCAAAATCATCTACACCTGCATTGTTGGAAACGCAGGTTAGATTTTTAATCCCCTTATTGACCAATGCTGCAATACTATTCTCCGGTATGCCACATAATCCGAAGCCCCCAAGTCCGAGAATGGCCCCGTCTTGTATGTCTTTGATGGCATCTTCGGCGTTTGAAACCACTTTGTTCATAATTCCCCAGTTATTATTTATTGAAAAATATCGATGTTATCAAAATTGATTTGACTTCCCCTCTTCTCCTGTCTATACTTAGCGCAATCTATTTCTACCGTAAGCTTATCAGGCACTTTAAAATCGCCCTTGTAAAGATTGATTTTTTGATCGGCATACACTTTTTGCATAAAAATACCCCAAATCGGGAGTGCGGTGTTGGCCCCTTGTCCCAAGGCCGTACTGCGAAAGTGGGCGCTACGGTCTTCGCAGCCTACCCAAACGCCAGTAACCAATTCCGGTGTAAGCCCCATGAACCATCCATCTGAATTGTTTTGAGTGGTACCCGTTTTGCCGGCAATCGGGTAGGTAAGCTTATATCTGCCACGCAGACGAGCGGCCGTTCCTCCCTCCACTACTCCTTTCATCAATTCCACCGTAAGAAAAGCTGTTTGCTCATCTAAAGCTTCTACAGTTTTGGGAGCAAATTCTTGTAACAGGTTACCGTTTTTGTCTTCAATGCGGGTGATGTAAGTCGGCTGTCTGTAAACACCCTGATTGACAAATGCGGCATTTGCCCCTACCATTTCGTAGAGTGAAATATCGGCCGTTCCCAGGCAAATGGATGGGACAGGATCGAGTTTGCTGGTAATGCCTAGTTTCTGTGCGAGATCTATAACCGGTTTTACGCCATACTGTTTGATCAGCAAAGCGGATACTTTATTAATGGAATTGGCTAAGGCATCTTTGAGAGAGACCATTGAGCCTTCAAAGGCTTTTGACGAGTTGTCGGGGCACCAGGGGCCAGAAGGGGTTTCAATACAAACGGTAATGTTTGGCACTTCGGTGCAAGGTGAGAGTCCTTCGCGCATGGCCACAGCATAAACAAACGGCTTGAAAGTGGAGCCCACTTGTCGTTTGCCGGTGTATACCTGATCGTACTTAAAGTATTTGTGGTTGATGCCGCCAACCCAGGCTTTGATAAAGCCTGTGGTAGGATCCACTGCCATGAGTGCTGTGCGCAAGAAGTGCTTGTAATATCTAATAGAGTCCCATGGTGTCATGGTTACAGTGCTGTCTCCATTCCAGGTGAAAAGGGTCATCTCTACAGGCGAGCGGAAATTCTCGTCGATTTCCTTCTGATTCATACCGGCTTCCTTAAGTGAACGATAGCGGTCGCTACGCTTCATGGATTGCCGCATGATTTCGTCTATTTTGTCTTCGGTGATGAAGGCAAAAGGGGCATTTTTTCTGCCTTTCCAGTGGTCAAAAAAATCCTTTTGCAACACTTTCATGTGTTCCTTCACAGCTGCTTCGGCATGCTCTTGCATTCTCGAATCGATGGTGGTATAGATCTTCAATCCATCTTTGTAGAGATTATACTTGGTTCCATCCGGTTTGGTATGTGTGGCACACCAACGCATCAATTCATCTCGAATAAATTCTCTGAAGTAGGCACCAGGGCCGGTATTGTGGTCTTCGGCTTTGAACTTAGACATGTCTAAAGGGATGGCAGAGAGCGAGTCTCTTTCGGCGGGGGTGATGAATTTGTATTTTTCCATCTGCGCAAGCACCACATTGCGTCGGCCTTGTGTACGCTCTGTGAAGCGCTTCGGATTGAAATAAGATGGATTCTTCAACATACCCACGATGGTGGCTGCTTCTTCTATTTTCAAGGACTCGGGGCTTGAA